>JBPFDX010000001.1:0-161414 GCA_051061385.1 Methylocystis sp.
TCATGCAGCGCCGCCTGCACCAGCGCCTCGTTCTCGGCGTCGAGCGCTGAAGTCGCCTCGTCCAGCAGCAGCACCGGCGCGTCCGCCAGTATCGCGCGCGCAATCGCGAGGCGCTGGCGCTGGCCGCCCGAGAGCGTGATCCCGCGCTCGCCGAGCAACGTGTCGTAGCCCATCGGCAGCGCCATGATGAAGTCGTGCGCCTGGGCCCGCTTCGCCGCCGCCACGATCTCCTCGCTTGAGGCGTCGTCGCGCCCGTAGGCGATGTTTTCGGCGACGGACAGCCCGAAGATCACCGGATCCTGGGGCGCGAGCGCGATCGCCCTGCGCAGCGCGGCAGGGTCGAGATCGCGCAGGTCGACGCCGTCCAGCGTGATCGAGCCGGAGTCGACGTCGTAGAACCGAAGAAGCAGCGCGAAAGTCGTCGATTTGCCGGCGCCGGAGGGTCCGACCAGCGCGACGCGCTCGCCCGGCGCGATGACCAGTGAGAAATCCTGCAAGGCGGGCCGGTCGGGCGCCGTCGGATAAGCGAAGCGCACATGGTCGAAGGCGATGCGTCCCTGCCAGCGGCCCGGCGGCGGCGTCGGCTTCGCCGGCGCGACGATGCGCGGCTGAACGGCGAGAAGGTCGGCGATGCGGCCGGCTGCGCCGGCTGCCGACGAGAGCTCGCTCCAGGTCTGCGACAGCTCGCCCAGCGAACTCGCGCCAAGCACCGCGTAGAGAACGAATTGCGACAGAACGCCAGACGTCATGCGGCCGGCGAGCACATCCTGAGCGCCAAGCCAGAGCACGCCGACGACGCTTGTGAAAACGATGAGAATCGCCCCGGCGGTCACGAAGGCGCGAAGCACCGTCGCGGCCTGCGCCGCGTCATAGGCGGTTTCCACCGCGCGGGTGAACCGCGCAGTCGTCGACCCCTGCGCGCCGTTGGCTTGCATGGCGCGCACCGCCGAAAGATTTTCCCCGGCGTAAGCGGACGCCTGCGCGAGCGTATCCTGCGCATGACGCGAGCGCACGCGCACCGCGCGGCCGGAAGCGATCAGCGGCAGAACGATGACGGGAATGGCCGCGAGCGCCAGACCCGCGAGCTTCGGGCTCGTCGCGATCATCATCACGATCGCCCCGAAGAACATGAAGAGATTGCGCAGCGCGACCGACGCCGATGAACCGAAGGCCGATTTCAGCTGCGTGGTGTCCGCCGTGAGCCGCGAAAGAAGCTCGCCTGTCTTCGCCGTGTCGTAGAAGGCGGCGTCGAGAGTCGTGAGGTGTCTGAAGAGATCGGAGCGCAGATCGGCGACGACGCGCTCTCCAAGCGTCATGACGAAATAGTACCGGGTGGCCGAAGCGATCGCGAGCGTCGCGGCGACGGCGATCAGCGCCCCGAAATAGGCGTTCACGGCGCCCGCGCTGTCCGCGGAAAAGCCGTGATCGATCATGCCGCGAACGGCGAGTGGCAGGGTGAGCGTCGCGCCCGCCGCCAGCAGCAGCGCGACGAAGGCGAACGCGATCGTTCGCTTGTAGCGTAACGCGTAAGGCAACAGAGGCCGAAGCGGCGCGAGAGTGGCTTTCAGCCCGCGATCCGGTTTGCGAGTCACAGGATCGGCGGAATCGACGTCAGCGTTCTTTTTTGTCATCGGCACGGGGTATAGCGTCCGTCGTGGACGAAAACGAAATTGGGCGGGGCGTTCCGCGACCGAAACCCGGCGCGGAAGCGCGCTGAAAACGAAAATCTTTTTTCGCCGCAGAACGGCGAAAATCCGGTCTAGCCGCGTACTTGATTATATATCAGTGATTTACATCCGCGACATCCTGTCGCAGTTTTGTTTGACACAGCGCGAACTTGTGCTAACCTCCGCCTGCGTCGAAATGACGCGCCCTTCAGGGTGAGAAAGCGCCGGACCGAACAAGGCGCGACTCAGGGAACGAATAAAGAGGAGTGTAGAACGATGGCTCAGAAAGAACTCGAAATCACCACGAACACCTACATCTTCGCTGGCATCGGCGCCGTTATTCTGGGCGGTCTCGCCTCTGTCGCGCTTGGCGGCATTCCGAACACGATCGCGGCGGCCGTCGTCGGCGGTCTCGCGGGCGGCTGCCTCGGTCTGTTCTTCTAGTATAAAGCGAATAGCGAGGCGCGGAAAGTTTCAGGCCTTCCGCCCTCGACGCGAAGCCGGCAGTCGAAACGACTGCTGGCTTCTCTGTTTTGAGACGCCTTTCTTGCGGCGCCTCTAAAGGGACGCCGTCGTCGCGTTCGCCGGCCATAATTCTCGCGCGCGTTCGCGCAGCACATATTTTCGGATTTTGCCGGTCGAGGTCTTCGGCAACTCGCAAAAGACGATGTGGCGCGGGCATTTGAAACGCGCGAGATGCTCACGCGTCCAATCGATCAGCTCCTCCGCCGTCGCCTCTGCGCCGTCCTTCAGCTCCACGAAGGCGCAGGGCGTTTCGCCCCATTTGTCGTCGGGCGCGGCGACGACCGCCGCGGCGCGGACCTTGGGATGCCGAAACAGCGCGTCTTCAACCTCGATCGAGGAGATATTCTCGCCGCCCGAGATGATGATGTCCTTGGAACGATCCTTGAGCTGGATGTATCCATCCGGATGGCGCACGCCCAGATCGCCCGAATGGAACCAGCCGCCGTGAAAGGCTTTGTCTGAGGCGCTTTTGTTCTTCAGATAGCCCTTCATGACGACATTGCCGCGGAACATCACCTCGCCCATTGTCGCGCCGTCGCGCGGGACTGGCTGCATGGTGTCGGGGTCGATCACGTCGAGATCTTCGAGAACGAGATAGCGCACGCCCTGGCGCGCCTTCATCTGCGCCTGCGCCGGGCCGTCAAGCGAATCCCAGTCGTCCTGCCATTCGTTGACCGCCGCGGGACCATAGGTTTCGGTCAATCCGTATAGATGCGTGACTTCGAAGCCGGCGGCCTTCATGCCGGCGAGCACCGCCTGCGGCGGCGGCGCCGCGGCGGTGAAGAAGCGCGCGGTCCGCTTCAGCGGCTTTTTTTCCGAATCGCTCGCGTTTAGCAGCGTCGACATGACGATAGGCGCTCCGCACAGATGGGTCACGCCATGCTCGGCCATCAGTTCGTAGATGTGACCCGCGCGCACCTGCCGCAGACAGACGTGCATGCCCGCGTTGACCGAAATCGACCAGGGAAAGCACCAGCCGTTGCAGTGGAACATCGGCAGCGTCCAAAGATAGACCGGATGGCGGCCCATATCGCCGGTGAGCACATTGCCGAGCGCCGTGAGATAGGCGCCGCGATGATGATAGACGACGCCCTTCGGATCGCCCGTCGTGCCGGACGTGTAGTTGAGCGAGATCGCATCCCATTCGTCCTGCGGCGGCGTCCACCGGTAGTCGGCGTCGCCCGAGAGCACGAAGTCTTCGTAATCGAGGGAGCCAAGCCGCTCCCCGGGACCTTCGTATTCCGGATCGCTGTAGTCGATGATCAAAGGCTTCGCCCTTGCCAGCGAAAGCGCCTCACGAATGACCTCCGAGAACTCGCGATCGACGATCAACGCCTTCGTCTCGGCGTGATCGAGCGTGAAGGCGAGAATCGCGGCGTCGAGGCGCGTGTTCAGCGTGTTCAGCACACCCCGCATCATCGGCACGCCATAGTGGCATTCGAGCATCGCCGGCGTATTGGCGAGCATGACGGAGATCGTGTCGCCGCGACCAAGGCCAGCCTTTTCCAGAGCGCTCGCGAGCCGGCGGCTGCGCGCATAAAAATCCCGATAAGTGAGACGCAGCGCGCCGTGCGCGACCGCGACGCGTTCGGGAAATACGGCCGCGGCGCGCTCAAGGAAGGTGATCGGGGTCAGCGGCTGAAAATTTGCGGGATTTCGGTCAAGGTCGCGATCGTAAGGCGAGTCTGTCATCCGGAGAGTCCAAAGGTTCGCCTCGCGGGAATTCGCCCGCGGCGAGAGCGACGCGCGCCGATGCGCAATGGGCAGATCGGCGCAGGTTCTTGATGCGAAGGATACGCGCGAGCTTCCGCTTGATCAATCGGAAGCGCGGGCGCCCCTACTCGCCGAAATCGACGTCTTTCAGACGACCGAACACGCGATCGGCGTCGAAATTGTCTTCCTCGTCCGCCGGCGCCGCCGGCTTGGCCTTGCCGAAGACGTCCTCCGTCGTCGAAGGCTCGGCCCGCGGACTCGTGGTGACGCTCGCAGGAACCAGCGTCTGACCATGATCCTCGACCGCCGGCGGCTTGTCCTTCGCCGCGCGATTAACCTCGAAGTCGAGATCGATCTGCGAGCAAAGGCCGAGCGTCACGGGGTCCATCGGCGACAGCGCTGCCGAGTTCCAATGGGTCCGCTCGCGGATGGCCTTGAGCGTCGTCTTCGTCGTGCCGACGAGACGCATGATCTGGGCGTCCTTCAGCTCGGGGTGATTGCGCACGAGCCACAAGATCGCGTTCGGACGATCCTGGCGGCGGGACAAGGGCGTATAGCGGGGGCCCCGCGCCTTCTTGACCTCCGGCACAACGACTTTGGAGACGGAAAGGCGGAGGCGATGGTCCGGGTTCCTCTCGGCCTTTTCGATCTCCTCGCGGGTCAGCTGTCCCGAGGTGATGGGATCATGACCGCGAATGCCCGCCGCGACCTCGCCGTCGGCGATGCCCTTCACTTCCAGCGGATGCAATTTGCAGAAATCGGCGATCTGATCGAATGTCAGCGACGTATTTTCGACGAGCCAAACGGCCGTGGCCTTCGGCATCAACGGGGCGTTGCCCATCTCAAAAACTCCTTGACCTCAGGACATGGCGGGGACGTTCGGCGCCGCGCCAAGCGGCGCGAGCGACCCACAGAACAGCCGTCCATGTCGGGATGCCGCCTATATAGTCCGCATCCGTCTAAAGCGCAATCAATCGCCCGGAACCACAGCTGGCGCCCCGGCTCGGCTGCTTGCCCCTACTGTTCCGTTTCGCGCGCATGCGCGGGGCGCAGTCCGCGCAAGGCCGGCGGCGTCAGTTCGCCGATCGTTTCGGCGATGGCGGCGCCGTAGCGGTGGAACAGCAGGCCAAAGACGATGAGCAGAACGCCAATCCCCGAAAGGGCGAAGGGGAAGAGGATCGAATCCTTGAAAACGCTGCTGGCGAGATAGCCGAGGTAGGTCGTGACCCCGATCGCGCCGAATACCGCATAGACGCGACGCATCAGGAAGAGCGAGAGGAAGATCAGGCCGACATTGATGGCGCAATAGAGCGCCTTGCCCAGTTCGTCGCCGCTGTGCTGGGCCGTCAGCCCGCCCCAGAAGGCCATCAGCCCGAAAAGATGCAGCCAAAAGGCGAAATCGCCGTTGCGCCAGCGCTTGAGATCGACAATCCACGCGACGGCGAGAACGGCGAAGCCGAAATACATGCTGACCGTCGCGCGCTGATCCCACGTAAATTCCTCCACGCCCATCAGCCAGGGCGTCACATCCATCGACATGAACCAGAGCGAAAAGGCGATGATCATGACGAGGAAAGGAAAAGGAAAGGCGAGCAGCGCGAGAGACGCCGCAGCGATCGTGCCAAGCTCCATGGGGAGCCAACTTGATTTGATCCAGACGTAGAAATCGCCGTAGGGGCGCGCTTCTCCCGCCGGACTGACGTCGAACATCGACTGCAGCGCGAAGATCCCGAGCGGCGCCATGCCGACCGCGCAAGCGATGAGCAGGCCGCCCGGCGTGCGAAGGCCACGGCTGCGCCACAAATAGGCGCCAGCGAAAGCGAACAGAACGGCGTAGACGATTGCGGTGACGAGCAGCGCCTTGTCGCCCCACAGACCGAAGGCGGTAGTCGAAAACATGCCCATGGCGCCCAGCACGATCAGCGCGCCCGCGTACCAGAGCAGGTTGACGAAATCATAGCGCGGGGCTTGAGCCGTCGCCTTTCCGGCGGACGCGCGACGCGACGCCAGAAACTGCGTCAGCCGGTCATACGCGGCGGCGTCAATCGCGCCCGCGTCGCGAGCGGCCGCGATATCGTCAATGGTGAACCGAAACTTCATTGTTTCACTCCTTTGCGGCGACATCCCAATGCCGCGCTACGGAAAAAGCTTTGTGCAAACGCACAACAGCGTAGCCCTTCCCTGCGGATTTGACAGCCGCCGCCGCTTTCGCCCATCTAACGCCGGCGCCCACATCGCGAAGGACGAAATGCAGAAGAGAAGCTCAGGCCTTACCTACGCCGGCGCCGGGGTCGATATCGACGCAGGAAATCGGTTCGTCGACATCATCCGTCCGGCCGTACGTTCGACGCGGCGCTCCGGCGCCGATGGCGAGATCGGCGGCTTTGGCGGCGTATTCGATCTCAAGGCGGCCGGATTTTCCGATCCTGTGCTCGTTGCTGCAAACGACGGCGTCGGCACCAAGGTGAAGATCGCGATCGAATCCGGGCTTCACGAGACGATCGGAATCGACCTCGTCGCCATGTGCGTCAACGACCTCATCGTTCAGGGCGCCGAGCCGCTTTTCTTCCTCGATTATTATGCGACCGGGAAGCTTGATCCGGCCGTCGCCGCTTCAGTAGTGAAAGGCATCGCCGCCGGTTGCGTCGAGGCGGGTTGCGCCCTGCTCGGGGGCGAGACCGCCGAAATGCCCGGCCTCTATGCGCGCGGCGACTATGACCTCGCCGGCTTCGCCGTCGGCGCCGCGGAGCGCAACCGTTTGCTGCCGCGCGACGTGCAGAGCGGCGACGTCGTTTTCGGACTCCCCTCCTCGGGCGTTCACTCCAACGGCTATTCGCTCGTGCGCAGCATTGTGAAGCACGCCGGACTTGCATGGAGCGCGACCGCGCCTTTCGCGCGAGACCTCAGCCTGGCGAAGGCGCTGCTGACGCCGACGCGAATTTATGTGAAGCCGCTTCTCGCCGCCCTGAAGGCGACGCCGCATATCGTCGCCCTCGCTCATATCACCGGCGGCGGCTTTCCAGACAATCTGCCGCGCGTGCTGCCGAGCGGACTTGGCGTGGCGCTTGATCTCTCCGCGTTCAATCCTCCGCCGGTATTCCGCTGGCTCGCGGAAAAGGGAGACATTGCGCAGAGCGAGATGCTGCGCACCTTCAACTGCGGAATCGGCATGGCGGTCGTGGCGTCGGAGCCCAACGCCGGCGAAGTCGAAGCAGCCTTGCGCGCCGTCGGCGAGAAGCCCGTGCGCATCGGCGAAATCATCGAGGCGCACGACGCCGAGCGAGTCCTAACCCGCGGGACTCTGGCGTTGTGACGCGGCTGCGCACCGCGATCCTCATCTCGGGTCGCGGCTCAAACATGGACGCGCTGATCGCGGCGGCCACAGACCCCGGCTTTCCCGCCGACGTCGCGCTTGTGCTCTCCAATCGCCCTGATGCGCCTGGGCTCGCCAAGGCGAAGGCCGCTGGCGTCGCGACGGCTGCGATCGATCACAAGATCTATGCCGGACGCGAAGAGTTCGAGCGTTCGCTGCAAATGGTGCTGGACACGTACCGCATCGAGTTCATCTGCCTCGCGGGCTTCATGCGCATGTTCACTCCATGGTTCGTCGGCCGCTGGCGCGGGCGGATGCTGAACATTCACCCGGCTCTGCTGCCTGCCTATCGCGGACTCGACACGCATGAGCGGGCGCTCGCGGACGGCGTGAAGATACACGGCTGCACCGTACATTTCGTTGTGCCCGAAATGGACGAAGGACCGATCGTCGCGCAGGCCGCCGTGCCCGTTCTCGACGACGACACGCCGCAGACGCTCGCGGCGCGCGTGCTTGCGCAGGAACACATCATCTACCCAATGGCGCTGCGGCTCGTCGCGTCGGGCGCGGTGCGGATCGAGGGCAATCGGGTGATTGGCGCCCTCACGCCGCATGAGACGACGCTTATCGTTCCCGAGGCCTCTGCGGCGGAGCCTAGGAGGATTTCATGACCATCACGCTTTATTGTTTTCGTCCCGTGGCCGGGCTGCCGGACGCGTCGCCGTTCGTGATGAAGGCGATGCTTCTCCTGAAGATGGCGGAACTCGATTACGTCGAGGACCGCGGCGGCTTCTCGAAGGCGCCGAAAGGCAAGCAGCCGTACATCAACGACGACGGCGAGACCGTCGCCGACTCGACCTTCATCCGCTTTCATATCGAAAGCAAATACGGCAAGGACTTCGACGCGCATCTATCCGACGAGCAGAAGGCCGTCGGCTGGTGCGTCGAGAAGATGTGCGAAGAACATCTCTATTGGGTCATCGTCCATATGCGCTGGATGGACGAGGCCAATTTCCAGCGCGGTCCGGCGCGCTTTTTCGAGAGCGTGCCCGCCGTGGCGCGCCCGCTGGCGAAATGGTTCATTCGCCGCAAGATCGCAAGGAATATCTGGGCGCAGGGCATGGGTCGGCACACCGCTGCCGAAGTCGAGGCGCTTGGCGTGCGCGACATCGACACGCTCGCGAATCTGATCGGCGACAAGCCCTATCTCTTTGGCGATACGCCGTGCGGCGCCGACGCGACCGTCTTCGGCTTTATGGCGTCCATCCTCGCGCCTATGGCCGAGAGCGCGATTCGAGACGCGGCGCTCGCGAAGCCCAATCTCGTCGCCTATCGCGACAGAATGATGCGAAAGTATTTTCCTGAAAACGGATAGGGCGTAATTAGCGACCCCAAGCCTTCATGACCGGGCTTGGCCCGGCCATCCACGCCAATTTGCGTCGCGCAAAAGAAGTGTGAGACGCAGTTGGTCATATCTCATCCGGATGCGCCGTGAATGCCCGCGACAAGCGCGGGCATGACGCTCGCGCTTAGCCGACGATCTCGTTGCCGGAGAAGAACTGCGCGATTTCGATCGCCGCGGTTTCCGGCGCGTCGGAGCCATGCACTGAATTCTCGCCGACGCTCAGCGCATGTTCCTTGCGAATGGTCCCCGGCGCGGCGTTCGCCGGATTCGTGGCGCCCATGACTTCGCGATAGCGCGCGATCGCGTTTTCGCCCTCGAGCACCTGCACGACGACGGGCTCGGAAATCATGAAATCGACCAGTTCTCCGAAAAACGGACGCTCCTTATGCACGGCGTAAAAGGCTTCCGCCTGCTCGCGCGACATGCGGATACGCTTCTGAGCGACGATGCGCAGACCCGCGCCCTCGATCAGCGCGTTGATCTTGCCGGTGAGATTGCGCTTCGTAGCGTCGGGCTTGATGATAGAAAAAGTGCGTTCGATCGCCATAGGAGCGCGTCGCCTCGTTGTTGGAGAATGGTCAGGCGCCGCGCTTATATCGGTCGCTCGCCGGGGCGGCAAGCCTACATCGCCTCGGCCCTTTGCGCTTCGCTGCGCGTTGGCGAGGGCCTGAACCTGGTCGCGGGATCGTTGCGATCAATCCGCCAATTGGGATGGTGGAAATGCAGGACGTGATCGCCATTGTAGGAGGCGACGGCGTTGTCGAATGTCAGCGCGCCGATCCCCCGCCAGTTGCGGAACGTCCCCTTCTTGAAGCCCGTGCGGCCGGTCACTTCGCCATCGTCGGTAACTTCGATCGTGAACTCGATCTTGCGCCTGGGCGTCGGATCGCCCTTGTCGAACATCATCGCGAGCAATTCGTCGCGCGAATCGAGTTCCTCTCCCTCAATTCGCAGATGGCCCGGCGCAAGCTTCAAGCGCATGAACCGCGGCGCCCGCGTCGGAACGCCGGCAGGTTTGCCGAGCTCTGCGATCTCGTGGAGCTGGCGTTCGGTCGGATCCTTGTCGGTGATCGCGAACACGACGCCGGCGCTCATGACGATCGGCGACGTCGCCCAGTCATTCGACAGGGTGACATTGGGCGCATTCACGAAATCGACGTCGTTGATGTAGCGCGTCGACGCCCCGACGATGTCGTCGATCGTGAAGAAGTTCGCCGTCTGCAACGGCTCCTGATGATTCGGGTCGGTCGTCGGGAAGAGCTTGCCGGCGATGCCCTGCCCCCGCGGTTTGCCGCGCTTCACCGCGCCGCCGTTGGAATAGCGCGCAACGACAAGCGCCTTGCTGCCCTTCTCGAAATAGCCCGTGCAGCCGCTGTCTTCGGTGATTTCCCAAAGCCCCGTCAGAACGACGCCCCAGGGATGCACGATGCGCCTGAAGCCCTTCCTGTCGGGTCCCCACCTCAGATCGCTGCGCGCGTCGACCGATCGCTCGGCGGCTTGCGTCAGAAAGTGCCTGCCCCTCCAGATCGCGCGCAGCATGTCGAAAAAGGTCGGCATGACGAAGGGAAGCGGCGGCTCTCCAGGCGCGCCCCAGACCTTTTGATAGGGATTGGCGAACACCGCGTCGCGAACCTCGCTGAAACGCGAACCGGGATAGACGCGGTCTTCATCGACCAGTTCGATGACGCCGAAATCGTTCGGGCCCATGGCATGCCCCCTCATTCAATCAATTCAGAGAAAACCGGCCGCCTCCAACTGATGGACTTTATCGGCCTCAACCGGATTGTCCAGCTTGGCGCTCTCAGCGATAGGCGCTCGCGACGCCCATGAAATCCTTGGCCGTCAGGCTCGCGCCGCCGACAAGCGCGCCGTCGACATTGGCGACATGCATCAATTCGCGGGCGTTCGACGGCTTTACTGAGCCGCCGTAGAGAATGCGCACTTCGCCGCTCTTGCCGCCGCCGAGACGGGCTTCGATCCGTTCGCGCGCGAACGCGTGCATTTCGGCGACGTCGTCGACGGTCGGCGTCAAGCCTGTGCCGATCGCCCATACCGGCTCATAGGCGACGACGATATGCGCGGGCGCGTCAGCGGGAAGAGAGCCCTCGATCTGCGCGCCGACGACGCTCAGCGCCTCGCCCGCCTCTCGCTCGGCGCGAGTCTCGCCGACGCAGATGATCGGCGTTAGTCCCGCGCGTAGCGCGGCCGCCGCCTTCGCCTGAACTTGGGCGTCAGTTTCGCCATGGTCGGACCGTCGTTCGCTGTGGCCGACGATGACATAGGTCGCGCCGGCGTCTTTGAGCATTTCGGCGGAAATGTCGCCCGTGTGGGCGCCGCTCGGTTCGGGGTGGCAATCCTGCGCGCCAAGACCAAGGCCGCCGCGCGCCGCAACGTCCTGGGCGAGCGCGATGAGCGTGGCCGGCGGACAGACGATCAGCTCAGCGCGGTCGCGCAACGCTTCGTCATAGGCCGCCCCCATGGCCTCAATCTCGGCGAGCGAGGCGCGCAGCCCGTTCATTTTCCAATTTCCGGCGACGAGCGGGCGGCGGGCCATGTGAAATGCTCCTGACAATCAGCTTGGGTAACAGAGGTAAGTTTGGGCGCCAATCTATCCGCGCGGCAGCGCAAAAATGTCATTGGCGCGTCGTTTATTTCGATATATCTGGATTTATGGAAATAGAAGTGGCGCTCGCCTGCCTTTCGGCGCTGTCTCAGCCAACCCGGCTCGAGGCCTTCCGGCTGCTTGTGCGGCATGAACCAAAGGGACTCGCCGCCGGCGACGTCGCCCAGGCGCTGTGCGTCCCGCAGAACACGCTCTCGGCCCACCTCAACGTCCTGTCGCAAGCGAAGCTCGTGATGAGCGCGCGCTCGGGACGAAGCATCATCTACCGGGCCGATCTTTCCCGGCTCAACGCGCTGGCGCGCTTTCTCGCCGAAGACTGCTGCGGCGGCGCGCCATGCGCCTCGGCCGATTCTCTTTCACGCATCAGATGTGAGTCTCGCGAATGACAGACAGGGTCTACAACGTGCTGTTCCTGTGCACCGGCAACAGCGCGCGCTCGATCATGGCTGAAGCGTTGCTGCGCGAGCGCGGCGCCGGCCGCTTCAACGCCTTTTCCGCCGGCAGCCATCCGAAGGGCGAGATCCATCCCTACGCGCTCGAGACGCTCAAGACGATGGGCCTGCCCGCCGGCGGCTATCGCTCGAAGAGCTGGGACGAATACGCCGGACCGGACGCGCCGGCCATGGATTTCGTCTTCACGGTTTGCGACAGCGCGGCGGGCGAAATCTGCCCAGCCTGGCCGGGTCAGCCGATGACGGCGCATTGGGGCATCGAAGACCCTGCCGCAGTCGAAGGAAGCGCCATCGATAAGCAGCGGGCGTTCGCCACCGCCTTTCGCTATCTGCGCAACCGCATCGATCAGTTCTGCGCCATTCCGCTGCATCGTCTCGACAAGCTCGCGCTCCGCCACCGCCTGCACGAGATCGGTGAGATGGAAGGCGCAACATCGCCGAACGCGACCGCGGAGTAAGTCATGACCATTTTCGAACGCTATCTCTCGCTCTGGGTGGCGCTCTGCATCGTCGCCGGCGTGGCGCTGGGCCACTTTCTGCCCGGCGTCTTTCACGCGATCGGCGAGATGGAGATCGCCAAGGTGAATTTGCCCGTCGCGGCGCTCATCTGGCTGATGATCACGCCGATGCTGATGAAGATCGACTTCGCCGCGCTTGCCGAAGTTGGCCGTCACTGGCGCGGGATCGGCGTCACGCTCGCCGTCAATTGGGCGGTGAAGCCATTTTCGATGGCGCTGCTCGGATGGATTTTCATCGGCTATCTGTTCCGGCCCTATCTGCCGGCGGATCAGATCGACTCTTATATCGCCGGGCTGATCCTGCTCGCGGCGGCGCCGTGCACCGCGATGGTGTTCGTGTGGTCCAATCTCACCAAGGGCGAGCCACATTTCACGCTGAGCCAGGTCGCGCTCAACGATGCGATCATGATCGTCGCCTTCGCGCCGATCGTGGGCCTGTTGCTCGGACTTTCGTCGATCGTCGTGCCCTGGGACACGCTGTTTCTCTCGGTGGTCCTCTATATCGTCGTTCCGGTGATCATCGCGCAGATCGCCCGCAAACGGCTGCTCGCGGCAGGGGGCGAGAAGCTTTTGGCGCAGACGCTCGCGCGGATCGGTCCCGCTTCGCTCATCGCGCTGCTCGCGACGCTCGTTCTGCTCTTCGGCTTTCAGGGAGAACAGATCATCCGGCAGCCGGCGATCATCGCCATGCTCGCCGCGCCGATACTGATCCAAGTCTATTTTAACGCCGGGCTCGCTTATATGCTCAACCGCGCGGCGGGAGAGGCGCATTGCGTCGCCGGCCCTTCGGCGCTGATCGGGGCGAGCAATTTCTTCGAACTCGCGGTCGCGGCGGCGATCAGCCTGTTCGGCTTTGATTCCGGCGCTGCGCTCGCGACTGTCGTGGGCGTCCTGATTGAAGTTCCGGTGATGCTGAGCGTCGTCTGGATCGTCAATCGGACCAAAGGCTGGTACGAGCGCGGAGCGCTCCGATCGTCCGATCGAGTCTCCGCGCCCGTTGATCTACCCTGAAATCAGCAGAGGCGGTAGCCGTACGCGGCCAGCTGCCGGCCGGTGATGCGCAGCATCGGGCCGGGGGCCTGTTGGCCGTGGCGGCGCACGTGGGCCATGAAGGCGCGACGCAACGCCGGCTTATAATGCGAGGCGAAGACCGCGGTCATCCGGGGATCGACAACGCCGCCCTCGGGGCCGCCAAACCAAGGCGCGTGGAAGCCGAAAACTGCGCCCTCAGAAACGCACGAGTTGGGGTTGGCCAAATACAGCGTGCATGAAGAATCGCACTCCGTGGGGCCGATCCGGATGGGCTCGCCCCGCGCCTGCGCCCTCGCCAGCCTGGCTTCATACTGCTCGACGCGTCCGCCGTAGTCCGGCGCCATAACGTCGAAAGCTTGGGCCGGCGCCGTCAAAAGTACAGCCGTCATCATTCCTGCAAGACCGAGAGATCGCAGCATAGGAGTTCCTTTTTGGGGCGCTCGATGAAAGGGCGGTCGCGCCGCCGAATGGCTGTCAGGGCTCAGTCGACCGAGCGCGCGTCTCGGGCCCATCGGGAAGGGGAAGGGCTTCGATTCGCGCCTCTTCCAGCTTCAGCGTCCCATTTTTAAAACAAGCGATATCTCAAGTGCAAGCCTGGCCTTAACTTTATGGTTAAATTTTTTTGAAGATGACGCTTGTCGGGGACAATTCGCGCCCTAGTCGGCCGAAGCTCCCGAAACCGAGAACGCTTCTCCGACGGCGCCGGCTGCCGGACGCTCAGAGCCTGTTACATTCATTCTCCGCCATCCGCAAAGGAGCCAAAGCTTGAGACGTCTCCCGTTGCGCATCGCGCTTGTCGCTCTTCTCGGCCTCGCCTTCGCGTTTCTGCAGTTCGCAGAGCGGCCGGGAGTGGAGCCTGCGCAAACCGAGTGGCGAGAAGATGGCCGGCTGCATGTGTTCTTCTCGCCCGATTGCCCGCATTGCCACGAGGCCATCGCGTTTCTGAAGCGCCAGCACAAGATCGACTATGTGCTTCACGACATTTCAAAGCCGTCGAGCGAAGCGCTCTTTAAAAGAGTCGTGAAGCGTTTCGGCATCGAAGATCCGGCCGTGCCCCTCTTCGCACACGGCTCGCGTCATCTCATCGGTTTTGAGTCCGCGGAATCGACCGGGCGCCAAATCATGGCGCTGCTTTCCGACCAGGAAGCTGTCTCACGCCGCGCCGCTCAGTCGAAACTCGTCATTCCGCTCATCGGTGAAATCGATCCGACGCATCACTCGCTCCTCGCGCTTACAGCGCTGATGGGCCTCTCCGACGGGTTCAATCCATGCGCGATGTGGGTGCTCGTCTATCTGATATCGCTGATCGTGAACCTGCAGGATCGGCGGAAGATCTGGTGGCTCGTCGGCACATTCGTGCTCGCGTCGGGAGTCTTGTATTTCCTGTTCATGACAGCATGGCTGAACACGTTTCTTTTCATCGGATACGTTCGTCCGCTGACGCAGCTTATCGCGCTGACGGCGATCGGCTTCGGTCTCGACCATCTGATCGGCCTCGCCGCGACGCGCGGAGAGGTGGTCTGCGAAGTCGGCGACATCGAGCAACGTCAACGCACGATGCATTGGGGGCGCGACATCGTCGCTGCGCCGATCGGGATCGCCAGCTTGCTCATGGTGGTTGCGCTCGCCTTTGCGGTCAACGCGATCGAATTCATCTGCTCTGCGGCGTTGCCGGCGATCTACACGCATTTGCTCGCGTTGACCGATCTGCCGATCGCCCTGCACTACGCCTACATCGGGCTCTATGTGCTGTTCTTCATGCTCGACGATCTCGTTATCTTTGGCTTGGCGGCCTTCGCCGTGCAGAAGATCGTCAATACGCGCTATGCAGCCATCAGCCGAACGATCGGCGGAGTCATTCTCATTGGCCTCGGCGGCTGGATGCTGGCGCGGTGATATCACCCGCTGCAGCGGCCTCTCGCGGCGAAGCGCCGCATTTGACGTGCGCCGCCCGATGGCCGCTCGGCGCAGCGTCGGAACGCCGGAAGGTGGCGCTGCTGCGAAGCCTCCTGCAACCGGGTCAAGACTTCGCGCACTCTTGCGTCGCTCACTTGCGCCAGAAGCCGCTCATACATCGCCGCGTTCTCGATCTCCGCCGCTACCCCTGCCTTGCACGCCTCGGCGAGACTGGACGGCGCCGGAACCTGTCCGGACCATCTGTCGTTCGGCGGTTCAACGCCGAAACGCTCGAAGAGGCGGAGAAGCGCGCTCGCATGGCGCTCTTCGGCTTCGATGATGTTCACGAAAGGTCTGACCGGCCCGAATTTGTCGATCACGCTCTGATAGGTTGCGCGAGCCTTATATTCGTCATCGAGCGCCTCGCGCAGCGCTTCAATCGTCTTTTCATCGACGGACATGCCGCATTCTCCATCGCTATGGCGTTACGGCTCAAATGGGGAGTAATGCGCTCTCGGCCAAGCAGCGTCCGACGAGGTGGCGACGTTGACGCGCGTGGCCATCGCAAACCTTGTCTCCATGGCGTCGATTCGTCACGGGAGACTCTCTCCCGCATCATAAGCGGCACGCTTGAAAATCCACCGTGCGGTGATTTAGTCCGTCAGATGCGCGGCTGCGCTTATAGAATTAGAATTTTCAGGGAGACGCATCGATGACGACCGATAAGGAGCAAAACCAGGTGCGCGAGGTGGTGGGCGTATTCAAGAACGCCGACACGCTCCAAGAGGCCATAGACGAGTTGATGTCCTCGGGCTTCGATCGCGCCGAGATCAGTCTGCTCGCGAGCGAGGAAGCCGTCGACGAAAAACTCGGACACAAATACAAGAAGGTCACTGAGCTTGAAGACGAGAGCGCCGCGCCGCGCACGCATTATGTGTCTGTGGAATCCATCGGCGACGCGCAAGGCGGCGTGATCGGTGGCTTGGTGTATGTCGGCGCCGGCGCGGCGATCAGCGCGATATTCGCGTCAGGCGGCGCCTTGGCCACGGTGATCGCGGGTGCGCTGCTCGCGGGCGGAAGCGCCGGCGTGCTCGGCGCCGCTCTGGCAAGGCTGATCGGCGAACATCACGCGAAACACCTTGAGGAACAGCTTCGCCACGGCGGCCTTCTCCTCTGGGTGCGCACGTGGGACGCTGAGCGCGAACGGCTGGCCAGGGAGATCCTGGCGCGCCATTCCGGACGCGACGTCCACGCGCATGTCATGCAGGATTAGCGAATTGGCGCAGGCTATCGCTTGCGCTTTTTCTCGACGTCCATCGCAAGCGACTTGCCGAGAATGTGCTCGTCGCGGCCGATGACATGCGCGCTGGAGCCGACGATGAGCGGGTCGGGACCATGGACGACGCTGTAATCCTTGTTCGGGTAGTCGAGGCTCGACAGAAAGTGCTGCATGCAGTTGAGCCGCGCACGCTTCTTGTCGTCTGACTTGATCACGACCCATGGCGCATCGGCGGTGTCGGTGAAGAAGAACATGGCCTCCTTCGCCTCGGTGTAGTCGTCCCATTTGTCCATCGAGGCGCGATCGATCGGCGACAGCTTCCATTGCTTCAGCGGATCGTTCATGCGCGAATGGAATCTGCGCTGCTGCTCCTCGCGCGTCACGGAGAACCAGTATTTGTAGAGGCGGACTCCGGAATTGACGAACATGCGCTCCAGTTCGGGACATTGGCGCATGAAGTCGAGATATTCGTTTGGCGTGCAGAAATTCATCACCCGCTCGACTCCGGCGCGATTGTACCAGGAGCGGTCGAAGAAAACGACCTCGCCCGCCGCCGGCAGGTGTTGGATGTAGCGCTGGAAATACCACTGCGAGCGTTCGCGCTCGGAGGGCTTCTCCAGCGCGACGACCCGCGCGCCGCGCGGATTGAGATGCTCCATGAAGCGTTTGATGGTGCCGCCCTTGCCTGCGGCGTCCCGCCCTTCGAACAGCAGCACGATGCGCTGCCCGGTCTCCTTGACCCAGTTCTGCGCTTTCAGCAGCTCAACCTGTAGCGGCTGCATGTGCCGCAGGTAGATCTTTTCACTGAGGCGCGTCTTGTAGGGAAACTCGCCGGATTCGAACGCCCGGCGGATCGCCTCGGAATCCGCCCGAAGCCGCCGGACGTCCTGCTGCGGGACGTGAGGCTGCGGCGCGCGGCCGGCGTGCCGTTCGTGGGGAACGACGACGGTCTCGGCCTCGACCCTGGGCTCCGTCGCGGCTTGAGCGACGGCGTCGGCGGTTTCGTCCATTTCGGAGCCTCTTCACATGGGCGGCCCCTGCCGGAAGCCCCGGCGCGGGCTCGAATTCTCGCGAACGTGCGAGCATTCGAAAATCAAGGCAATAGCTCATTTCGACGCGCGGCGATTGGTTCCCGGAGCGCATTGCCACGCGCCCGCCCCCTCCCTATAGTCCGCGCCAAAACCGGGAAGCCGGCTCAAAACGCACCCAAGGAAGCGATACTCATGTTAGAAGGCCTGCGCGTCGCCTCGCAGAACTGGATCGGCCGCGCCATCATGGCGCTGGTGATGGGCGTGATCGTCGTCAGCTTCGCGATCTGGGGCGTCGGAGACGTATTTCGCGGCATGACAAGCCAGCGGCTCGCCCGCGTCGGCTCCGGCGAAGTCTCGGTGGAGGCCTATCGCAACGCCTATCAGAGCGAGCTTCGCCGCATTCAGCAGCGCATGCGCCGCGCTATCACCAATGAGGAAGCCCATCAGTCGGGGCTGGACCTGCAGATCTTGGAGCGCCTCGTGACCGAGGTTGCGCTCGACCAGAAGGCGCGGCAGCTCGGACTGGCCGCCAGCGACGAGACCACCCAGCGCCTGCTTGCGTCGGAAAAAGTGTTTCAGGGCCCTGACGGCAAATTCGACGCCGCGCGCTTCAAGCAGATCGCCAATGACGCCGGCTTCAGCGAGCGCGGCTTCGTCGCCGATCAGAAGAACGCCTATCTGCGCAAGATGATCACCGACATCGTCGTCGCGGGAATCGAACCCCCCAAATTGATGGTCGAGGCGATCTATCGGTTCCGCAATGAATCCCGGACGATCGACTATCTCGTCGTGCCGCCGTCGCTCGTCGGCGCCGGCGCGACCCCGTCCGACGAAGAGCTGAAAAAATACTTCGACGAACGCGAGCAGACCTTCCGCGCCAAGGAATATCGCAAACTGACGACGCTGGTCGTCAGCCCTTCTTCGGTTGGAAAGCCCGAGAGCGTGTCGGCTGACGAGGCGCGCAAGCTCTACGACGAGGTGAAGTCGAAGCGCTACGGAACGCCGGAAAAGCGCGACGTGCGGCAGATCGTATTCAAGACCGACTCGGAGGCGGAGGCCGCGCTCGCCAGGCTGACGGCCGGCGCCGACTTCGACGCTTTGGCGTCGGAGCTCAAACTCAATCCCAAGGACGTGAACCTCGGGCTCGTCGAGCAGCGCGACTTTGGCGACCCCAAGGTGGGAGCGGCGGTTTTCGCGCTGGCGCAGCCTGGACTGGCCGAGCCGGTGCACACGGCCTTCGGCGTCGTCGTTTCGCAGGTCAGGAGCATCACGCCTGCTGTCTACAACAAGACTTTTGAGCAGGCTGAACCGGAACTGCGCGCGGAAATCGCTGGGCGGAACGCTACGCCCGAGGTCCGCCGGCTCCACGAGGCCGTCGAGGATCAGCGCGCCTCGGGCAAGACTCTGGGCGAAGCCGCGAAGGCCGTGGGCTTGGAGACGCAGACCTTCGAAGCCGTCGACGACGCGGGGAATGACCGGAGCGGCAAGCCGATCGCCGCCCTCCCCGCCGGCCCGGACCTCGTGAAGGCGGCGTTCGCGTCCGACATAGGCGTCGACAACGACACGGTCGCGACGCGCGACGGCGGCTATGTCTGGTACGAGGTTAACGGCATCGAGCCGGCGCGGCAGAAGACCTTCGAAGAGGTGAAGGAGGCGGTCGCCGACGCCATGCGCAACGAAGCCGCGCAGAAGGCGCTCGCCGCCAAGGCGGACGAGATCGTCGGCAAACTTAGCGCCGGCAAGCCGATCGAGGAGGTCGCCAAGGAGCTGGGCGTTCAGGCGCAGCGCGCCAATGACGTGAAGCGCCAGGCGCGTCCTGACTTCAGCACCAACGCCATCGTTCAATTCTTCGACGTCGCGCCGCGCCACGCCGGCTCCGTTGTCGTCGACAAGGGACGGCTGGTGTTTTTCGTGCGCGACGCCACGACCCCCGTCTTCGACCCGGACTCGATCGAGTCCAAGACGATCGCTCAGCAGCTCAAGCCCGCCCTGCACAATGACCTGCTGGAGCAATATGTCGGCGGGCTGGAAAAGACGCTCGGCGTCGACATCAATCAGCGGGCGCTCGAAGCCGCGACCGGAGCGGAACGCGACAGGTGACCGGCGCGCTTTTCGAGCCTGACTTCGACGCCTTCGGCGCCGATTACGACGCCGGGCGGCCGCAGCTCGTCGTCACGCGCCTCGTCGCCGACCTCGAAACGCCCGTATCCGCTTATCTCAAGCTGACGCGCGAGCGGCGCGGAGCCGCTTTCCTGCTCGAGTCGGTCGAGGGCGGCGCCGCCCGCGGCCGCTATTCGATGATCGGCCTCGATCCCGACGTGATTTTTCGCGCGGTCGGCGATCGCGCGGAAATCAATCGGTCGGCGCTTGAGGATCCCGGCGCCTTTGCGGCTAGCGAGGCGCCGCCGCTCGTCGCTTTGCGCCAGCTCATCGCCGAGTCGGCCGTCCCGCTGGCGACAGGGTTGCCGCCCATGGCGGCGGGAGTCTTCGGCTATCTCGGCTACGACATGGTGCGCCAGATGGAGCGCCTCGCGCCGGCCAAGGAAGACCAGATCGGCGCGCCTGACGCGCTTCTCGTGCGTCCCACGGCGATGATCGTCTTCGACACCGTCCGCGACGAAATCTCCATCGTCACCCCCGTTCGACCCAAGCCGGGGGTCGCGGCGAAGGCGGCGTACGAAGCGGCGCTGGTGCGCCTCGACAAGGTCGTCGCGACGCTGGAGGCGCCGCTGGAGCATCGCGACGCCGGCGCGGATGCGCCACTTCTCGCTCAGGAGCCGATCTCCAACACGCCGCAGTCGCGCTTTCTCGAGATGGTCGAGCGCGCCAAGGAATACATTCGCGCCGGCGACATCTTTCAGGTCGTGCTGTCGCAGCGCTTCACGGCGCCTTTCGCTTTGCCCGCCTTCGCGCTTTACCGCGCGCTGCGCCGCGTCAATCCGGCCCCCTTTCTGTGCTTCCTCGATTTTGGCGAATTCCAGATCGTCTGCTCGAGTCCGGAAATTCTCGTGCGCGTCGCCGACGGCAAGGTGACGATACGCCCGATCGCCGGCACCCGCTGGCGCAGCGAGGTGAAGACGGAAGACGAGCGTCTCGCGGCCGACCTCCTCGCCGATGAAAAGGAGCGCGCCGAACATCTGATGCTGCTCGATCTCGGCCGCAATGACGTCGGCCGCGTCGCAGCGACGGGCACGGTTCGCGTCACCGACAGTTTCACGATCGAACGCTACAGCCATGTGATGCACATCGTCTCCAATGTCGAAGGCGAGCTCGACCCGCGTTACGATTGCATCGACGCGCTCGCCGCCGGATTTCCCGCCGGCACGGTTTCCGGCGCGCCGAAGGTGCGCGCCATGGAGATCATCGACGAGCTCGAGACCGACAAGCGCGGAATTTACGGCGGCTGCATCGGCTATTTCGGCGCCGGCGGACAAATGGACACGTGTATCGTGCTGCGCACGGCGATCGTGAAGGACGGCAAGATGCACGTGCAGGCTGGCGCCGGCGTCGTCTACGACAGCGAACCCGAATATGAACACCGCGAATGCGTCAACAAGGCGAAAGCGCTGTTTCGCGCCGCCGAGGAGGCGGTTCGCTTCGCAACGCGCGCGCGGCGAGGGCAATAACTATCCCGCAAAGTGCGCGGACAGCGACAAGGGCGACGGCGCATCTGATGGACGGCCCAACGATCTACGACGACGGCGACGATCCTTACCGCGCCATCCGCGTCGGCGAGCCGAATGGCGGCGACGCCGCCAAATGGGGCGTCCTGCTTTCGCGCTTCATGCGCATCGTCGCGTTATTCTGGCTGGTGCAAGGCTTGATGCAGTGGCGGATCATTCTCGCCGCGGAACGCTCGATCTTTGAAACCATGCCGCAGAGCGCGGCCTTCGCCGTCATCTTTTTCGCCGTGCTCGATCTCATCGCCGGCGTGGGCCTGTGGCTGGCGACGCCGTGGGGCGGCGTATTGTGGCTGCTCGTTGCGAGCGCGCAGATTTTCCTGACGCTGAGCATGCCCGGCTTTTTCATCGGCGGCTATTGGCTGATCGGCGTCAACGCCGTGTTGATCGCGATGTATTTCGGACTGACCTTCGAAGCCGGACGCGACGTCGAGGCGCAGCGCATGCGCGAACGCCGCCGTCGCCGCAGATTTGACAGAAAGCCGGCGAAACCGTCTTGAAGCCGCCTCGCGCAGAACACGGTTCCGTTAGGAACTGTTAGCGTAAATCGAAGCTTAGGTTCACCTCTCATTCACCGCAAACGGCCCTATCGGGGTAAACGCGAGATTCAGGCTGTTGTTTAAGCCGCCTTTCATCCGCCTCGATCTAATTTGATCCCATCGAAGGTCGAACAAGAGATGCGCGACGCATCCGCTGTGATGGAGAAGACGATGAGCGCCATGACGAACACCGCCCCTCAGGTCCGCGACGATCGCACCAGCGAGATCCGGCCGGTTTATCTCGAAGCGCTCACGCTCGTCGAACGCCTGCACCGCCGCTTGCTCGACGTCATCAAGGATGAGTTCGACCGCCGCGATCTCGGCGACGTAAATTCGGTTCAGGCGCTGCTGCTCTACAACATCGGCGACAAGGAATTGACCGCGAGCGAGCTACGCACGCGCGGCTATTATCTCGGCTCCAACGTTTCATACAACGTCAAGAAGCTTGTCGATATGGGCTACATGCATTACGCCCGCTCGCGCCTCGACCGCCGCTCGGTGCGCATCAGCCTGACCCCGAAGGGCAAGCAGATTCACGACATCGTCGCGCAGCTCTATGAGAAGCACGCGCTGACGGTCGAGCAGATCGGCGGCGTGTCCTGCGACGAGTTTCGTAACCTGAATACGTCGCTCTCGAGGCTGGAGCGCTTCTGGACCGATCAGGTCCGCTACCGGCTGTGATCCGGTCTCCGGATTTTTTCGTCTCTTAGCCTTCTGTCCCACCTGTCGCCGGCAAGCGCCCCAAGGCCGCTTCGCCGGCGCTTTTCATGTCCGCTCCGCCCTAGCGCACAGCCTCGCTCGGTCCTATCTTACCGGCTGTTAACCACGAGCGCGGGAAATGCACATGCGATGGTCCATCACGATCGGCTCCTTCATGGGAACCGCCGTGCGCATCCACGTCACGTTCCTGCTGCTGCTCGGCTGGATCGGCTTTGCGGCCTACCAGCGCGGCGGCGCGATCGCCGCCCGCGACAGCGTGCTGTTCATCGTGGCGATCTTCATCTGCGTGGTGTTGCATGAATTCGGCCACATACTCACCGCGCGACGTTTTGGAATCGTCTCGCCGGTAATTACGCTGCTGCCGATCGGCGGCGTCGCCGACATGGATCGGATGCCCGACAAGCCGGGACAGGAATTGCTCATCGCGATCGCGGGGCCAGCCGTCAATCTCGTCATCGCCGTCGCGCTGATCGTATTTCTCGGCGCGGCCGATGTCTCGGACGCCATACAGATCGGCGATCCTTCCGTTAATCTTCTGAAACGCCTCGCCGCGGTGAATATTTTCCTCGCCGCCTTCAACTTGATCCCCGCCTTTCCGATGGACGGCGGCCGTGTGCTCCGGGCCGCGCTGTCGATCTGGATGGGCAAGGAGCGCGCGACCCGCATCGCCGCCCAGATCGGTCAGGGCTTCGCTTTCCTGCTCGGCTTCCTGGGATTGTTCGGGAATCCGCTGCTGCTCTTCATCGCCATTTTCGTCTATATCGCGGCGGCCGGCGAAGCGCAGATGACGACGATGTCCGAGGCGGCGCGCGGGCTGAGGGCCGCCGACGCCATGGAGACGCGCATCGCCTCGATCGAGCGCGGCTCCACCGTGCGCGAAGCGGTCGACGTCCTGTTGGCGACGTCCCAGGACGAATTCCCGGTCGTGGACGCCTCGCGGCGTTTGAGCGGTTTCCTGTCCCGTTCCAACATAATTGAAGCCTTGCGGGATTCCGAGCCCGGCGCGCCGATCGCGCGCTTCGTGCGCCGCGAGGTGACGACCATCGACGGCCGCGAGAGCATCGACGCCGCCCTGCCCAAGCTCACCGGAGGTGAGGTGGTCGGCGTGACCGACGCCGAGGGACGGCTGCTGGGTCTCCTCACTCGCCAGTCGCTCGCCGAGATCATGATGATCAAGGATGTGCGGCCTGACTGGCGCTTCTCGCCGCGCAACGACAGCCCTCCCACTGTTGCCTAAGCCCGCGGGGGGGCCTATTGCACTGTCAGACCCGCCTCGGGATCGCCGAACCGCAGCCGAATGTCCAACGTCACGCTCATCGACAATTACGACAGCTTCACCTTCAATCTGGTCCACTATTTCGGCCAGTTGGGCGCGAACGTCACCGTCCACCGCAACGACGCCGTTTCGGTGGCTGAGGTATTGGCCGGCGGACCGGACGCCATCGTGCTGTCGCCGGGCCCTTGCACGCCGCACGAAGCGGGCATCTGCATGGAGCTGATTTCGGCCGCCGCCGAGACGGTGCCGATCTTCGGCGTGTGCCTCGGACATCAATCGATCGGCGAGGTGTTTGGCGGCGACGTCATTCGTGCGCCGCTGCCGATCCACGGCAAGATGGCGACGATCCTGCACCATGGCGACGCCGTGTTTCGAGGCATCGAAGGGCCCTTTCAGGCGACGCGCTATCACTCGCTGATCGTCAACCGCGACACCCTTCCGGATTGCCTGCGGATCACTGCGGAGACGCCCGACGGCCTCATCATGGCGCTGTCGCATAAGACGCTTCCGACGCATGGCGTGCAGTTTCATCCCGAGAGCATCACCTCGCAGCACGGCCATAAGATCCTGCAGAACTTCCTGGATCTCGCGCGGGAATGGAACGAGGGCCCGCGCCGCCGCGAGAAGGCGGCGTGACTGCCGGTTGCAAGGCCGCCCGCAGCGGGGGTCGGCCGACGACCCTGCCCCTGTTCAAGGGCGCTGAGCGGCGGTGAGCGCGGACTTCAAAAACTACATCGCGGCGCTGGCCTCGGGCGCGCCGCTTGCGCGTGAAGAGGCGAGAGCGGCGTTCTCGCTGATTTTCCGCGGCGAAGCCACGCCCGCGCAGCTTGGCGCCTTTCTCATGGGACTGAGAATGCGCGGCGAGACGATCGATGAAATCATCGGCGCGGCCGAGGCGATGCGCGCGGCCATGACGACGGTCGAAGCGCCGCCCGGCGCCATCGACATCGTTGGCACGGGCGGCGACGGCGTCGGCACCTACAACATCTCCACTCTGGCCGCGATCATCGCCGCCGCCGCCGGCGCAATCGTCGCCAAACATGGCGGCAAGGCGGCCTCATCGCTGTCGGGGGCGTCCGACGTGCTCGGCGAACTCGGCGTCAAGGTCGGGGTTTCTCCGACCGCCGCCGCCGCTTCGCTCCAAGACGCCGGAATCTGCTTCATGGCCGCAACGACGCATCATCCCGCCATGCGCCACGCGGCGCCGGTGAGAAGCGAACTCGGCGTGCGCACGATTTTCAATTTGCTCGGCCCACTGTGCAATCCGGCGCAGGTGGAGCGACAGACGATCGGAGTCTTCTCCCGGGAGTGGCTCGAACCCTTGGCGAAGACGCTTCGCGAACTCGGCGCCAAGCGCGTCTGGCTGCTGCATGGCGGCGACGGTCTCGATGAAGCGACGACGACGGGCGTGACCCATGTCGTCGCCCTTGAAGACGGGGAGATCCGTAGCTTTGACCTGTCGCCGGAGGATGCCGGATTGCCCCGCGCGACGACGCAGGCGCTTGTTGGCGGCGACGCGGCGCATAATGCGCGAGCCCTGCGCGCCGTTCTGGAGGGCGCGAAAAATCCTTACCGTGACATCGCGGTGCTCAACGCCAGCGTGGCGCTGATCGTCGCGGGACGCGCCGCTAACTTGCGCGAGGGGGCGGCGCTCGCCGAGGCGGCGCTCGATTCGGGCGCCGCGCGCGACAAGCTCGACGCGCTGATACGCTGCTCCAATCGGGACGCCTGATCCGCCTTCGCCTCCAATCGGGATAGGATTGCGCGCGTTTATCGGCTATTCATGAGCAGCCGGCAGTCGGCGGAACGAAATCGAGCGATGGCGGTCGCGGCCCGCCTTCCCGCAGGCGAGACGATGACCGACATCTTAAGAAAGATCGAAGCTTATAAGCGCACCGAGATTTCCGAGGCCAAGGTGCGCATGCCGTTCGCGACCCTCGAGCGCAATGTTCGGGACCATGATCCGCCGCGCGGCTTCGTCCACGCGATTGAGCAAAAGCTGAATGAGCGCCGCATCGCGCTCATCGCCGAGGTCAAGAAGGCGAGCCCGTCCAAGGGAATCATCCGGCCCGATTTCGATCCGCCGCAACTGGCGCGCGCCTATGAAGCCGCCGGCGCCGCCTGCCTTTCGGTGCTGACCGACGCGCCCTCGTTCAAAGGCAGGCTCGAAGATCTCGAGGCCGCGCGAAAGGCGACGCATCTGCCGGCGCTGCGCAAGGATTTCATGTTTGATCCCTACCAGGTCTATGAGGCGCGCGCCTATGGCGCGGATTGCATCCTGATCATCATGGCCGCCGTCGACGATGACGAAGCGAAGGCGCTGAACACCGCCGCGCATGATCTGCGCATGGACGTGCTCGTCGAAGTGCATGACGAGAAGGAGCTTGATCGCGCGCTGGCGCTGGAGACGCGCCTGATCGGCGTCAACAACCGCAATCTCCACGACTTCAAAGTGTCTCTCGAAGTGAGCGAAAGGCTCGCCGAGAAGATTCCGCGGGACAGGATCATCGTCGCGGAAAGCGGCATCGCGACCAACGAGGACTGCCTGCGCCTCGAGAAGTCGCACATCTTCGCCTTCCTGGTCGGCGAAAGCCTGATGCGCAAGCATGACGTCGAAGCGGCCGCGCGCGAACTCCTGCATGGCGCTGCGGCCAATCAGAACTCCGGCGCGCACAAGTCGCCCGCCGGCGCGTGACGTGAGCGCGCTGAGTCACATCGGGGCCAGCGGCGAAGCGCATATGGTCGACGTGTCGGCGAAGGCCGAGACGCCGCGTGTGGCGGTTGCGCGCGGGCATGTGGCGATGGCGCGCGAAACGCTGCGCCTTGCCCTCGAAGGTCAGGCCAAGAAAGGCGACGTGTTCGGCGTCGCCCGTGTTGCGGGCGTCATGGCGGCGAAGAAGACGAGCGACCTCATCCCGCTGTGCCATCCCCTGCCCTTGTCGAGCGTATCCGTCGAAATCACGCCAGATGAGGCGCTGCCGGGCCTGCGGGTCGTCGCCGAGGCGTCGGTCACCGGCAGAACCGGCGTGGAGATGGAAGCGCTGACGGCCGTATCGGTCGCCTGTCTGACGATCTACGACATGCTGAAGGCCGCCGACCGCGGCATGCGCATCGAAGGCGTCGAACTCGTGGAAAAGCGCGGCGGCAAATCCGGCGACTGGCGACGCGACGAATAGTTCGACTACGACCGCAGCGCTCTATATCGTAACCTATCGACATATTTGATGATTGGTGGAGACGCCCATCTTGCGGCTTTTTCTTTCCGCCCTTGCGCTGCTGTTCATGAGCGCGCCAGCTCTCGCCGACCGGGCGAGCGAATACCGCCGGCAGTGTGGCGAGGACGCCGCCTGTTTTCGTCGCTGCATGGGTTATTCTTACAGGCCTCACTCCGGCTGGGGCGGCAGCGGGTCACGCGCCTATCGGCGCGCCCCATCTTCGTTCGAAGCGCCAAAAGCCGAAGGACCGTCGGAAGGACGCGGCGCAGACTCTGTCGCAAAGCCGAGCATTTTAGGCACGGCCTATGACTATCTTTACGCGCCAGGCGCCGAGACGCCCGGTTATGGTCTCTATTCCTACGTGATCCTGCCGCGGCACAGTGAACGCGCGGTCGCCTTTCTCCGCGAACTCGTGGGCCGCTTTCCGGCGGCGTCGGACGTCGCTGCGTCGAAGGAGCGGATCAATATTCTGTACATGCCAACCAGGGCGAGCGCGCGCGGCCAGGCCGCCTTTCCCGCGGACGTCGATCTTGCCGCCGTCAAAACCTTCCTGAGCAAGAATTATGATTTCGCCATGGCGCAGCGACTTCTGTTCCATTTATGCGACAGACCGGCTGCGGCCGTCGCGCAGCTTTGCGAGAACGATCTTTCCGGCGGTCCTTATCTCCTCACTTACGCGACGAAGATCAGTGATCTTTCGCCCTTGCCGCCGCCATTTCTATTCGTTGATCTGACCAATGTGCGCCCGCGCGCCTCTCCGCTGTTCGTGGACGCTTACGCCGCGCAAGTGAAGCGGCCCGATTTTTCGGACGGCGCGCGCCTCTCGGATTTCCGTCTCCACGTCGCCAACATCGTGCTCACCGCCGCGGACTGGGTGGAGCCCGTGAGCGCAGCGGTCGCCGACATTGCGCACTTCGCCGAAGCCAAGAAGAACGGCGGAAAGGCGCCGAAATGAAATTGTCCCTTGCTCGGATCATCGCGGTTTTTTTGCTGGCGATCGCTCTTGGCGCGGCGTTCTCCTTCGCCTATCCGACGGTCGACATTGACGCGGCCCTTGCGACGGTGATCGTGCTCGTCGCGCTCGCCGTTATAAGCTTGATGGCCTTCCTTTATCGCCGCGTCGCAAACCGGGGATAGATTTCGCGTGGATCAGCTTCTTTCCGTTTCGGACGCCCTTTCGCGCGTGCTCGCCGGAGCTGCGCGGCTGGGTGAAGAGTCAGCGCCGCTCGCGCAGGCGCGCGGCCGCACGCTGGCCACAGACCTCGTTGCGCGCCGCACCCAGCCGCCAGTCGCCGTCTCGGCGATGGACGGCTATGCGCTGCGCGTCGCTGATCTGACCGCGCCGCTGCGCATCGTCGGCGAAAGCGCCGCCGGCAGCGCCTATGAAGCGGCGCTCAAACGGGGCGAGGCCATTCGAATCTTCACCGGCGCGCCGGTGCCGCAGGGCGCTGACGCGATATTGCTGCAGGAGGACGCGCGGGTCGACGACGGCGTTCTGACGGCGAACGCGCCGCCAGGCCCGCATATTCGCGGAGCGGGGCTCGATTTTCTCGAAGGAGAGGTCGCGCTCTTCGCGGGCGACCGCCTCGGCCCCGCCGAACTGGCGCTCGCCGCCGCGATGAATCATGCTGCGGTTCCCGTCGCCCGCCGCCCGCGCGTGGCGGTCATCGCTTCGGGCGATGAACTCGTGCCGCCGGGCGCCGCGCCAGGCCCATCGCAGATCATCTCCTGCAACAATCTGGCGGTCGCCGCCATCGCCGAAGACGCCGGCGCCGAAGTGATCGATCTCGGCATCTTTCGCGACGATCTCGCGGAACTCGAACGCGGCATCGGCCTCGCCCGCGAGGCGCGCGCCGACGTTCTGGTGACGCTCGGCGGCGCCTCGGTCGGGGACCGCGACCTGCTTCGCCCTGCCCTGGCCCGGCAAGGCATGTCGCTCGACTTCTGGAAGATCGCGATGCGGCCGGGAAAGCCGCTGATCCACGGCGCGCTCGGGGAAGCGCGCATTCTCGGACTGCCGGGCAACCCTGTGGCCTCCTACGTCTGCGCCCTGGTGTTCCTGGCGCCGCTGCTGCGCGCCCTGCAGGGCGATCCCGACGCCGGCGCGGACAGGAGCGAGGCGGCGATCACGGGAAGCGATCTCCCGGCCAACAAGGGCCGGGGCGACTATATGCGCGCCCGGCTCGCCATCGATGAACGCGGGCGGCTCGTCGCGACGCCGCAGCCGCTGCAGGATTCGTCGCTTCTGACCGAACTGGCGGAATCCCAGGCGCTGCTGATCCGCGAGCCCGGCGCGCCGCCCGCGTCGAAGGGCGACCCCTGCCGCATCCTCCGGCTGCCCTGACGTCCGACGCAGATCCGTGACTTTGGCGCTGCAACATGGCAAAGGGAACGCGCGCTCATCGGCGCGCCAGGAAAGCAGGCCCGCATGTCGATCATCGACTCCGTACGCAAATCGCTCGTCCCTATCCATCCGGAAGGCTATGTCTTCATCGCCGGTTTCGCGGTCGTCGCTTTCCTGCTCGACTGGCTGTCGCCGACGCTCGGCTGGATCGGCTTCATCGCGACGGCCTGGTGCGCCTATTTCTTCCGCGACCCGGCGCGAGTGACGCCGCTGCGGGAAGGCCTCGTCGTCTCGCCCGCCGATGGCGTCGTCAGCGCGGTCGGCTTCTTTCTGCCTCCGGCCGAACTCGGGCTCGGGGTCGAGCCGATGCAGCGCATCTCCGTGTTCATGAGCGTCTTTGACGTGCATGTGAACCGCGCGCCGATCACCGGCCGCATCTCCAGGATCGCCTACAAGCCGGGCTTGTTCGTCAACGCCGATCTCGACAAGGCCAGCGAAGACAATGAGCGCAGCGGCATGGTCATCGAAACGCCCATGGGGCGTTTCGGGGTGGTGCAGATCGCAGGGCTTGTCGCGCGGCGCATCGTCGGTTTCGTCAAGGAAGGCGAACAGATCGGCGTCGGCGACCGTTTCGGCCTCATTCGTTTCGGCTCGCGCGTCGACGTCTATATGCCGTCATCGGCGCGGCCCATGGTGGCTGTCGGCTCGCGCGCCATCGCCGGCGAGACGATACTCGCCGATATGACCGCCGGCGCCGCCGCGCTGTCGTTTAAGGCGGGTTGAGAGACCTATGGCCGATCCCTTCTTCTCCGGGCGCGATGCGCAAGAGGGTTCCCTGACGCCCTCGGAACAGCGGCGGCTGCGCTTTCGCAACATCCCGCTGCGCATCGTTCTGCCCAATCTCGTGACGCTCCTCGCGCTGTCGATGGGGCTGACCGCCATTCGCTATGGAATTGAAGGTCGCTTCGAGACCGCCGTCACGGCCGTGATGGCGGCGGCTGTGCTCGACGGGTTGGACGGGCGCCTCGCGCGCGCCATCAAAGGCACCTCGCGATTTGGCGCGGAGCTCGATTCGCTTTCGGATTTCGTCGATTTCGGCGTCGCGCCCGGCCTGCTGCTGTATCTGTGGACTCTGCAGGAAATTAAGGGGCTCGGCTGGTTCGCCGTGCTGGTCTTCGCCATCGCCTGCGCGCTGCGCCTCGCGCGTTTCAATGTGACGATCGACGATCCCTCGAAGCCCGCCTGGCACGCCGAATTCTTCGTCGGCATGCCGGCGCCGGCCGGCGCCGTGACGGTGCTCTTGCCGCTCTATCTGCATTTCTCCGTTTTGGAGCTGCCGGCCTCAAAGGCGATGACGCCCTTCTACATCGTCTATGTGCTCGGGATCGCCTTTCTTATGGCGAGCCGCATTCCGCATTTTTCCGGCAAGCGCATCGGGCGGATTCCGCGCGATCTGGTCATCCCGGTGCTCTTCGGCGTCGGCGTGACGGCGCTGCTACTTGCGATCTATCCGATGGAGTTGCTCGCCGTGCTGAGCGTCGCGTTTCTGGCGGCCATTCCGCTGAGCGTGCGGCGCTACAACAGGCTCGCGAAAGCCGAGGCGGAGAAGGCCGCGCCGACAGAGGCGCCGCAGACGTAGTAAGCGCTGGACGTCAAAAATCATCGAAAAGAAGCTACCGCGCCGCGAGCGGCGCCAGCGGCTGGGACTCGACCTTTTGACTGAGAGGCGCCGGGGCGGCGTCTGGCGCCGCCGCACCGCTCGCGTCGATGACGGCGTGCGTCTCGGCCTCGCCCGCCCGAGGCGCAGTCAGTTGCGCGCCGATCTTTCGCACCACATCGGGCGCTTCGGCGAATGCGCCGTGGCCGACGAAGTCGGTCGAGAAGGACGAGATGTCATGCACGGCGACGCCCAGCCGGTCGAGCTCCGCCTTGTCTTCGGGGTTCGTCGGATTCATCGCGCCGAGGCGCGGGCGATCGCCGGCGATGCGCGACGACAGCGACAGCGCGCGATCGTTGTTGGCGACGAAGATCGACACATGCTGCGGGTCAAGACGCGCGACCTGCTGACGGAAGACGTTGAGATCGATGTCAGGCGCCGCAAGCATGACTTCGCCGAGCTTCCCGTCGAGATCCGGATGGCCTGACTGCGCGACGCCGCGCAGCGTCTCCATCGTCAACCACGCGCCCATCGAATGCGCGAGCACATGGATGCGCCCGACGCCCGGCGTGTGCGACAGATCAACGATGAGCTTCTCGAGCGCGTCGCGCGACACCGTCGCCGCTTCCTTGTCGGACTCGTAGTTGAACAGTCCGCCGCGGGAATTCCAGGCAAAGAGCGCGGGAACGCCGGAGAAACGTCCGTCGGCGACGATCTGCGCCAGCCGATAGCGCGACTCGTCAATTCCGGTGTTGAAGCCGTGCACGTAAAGCAGCACGTCGCGCGAATTGCCGATGCGGCCGGAGACGTGCGAGGCGACCTCGCCGTAGAACTCCTGCTCGTCCATGTTGCGCTTCGAGAGCACCGTGAAATGGCGCCGCCGATCGGCCCCGCCGAAGCTCGGACGCTCGACGTTGCCAGCTCGATGATTGAGCGGAACGCCGATCGACGTCAGCGAAAAATGCGCGCGTCCGTCATCCCTGGCGCCTTCGGAACGCCGGGTCGAAGCGACGAAAAGCGCGACATTCGCCGGCTCGCCCTCTGGTCCGGAGACGAGAGAGACGGCGTTGCCGACATGACCGTCGACGATGCGCATGCCGTCCGACAGGCAGCCGGCAAGCGACGCCGCGGCGAAGAGCGCGCAAAGGCGCGTCAGTATGTTCATCCGAAAGTTGCGCAAATTGCTTGGCTCGATTCAGCGCCCGCCTTGAACCGCATTCATGGGCTGCGCGCTTCGACCTGAGGCGCCTCGGCCTCGCCGCTGTCTTTTGGGCTGAGAAAGCGACCAAAGCGGGGCGAGACGCCCGTGGAGACAGGGAAAAAGTCTCAATATTTCATGAGCGCCGCGCAAATCGGTCGCACTTGCGCGAAGGCCAGCCGCCTGCGCATAGTGCCAGGAAAATAACATTGGGGAGAAGCGACGTTGCGGCGCGCCGCCGCGTCGAAAACGCTCATGCGGATCAAGGTGTTGGGATCGGGCGCCGGCGGCGGCTTCCCGCAATGGAACTGCAACTGCGCAAATTGCCGAGCGGTTCGCGCCGGCGCGCCCGGATTCGCGCCGCGCACACAGTCCTCGCTCGCGGTCAGCGCCAATGGCGCGGACTGGTTGCTGCTCAACGCCTCGCCAGATCTGCGCGAACAAATATCAGCCACGCCGGAGCTGGCGCCCGGCGCCAATGATGGGTTGCGCGCGAGCCCGATCAAGGCCGTCGCGCTGACTAATGGGGATGTCGATCACGTCGCGGGCCTTCTCAATATGCGAGAAGCTCAACCGTTCAGTCTCTATGCTGCTGGCCGCGTTCTCGATGCGCTTGGCGCCAATCCGATTTTCACGATCTTGCAGACGCAGCTCGTGCCGCGCATCGAGCTGCGCATGGATGAGGCGGTATCCGTGAGAGGCGCCGGTCTCGATCTGGGGCTCGCGGTCCGCGCTTTTCCGGTTCCTGGAAAGATCGCGCTCTATCTCGAGAACTCCAACGCGCCGAACTTCGGCACGAGCGCCGGCGACACGTTGGGGCTGGAGATCATCGAAACCGCGACCGGCGACTCGTTTTTCTACATTCCGGGCTGCGCGAAGCTCGATGCGCCGCTCGCCGAACGCCTTCGCGGCGCCAAGCTTGTCTTCTTCGACGGCACGCTGTTTCACGAAAACGAGATGATCGAACAGGGCCTGCTCGGCAAGACAGGTTCGCGCATGGGACATATCAATGTCAGCGGCGCCGACGGCTCCATCGCCGCCTTCGAGCCGCTCAACGTGGCGCGCAAAATCTACGTGCACATCAACAATTCTAACCCTCTGCTCAACGAGTTCTCGGAAGAATATGCGACCGCGCAGGCGGCCGGCTGGGAAATCGGCGAGGACGGCATGGAGGTGAACCTGTGAACGAGATCGTAGCCATCGACTGGCGCGACGCCGCGCCGCTCTCCCGCGACGACTTTGAAGCCGCGATCCGCGCGGTCGGCGCCGAGCGCTATCATGACAAGCACGAGTTTCATAAGCTGCTGCATGGCGGCAAGCTGAATAAGGATCAGGTCGCCGCTTGGGCGCTCAACCGCTACTGCTACCAGGAGGCGGTGCCGCGCAAGGACGCGGCTTTCATGAGCCGCGTGCACGACCGCGAACTGCGCCGCGAGTGGATACATCGCATCCATGATCACGACGGGCTCGGCGAAGAAGGCGGCGGCATCGAGCGCTGGCTGGTGCTCACCGACGCGCTCGGCTTCTCGCGCGATTTCGTGACCTCCCGCCGCGGCGCCCTGCCCGCCACAAAGTTCGCCGTCGAAGCCTATGTGCGCTTTGTCGTCGAGCAGCCGCTTACGGTTGCGGTCGCGTCCTCGCTGACCGAACTCTTCGCGCCGTCCATCCATCGCGAACGAATCGCCGGAATGCTCGAAAGCTACGATTTCGTCGACGATCATGTGATGGCCTATTTCAAGCGGCGGCTGACGCAGGCTCCGCGCGATTCCGAATTCGCGCTCGGCTATGTGCTCGATAACGCGAAGACTCGCGCCGAACAGCAAGCCTGCGTCGGCGCCGTGCAGTTCAAATGCGACGTCTTGTGGGCGCAGCTTGATGCATTACATCACGCCTACGTCACGCCCGGTCTGATCCCGCCCGGCGCCTGGCGGCCAGGAGATGCGAATGTCTAAGCCGCACGCCGCGCGCTTCGTGATCGGCCCCGACTCGCGTCCGGCCTTCACGCGCTACGCGCGGCTGCATGAGGACCGCGCGCGTTCGCGAACAGTCATCCTGGCGCCGGAACGCGCCTATGAACTCGATCCGATCGGGTTGATCGTCCTGCGCGCCATCGACGGCGAGACGCGGCTCGCCGATCTTTGCGCGCGGCTTGCGCAGCAATACGCCGCGCCGCTGGAAATCATCACCCGCGACGTTACCGCGCTGCTGCAGGGACTCGCCGACAAGCGGCTGCTGCGCGACGGCAAAGATGCGTTTGCGCCGCCGCCGCCTTCCGACTTCGCTTCGTCGATCGCGCCCTTTGCCGGCGGGCCTGCTGGACTGCTCGCCGAACTCACTCATCGCTGCCCGCTGCAATGTCCCTATTGCTCCAACCCGCTCGAACTCGAGCGCTCGAACGTCGAACTCACCGCCGCTGAATGGGGCGAGACCTTCCGTCAGGCGGCGGCGATCGGCGCGTTGCAGCTGCATCTTTCCGGCGGCGAACCGACCGCGCGACGCGATCTCGAAGACATACTCGCGCATGCGGTCGACGCCGGGCTCTACACCAATCTCGTCACTTCCGCCGTGCTGCTGTCGCGCGAACGGCTGCAGCGTCTTGCCGAGATCGGCCTCGATCATGTGCAGGTCTCCATCCAGGACGTCGTCCCCGACAGCGCCGACCGGATCTCGGGATTTCAGGGCGGCGTCGCCAAGAAGCGCGACGTGGCGCGGTGGACGCGCGAATTCGGCATGGGATTGACGATCAACGCGCCCATGCACCGGCAAAACATCGCGCATCTGCCACAGATCATCGATTTTGCCGTCGACGTCGACGCGCAGCGCATCGAGATCGCGCATATTCAATATTACGCCTGGGCGCAGGTGAACCGCGCCGCGCTGATCCCGACGCGCGAAACTTTCATGGACACCGTCGGCGTCGTCGAAGAAGCGAAGAAGCGTCTCGCCGGCGTTCTCAATTTCGATTTCGTCATCCACGATCATTACGCCACGCGGCCGAAAGCCTGCACGGGCGGTTGGGGCCGTTCGATCATGGCGGTGACGCCGTCCGGCAAGGCCCTGCCCTGCCACGCGGCGCAGACGCTGCCGGGATTGACCTTCGATAACGTGCGCGACACATCGCTCGCCGACATCTGGCGACACGGCGCGGCCTTCAACGCTTTCCGCGGCACGGACTGGATGAAGGAGCCCTGTCGCTCCTGCGACCGCCGCGAGATCGACTTCGGCGGCTGCCGCTGTCAGGCCTTCGCCATCGCCGGCGACGCCGCGGCGACCGATCCCGCCTGCCATCTCTCGCCGGAACATGCGCGCTTCGCCGCTTACGCAGAAGTCGAGTCGCATGCCCCGGCGCCGGAGTTCATCTATCGCCGCTATGGCGGCGCCGCGGCTTCGCCCGCGCGCGCCAAGGAGCCCGCATAGCTACCGCTGCGGCGCGCGCGGATCGTCGCGCGGATCGAGATAGGTGATGTTCCAGGGGCCGACGCCGGTCACTTGGATGACCGTATCGTCGTCGAAGCTGACCCAATGGCCTGTTTCCGCGGGCGTCGCCGCGAAGCCGCCGGCTGCGAGCGTTTTCTCGGCGCGCGACTCGAGGCTGTCGCCCTGACCGTAGCGGACGACGCCCGTCAACACAGTCATGGTTTCGATTCCGCTGTGCTTGTGCGGCCCGATCTTGTATCCCTTCGGCGCGCGCATCCGGAGGATGTACGGCCCGCCTTGCATCGGATTGCCGAACAGCATCGCGACTTCAGCGCCGCGCGGCAGTTCTGGCGGACCTGCCCGCCATTCAAGTTTGTCTTGCGAGAAAACGAAGCCTGGAGCTTCCGCCATCACCGCGCTGGAAGCTGCGAGGCTTATGGCCGCCCCCGCAAGAATTGTAGCAAGATTTCGCATAGCTTGGGCCTCCAAAGCGCCCCTCGCTTGAGATAGTGCGCCAAAGACACACAGCGGCGAAGAATTCAAAAATTCGATTTCGGTAACAAAGGAGCAACTTCCACGGGGCATATTGAGGTCCGTCTCGCGGAGTTAAGGATTTGTTTCGCATAAGTCGCGTAACGGAGCTTGTCGCATGAAGTCGCGGGATACGCTTGTCCGTCTCAAACGGTTTCAGGCCGAGGAAAAACGTCGGCGAGTCGTTCAACTCAACGCAATGATCGGCGAATTCACGCGCATGGCCAATGAACTCGACCGTGAGATCGGTCAGGAAGAACGGCGCGCAAACATCAACGACCCCAACCATTTCGCCTATCCGACATACGCGCGGGCCGCGCGCTCCAGGCGCGACAACATCGTTGCGTCGATCGCGGAGCTTCGCGGCCAGCTTGAAGAGGCCGAAGCGCAGTTCAAGGAAGCAAGCGAAGACCTCGCCAAGGCGCAGAGCCAGGAGGCGCGGGATCGCGGCGCCGAGCGCATGATCGACGTCGTCGCCGAACGGCGCCATTCAGACATGCCCGAAGCGTTGCGCCGCGCCTAGAAGCGAAAAAGCCGCCAGCGCAGCCGGCCTCGCGGCATGCGCGCCCAGACGCCGAATGTTCTGCGGCGAATTGGGCTCACGTCTTCGCCTCTGGCGAGATCCTTGGCGATGGTCGCAACGTCGAAGTCGAACCGTCGAACGAAAAACGCGGCGCCTGAACCTCCCGCATCGATGAAGGCGCGTTCGAAGCGCGCGAGATCGGCGGCCCAGGCAGGGTCCAATTCGCACTTTGCGACACGCCGATCGAGAAGCTCGGCGAGCGCCGTCGCGTCGGAGCGACTTGCATCTCGCGCCGCGCCGCGGATCGCCTCCCGGAAAAGCGCGTCGAACTGATCCCCCAGCGCGCGCGCCGTGAGCGGCAGCGCCTTGCGCGCATAGAGCGCGCGCTTGCCGATCAGGCTCCGCGCGAAGGCTTCGATTTCGCAAGCGTCGATTCCGGCGAGGCGCTGCGTATCATGCATGCTCAAACCGAAACGCGTGGCCACGGCGACCGGCGCATCAAAGAACTCGCGCCGCAGATCTGCGTCCGTGAAGAGCCGTGCGAGCAGCGCCTGCGTCTCGGCTAAGGCCATCGCCCCGTCTCCGTGAGCGTCGCGCGGGCGCGCGCCACTTCATCGATGAGTTCGCCGAACGGCGGCATTCTTTCGTCGCGTTCGAGGATGACGGCCTTGACCGGCGCGCGCGCGACAATGCGATCGTAGAGCGCCCAAACCTCATCGCTCGTGGCGGCGTCGTGGCTGTCGATCAGCACGCCTTCGCGTTCGCGCCCGCCCGCGTAGTGAATCTGCACAAGCCTGTCCCACGGCCAGCGCTCGAACGCCGCGTCGAGATCGACGCCGAAATTCCTGGCGTTCACATGCATGTTGGCGACGTCGCAGAGCCAGCCGCATCCCGTCGCGTCGAGCGTGCGCGACAAGAACGCCGGTTCGTCCATGTCGCCGCCCGGAATGCGCACGACGCAGGTGATGTTTTCCAGAATCAGCGGCGTATTGATGCGCCGGCGCAGATGTTCGACGTTGCGCGCGACGACATCGATCGCCTCCTGCGTATAGGGCAGAGACGCCAGATGGCCGATGCTCACGCCGCCCGCGCGCGTGAAGCACAGATGATCGCTCCACCAGGGCGGATCGATGCGCTCGATGAGCGTCGCCATCTTCTCGACATACCGCATGTCGAGGCCTTCTGCGCTGCCGATCGAAAGATCGAGACCATGCGCGACGAGCGGGAAGTGCGACTTTAATAGCGCGAGTTCGTCGAGCTTCTCTCTCGATGCGTCAAGATAGTGATCGGCGATGATCTCGAGGAAATCGACCTGATCGCGATGCGCGAAGAGTTCAGCGCGAAACTGCGGACGAAAGCCGACGCCCGACCCGAGCGCGGGCGCTTCAATCGCCGCCGCCACAGTCGCTTGCTCCGCCGTCGCCGCAGCTGCCGCCGCAGCTTGTTCCACAATCGGAGCCCTGGCTTCCCGAGCCACGGCTGAAGGCTTCGGCGAACATCGACTCGGTCGTGCCTTTCAGCGGCGCAAAGCCAAACAGGCCGATGAGAAACAGCGCGGCGCCATGGAAGGCGCGCGCCTCCGGTCCGGGCGACCCGATGTGCGCCACCGCCTCTTTCAATCGGCCGCCATAGGCCACTCGCATCGATTCGAGATAGGCGTGGCCGCGACGGCTCGCATGCGTTCTGGTCAGCACATAGGCCAGCGCGAACAGCACGGCGACGGAAGCCGCGGCCAGGAAGACCAGATAGGCGACATTCGCCGGACCCGACATCAGCTCGACATAGATCTTCGCGAGCGCCAGGCCGGCGATGATCAGCGTGCCGCCGATCTGCGCACGCCGGCGCCAGATCTTGACGGCCGTAGGCTTGATCAGCTGCTCCGCCGCGAGTTTGGCGCGGATGGGCGCGAGAAGCTCCAGCAGCCGCCGGCGGAGGGCGCGATCTTCAAACAGCGTGTGCGCCTTCGGCTTCGCCTGCACGGCCTCGAGTAGGCGCGTCTCCATCGCGCTGAGTTCGCCGGGCTGCGGCTGTTTCTCGGTGGGAACGACATGATCCTCGGCGGCGAGCGCGACGAAGCCGCGCTGCGCAAGATCATAGATCAGCGTTCGAATGACCTGATTGACGCCGCCCTGCAGGAAGGCGACCTCCATGGCGTCGGGGTTTTGCGGCACGGGCGGCGGCGAGCGGCGATCCGTGCGGTCCGCGAAGCGGATGCAGAGATAGGTCGCAGCCAGCACGACGATGACGACAAGGCCGAAGACGTTGAGGAACTCTGGCCCGGGAAGATTGAGGATTGGAATATTCTGCACGCCGCCGCCTTAGTTTCTAACCACGTCCTGCACAAGACGTCGCGCCTGTAATGTTGCGACCGCCAACACCGCCATGCCGATCGCCTGATGCGAAAGCGCCAGCGCAAGATGCGGCGCGCCAGCGAATGGCGGCTCGACCAGCACCAGCGTCGCGATGCCGAGCGCGACCTGCATCAGCACATGGCCGAACAGGATCACGGCGCCGCGTCGCGCGCGTCCTTCCGCATTCATCCATGCATCGAGAAGATGCCCGAGCGCCAGCGCGAAGATCAGATAGGCGATCATGCGGTGGAAGAATTGGACGGTGACAGGGTTGTCGACGAGGTTCGTCCAGACCGGCTCCAACCGCCACAAGACGTCGGCCGGCGGGATGAAGGCGCCGTCCATCAGCGGCCAGGTGCTGTTGACGAGTCCTGCGCGCAATCCGGCGACAAGGCCGCCCGCGAAAATCTGCAGAAAAACGAAGGCGAGGATCGTCAAGGCGAGCGCCTTCAACCGGCCGGCGCCCTCATGCACGACGGAGACGGCGCGCGGCCCGAGACCGCCGGCCACCCACAAACATGCGGAGAAGATCAGCGCCGCGAGCAGCAGGTGGATCGCGAGGCGCTCCTGCGCCACCTCGATGCGATTGACGAGTCCGGACGCGACCATCCACCAGCCGACGCCCCCCTGAAGCGCGCCGAGCGCGAGAATGCCCAGGAGCTTTGGCTTCACTGAGCCAGGCAGACGGCCCGCCGCCCAGAACCAGATGAGCGGGACGGCGAAGACAACCCCGATCAGCCGTCCGAGCAGCCGATGCGCCCATTCCCACGCGTAGATGTATTTGAATCCGGCGAGATCCATGTCCGGAAACAGTTCCCGATATTGCGGGATCTGCTTGTATGCCTCGAAGGCTTCCTGCCACTCCTGTTGCGAGAGCGGCGGCAGCACGCCGGTGACGGGCTTCCACTGCACGATGGAGAGACCCGATTCGGTCAGCCGCGTCGCGCCGCCGACGACGACCATCAGAAAGACCAGCGCCGCAACGAGCCAGAGCCAGTTGCGCACCGCCCTGGCGTTCGCCTCGGTCGCATGGTGTCTGATCGCTGGAACCGGATGGGGAAAATGCAGCCAATCTTCCATGAGACGCCGAGGTTGGGAGGCGGATGACGGCGGCCAGTTAAGGGATGCGGCCCTCGCTTGTCCACACCCTGCGGCCGCCTCCGCCTGCCGGGCCGATTTAGGGCTCAAAACTGCGGCGCGGGGGATGTAAGAATAGCGGGGCTTGAGTCGAGGGATCAGGTGTCGGGCAAAAGCGACGAAGCAATGCGCACGATCGGCGAGGTCGCAGCGAGTCTCGACCTTCCCGCGCATGTGCTGCGCTTCTGGGAGACCCGCTTCAAGCAGATCAATCCGTTAAAGCGCGCCGGCGGCCGGCGCTTCTACCGGCAGCGCGACATTGAGCTGGTGGTCGCGATCCGGCGCCTGCTCTATGACGAAGGCTATACGATCAAAGGCGTGCAGCGCATTCTCAAGGAGGCTGGCGTCGAGGCGGTCCTCGCCGGCGTTGGGGGGCGGCAAGGCGGGGCGCCGATGAGCGAGCGGCCGTGGCCGCCAGATTCCGGAGAAAGCGAAGAGGAGACGGACGAAGCGCTCTCCGGGGAAGACCTGGCGGCGCTACGCGCCCGTGATCCGGATCTGGCTGGAATCGAGGCGCTGGACACGGCGCCGGTCATCGAGATGGACCAGCCCCTCGCGTCGCCTGCCACCTCCGGCGGATCGCGGCCGCTCGCCGCGCAGGAAACGCGGATCCTGCGCGAGGTCCTGGCCGAGATCGAGGAATGCAAGCGCCTGCTCAAGCTTACCAAGCTGTAGAAGCGCACATTGCCAGCGTCGCGCGGCCTGACTATAACGGCCCGAGTCGGAGTGTAGCGCAGCCCGGTTAGCGCACTTGTCTGGGGGACAAGGGGTCGTGGGTTCGAATCCCGCCACTCCGACCATTCGAAGGCGCGCGCTTCTGCCCCTCAAGTCCGAATGACGCGGCGCTCGACGCGCCAGGGCGCATTGCTTTTATTGGCTTGAATTCGGCCGTAACGCTCGCCGCGCTGAAGAACCCGCTGACATGCTTTGCCGATTGATCATCCGGCGGCAGATCGCGCGCTGCGCGTCATCGCTATGAAGGGATTTGATGTCGCGGCCGGCGCAGAGTTGAAGAGCACCCTGCGTCGGCGCATTTCGCTGATTAGAAGAATAGACCCAGGCACCCGCCAGCCAGACCACCAACCACCGCCGCAGCGATCGTGTTCTGCATCCCGCCGAGCGCGGCATATGCGAGGCCGCCCAAAAGCACCGCGCCGATGCCAGCGAAGATGTAGGTGTTAGGGGTGATTTCCAGTTCTCTATCAGCCATGATCGTCGCTCCTCCACGTTTTCGAGAGTGCGCCCAATTCCCTGTTTTGGGACGCTTTTGCTCGTCCATAAGCGGGGACGCGCGTCATTTCGACGCAGGGGCATAGTAGCATGTTGCGTCGGCTTGTCCAGCCGAAACGCGGGATCCGAGGCGTGATGGAGGCAGCCGTCTGAGCCAAGCGTGCGCCTTTGGTCCGACGCCGTAGCCAGGAATTTTCCCGCAGCGCGCGCTCTGGCGCCCGAGCCGCCCTAACTTGTGGCTTACGTCGATGAACCGGCTCGAGTCAGGCGATGGCGTCGCGCTTAGAACGGTTTGACCAGGTGGAGCTCGTGCATGACGCGCGCGCGATCACCGGCGAAAGCCCGACATGGTGCGAACGTGAGCAGCACCTCTATTGGATCGACATCGAAGAGCCCGCACTACATCGCTTCGATCCGAATACCGGCGAAGACCAGCGCTGGGTCATGCCCTGCCAGATCGGCGCCTTCGCGCTTTGCCGAAGCGGCGACATTCTCGTCGCCCTGCGGCTGGGGCTTGCGCGGATATCGCTCTCCGACGGCGCGTTCGCGGCGCTCGATGCGCTGCCTTACAATCCGCTCACGCACAGATTCAACGAAGGCAAATGCGATGCGCGCGGCCGATTCTGGATCGGCGCGAAATTTGATCCTCTGCCGAGCGCAACGGCAGTACGCCGCGCAGACGCCTCAGGCGCTTTGACCGGCGCGGCGCCAATTCAAATGCTTGGTTTCGGCGAGGCGCTGCGGCCGGCGCAAGCGCGCGCGGCGATCGCCAACGGCATGGCGTGGAGTCTGGACAATCGTGTCATGTATCTGGCCGATACGCCGACACGAAGGGTGATGGCGTTCAATTTCGACATCGAAAGCGGCGCTCTTTCCTCTCCGCGAGTATTTGCGCAGTTCGAAGGATCGGACGGAAACCCAGACGGCGCGGCGATCGATAGCGAGGGGTTTTACTGGTGCGCGCTCTATGGGGGCGGCCGCGTCGTGCGCATCGCCCCCAATGGCGAGATCGAGCGCGAAATTCGTTTGCCTGTGAGCCAGCCGACAATGTGCGCTTTCGGCGACGCGGATTATCGTTCGCTTTATATCACCACCGCTTCGCAGGGCGTTTCAAAGCAGCGCGAGCCACACGCAGGCGGCATTTTTCGTTGCCGGCCCGGCGTCGAAGGCCTTCCGCCGAATCTTTTCGCGGACGAGGCGCCCTCATGAGTCCGCTATTCGATTCCACGCGCCCCGAAGAGAGAACGCCCTACGAAGTGGAGGCGGCCGCGGCCGCGGCGCGGCTCGACCCCAGCCCCGCAACGGTCAAAGGCACGCCGCGGCGCAAGCTCTACGCCGGGCATAGTCTCCAGCACGCGCGCACGATCGATGACCTCCGGGCGATGGCGCACCGTCGCCTGCCGGAATTTGCGATCGAGTATCTCGAAGGCGGCGCCGAAGAAGAGGCGACTCTGTCGCGCAATCTCGCGGCGCTTGCCAGCTACCGCTTGCTGCCGCGCGCCTTGGTGGACGTATCCCGTCGCGATCTGAGCGTGTCCCTGCTCGGCCGCTCCATGCCGCTTCCGTTTGCGATCGCGCCGACGGGATTGAACGGACTGTTCTGGAACAAGGCGGATGTGCTTCTGGCCTCGGCCGCAGCGAAGGCGGGCGTTCCATTCATACAGAGCAGCATGTCCAACGAGAGGATGGAGGATATCGCAGCGATTCCCGAACTGCGACACTGGTGGCAGCTCTATGTCTTCGGCGAGCGCCCCATACGCGACGCCTTGATCGATCGCGCGGAGAAGGCCGGCTGCGAGGCGCTTGTCGTGACGATCGACGCGCAGTTCTACGGGGATCGTGAATGGGAGCAACGCAGTTTCGCATATCCTGGACGACTCTCGCTCGCTTCACTCGTTGAGACCGCGCTGCATCCGCGGTGGCTCGCGACCACAATGTGGCGCGGGATGCCAAGCTTCGCCAATCTCATCGATTACGTTCCGAAGGATCGCAGGAGCTTCTATGAAAGCGCCTTTTGGATCCGCGCGAATATGGATCATTCGCTCGACTGGAACGAGATGGCGCGCATTCGCGCCATTTGGCCACGCAAGCTGCTGATCAAGGGCCTGCTCAATGTCCGTGACGTCGAGCGCGCGATGAAGATCGGCGCCGACGGCGTCATTCTCTCCAACCACGGCGGTCGACAATTGGATTGGACGATCTCGGGATTGGACGCGCTGCCGGCGGCGCGCAGCGTCATGCGCAAAGGCGCGGCGCTCATCGTCGACGGCGGCATACGCCGCGGAACCGACGTCATAAAGGCGTTCGCGCTCGGCGCGGACGCAGTGCTGCTCGGCCGGGCCACGCTCTATGGCCTGTCGGCGGCGGGCCAGCCCGGCGTCGAACGGGCGATCGACATCCTGCGCGAGGAGATCGATCGGGACCTCGGACTATTGGGAGCCCCTTCCATGACCGCGCTTGGACCAGATTTTCTCACGCGCTAGCGCAGAACACGGGAATCTTGGGATGGGAAACGTCACAGCTTCACGCGAGAAAAAAGTTACGCAGAGCGACGCTCCGGTTGTCGTCGTGACTGGCGCATCTGCTGGCGTTGGGCGCGCGATCGCCGCAGCCTTTGCGCAACACGGATTCCGCGTCGGTCTCCTAGCGCGCGGCCAAGCCGGCCTTGACGGCGCGAGAGAGGACGTCGAGCGACGTGGCGGCGAAGCCCTCGCGATTATGACCGATGTCGCCGACCCAAAGCAGGTGGACGCCGCCGCCCGAGACGTCGTCGACAAATGGGGCCGCATCGACGTTTGGGTGAACGTCGCGATGGAGACGGTCGTCGGCCCTGTCGACACCATATCGCCCGAAGAGTTCAAACGGGTGACGGAAGTCACTTATCTGGGCTACGTGCATGGCACGCTGGCGGCGCTGCGCCACATGCGGCCGCGCGGCGCGGGACGCATCATTCAGATCGGCTCCGCGCTGGCCTATCGCGCGATTCCGCTGCAATCCGCGTATTGCGCGGCGAAATTCGCCATCCGCGGATTTACCGACTCCCTGCGCACCGAGCTGATTCACGACCGCAGCGGCATTCGACTGACAATGGTCCAGCTGCCAGGCGTCAACACGCCGCAGTTCGACTGGTCACATATGCATTTCACTCATCGCCACCAGCCGATCGGCGCCTGCTACGAGCCTGAGGCGGTGGCGCAGGCGGTCGTCGATGTCGCGGTTTCGGCCCATCCGCCGCGCGAGCTCTGGCTCGGCTTGCCGACTTTGCAGGCGATTGCCGGAGCGATCGCCGCCCCGGGTTTCACCGATCGCTATCTCGCGCGCAACTCGTACGAACAGCAGATTTCCGACGATCCTGTCCTGCCGGGCGACCCCGACGTGCTGCTTGCGCCGGCGAGCGAGGACCACGGGGCGAGAGGCCGTTTCACGGCGACCGCCAAGAATGATCTCATCGCCGTCGACCCCTTCTATTTGCGAAGCGGAGCGTTGTTCGCGGGATTGGGATTGCTTGCGGGAGCATTCCTTTTGGGCCATTCGCGCGCAAGCAGCAACGCGCGCGCCTTGCGCCAGCCGAACGGCGCTAGAGGCGTCCCGACGCGGCGAGGCTAGCGATGCGTTCGCCGATCCTGCAAGCGAGCGCCTGAATCGTCAGAGACGGATTGACGCCCCCGCAAGTGGGGAAAAGCGATCCGTCGCAGACCCACAAGTTCGGGATATCCCAGCTGCGACCGTCAGCGTCGACGACGCTGGTTTGCGGATCGTCGCCCATTCTGCAGGTTCCGAGAATGTGGCTCGTGTCGTCGTTCGTCCAGAAATTATAGCCGCCTGCGGCCTCGAGCATATCGGTCATGAACCGAATGGCATGACGCTGCAATCGCCGATCGTTCTCCGAATATGAAAAAGTCACGCGCGGAATTCTGAGTCCGAACTGATCAGTTTCGTCGGCTAGCTCCACACGATTTTGCCGCCGCGGTTCAGTCTCCGCAACAGGAACGAATCCGGCCGTGTGATTGTAGTTCAGCATCTCCCGGCGAAGATCTTCGCCCCATAGGCCCCGAGAGGTGGCAAGCACTTGCGCCCAGGCCATCGGCAAGGGTCCCTGACTCATGAAGGCATAGGCGCCGTGAAAGTCCTTGCCGTCGTCCGTATAGTTCCAGTGCTCGGTCACCGCCATGTTCGGCGGCCCCTTGTACCAGCGGATCTCCTCGTCGAAGGTCGCCCATGCGCCGGGTCCGGCATGCGTCGTCAGATGTGTGCCGACGAGCCCGGAGCTGTTCGCGAGGCCTTGCGGAAATTGCGGGCACCCGGAGTTGAGTAGCAGCCTCGGCGTTTCAATCGCATAGCCGGCGACGACGACATTGCGCGCCTTCTGAAACCGCCACGCGCCTTCGCGAAAATATTCGACGCCGGCGACGCGCCCGCGCCGGTCGATCTCGATGCGCCCCGCCATCGCAAGATCGCGCACCTCGGCGCCGGCGCGAAGCGCACGCGGGATCCAGACGATCAGCGCGCTTTGTTTGGCGTTGGTGGAGCAGCCGAAGTTGCAGAAGCCCCGATAAACGCAGGGAGGAGATTTGCCGCGCGGCGCCGACACGGTCGCGAGCGGCGTCGGCGCCCATTTCACGCCGAGCTTTTCAGCGCCGCGCGCAAGCACCAACCCGGCCGCGTTCACCTCGTGGGCCCGGTAGGGATAGCGCCGGCGCGGCGGTCCCCAGGGATAGTTAACTGGCCCCGCGACCTTCAACGCCTCTTCGACTTCAGCGTAATAGGGCGCAATCTCATCGTAAGAGATCGGCCAATCGAATCCGTAGCCGAGTTGGCTCTGTGACTTGAACCACTCGGGTCGGAACCGGAGCGAGATCATGCTGAAGTGGACCGTCGACCCGCCTACCCCGCGGCCCGAGTTGTTGCCGCCGAGCGCGATCGGGTCTTCGCCGCCGGTGATGCGATCGTCAGTCCAATAAAGGGCCTGTTGCGCTAGCTCATCGGAGGCGAAATCGTCGAGAGGCCGCCAAAATGGTCCGGCGTCGAGCACGACAACTGAAAAGCCCTTCTCGGCAAGCTTGCACGCAAGCGTCGCGCCTCCAGCGCCGGCGCCGACGATGAGGAAATCGACCGGCTCGCTTTGCGGATATTGTCGCATCGGCGTCCAGCCGCCCGGCGTGAAAACGTCTGGCGCGCGGCCATCCTTCGCGCGCGGACGCTCGAATTTCATCGATCTTCCTTCGCTTCCCACGGATCGCGCTGGTCGAAGCCAAGGCGCACATAGCCGCGCGGACTCGCCGGGCCGCCAAATCCCATGTCGCTCCATGCCGATGGATGCGTATATGCAAGCGCCGCCACGGTTTTCAGCAGCGTGTGGGTGAAGAACGTGGTCGCACGCAGACCGCGCCAGAGCGCGGCGTCCACATCGCCCTTCTGAACGGCGCGTAAAGTCGCATCCTTCTGAGACGCATCCAGCGTCGTGAACCCCCCCGCGAACAGGCGGCGGGCTTCGGCGTCCATCGCGGCCAGGCCCTTGCGCCAGCTCTCGCGCATCGGCGGCTCGCCATCGAACCGGAAGCCTTCGCCGATGTTGTTGAACAGACGATCGTCGATCCAAGGTGCGATCGGCGGACGCACGCCGTCGCTAAAGGCTGGAGTCAGCCGCTCGACGATCGCGGTCAGGAGATCGAATTCTTCCTCTGTCAGGAAGCGCCGTTGCGGAATGTCCCGCAATCGCCGCGTCAGCTCCTCGCGGGTCCGATCGTCGAAGGAGACGGTGTCCCATTTGGAGAGGACGTTATAGCCTCGGTAGGGCGTGTCCATGTTACGGCCTCTGCGGCGTCCGCCTCAGGCGGGGCTCTCTTCCAAAAGCGACAGCGCGGCAAGCGCGGAAAGTGAAAGCGCGGAAAATGCTGGAGGCGCGGGCAATGGCGGGCCGTGGATGACGTTCTGACTCCAGTTCCGCCATCCGCCCATCGCACGTGACACGCCATAGGCGTGGAACCCGACGCCGGCAAAGCCAGCGATCGCAGTCAGCCAGAGCCAGGCCCGCGTAATCGGATGACTGCGCTCGGACGAACGCTCGACTGAAACTTTGGCCATCAATCCTGACGCTACGGCCGGCAACGTCACGGGAACCCACATGAATGGATTATGGAAGGCGCCCCGGAAGTGCAGGAGCGCCGCCTCAGCCACCGTGCCGGCGAGGGCAAAGCTGCTCAGCGCTGCGAGCGCGCGACCTGCAGGAAGTCCGAAAATGCGCGTCGCGCCGGCGCCGATGCGTTCGGCGCAAAGGCCAAGGACGCCCGCGATAGAAAGTGCGGCCGGCGCGCCGAGCGGCGCTCCGTAGAAAAGATTCGACCAGCTCAGCCGGCCTGGCCGTCGAAAGACGTCATAGACATGAAAGGCAGCGCCGATCGCCCCGACCGCGACAGCCATTGCGAAGGCGTTCCTGCGAAACGGGCGCGCGCGCGCAGAACCGAAGGCGGCGCCTTCTGCGCCCGCCAAAAGCGCGAGCGCCGAGCTGATCAACGGCGCGAACATTCCGGGGTTCTCAAACGCACCGCGGTAGTGCTCGACGGCGCTGTCGGCAAGGACGGAAGCGGCCAGCAGCCCCGCAGAGCTCTCAAGCGCGCGCGCTCTCCGAGGCAGTGCGCGCAGCGGAGAAGCTTTGACGGCGGGCGCGCGCTGCGAACCGACATCCGCGAGACGCGCCGTTTCCGCCAACACAGCTCCCAGGACGAAGGCGCCGGCGAACTTCGGCGCCGCGGCGCGCAACTGCCCCGTCATTTTTCTCGGCCAGGGAGAACCGAAGCGAGAACCTGCCGCGCCGTGCCCGTTATCAGGCGGCTCTGCTCGGGGTCGCCCTTGAACAGAGTCGTCGCGAAATTGCGAGCCTGTTCGAACGAGATGTGAGCCGGCAGCGGCGGCACTTCAGGATCCGTTTTGACCTCCAGAACCACCGGACGGTCGCAGGCCAACGCCTCTTCCCATGCCTTGGCAAGACGATCAGGGTTGTCGACGAAGATGCCCTTCAGCCCAATCATTTCAGCAAAGCGGTGATAAGGCACGTCGGGAATGTTCTGCGTCGCCTCGAATTTGGGATTTCCCTCCATGACGCGTTGTTCCCACGTGACCTGATTGAGGTCCTCGTTGTTGAACACGCAGCAGACCCATGTCGGACTGCTCCACTCCCGCCAATATTTGGAGACAGTGATCAGTTCGGCCATGTTGTTCATCTGCATCGCTCCGTCGCCGACGAGCGCGATCACGGCGCGCCCGGGATGCGCCAGTTTTGCGGCGATGGCGTAAGGAACGGCCGCGCCCATCGAGGCGAGACCGCCGGAGAGCGAGCACATCATTCCGGGCCTGATCTTGAGGTCGCGCGCATACCAGTTGGCGCATGATCCCGAGTCCGACGTGATGATCGCATTGTCAGGAAGACGGGGCGACAATTCCCAGGCGACCTGCTGGGGATTGATCGGATGAGCCGGCGCCATCGCCCGCTGTTCAAGCAATTCCCACCAGTCGCGCACGCCGCGCTCGATGCGGTCGCGCCAGCCGACATGGCTCTTTTCTTCAAGCAGCGGCAGCAGCGCTTCGAGCGTCGCGGCCGCGTCTCCATGGAGATTGACCTCCATAGGATATCGGATGCTGAGCATGGAGGGGTCGATGTCGATCTGAACGCCCCGCGCCTGCCCTTCGTGCGGAAGAAACTCCGAATAGGGAAAGCCGGAGCCGATCATCAACAACGTGTCGCATTCCATCATCAGATCATAGCTAGGCTTCGTGCCCAGCAGACCGATGGAGCCCGTGACCCAAGGCAACGTATCCGGCAGAGCGGCTTTGCCGAGCAGCGCTTTCGCTACGCCTGCCTTGAGCTTTTCGGCAACCTCGACGACCTCTTTCGCTGCGCCAAGCGCGCCCGCGCCAATAAGGACAGCCACCTTTCGGCCTGCGTTCAAAACTTCGGCGGCGCGGCGCAGGTCTTTGTGCCGGGGAACGATCACCGGTCGCGAATAGCCGACGCCCGTGCGCACCGAACCATGCTCGCGCGGCGGCTCCTCATATTCGAGGTCCTGCAGATCGGCGGGGAAAATGACGACGGAAACCGCATGCTGGGACTTTGCGATGCGCACCGCTCGGTCGGTCAGCATTCGAACTTGTGACGGCGTCTCGGCTTCCTGAACGAACGCCGCGACGTCGGAGAACATGCGATCGAGGTTGAGCTCTTGTTGATAATGCGAGCCGCGCGCCGTTCTCGGCGCCTGCCCGGCAATCGCGAGCACGGGCATGTGGTCGCATTTGGCGTCATAGAGGCCGGTGATGAGATGCGCGGCGCCAGGTCCGCCGGTCGAGAGGCACACGCCCAACTCACCAGTGAATTTCGCATGCGCGCTGGCCATGAAGGCGGCCATTTCCTCGTGTCGAACCTGAATGAACTCAATCTTGCCTTTGGCGCGCTGCAAGGCGCCGAGCACGCCGTTGATGCCATCCCCCGGATAGCCGAAAATGCGCCGCACGCCCCATTCATGCAGCCGGCGGACAAAGAAATCGCCAACGGTGCCGCTCATGGCCGTCTCGCTTTTTCATGGAGGCTAGAGACGCTCGACGCGTCCCCATTGGCGATAACCGGCCGCCGGTCCGCTTGTTCCGATTGCGACGATATCGCTGCCGTCGACGGACAACCTATCGAGACGCGCTACGACGCCTGTGAACTCACGCTCGAGAACGCGACATCAGGCGGAGGAAACCGCCCCGCTCATTCGCCGCAGCCCATTCGCCGCTCTTGCGCAGCGATGTCGCGCATGATCGCGTGCTGATAGGCCGAGAGCGGCACGTCGTTGATGTCGTCATAGCTGCAGCCAGCATTGCCGAAGGCGCGAATGGCGCGCGCCGTCTTGAAGCAATATCCGGCGTCCTTGTAGATCTGATTGCGCCTGTACCAGAGACTTGCGCACGAAGCCTCGGCGGCTTCGAGGCTGGAAATAGCGGCGGCGGCCACGAGCGCAACCTTCAGCACGTTGAATTTCATTTTCTTCCTCCCCCATATCGCGCCCCTTCAAGGGACGCGATCTGCTCCAGCTTACCTCAAGGCGCAATGCGCGACATCGCCCATGTGAGGCGCTGATGCGCCCACGGGAGATCGATGCTTCCTCCTCGCTCAGCGGGTTGCTTCCCCGCCCACATTGTCGCCGGAGCTATCCGCGCTAGGTAGCTTTCCGCTCTGCGGTGCGCGTGCGCGAGGCGGCCATGGCTTACCAGCGAGATCCCAGCCGACTAGCCGAGACGGCGCTGATCGTGTTCCTGTTGGCGACGGTGAACGCGAGTCTCTTCGGCGTGATTTACCGAATGCTGCGCTAGCGGCGAGGAGGATCACTGCGTCGGTGCGCTTTGAGCGCAAATGGCGCGCGATTGTCCGTCGGATCGAGGCTGACGTCTATCGGTTCCGTGCGGCGCAACGCGCCTGTACGATCACGCCCTATATGAAAATCCGGCGCGGCATGCGCGCCAAATTTGTTGCGCACGAACGATAGGGCAGCGGATGAAAGTTCTTCTGATTGGAGCGACGGGCCTCATCGGATCAAGCATTCTCGCAAGGCTTCTCTCAGCGGGACATTCAGTGATCGCCGTCTCGCGTGGACGCGCGAGCGTCCGGCGGCAATTCCCCCAGGCGCAATGGCTGTCGCTCGATCTGAGAGCCGTCGACTCGCCAGAGCAATGGTCGCGCCCTCTTGAAGGCGTTGACGCGGTGGTCAATTGCGCCGGCGTGCTTGGCGGCGGCGGCTCAGATTCCACCGACGCGGCGCACGCCAAAGGCCCCGCGACGCTGTTCGCCGCCTGCGAACAGGCAGGCGTCAAGCGCGTCATTCACTTCTCGGCCGTCGGCGTTGATCGGGAAACCCCAAGCGAATTTTCAAGGAGCAAGGCCGAGGGCGACGCCGCCTTGAAAGCGACGGCGCTCGACTGGGTCATTCTGCGGCCTTCTGTTGTGGTTGGACGCCGCGCCTATGGCGGCAGCGCATTGTTTCGCGGCCTGGCGGCGTTGCCGGTTCTTCCCCGCTTCGAGGACGCGGGCGAACTGCAGATCGTTCAGCTCGAGGACGTCGTGGCGACGGTTCTTTTCTTCCTTGAGCCATCGGCGCCGGCGCGCGTGGAACTGGAAGTCGTCGGACCTGAGCGTCTGACATTCAACGGCGTCGTGGCGGCCTATCGCAAATGGCTCGGCTGGCGTCCCGCCAAGCTCATAAAAGCGCCCGACTGGCTGTTCGACGCGATGTATCAGCTAGGAGATTTTCTGGCCTGGCTCGGCTGGCGAACGCCGATCCGCAGCATCGCTAAGAAAGAAATGGTTCGCGGCGCCATCGGCGATCCGACGCAATGGACGAGCATGACGGGCATCAAGCCGCAGTCGCTCGAAGCCGCCCTCGCCGCTGAGCCCGCCGACGTTCGCGAAAAGTGGTTTGCGCGCATCTATGCGCTCAAACCGCTGATTTTCGCGGTAACGGCGTTGTTCTGGATTTCGACCGCATTGGTTTCGTTCGGACCCGGATGGGATCTCGGCCTCAGCCTGCTCTACGAAGGCGGGCTCTCGGGGCCGATCGTGCCGCTCGCCGTCATCGCGGGCGCCTCTTCCGATCTCATCATCGGCGTCGCCATCGCCTTTAAGCGCACATCGAAAGTCGCGCTTGTCGCCGCGTTCATCCTCTCGATCATTTACCTCATCCTCGGCACAATTCTCGTGCCCCGTCTGTGGCAAGAGCCGCTCGGGCCGATGCTGAAAATCTGGTCGGTTATGGTGCTGAACCTCGTTTCTCTGGCGATCGTCGACGACCGGTGATCTATCTCCTCATTAAATATATCCACATCATCGGGGCCGCGGTCCTGCTCGGCACTGGCACCGGGATCGCGTTTTTCATGCTGATGGCGCATTTCTCGAGGTCGGCGCCGGTCATCGCCGGCGTCGCGCGCATCGTCGTGATCGCCGATTTCATTTTCACCGCTTCGGCCGTCGTCGTTCAACCCATCACCGGCGTCGCGCTGACATGGCTCGCTGGCCTCTCACTCACCGAAGGCTGGATTGCGCTCTCGATCGGGCTGTATCTTCTGACCGGCGCGTTCTGGTTGCCTGTCGTGTGGATGCAGATGCGCATGCGCGACATCGCGCAAGCCGCCGTCGCCGCGAAGGAGCCGCTGCCTGAGAGCTACTATCGCTTTTTCTGGTGGTGGTTCGCCTTCGGCTTTCCGGCCTTTGGCGCCGTGATGGCGATCATATGGCTGATGATCGCCAAGCCGCAGATTTTTATAGCGCAGTGATGGCGTCGCCGAACGCGGGACGATCGCTTACCGCGTGTACCAGACGTAAATGAAGGAAAAGGCCAGAGCCAGCGCAAAGCCGATCATCATGTTGCGCAGAAAGCCGCCGCCGAATTCATCCATCTTGCTTCTCCAACCGTCCGCGCCGCGTCTGTAATTTGGCGTAAGCCTGCACATAGCGCAACAGCGGAGCGTCGGGACCGCGCATGTTTCGTCTTGCCACATTCTTCAGTATAGTCGCCAAGCTCAGGCGCTATTTTATGGATCCCGCCGCGCCTGCCTACGCTACCCCGCCGGAGGAAGGATGCCGCGATGAAAGACGATCTCGGCGCGCTGTCCGTCGTTCTGAACCGGAGCACGGAAAAGCCGGGGCCCCTGTCCGGCGCAACCTTCGTCGTCAAGGAAAACATCGACGTCGCGGGACATGTTTCGACCAACGGCCATCCGAAATGGGCCGCGACCCATGCGCCCGCGGCCGTTGACGCGCCAGTCGTCGATCGACTGGCGGATGCAGGCGCGCGGCTCGTCGGCAAGACGCATATGGACGAAATGGCCTATAGCCTGCTCGGCGCCAATCCGTATTACGGCACGCCCATCAATCCGGCCGCCCAGAATCGTCATCCCGGCGGCTCATCCTCGGGCTCGGCGGTCGCCGTCGCCGCGGGCCTCGTCAATTTCGCGCTCGGAACCGACACCGCCGGATCCTGCCGCGCGCCGGCAGCCTTTTGCGGCGTCTTTGGCTTTCGCGCGTCACACGGCGCGATTCCGATGGCGGGCGTCATTCCGCTTGCGCCGTCATTCGACTCCATCGGCTGGTTCGCCCGCGATGTCGGCGTCATGGCGTCAGTCGGGGAAGCTTTGCTGCCGGCCGACGCAAAGGGAGCGGCGTTCGGCGAAGCCGTGCTGCTCACCGACGCCTTCTCGGGCGTCGAGATGGATTTCGCTTCGGCGGCGGCGGTGCCGATCGACGCCATAAAGGCGTTCGGCCCCTGGCGCGAAGCGACGCTCGGCGAAGATTTCTTCAAGTCGGCGCTCGGACACTTCCGCAACTTGCAGGCGTTCGAGGCCTGGGCCGCGGACGGCGCCTGGATTGCGGCGAACAGCCCCACCTTCGGCAAGGGCGTGGAGCAGCGTTTCGCCTATGCGGCTAAAGTCACCGTCGATCAACGAAACGCCGCGCAGGCGTTCCGCGACGACGCGCGAAAGAGAATCGACGCGATCCTCGGCGAGCGAGGCTTTATCGTATCGCCGACGGCGCCGTTTCGCGCGCCGCTGCTCACCGAAAGCGAAGAGACGCTCGACGCCAAGCGCTATCAGATGATGCGCTTGTTTCTTATCGCGAGCTTTTTCGGTCTGCCGCAGATCAGCCTTCCCCTGCCGACGAATGATGCGCCGGTGGCGCTCTCCTTCATCGGTCGGAGAGGCTCGGACCGCGCACTGATCGCCCTAGCGCAGCGCTTCTGCGCGCAGATGAAGAAGACTCTGTAAGAGCCGGCGGCGCACGCTGAGCGGATTCCTCATCGCGCGCAAAGCGTGTCGGAATGGCGCGACCTCCGTCATGCGGGACACGCTCATCCGCTCGGCTGGGGTTTGTGGCCAAGCAGATCCTTGATCCGGCCTGTCAGCCGCTCGCGCACGTCGCGATAGGCCTCCAGAATGGCCTCGCGCGAACCCTGCGCGGCGGTGGCGTCGGGCATCGGCCAATAGACGACATCGACGGCCATCGTGCGCGTAAACTCCAGCGCCCTGTGATGCGCCTCGGGCGACAGCGTCACGATCAGATCGAAGTTCGAATCCTCGAGGTCTTCGAACGTGTGCGGCTTATGGCCTGCGATATCGACGCCGATTTCGTCCATCGCCGCGATGGCGAATGGATCGGGCGCGCCGCGTTTCAACCCTGCGGAAGCGAAATAGATCTCGCGGCCGAAATAGTGCCGCGCGATCGCTTCGGCCATCGGCGATCGAACGGCGTTCAGCGTGCAGGCGAAAAGAATGGACTGAGGCCGCGCCACTGCTAACGCGGCCTCATCGCTTGCCCGGCGCCGACTGACGGTCTCGTTCGATGAACGCCGCAAGCTCCTTTGTCTGATCGGTGAAAAGCTGCAGCGCCTTCATGTCGAGCGGCTCGCTCAGGCGCTGCATCAGGAGAAGATCGCGGCCTTCGGAGAAGGCGGGAGCCAGTCCGCAAAAGAAGAATCCCAAGCCGCGCGCGCTCTCGACCAGCAGCGGCAGACCCGGATCGTCAACATGCGCTGAGAGCTGCACGGCGCGCGCGCCGAGCCCGTCCACGTCGCTCAATGCCTGCGACAGTTCGATGGCGGCGTTCGAGCCGATCGTCTCGAAGCGAATCCTGCCATAGGCGCCATCGTTGACGGCGATGCTCGTCATCGAGCGCGTTTGCGTCGGCGCCCTGCCCCCGCTCAACGATGCGCTGACGCCGAGGCTGTCATATATCGCGCGAATGACATCGCGATATTCCTGCGGCGCGAAGACTTCGCAGGCGCGGCCGGGCTGCAGAAAGCGGAATGTCAGTAGAAAGCTCTGACGCTGCCCCGCGGTCGGCACAGGCAAGTCTTTGGAATGCAGCGTCTCAGGCGCGGCGCCGAGCAAAATGGCGCATGTCGGCATGCCTGCGCGCTCGTCGTTGCGCTGTGAGAACGTATGCGTCGTGACGGGCTCGGCGTAGATTCCGACGAGACCCAGTTTGCCAGCCTCATCCGTCAGCCGTTCGGTCATGAGCTCCAGTAGATGGCGCCCGCGGTAGGTCGGCAGCACGACCGCTTCGCCGCGTTCGGCGATGCGCGCGCCGGGTTCGCGCTCAAGGGCGACATGGCCGATGACTTCGCCGCGCGCGTCGCGGGTCACGACTGGAACGAGTTCGCCGCTTTCAACTTTCCGCCAGTAGCGGTGCGGCGAGAAGACTTCGCGGTGAATATAATTATGCCCGTAGACGGCCAGGAAGCAGCGCGCGATCGCCGCGGAATCGCTTTGCTGAGGCGCATCAATCTGCAGCGCTTGCGTCGGCGCGGCCTCTTCAGCGACAGGCGCCTCCAAACTTTCGACCGCCTCTTGAGATCCTTCGAAACTGCGATGGAGCGTCACCTCCCATCCATCGACGCCGCGCTCGCGATAGGATAGCCCGGCCTCGCTCCGCGCATGCGCGCCCAGCGAAGAGACTATGGCCGAAAATCGGGAATGGCCATTGAGCAGAATCCGCACGCGCGCTTCACGTTTCGAAGAAGACAGACGAACCGCGGCGCGCTCCGTGTTCGCGCCCGGCTGACATAGAATGCGCCAGATTTTCTCCGCGTCAGCGGCGATCAGGCTCGCACTCATCGGCGGGACGCCCTCGATCAGAGACGCTTCGCGCACGAAGGCGCGGAGCAGTTCGCCGGCTTCCGCCTCCATCGACAGCCGCAGCTCGGCGAAATGATCCGAATTACCTTTGCCCATGCGGATGATTCCATGATGACAAACGCAGCGTCGCTTGCGCGGCCGCTCGCCATTCTCGATTCCGAGCGCTCCGCTAACCCTTCCAGTGCAGCGCCGTGATCAGCGTGAAAAGCCGGCGCGCCGTGTCCTGATCCGTTTCGATCTTGCCCTTCAAGCGTTCGAGGAGAAGCTGCGCGCCTTCGTTGTGGAGCCCGCGTCGGCCCATGTCGATCGCCTCGATCCTGCTGGGCGTCGCATGTCGAATCGCGGCGTAATAGTTTTCGCAGATCATGAAATAATCTTTGAGAATGCGTCTGAAAGGCGTCAGCGAGAGAATGTGGGTGACGAGGCAGGCGCCCTCCGGATCGCAGACCCTGAAGACGAGCTTCGCGTCAACGAGCGAAATCACCAGCGCATATGGCCCACCTTCGTGGCCAATCAGCGCAAAGCTGTTTTCCTCGATAAGGTCGTAGATCGCGATCGCGCGCTCATGCTCCTGATCGGCGGAGCCGCGGCCGATCGAATTTTCGTCGAGCGTGACGGAGATCAGCCGCTTCGACTCGTTTGAGTGCACGCCTCACGCCCCAAGCTGATTGAGGCGGATCGAGACGGAGCGCGCATGGGCCTGCAGGCCTTCGGCCTCGCCGAGCGTCACGGCGGCGGCGCCGATGGCGCGCAGCGATTCCGCGTCGCACTTGAGGATCGACGTGCGCTTGACGAAGTCGAGCACGCTCAGACCCGACGAGAAGCGCGCGGAACGCGCCGTCGGCAGGACATGGTTCGAACCGCCGACATAATCGCCGACGGCCTCGGGCGTATAGGCGCCGATGAAGATCGCGCCGGCGTTCGAAACGCGCGCGGCGAGGCCCTCGGCGTCCTCGCTGATGATTTCGAGATGTTCGGCGGCGATGCGGTCGGCGAGCGGAATGGCGTCGGAAAGCGACTTCACGAGGATCGTCGCGCCGTAGTCGCGCCATGAGGCCCCGGCGATTTCCTTGCGCGACAGCGTCGAGAGATGCCGTTCGACGGCCGAGACGACCGCCTCGGCGAGCGCCGCGTCGTCGGTGATCAGAATCGATTGGGCGGATTCGTCGTGCTCGGCCTGCGCGAGCAGATCGGCGGCGATCCAGTCCGGGTTGGCGGTCGCGTCGGCGAGAACCAGCACTTCGGAGGGTCCTGCGATCATGTCGATGCCGACCTGGCCGAAGACGCGGCGCTTCGCCGCCGCCACCCAGGCGTTGCCGGGTCCGACGATCTTGGCGACGGGCGCGATCGTCTTCGTGCCATAGGCGAGCGCCGCCACCGCCTGCGCGCCGCCCACGCGATAGATTTCGTCGATGCCGGAACGCTTGGCCGCGGCGAGCACCAACGGCTCGACATGGCCGCCGGGCGTCGGAACGACCATCACGATGCGCTTCACGCCGGCCACCTTCGCCGGCACGACGTTCATGAGAACGGAAGACGGATAGGCGGCGGTGCCGCCGGGGACATAGAGGCCCACCGAGTCGAGCGGCGTCCAGCGCCAGCCGAGTTCGACGCCGGCGGCGTCGCGAAAGCGCAGATCCTGTGGCTTCTGCCGCTCGTGAAAGGCGGTGATGCGCTCGAGAGCGATGTCCAGGGCCGCGAGCTGCTCGGCGGAGCATTTGGCTTCCGCAGCGGCGACCTCCTCGCGCGAAACGGCGATGCCGGTTTCCTCGAGATCGATGCGGTCGAAGCGCTTGGAATAGTCGACGAGCGCCGCGTCGCCCCGGGCGACCACGTCCTCGATGATGCCGCGGACGGTCGCGTCGACGTCCTGGGACGCCTCTCGCTTCATGGCGAGCAGAGACGCGAAACGCTGTTCAAAATCGGGCGCCGCAGCGTCCAAACGCAGGGTCATGATCCTCTCCAGCCGGAAGTCCGGCTGTCATGGCCCTCGGGAAGCGTTCTCGTCAAGTTCGCCGCTGAAATCATGCGTCGGCCGGGCGGCGACCTTCCAGCGCGGCCCCATGTCGCAGAGCTGGGCCTCGACGCATTCGACCTCCAGCGCGATCGACGCTCCGCCGGCGAAATAGAGGCGGATGACCCCTGAGGGCGGCTCGGCGTCCGCCTCGAAGGTGACCGCGAGCAGCTCGAGAATGGCGTCGGGCTTGTCGCGCGCGACATGCTGACAGCGCACGCGCTGCACGCCCTCGAAGTGCACGCCGCAACGACAGCGCTCAAGCCGCCCGTCAAGCTCGGCGGCCCAGTCGAAACGTGATGCGAGAAGCGCAAACCGGCGCTTATCTGGAATAAAGGCGATGTCGCCGACGCGCACCAGAGCGTCCTGCACATGCGCGGAGAGGAGCGAAAGGTCTTCGCTGTCGAGCGCATGCAGTCGTAGCGCTTGCTCACAAGGCCGGCTGGGCGGTTCCATATCCTCTCCTCCTTTGCCCGATATGGCGAAGGAAGCGAAACGCCGCAACCCCGTAATCTTCCTTGGGCGGAGCTGGCGCACGAATTCGAGCTGATCGATTGCGAGACGCTCTACGCGCCGGGTCGGGCTCCGCCGGATCGCCTTCGGCGATCGACGTCCACACAATGGGGGAGGTATGCAAGCAGCGCAGGAGGATGAAATCATGCACAGCCCGCTTTTGGCGCCGCTCATAGCGCTTGTCTTGTGGACCTTCGTCATGTGGGCGTGGCTTTACGCCACACGCATCCCAGCGATCCGAAGAAACCGCATTCGCCTCGATCCGGAACAGAGCAAGGAAGCCTTCAACGCCCAAATACCGCCCAGGACGCGGTGGAAGGCCGATAATTACAATCATCTCCTGGAGCAGCCGACGCTGTTCTACGCGGTCATTCTCTCGCTCGCGATGCTGGGCGCCGCCGATCGCATCAACATCGCGCTCGCCTGGAGCTATGTGGGGCTGCGGGTCGCGCACAGCCTCGTCCAGGCGCTGGTCAACGTCATCATGCTGCGCTGGGCGATCTTCATGCTCTCGTCGCTCGTGCTGCTGGCGCTGACGATCCGCGCCGCGCTGCTCGTTTTCTGACGCATGCAAAGCGGCCTATGACGCCGAGGCTTTCAATCCTGAAATGGATTGTGCACGAGGATCGTGTCGGCGCGTTCGGGACTCGTCGATAGCAGGGCGACCGGCGCCTCGATCAGCTCCTCGACGCGGCGAACATATTTGATCGCCTGCGCCGGCAGATGCGCCCAGGAGCGCGCGCCGCTCGTCGATTCCTTCCAGCCAGGGAAGCTCTCATAGACCGGCTGCACGCGCGCCTGCGCCGCCTGCGACGCGGGCAGACGCTCGATGCGCCTTCCGTCGAGCGTGTAGTGCGTACAGATCTTGATCTCGTCGAAACCGTCGAGAATGTCGAGCTTGGTCAGCGCGACGCCGTTGATCCCCGACGTCTTCACCGCCTGACGGGTCAGCACGGCGTCGAACCAGCCGCAGCGCCGCCGCCGGCCGGTGTTGGTGCCGAACTCGCGCCCGCGATCGCCGATCAATGTGCCGATCTCGTCATGGAGCTCGGTCGGGAACGGGCCGCCGCCAACGCGCGTCGTATAGGCCTTGGCGATGCCGAGCACATAGCCGATCGCGCCGGGCCCGAGGCCGGACCCGCTCGCCGCGGACGCCGCCACGGTGTTGGACGACGTCACATAGGGATAGGTGCCGTGGTCGACGTCGAGCAGCACGCCCTGCGCGCCCTCGAAGAGGATGCGCCTGCCCGCGCGGCGGTTGTCTTCGAGCAGCTCCCAGACCGCGTCCATGAACGGCAGGATGCGCGGCGCGACGGAAAGCAGCTCCTCGCGCAAGGCGCCAGGATCAACCTCGGGCAGGCCGAGGCCGCGCCGCAGCGGATTGTGATGGGCGAGCACGCGTTCGATCTTGTCGTCGAGCCGGTCGGGCTCGGCAAGATCCATGAGGCGGATCGAACGGCGGCCGACCTTGTCCTCATAGGCGGGGCCGATGCCGCGCTTGGTGGTGCCGATCTTGGCGCCGCCGCCCGCCTCCTCACGATGCGCGTCGAGTTCGCGATGCAACGAAAGGATCAGCGGCGCGTTTTCCGCGATCTTGAGATTCATCGGCGAAATGCCGACGCCCTGTTCGCGCAGCCGGTCGATCTCGCCGACGAGGAAATGCGGATCGACGACGACGCCGTTGCCGATGACCGAAAGCTTGCCCGGCCGCACGATGCCAGACGGCAGCAGCGCGAGCTTGTAGGTCACGCCATCGATGACGAGCGTATGCCCGGCGTTATGGCCGCCCTGAAATCGCACGACGACGTCGGCCTCAAGCGAGAGCCAGTCGACGATTTTGCCCTTGCCTTCGTCGCCCCACTGGGCGCCGACCACCGCCACATTCGCCATGGCCGTATCTCGATCTCCAACAGAAAAAGCCCCGCGCGGTAACGCCGGGGCTCGTTACCGCCGGGGTTTAGCGCATGCCGTGTTGGGGGTAAAGGCCCGCCGGTCGCGGCCCGAGAGTCAGGAACTTCGGGCCGACTTTGCGGTTGGGAAAGCAACAACGGGAGGTAGATCAATGCCGTCCACGGTCGCCCGCGTTCAGCAAAACACCGATGAGGACATCAACCGCGCCATCCGCAAGGAAACGCAGGCGCGCCTGGCGCTCTACGCCAAGCATCCGGAGAAGATCGACGAACGTCTCGAGGAGCTTGATCGGGAGTGGGACATCGAACGGGCGCTCGAAGCCAACGCGTCGTCCGTGGCGCTCGTGGGGCTGGCGCTCGGCCTGACCGCCGACCGCCGCTGGCTGGGGCTGCCGGTTCTGGTGAGCGGCTTCCTGCTTCAGCATGCGCTGCAGGGCTGGTGCCCGCCCCTGCCGCTCCTGCGCCGACTAGGTTTCCGAACCGCGGAGGAAATCAGCCAGGAGCGCAATGCGCTCAAGGCGCTGCGCGGCGATTTCGACAAAGTCAAAAAGGCCGGCGACAAGGTTCAGGAAGCTGCGCGCGCGGCCGGGCTTGGCGAAGAGACGCACGGACGAACCATGCACTAACGCTATCCCCACCGCCGCGGACTGGAATATTCTCGTCGGATCACGACCCGGTCAGGTGGCGGCGTATGCCCGGCGCCGGCATGGCGCGGTGGGAAAAGGCTTCATGTTCAATCGATATTTCTTTGTCATTTGCGCTTTCGTTCTGCTGAACCTGCCGGCTCTCGTCGCCGCGAAGGATCTCGCGCGCGTCGAGCGCGTGTCGTTCAGCGACGGCCGCGCGACGATGAAAGGCCGCATCAAAGGCTACGCCTACGTCGATTATGTTTTTCCAGCCGGCGCGGGAGAATCGATGCGGTTGAGCCTCAAGACGAACCGGCTCGGCAATTATTTCAACGTGCTCGCGCCGGGCGCCGAAGCGGCGATGTTCATCGGCTCCGTGTCGGGGGCCGATTTCGCGGGAACGGCGCCGATCGCCGGCGACTATACGGCGCGCGTCTATCTGATGCGCAGCGCCGCGCGGCGCGGAACCATCGCCAACTACACGCTCGCCATCGCTTTGGGAGAGAAGAGCGCGACCGACGCCAAGGGACCCGACTACGCGGACGGACTTACTGGCGGACCCGACTATTGGAAGGTCGCTGGCGTCGCTGACGGCGAACGCCTCAGCCTGCGAGAATCGCCTTCGGACGCTGCGACGCGCGTCGCCGATCTGGCGAGCGGCGCCGTCGTGAAGAATCTCGGCTGCAGGAATGCGCGCGGCGAACGCTGGTGCGAGGTCGAGGATCAGACAAGCAAGCGCGGATGGGTGAACGGGAGATATTTGCGTGAGTCCGGGGGACCGCAATGAATCAGGCCCTGTGATAGGGGTGGCCCGACAGAATCGTCATCGCCCGGTAGATCTGTTCGGCCGCGAGGATGCGCGCCAACTGATGCGGCAGCGTCATCGCGCCGAAGGAGAAGACGGCGGCCGCGCGCGCGCGCACGCTCTCGTCGAGACCCTCGGAGCCGCCAATCACGTACCAGAGCGCCTTGCAGCCCCTGTCGCGTTCAGTGGCGATGAATTGGGCGAAAGCGGCGCTCGTCGCCGCCCTGCCCCGTTCGTCGAAGGCCACGAGACGCGTCTCGGCCGGGAGCGCCGCAAGCAGTTCGGCGCCTTCGCGCGACGACCGCTCCGCGGCGGACGCGGCCTTGCTCTCGTCGATTTCCTTGAGCTCGAGTCCCTCGAGCCCCAGTCGCCGGAACGCGCCGATGCGCTCGGCGTAGCGCGCGTAAAGTTCTCGCTCCGGACCGGCCTTGAGCCGGCCGACGCAGATCAGTCCGAGTTTCATCCAGCCGCCAGTGAGACGAGAGATCAACAGGCGCCCTCAGGGGAACGCCCGCATCTCCCGTCAGACCAGGCGAATCTCCACCGGACGGTCGCCGCCCCACATCTTTTCGAGATTGTAGAACTGACGGACCTCGGGGCGGAAGACGTGGACGATGACGTCGCCGGCGTCGATCAGCACCCAGTCGCACTGGGCGAGGCCCTCGACGCGCGGCGCAACGACGCCCGCAGCCTTCAGCGCCTTGATCGCCTTGTCGGCGATGGCGCCGACATGCACGGTCGAGCGCCCGGTCGCGATGATCATGTCATCGGCGAGGGCGGTCTTGCCGCGCAGATCGATGGAGACGATGTCCTCGGCCTTGGTTTCGTCCAGGCTGGCGAGAACCTTTTGCACGATTGAGCCGGCCAACGGCGCTCTTGCGCCAATTTCCGGCCGGAGCGGACCAGGAACCGCCCCCGGATGAACACCTGTCGACAGCGTTGCAACCCTCATGCTTCGCGGCCCAGGAGCCCGCGAGAGAGCCGGCCGCCACACAAGGATGGGGCGCTTCCCGAAAAATTGCAATAGAAACTGCGGTGTTGCAGAGCGAAGACAAGAAAAAAACCCGGCTCGAGCGCCGGGCTTTGGAAGGCGGTTCGGGCTAATCGAGAGGCGGGAGGAACCTCAAAGCCGGAACATGCGCAGCATAATCGATTTGCGCCGAAAGCGCAGGTTGAATTTGCCGCCCTCCCATTTCGGCGACAGGAAAAGCGGGGAAAAGCCGCCGAATTGACCTGGGAAAGGCGCCCTGGCGCAGGCGAATCCGGCTTAGTTAACAGCGTCTTGGGGAGCGGCTCATCCGGCGAGTGCTCAAATTGCAACACAAGTCAAGTTTGTTCCTGAACGCCTGCTTCCGCGTGTCGCATTGTGGCGGAATCATGGAATTAGGACCATCGAACCAGTGGTCGCGCGTGATTCGAGCGCGGCGTGCACCTTGGCGGCGTCGGCGAGCGGAAAATGCGCCGGCTCGGCGAGCGTCACGAAGCCCCGCTTCGCCGCATGGACGAGATCGTCCATCATCTCCTCATAGTCGCGACGGCGCGCGATATGCGTGAAGAGCGACGGTCGCGTCGCATAGAGCGATCCCTTCAGCGCCAGCAGTCCGATGTCGAACGCTGCGATCGGGCCTGAAGCCGAGCCGAAACTGACGAACATCCCGAACGGCCGCAAACAATCGAGCGAAGCCGGAAAAGTCGCGCGTCCGACGCCGTCATAGACCACGTCGCACAGCTTGCCTTTCGTGAAGTCGCGCACGCGCTCGACGAAGTTCTCCTCCCGGTAGAGGATCGTGTGCCTGGCGCCGGCTTCTTCCGCGATTTTCGCTTTCTCGGGGGAGCCTACCGTGGCGATGACCTTCGCGCCGAGCGCATTCGCCCATTGGCAGAGAATCTGCCCGACGCCGCCGGCGCCGGCATGGACGAGCACGCGATCGCCTTTTTCCACCTTGTATGTCCGCCGCAGCAGATATTGCGCAGTCAGCCCTTTCAGCATCACCACCGCGCCCTGCTCGTAGGAGAAGGCCTTGGGGAGATGAACCACCGAATCGGCGGCGATGTTGCGCGCTTCCGAATAGCCGCCGAGCGCGCCGACATAGGCGACCCGATCGCCGACCTTGAAGTTTTTCACATTCGCGCCGACGGCGATCACTTCGCCGGCGCCTTCATGTCCGGGGATGAAGGGATATTCGGCCGGGTAGGCGCCGGTGCGGCGGTAGACGTCGATGAAATTGACGCCAATGGCGCCGTGGCGAATCTGCACTTCGTCGTCCGTCGGCGCCGGCAGGTCGACGTCCTCCATGACGAGCGCTTCCGGCCCGCCGGGCTGATGCACGCGAATCGCCTTAACCATCGACCTCTCCCTCCGCAATCGCGCCGCCCTCGCGAAAAAGCGGCAAAGCAAGAAAATAGCACCCGGTCGCGACAAGAACCGCCTTCACGCCGAATGCGGCGGCCGCGAGGTCCTGCGCGACCGCGAGAATGGCCGCAGCGCCCCAGATGAAGGTTACGGCGATCGTCGCGGCGCGCAGCCGCTGAACGCGCAGCGGATGAACGAAGACGACTGGAACGAACATCAAGGTCGCCGCCGCGATGACGAGCGCGAGGCTCACGGCGGCTGGCGGCCGCAGCACGAGAAGATAGAAAACGACGATGTTCCAGAGCGCAGGGAATCCGCGGAACCAGTAGTCCTGCGTCTTCATCCGCCGATCCGCGAAATAGAGCGCCGATGAGGCGCAGACGAGGGCGCAGACCGCGCCGGCGAGCGCCGGCTCCATAAGGCCGGAGCGCCACAGCGCCACGAGCGGCGTGACGACATAGTTGAGAAAGTCGACGACGAGATCGAGCGCGACGCCGTCGATGAAAGGTGCCGTTTCAGTCACTTTGAACCGCCGCGCGAGCGTGCCGTCAACGGCGTCGATGACGAGCGCCACGCCGAGCCAGGCGAACATCGCGGCGAAGCGGCCGTCGGCCGCGAGGAACAGCGCGATGAGGCCGAGCGCTGCGCCGCTCGCCGTGAAGAGGTGGACAGAAAGGCCGATGAGGCGAGACGACGTCACGAGGCGCGCAAGCTGGAGAAGCGAGACCTGAGACTACACCGCCCCTCGCGCCGGGCAAAAGCGGCCCGCTCGCGCTCCGCCGACTCTGCCGCTATAACGCTCCAAGGAGATGGGTTGAGATGGAAGCGGCGCAGGAAAACAACAGATCTGACATTCTCGTGGCCGGCGCCGGGTCGACCGGCCTCGCCGCGGCGCTGGCGTTCGCGCGCGCCGGATTCAAGACGACGGTCGCGGGCCGAATTCCGCCGCCGCTGCCCGGCCGCACCGTCGCGCTGTTCGAATCCTCCGTCAGGTTTCTGGATGCGCTCGGCGCGCTGGAGCGCGTCAGGGCGCGCGGCTGCGCCGTGGAAGCGATCCGCATGATTGACGACACCGATCAGTTTCTGCCGGTGCCGGAACTCAGCCTGCGCGCCCGCGAGATCGGCCTGCCCGCGCTCGGCGTCAATGTCTCGAATGACGAGCTGGTGGCGATCCTGCTGGACCTCTGTCGCGCCTGCCCCGACGTCGAAGTCGTCGACGCCGACATTACGGATTACGAATTCAATAGCGACGAGGCCGTCGCCATACTTGCCGACGGGCGGCGTCTAAAGGCGGATTTCATCGTCGCCGCCGACGGCCGCAACAGTCGCGCCCGCGCCGTCGCCGGGATCGACCTGAAGGAATGGACCTATCCGCAGATGGCGCTCACCATGCTTCTGCGCCACGAGTTTCCGCACGAAAATATCTCGACTGAATATCACACGCGCTCCGGCCCGTTCACGCTGGTGCCGCTGCCTGCGCGCGACGAAGCGCCGAACAGGTCAAGCCTTGTCTGGCTGATGAGCGTTGCCGACGCGCGACGGCGCCTCGCCAAGCCGCGCGAGGAGCTCGAATATGAGATAGAGGATTACGCCAAGTCCGAACTCGGCGCGATGCGCATCGAAGGCGACATCGGGCGGTTCCGCATGGGCGGCATGCAGGTGTCGAAACACGCGACGGGGCGCCTCGCGCTTGTCGGCGAGACCTGCCACATCTTCCCGCCGATCGGCGCGCAGGGACTGAACCTCAGTCTGCGCGACGTGGCCGATCTCGAGGATTGTCTGGCGAGCGTCGATCTCAAGAACCCGCGCGAATTGTCGCGCGCCCTTGCGCGCTACGACCGTCACCGGCGCGCCGACATCGGTTTCAGGACGCATGGCGTCGACCTGCTCAACCGATCGCTCATCATCCCCTATCTGCCGGTGGATCTGCTGCGCGGCGCGAGCTTCATCGCCATGGCGGCGCTCGGGCCGTTGCGGCGCGCGGTCATTCGGGAGGGCGTGCTGCCGCATCTCGTGCTGCCGAGGCTGATGCGGCGGCCGGCGCAGAAACAGGAAATCGCCGGCGCTTCCCAGCGACGCGCCGGCTGGCGATCTTAGGGCGGCGACGGTTGAGCGCCGCGCTACTTCGCCGCGATCTCGATCTTCTTTTCTTCCTTCAGGGATTCGGGCGTCTTCGGCAGCTTGATTTTCAGCACGCCCTTTTCGAAATCCGCGGTGATCTTGTCGGAGTCCACGCCTTCAGGAACCCGAAAGGCGCGGCGGAAGGAGCCATACCGACGCTCAGAGCAATAGTAGCCTTCCCGCTTTTCTTCCTTCTCTTCTTTCTTCTCTCCCGAGATCGACAATACGCCGTTTGAAAGCTTCACATCGACGCTCTTTTCGTCGAGCCCGGGCAGTTCCGCGGTGATTTCATATTCGCCGTCCTTTTCGACGAAATCGACCGGCGGCGCGGCCGACGACATGAGGCGGTCGAACGGCTGGAAATCGGCAAGGCTACGGCGCGACGGAAACTCGTCGAACAGACGATCGAACTGGCGTCGGAAGGACTCGAACGGATGCCAGTCGAAAATGCCGGGCGCCTGCGTGCTCTCTCTTGACGCTGGCAGCTTGCTTTCTTCGGCCATGGTGATCTCCCTCGTGAACGGACGATCGCCGAGCAACCGCAATATTCAGTAACGATGGAGCTGGCGATCGAACTGGAAACGCTAGTGAAGTGGAGCGTCAGAGGCGCCACTTCAAGCCGCGCGTTTGCGCCAAATTGTCGCGATCAAGCTCGTCGAATTCGCCCAGCGACAATAACCCGGCGTCGCCGCCTGACGACGCGGTGTTGATCGTCAGCGTCGTCTCATGAAGAAGGCGGAGGAGATAATCCGGTCCCCCCGCCTTGGGGCCGGTGCCGCTCAGGCCAAATCCGCCGAACGGCTGACTGCCGACGACGGCGCCGATCATGTTGCGGTTGACGTAAATGTTGCCCGCCGGCGCTTCGCGCGAGAGCGCGCGAATGCGCTGTTCGATGCGCGTATGCATGCCGAGCGTGAGGCCATATCCGCCGGCTTCAATGTCGGCGAGCAGTTGCGACAGACTTTCGGACCGCCAGGTGACGACATGCAAAACGGGTCCGAAGATCTCTTCCTGCAAATCCTCGACGCGATCGAGTCTGACGATATGCGGCGCAACAAAAGTTCCTGTCGTCGGCGCAACGCCGGCGTAGAGAATCCGCCCCGCTTCGCGCTGACGTGCGAGATAGGCGTCGAGCTTCTCCTTCGCCTCGGCGTCGATCGCCGGACCGACATGCGTCCCGATCTCACGCGGATCGCCGACGCGCAACTCGCGCGCCGCGCCGATGAGCGTCGCAAGACAAGCGGGCGCGATCTCCTCTTGCAGACACAACAGCCGCAAGGCTGAACAGCGTTGACCGGCCGATCGGAATGCGGAGGTCAGAACGTCGTCGACGACCTGTTCGATCAGCGCCGTCGAGTCGACGATCATCGCATTGATCCCACCCGTCTCGGCGATGAGCGGCGCAATCGGACCGTCACGCTCCGCGAGCGCGCGATTGATCCCATGGGCAACCTCGACCGAGCCGGTGAAAACGACGCCGGCCGTCAGCGGATCCGCGACGAGCGCGGCGCCGATGGCGCCATCGCCAGGCGCGAATTGCAACGCGTCCCTCGGAACGCCGGCTTCATGCAGGAGCGCGATCGCCATGGCGGCGACCAGCGGCGTCTGCTCGGCGGGCTTGGCGACGACGGAATTTCCAGCGACGAGCGCCGCGGCTACCTGGCCGATGAAGATCGCGAGCGGAAAATTCCACGGCGAAATGCAGACGAAGACGCCGCGTCCATGGCGACGCAGAACATTGGTTTCGCCGGTGGGCCCCGGCAGCGGCGCCTCGGCGCAGAAAATCCGCGCCTGTGCGGCGTAATAGCGGCAAAGATCGGCCGCCTCGCGCACTTCGGCGAGCGCGTCGTCGAGAGTCTTGCCGCCTTCGCTGTGCAACAGGGCGATCAGGGGTCCGCGCCTGGCTTCGATGAGATCGGCGGCGCGTTCGATCATTCTCGCTCGTGCCTCGAATGGCGTCACGCCCCACGCTGGAAAGGCGCGTGCGGCGGCCGCCATCGCAGCGGGCGCTGCAGCTTCGTCCGCCTCGACGACCTCGCCCACGACGGCGCCGTCGATCGGCGACGAGAGGGCGCGCGCCGCCGCGCGCGTCGCGACGCTCGGACGCGCGACTGGCGGTGAAAAAGGCTTGCGCGTTTCCTCGATCAGCGCCGCAAGGGCCGTCCGATCGCCGAACTCCACGCCTTTCGAATTGGCGCGAAGCGGCAGATAGATTTCGCTGGGCAGCGGCAGCCGCGGATGGCGCGAGCGATCCGGAGCGCCGACAGTCTCGTAAGGATCCGCGACAAGCGCGCTCTCAGGCGTGTCGGGATCGGCGGCGCGCGCGACGAAAGAGGAATTGGCGCCGTTCTCGATCAGGCGCCGCACGAGATAGGCGAGAAGATCGCGATGCGGACCAACCGGCGCATAGACGCGGACGACGGCGTCGCTGATCTCGGCAAGCGACTCGTAAAGCGGTTCGCCCATGCCGTGCAGACGTTGAAACTCGAAGTCGCGCCGCGCGCCGGCCATCGTCAGAACGGCGGCGACGCTGCGGGCGTTGTGCGTGGCGAATTGCGGAAAGAACCGAGGTTGGCCAAAGAGCTGCGCCGCGCAGGCGTCGAAATTGAGATCCGTCATTACCTTGCGCGTGAACACAGGATAGTCGGAGAGGCCGCGCTCCTGCGCGCGCTTGATTTCGCTGTCCCAATAGGCGCCCTTGACGAGGCGAACCATGAAGCGCCGCTCATAGGCGTCCGCGAGCGACGCGACATAGTCGATGACGGCCGATGCGCGCTTCAGATAGGCCTGCACGGCGAGGCCGAATCCATCCCAACCGGAGAGAGACGGGTCTGCGACGACGCGCGCGATCACGTCCAGCGAAAGTTCGAGACGATCCGCCTCTTCCGCGTCGATGGTGAAGGCGAGATCGCGGTCTTTGGCGAGGCGGGCGAGGTCGAGCACGCGCGGCGGCAATTCCCGCAACACGCGGTCACGCGAAATCGCCTCATAGCGCGGATGCAGCGCCGAAAGTTTGATCGAAATTCCGGGGCGCGCCGGAAGCGACGACGTTCCCGCCGAGTCGCCGATGGCGCGAATGGCGTGGGCATAGGCCTCGAAATAGCGCTCGGCGTCTTCCGCCGTCCGGGCGCCTTCGCCGAGCATGTCATAAGAGAAACGCGCACGTCGCCCCTGCGCCCGGCCGATCGCCGCTTCGATCGTTTCGCCGAAAACGAAATGAGCGCCCATCAGCCGCATCGCCTGGCGAGCGGCGGTCCGCAGCGCTGGCAGGCCGAGACGCCGCGCGAGGTCGGCGACGAGCCCGCGGGGCTCGGGCACGTCGACGATGCGGGCGGAAAGTCCCAGCGCGAAGGCGCAGGCCTGGACCAGCAGCGCGTCGCTCGACGACTCGTGACGCGAAAAATCGCCCTCCGCGAGCTTATCCGCGAGAAGTTGATCGGCCGTGGCGTCGTCAGGGACTCGCAGCAAAGCCTCGGCGAGCGCCATGACCGCCAGCCCCTCGCGCGACGAGAGGGAAAATTCGTGCAGGAAGTCTTCGACGCCCCCCAGCGGGTCACGCCGTTCGCGAATGCCGCGGACGAGCGTCAGCGCGTTGTCTTCTATAGCCAGTCGAGCGGCGGACTCCGGCCGCGACCTGAGAAACGCTTCAGCGAAGCTCTCGTCGGGCGGCGCATAAGGCGCCGCGAAGGGCGCTGGCGGATCGTCTGTCCGATTCATTCGTCATAGATCGACCGCGCCAGTTAAGCCTCGATCAGATCTTGTCGCCTTCCGATCCCGGCCGGGCGCAGCGCCATTTGGTGACAGTCAGCTGCGGATGTTCGCCGCACCACTGAGCGATATAAGGCATCGCCTGCATCATGCAATTGCTGGTCGAGCCGGTGGCGGATTCGAGGACGAGTTTGCGTTCGTCGCAGGCGGCGGGCTGCGCCAGCGTGCATACAGTAAGGATGAGTTCGACGAAATTCATCGCAATCTCCTTGCTAAGCGCCCGCTCGGCGGGCGTTTGCATCTAGCAAGGGTAATGCCCGTCACTCGGCGGTCAATATCTCGCCTTTGCCATAGACCGCCGTATCTCCGCCATAACGACGGAGCTTGCGGGACAGGAGATCGGCGGCGGAGGCGCTGTGATCCCGGAGGCTGCGGGCGAAAAGCCGCGCGAAAGTCAGTTCATGCGCGCCGCAGTCGACATAGGTCGAACCGAAGCAGCCGCCGCGAGCGAGGACGATAGAGCCGCGCTTGTTGAGGTAGCCGATCCGGCCCCTGGCCTCGCCCAAGCAGAAGATCGTGCCGGCGATGACGCGCGCCCCGAGATCTTCGCCAGCGTCTCCTTCGATGACGACAATCCCCCGGCGCAGGCGGTCGCCGGCGCGCGCGCCAGCCTTGCCGCGCACGATCAGGCGCCCGCCGGCCATGCCGGCGAGTTCGCCCGCGAGCGGTCCGGCGAGAAAATCGCCGGCGTCGCCCTTGATCTCAATGTCGGCGCCGAGATTGCCCGAAGCCGCATGCGGGCCCGCACTCCCGCCGACTGTGATCTTCCCGCCCTTGGCGAGACGGCCGCACTGCGCGCCGACGTCGCCTTCGACATGGATTTCGAAGCCGGGCAAAAGTTTCGCGCCGAGAAGATCGAAGCGCGACGAGCCGCCCTCATAGCGAAGGTTCTTCAGATCGCCTGCCGAAATCTTGAACACGTCGCCGACCTTCGTCGACACGCGCGTGACGCCGATTTCGATCTCTTCGATTTCCGCGACGGACTTCCCCGCGAGGCGATCGGGCGTCAGCGCGGAAAGGTCGACGCGTTGCGACGGCTCCTGGCGAAGCGTGAAGGTGAAAGGCTTCACGGCAGCAAATCCTTCAAATGGTAATGGAACGGGCCGAGCTTCCCGCCGTAATTGCCGGCGCCGACGCGCCTCGCGCCCTGCTCCGGCCCCATCTCGATGATGGCGTGAAGCCCGGCGCGCATCGCCTCGCGCACGGCGTTGTCGGTAAGCCCGTCGATGACGATTTCGAGCACGCAGCCGATATCTTCGCCGAGCTCGCTTTTCGTGACGCCGCGCAGCGTCGGACAGTAAGCGTCATTGGTCGACGCGCTCATGCCCTTGTATTGCGAACCGACCTTGGAGCCCGAGCGCACGATGCCGCCGGGGAATGGCGCAATAGCGTCGGCGACGCCGTCGATCGCCGATACGGCGGCTTCCGTCGCGCGCATGGTCTTGTCCCAATCCGCGCCCATGATCAGAAGATTGCCGCCGCCGACTGACTTCTTCGTCAGGCCGACCTTGCCCTCGCAGAAGAACTCGCCGTCCATCACCGGCACGCGCCAGTAGCGACGCCCGTCGACGACCTTCGACATCTGCCATTTGTCGCCGAACTGGCGCACCGCGTCGCCGACCTTGATCTCGAATTCGCCGGCGACCGTCGAATAGACCGCCGAGCCCGGACAGGTCAGCACGCATTGCCCGAGCCGGTTGACGAGCTGCTTCTCCGCATCCTTCGAAGACATGGCGAAAAGCAGCGCGCGCACGCCCGGACGTCCGTCCGGCGTTTCCTCCGGCGGCACTTCGCGATCGATCCCCGCCTCGCAACCGCAGCCGATGACCGAGGTCGCGAAGCCGGTCATCGTCAGCGCGGCCTGACGCGCCCATTTGGCGTTCGGCGCTGTGATGAGAATGCCCGTCCCGCTCATCGGAAAGGCTTCGGCGAAATTGTCGTCGATCCTCACGCCGTTGCGAATTATATCCGGCATGGAACCTCCGCAAAGGCGTCCTTGTGCGGCAGCGCGGCGTCAGGCACGTCGAAAATGCTGCGCGGCAGGCCGTAAAGATCGTCGTAATAGGAATCGAGGCGTTTGGTGATCTGCTGATCGTAGCGCGGTTTAATGTGCAGCGTCTTGCCGCGCGTGTAATGCGAGACCTCGCCATCGCGCACGACGAGATGGCCGTCCTTATACACATAGGCCGCGCGGCGGAACATGCCGGCGACGTCGCGTCCCGGCTTGTAAACGGCGATGTCGGCCACGGCGCCCGCGCTGAGCCGGCCGCGGTCTTCAAAGCCAAAGAGCTTCGCCGCGCCCGAGCGGCTCATCTGCGCGATTTCGTAGAGCGTATATTCGCGCGAGATCGAGGGCAGCGTCGTGTGCTCTAAGACGTCCGCCGGCAGACGCGCGAGATGCTGCGCGCGAAGGTCGGCGCTCATCAGCAGCGCGAAGAGTTCCGGATAGGTCGTGAACGGACCGCCGTTCGGATGGTCGGTGGTGAAGAACACCTGCTCGGGATTGTTGATCAGCAGGAAGAGCTCCAGCCCCGCCGCCCATTGGATGGCGTTGTAATAGTTGGAGATCTTATAGGCGTAAGGAACGATGCCGCCGCCATTGGCGTCGCCGTCGAAGATCGCGCCCTTCTTTGGGATCGCGCCGGGCAGGCTGTTGAACTGCTTCAGAACGTCGGACGAAATCGTCACCGTGTCCGAGAACATCACCTGGCCGACGTCAACCGAAACATTCGGATTGGCGTTGACCTTCTCGGCGAAGAGCGCGCCGGCCGACGAGAAGCCGTTCTTGCCCTCCTTGCCATAGGCGTAGAACTGCACGTGGGCGAGATGAAGCGGCAATCCCTGCGCCGCATCGATCGTCGCGAGCGCCGTATCGATGTTGCCGGCGAGGCCGAGATTGTTCATGTGCAGATGCAGCGGATGCGCGATGCCCACCGCCTGCGTCGACTTCTGCAGCGCCTGGAAAATCTGCCGCGACGTTAGACCGTAAAAAGGCACCACGTCGTCGAGGCCGAAGGCGCGCATGTTCTCCTTGAAGGCGTCGACGCCGCCGGGATTGATGCACTTTAGGCCAAGCGAGCGGGTGTTCTCGACGATCTGCGCGACATAATCATTGATCGCGCCATCCTTCTCGCCGTCGCGCAACATGCCGAGCAGGAAGTCATCGTTGCCGAGCACGGTGAGCGCGCCCTTGTCGATGATCGGCACGTCGTTGAATTCGAGATGGGTCTGCAGCGCGTGATGCGGCGCCATCGCCGGTTCGACGACGGTGGTGAAGCCCATCTGCGCGTAGAGACGTCCGGTCTCGTAGCTCGACCATTTGGCGGTCGACAGCGGCGTGCCGGCAAGCCGGGCGCGAATTGCGCGGTGCAGCTCCGGCAGCAACAGTCGCGCCGTGTTCACATTGCCGCCGGCGATGTGCGAATGAATGTCGATCGCGCCAGCCATGACGATATGGCCGGAGACGTCGATCTCCTCATCGGCGCTGCGGCCCTCCGGCCGTTCGACGATGCGGCCGTTCTCGAACCAGACGTCGCCGATCGCGTCCTGGCCGGTGGCCGGATCGACGACATGGCCGCCGCGTAGAACTGTCAGCGCCATGCGCCCTCCGAAACTTCCGCCATGATGGCGCCGATCGCCTGCGCGACGCTCGGAGCGTCGGTGGGCGCGCTGGCCTTGCGCAGCGTCATGCCGCCGGTTTCCTGAGTCATCACCACCGCGTCATGTGTGACGCCGGGCTGTCCCACCTCGATAAAGAGTCCCCGCGACGGCGCGGCATGCGCCGGCGCGAGCGTGACGAGCGGAATGTCGCCGCGGGACCAGGCGGGCTTCTCGCCGTCGAAGGCGGAAATCCACAGCGCCGCATCGGCCTCGCCGCTGTCGACGAGCCGCGCGGCCTCGAATCGCCACGGATCGTGCTCCGGATAGCCGCGGCCAAAGCCGGTGCGCGGCGGGAAGCCCGTCATCCAGCCGGCCGTCTGGGTGACGCCCGAAGCGCCGGCGCGGCCGCCGATATGAACGCCCGTGAAGCGCGTCGTCACGTTGAGATCGATCACGAGGCCCTGCATCATCTCGATGGCGAGAGGATCGAGCGTCGACGCCGACCAAACGAAAGCGCCGAAGCGCGCGTTGCGCAAGGTTTCCACCAGCCCGTCGATGAGGCCGACCTTCTCGGCGTCGAGCGCGACAGGCCGTCCGCCATAGCGCGCGCGCCATGCGGCCAAAACGCCGGAGAGCTCCTGCGCTGAGGCGGGAATCACTTTGGCGCCAGGCACGGCGCTGGCTTCGTCGCCGGCCGGGCCAACCCAGATCACCTTGCGCGGCTGCTCCGCCTGCGCGCCGCGGCGCGGCGGCTGAGTAAGCGCGAGCCGCTCCAGCATTCCGGGCCACGCCTGCGTCAGCCGGGGACCGACGAGCACGACGCAGTCGCTTCGAATGCGCGCTTCGTTCGCGGTCGTCGTGAACATACCGAAGGAGCGCTTGACGTCGATATCGGCGAGCGTTTCGCGCGACGCCAGATGATCGAAAGCGCCCCTGAGGCTTTCGGCCAGGAGAATCGCTGCGCGGGCGCCGGCGATGTCGGCGCCAAGTCCGGCAACCAGCGGAAACGCCGCTCCACTGAGAATTTTGGCGGCATGCCGATAGGCGTCGTCAAGCGCAATCGCCTTGCCGTCGAGCGTCGCTGTCCCCATCCCTACCCCGATTTGCGACCTGCCCCGGCCAAGCTCAGAAGCGAACCGGCGAAATGAGCGCTATCCATTTGTTTTTTAGCGCCTACTCGCCGAGCCGGGCGGCTCCTCCCATGTTTCGCTATGCCTAGCAGCCGTCAAGTCGCCTGTCGAGACGTTCCGCTGCGTCATTTGCGTTGGAGCCGACGACGCCGATTTCGGCGTGCTTATACAGCCGGATGCGTTGTCCGCCGCATCCCATTTGCGAAGCTCCGGCGATCATGTTAAATGCTGCGCCGAGCTTAAACCTGCGGGCGCGACACGCCATATAAGCGGGCAGAGCCGTAGAGAGTCCCGAACGGAGGAAAAAATGGCCTGGACGACTCCCGTGATTGTCGAAGTCTGCGTCGGCATGGAAATCACCAGCTACGAATCCGCCGAGATCTAATTTCGGCGCTGCCTTCGCTCTAGCGAGGGCGACAAAGAATTCCCGAATCGAGCCGGCATGAAGAGCGCTGCACAATGCGGTCGCTTTTCGCGACGCCGGCTCGAATCATTTTAGCCGCCATCAGCGGCGAGGTGCTGCAAGCAGGAGCGTCCGTTTTGCGCTCATCGTCCTTTTTCGTCGTCCTCGTCTCCCTCATGTTCGCCGCGGCGACTGCACGAGCGGAGGGTGCGAACGCGAAAACGCTGCTTGAGGACGCGAAAAAGAATTTTCAGCCGATCGCCGTTCCCTCCCCCGTCAGCGATCCCGTCGCGGCAGCGCGAATCGAGCTTGGTCGGCGGCTGTTTTTCGAAAATCGCGTATCGATGGACGGCAACGTCAATTGCGCCCACTGCCATCTGCCGGACAAGCAGGCGAGCGACGGTCTGCCGAAGGCGATCGGCGTCTTCGGCAAGGAAAATCCGCGCAACGCGCCGTCGATCTTCAACGCCGCGCTGAACATCAAGCAACACTGGCGCGGCGAGCGCGAGTCGCTCGAGGACCAGGCGGAGAAATCGCTGCTCGGCCCCGCGAGCTTTGGCAATCCCGATCAGGCGACGGCGATGAGCAAGCTGAAGGCCATTCCGGCCTACGCGGGCGCCTTCGCCAAGGCGTTTCCTGGCGAAAAGGACCCGATCAATTCAAAAAACTGGGGCGCCGCGATCGGCGCCTTCGAGCGCACATTGTTCACGCCGTCGAAATTCGACGCCTTTCTCGCGGGAGACGCCTCGGCGTTGTCGACGCAGGAACAGGCAGGGCTGCGCAAATTCATCGATCTCGGCTGCGCCTCTTGCCACAATGGCGCGGGCGTCGGCGGCAATTCCTTCCAGAAATTTGGAGTCGCAACCGACTATTGGAAGGAAACCGGCGTCGCGACGCCCGACAAGGGCCGCGCCGACGTCACCAAGAATGACGCCGACCTCTATGTCTTCAAGGTCGCGAGTCTGCGCAACGTCGCGCGGACGGCGCCCTATTTCCACGACGGTTCGGTCGCCGATCTCGCCAAAGCCGTAAGGATCATGGGCAAGACGCAGCTCGGACAGGACCTGTCGGACAAGGACGTCGCCGACATCGTCGCCTTTCTCGGCGCGCTGACGGGTCCGGTTCCTGCGGATTATTCGCCGCCGGAGCCCTATCCGGATGCTGGTGGAAAGTAGGGGCGCACTCCCTCTCGCATAGGGAGGATGAATGCGCGCTTCACGTCAGCTTGTGTTCGAGCGCGATGCGCATCAGCTCCATCGGCGTGCGCGCGCCGAGCTTGCGTTTCATGATCGAACAGCTGTTCGCGATCGTCTTGTAGGAGACCTGGGTCGCGTCGGCGATCTCCGCCATGCCGAGACCCCGTCCAAGCATTCGCAGGATCTCTAATTCCCGCGCGGTTAGCGCCGCAAGCGGACTGGCCGCGGCGCCGCTCTTTTCGAAGGCGAGCTGATTGGCGATCTTGGGCATCAGAAAAACGCCCCCCGAAGCGACCTCGCGCACGGCGGTGAGCAACAGATAGGGATCGTCGTTCTTGGTCACATAACCCTTGGCGCCCATCTGAATCGCGCGCGCGGCGAAAATCGGGTCGTCGTTCATGCTGAAGACGACGATGCGGGCCTGCGGATCAGCCTCGAGAATCCGGCGCGTCAGTTCGAATCCCGAAACGCCCGGCAGACCTATGTCGACGACCGTCACGTCGGGCTTCTGCGTCACGAAAGCGGCGAGCCCCGTCTCCGCGTCGCGCGCATCGACGACATCGATGTCTCCCTCGCCGGCGAGCATCGCCGCGCAGCCGGAAACAATGATCGGATGGTCGTCAACGATGAGAACGCGCATATTCGAGATGGCTCCACGAACTGGCCTGTTTCGGCGGCAAGCCAGACATTGCCGGCATTGCGGCCTTTCGTAAAGCCGCCGCCTTCTCTAGAGAATTTCCAATGCTTCGAAGGCTCTCCCTGCGCCTTCGCCTGTCGCTGCTGCTCGGTGCCGTGCTTGCGCTGGGATTGGCGCTCGGCGTCGGCCTGCTCGTCTTACATGCGGGCGCCCGCGTTCGCGCCGAGGCCGACGCCGCGACGCGCCTTGCGCGCGATCTCGTCGAAGCGACGCTGCCGCGCCTCGAGACGGCGTCGGATCCGCAGGCGGAGGTCGGGCGACTTCTCGCCGATGCGCGGCGGCTGCGCCATGTTCGCGTCACGCTCGCTGGAGAAAAGCCGCCCGCTGCGGAAAACGACGACCGCGCGCCGCAATGGTTCACCCGGCTCGTGTTGCCGAACTCGGCCGTAACGCAAATCGAGACGGGACGCGGCGACGCCATCGTGATCGCCGCCAATCCCGCCGACGAGATCGCCGAGATCTGGCAGGAGATCGTCTGGCTGGCGATCGGCGGCGGGGGAATTGCGATGGCGGCCTTTGCCCTCGTTTCGCTCGCCATGTCGAGGACGTTGCATCCGGTCGCTACCCTCGCCGATGGGCTGGACCGACTGGAACGCGGCGAACATTCGATGCGCGTGCCCGCCGACGGCTCTCCGGAGTTCGTCGTCATCGCCGAACGGATCAACGCCTTGGCGGCGACGCTGCAGCGGCTTGACGAAGAAAATCACCGGCTCGTGCGGCGCATGATCCATGTGCAGGATGAAGAGCGCAAAGACATCGCGCGCGATCTGCATGACGAGATCGGTCCCTTCCTGTTCACCGTGCGCGCCGGGGTCGGCGCATTGGCGCGCAGGGCGGCCGCGCCGGGCGCCGATCCTGCGCGTCTCACAGAAGATTGCGCGCGGATCGACGCGCAGATCGCGGCGCTGCAGCAGGTCAACAGGCGCATTCTCGGCCGGCTCCGCCCCGCAGCGCTCGAGGAGATGGGGCTCGCAGACGCCCTGGAGGCGCTGGCGCAAGGCTGGCGCGAAGCCAACCCGAGGGTCGCCATCACGCTTTCCTTGGAGGGCGCCTCGGGGGACATCGAAGAAACGACGGCGCTCACCGCCTATCGCATCGTGCAGGAAGGCCTCGCCAACGCGCTCAGGCATTCGGGCGCAGATCGGGTCGATGTCAGCGTCAGCCGCGTCCGAGGCGCGCTGCATGTCGTCGTGCGGGACAACGGCGCCGGTCTCGACGCGACGCGCGCGCCATCGTCGGGCGGCGGCCTAGGCTTGCGGGGCATGAGCGAACGCGTGGGCGCGCTCGGCGGCGCGCTCACGCTCGGGAACGACGCAACGGGCGGCGCCCGCCTCGCCGCGTCGCTCCCGATGCGCAATCCCGGACTGAAGCGTTGCTAAGCGACGATCCACTCGCGCGCCTGAGCGGCTTGCGCGGTCGGAAACGATCTCAGATCGCCGGGCGTGAGAAAGCTGAGAAATTGCATCGTGTGCTTGATCCACTCGACGTCGGTGACGAGCGCAATCCGCTCCCAGCGCGTGAGATGCTCCATGCCGACCTTGAAGTCCTCCCACATCGCGCCCGGCTCGAACCCTGAAAAGTCGGGCGCAATTTCGTAATAGATCCTGACCTTGTCGTGTCTCTTGAACGCGTCCTCGACCGCGGGCACGAGAACTGAGTCGTAATCAGCTTTCGTGACACGCTCCCGGCAGACGATGGCGACCACATTGTCAGGAAAATTCGAAAGTTGCTCGATCACCAGCGTCCTCCTGAAATATGAGCCGCTCGCGCGCAAAGCCCCCCGCAGACTCGCTCTGAACGGCCGCGAGGGGAATTCGGACATAGCGTAATTGTGCTTGCCGCGAGGAATTTGAAGACGTGGCGAAAATTATGTCTGAGGAGCGTCCGCTGCAGGCGGCTTTGCGCTGCTCGGCACAATTTAAGGCTCAAGCTGACGCCCTCCATTTTCCTTAACTCGACCTGTCTGGCGGCTCCTCTATATGCGGCTTTCAAAGGTCGACTCATCGGACGGGAGGCGGCGCGTGTATACACAGAATGTCGATTATCTGCCTCTGCCACCCATCGCCTATGCGGTCTTCCTGGGCGTGCTTTTCGCGCTTTTCCTGCTGATTCAGATTGGCGTTCTCCATTATGCCTACGGCCGCATCGGCCTGAGCTCGAAATCTGCAACGCTCCTGCTGCTCGCTTCGCTCCTGGGAAGCTACATCAACATTCCAGTTGCGCACTTCACGCAAGAACGCGTCGTCCCCCAAGAGATGGTCGACTATTTTGGTCAGCGTTATGTCGTTCCAGAGGTCGTCGATTGGCCCGGAATGATCCTGGCGGTCAATGTCGGCGGCGCCGTTATTCCACTCTTGCTTTCGATCTATTTGCTCGCTCGCAATCGCATCTGGCTCGTCAGCGCGATTGCGACGGCGATCGTCGCCATTGTCGTCCATATGCTGGCGCGGATCGTGCCCGGCGCCGGCATTAGCGTGCCCATTTTGGCGCCGCCGCTGTTGTCGGCGGCTCTCGCGATCCTGTTGTCCCGCGATTTCGCCGCTCCGGTCGCCTATGTCAGCGGCAGCCTCGGCACGCTCATCGGCGCCGACCTACTCAATCTCCACAGGATAGAAGGAATCGGAACGCCAATCGTATCGTTCGGCGGCGCAGGAACCTTCGACGGCATTTTCGTCACCGGCATTCTTGCGGTGCTGATCGCCAGCATCCCCTTGCGCCGGAAAACGACGGGCGTTTCGGCGACGCCCTAGGGACAGGCGCGCCGCGACGACAGGGCGCGGCAATCGTCTGATGCTTGAGGACGCTTCGGCCGCGCGTGGCGAGACGCACCCGAATCTCTCTCGGAAGCGCGGCGCCTACAGCGGGATTACTCAAGTCGGGAAATATTCCCGAGAAACGCGGGAAGACGACCGCAGAATTCCGTTATTTTTCAGAAGTGTAGCTATCGCGCAACAGGACGGAAATATTGCCGGTCTTTCGCCTTCGTCCCCTACCAGACGAGAACTGCATAGATATAAGTCATTCAATCAGGTTCCAAATGTTCCAGGTTTCTCATGCGCTACGCCAAACAGGTCTCGCTCATCGCGCTTTGCGCCTCACTCGCCACTACAGCCCACGCGCAACAGGCCTTGCCGACGATTGAAGTGGGCGGCGCGCCGCTGCGTTCGACGTCGCGCCCACCTGCTCCGGCGACGCCTTCGACCCAGCGCCCGGGGCGCGCCGCGGTGACGTCGGCGCCGGCGACGCCTGCGCCGCCGGCGTCTCCCATCGTGCGTTACGCCGTTCCAGCGGCGACCTACACGATCACCGGCAATGAGCTGCAGAACACACGCGCTTTCAATCTTCCGGAGAATCTTGTTCGTCAGGCGCCCGGCGTCACCGTCAATGACGTCGCGGGCGGCCCGTTCCTGCCGGAAATCGATTTCCGCGGCTTCGTCGCCTCTCCCATCGCCGGCACGCCGCAAGGCCTCGCCGTCTATCAGAACGGCATCCGCATCAACGAAGCCTGGGGCGACAACGTCTTCTGGGACATGATCCCGAGCGTCGCGATCGACCGCTTCACGCTTGTCACCGGCAACCCGCTGTTCGGCCTCAACGCCATCGGCGGCGCCGTCACGCTCGACATGAAAAACGGCTTCACCTGGCAGGGATTCGAACTCGACGGGCGTTTCGGCAGCCGCGGCCGCCGCCAGGCTTCCCTGCAACACGGCATGATCTCGGGGCCATTCGCCACCTATCAGGCGCTGGAGGCGCTGGGCGACGACGGCTATCGGCAGTTTTCCGGCGCGCACATCAAGCGCTACTACGGCGACGTCGGCTATCGCGGCGACAGCGGCGAGATCCACGCCAATGTGACGCTCGCCAACAACAAATTCGGCGTTTCGGGGCCTGCGCCGGTCGATCTGACCAATATCGACGAAAGCGCGGTGTTCACCACGCCCCAGACCATCAAAAACACGCTCTCGATGTTCGACATCAATGGCGTGTTTCAGGCGACGCCGACCTGGAAGCTCTTCGGCGACATCCATTACCGCGCCTTCGATCAGGCGAGGGTCGACGGCAACACGACCGAATTCGAATGCGAAGAGGGCGAGGAATTCTGCGAAACCGACGTCGGCGACACGAACATCCCCAATTTCTTCAACGGACAGGTCGCGCTAGGCGCGATCGATCGGACCTGGACGCGTTCGCGCACCGTCGGCGGCACGGTGCAGGTCACGAACGAAGATATCTATTACGGCTTTCACAACAAGATCACCTTCGGCGTCAGCTACGATCACGGCTGGACGGCCTTTTCCGCCAATGAAGAGCTGGGCATCATTCAGCCCAATCTCGTCGTCGGCGGCTTCGGCTACATTGTCGAGGAGCAGGCGACTGGCATCTCCACCGTATCCGTGCGCGCGGCGAACGATTATCTCGGCGTCTATGCGCTCGACTCGCTCGATCTGACCGACGATCTGAAGGTCACAGCGGGCGCCCGCTTCAACCGCGCCGGCATCGCGCTCTACGACATGAGAGGAACGACGCTCAACGGCAACGGCGTCTTCAACCGCATCAATCCCGTGGCGGGCCTGACCTATAGGCTTCTCCCAGGCGTCTCCGCCTACGCCAGCTACTCCGAAGGAAACCGCGCGCCGACGCCGCTGGAGCTCGGCTGCGCCGATCCCAACCGGCCCTGTCTGATCGACAACTTCCTCGTCGCCGACCCGCCGTTGAAGCAGGTCGAGTCGCAGACAATCGAAACGGGCCTGCGCGGCGACTTTGCCGCTCCAGCCGTGCTGCCGGCCTATGCGGACGCGCTTCCGGGCAACGTCAACTGGAGCCTTGGCTTCTTCCGGACCTACAGCTTCAACGACATTCTGAGCGTGCCAAGCGCGATCAACGGCCGCGGCTATTTCACCAACGCCGGCACCACGCTGCGCCAGGGCTTCGAGTCGTCATTTCGCTATACAACCGAAAGGGTGAACGCCTATCTCAATTACACGCTGACCGACGCGACGTTCCGCTCGACCATCGTGCTCGGCGCGCCCGACAATCCGCTGACGGGAATCTTCGGCACCGGCGGCTCGATCCTGGTGACGCCCGGCGCCAATCTCACCTCGGTGCCGCGCCACCGGTTCAAAGCCGGCATTGATTTCGCGGTGACGCCGCTGTGGAAGGTGGGCGCGGATTTCCACTATTCCTCGGGTCCGTGGATTCGCGGCGACGAAATCAACCTCGCCGGACGGCTGCCGCCCTATGGCATTCTCAATCTTCGCACCTCGTATCAACTTGGCCCGAACGTTCAGTTCTATGGTCTGCTCGAGAATGTCACCAACACGCGCTCGCGCACCTTCGGAACCTTCTTCGACACGAACGACATCGCCTTCCTCGCTTTCAACAATCCGCGCATGGTCTCGCTGGGGCCGCCGCTCGGCGTCTATGGAGGCGTGAAGATCACCTACTAACGCCAAAAAGGCGCGGGCGCGGGGCACGGCCGGTCTTCGCTTGCCGCTAGCCGGCTTGGCGGCGCGCGCGCTATATTGCATGCGATGACCTTACCCAAAGGAGTCGCAAATGAACAAAGCATTGCTGCTCGGCGCCCTGGCGCTCGCCGGCGTTATCGCGCTCCCCACGACGGCCGCGCTCGCGAAGAAGGAAACGGGAGCCGTCGCCGCGCTCGACACTGACAACGACGGCACAGTGGATCTCAACGAGATCAATAAGTCGGCGCAGGATCTCTTCGGTCGTCTCGAGAAGGACGCAGACGGGACCGTCGACTTCAAAGAGATGAAGGGCCGCGTCTCCAAGAAGGATTTCAAGACGGCCGATCCTGACAATGACGGCACCTTGTCCAAGGATGAGTTTCTCGCCATGGTCTCCGCCATGTTCAAGGAGGCGGATCCGGACAACGATGGCACGCTGGACGCCAAGGAGTTCGCGTCCAAGAAGGGCAAGGCTCTGCTGCGCGTGACCCGGTAAGCGACTTGACCGCAGGCGCTCGAGCGCTGCGAAGCCCCTGCATGCGGTTGTTTTTTGTATCGGCGGCGCTTTCAGCTCCGAAGGCGCGCGCTAACTCACCGGCCTCCATCCTGAAGGAATGGAGGTCGGAAATGAAGACATCGCTTATCTTCGGCGTCGCGCTTGGCGTTGCGGGCGCTCTTACAGTCGGCGGCGCCTACGCGGGCTCGCCTAGCTCCAGCGACCGGCAAAGCTCTCAATATGAGCGGCAGGGCCAGCGCGCCGACGATTATTATGGATACGGCCGCGGGGACACGGAACGAGACAGTGTCTTGGATCTCGGCGACGTCAGGCGGTCGGCGCGCGACGCCTTCGATGACAAGAAGGAAAACGGGGTCGTCAGCCTGCGTGATTTCGGGCCCTCCTCCACTTGGGAAAGATTCCGCTCGATCGGGCAGTCCGCCGACGAGAATTTGTCCCGGCGCGAGTTTCTCTCGGTGATCGACGAGATGTTCGACGAGGTTGACCGCAACGGCAATGGCGTTCTCGACCATGACGAGCTGGATACGCCCAGGGGTCGCGCCCTGCTCCGGATCATCGGCTAGGCCGAGCGTGGAACAGACTTGATCCGCTTGCGCTAAGCGGTCATCTAAGGCGTATGAAACGTCTGGTCGCCGCTTTCTGGCTGCTCGCCGCGCTTCCCGCGGCGGGCGATCCGCTGACGACGAAAGTCGGCGTGTTGCGCGAGCAACATTCCCAGGAGACTCTCTCCATCCTCGATATTCCCGCCTCCGACGACGCGCTCGCCGGCGCGCTGCTCGGCGCCGCCGACAACAATACAACGGGAAAATTCACCAACCAGCAGTTCGAAACCGTCGACGAGAGTCTCGACGATAGCGCGGACGTCGGCGCCGCCGTCGACGCGCTCGCTGACAAGGGCGCCCTCCTCATCATCGCCGACCTGCCGCCGGACCGATTGCTTGCGGCGAGTGACCGCGCCAAACAACGTGGCGCGCTTCTTTTCAATATTTCGGCGCCTGACGAACGCCTGCGCGAGGAAGATTGCCGCGCCAATATCATGCATGTCGCGCCGACGCGCTCGATGCTCGCGGACGGTCTGGCGCAATATCTCGTTTGGAAGCAATGGCGCCGATGGCTGCTGATCAAAGGGTCCCATCCGAACGATGAACTCCTCGCGCAGGCGCTGCGAAACAGCGCCAAAAAATTCGGCGCCAAGATCGTCGAGGAGCGCGTCTATGAAGACACCGGCGGCGGCCGACGCAGCGACTCCGGCTCGGTGCAGACGCAGCGGCAGATCCCAGTCCTGACGCAGAACGCGCCCGCCTATGATGTTCTGGTCGCAGCCGATGAGAGCGAGGTCTTCGGCGGCTATCTTCCTTACCGCACCTGGGACCCGCGTCCGGTCGCGGGCGCCGGCGGCCTTACGCCGACGAGCTGGGACGCCTCACATGAGCAATGGGGCGCGCGCCAGTTGCAGAACCGCTTCATTCAGACCTTCAGACGGCTGATGAACGCGCGCGACAATGCGGCGTGGGTCGCCATGCGCATGGTCGGCGAAGCCGCGACCCGCACGCAATCGAATGAGCCCGAAACGCTTCGCCAATATATGCTCGGCAAGGACTTCTCCATCGCCGCGTTCAAGGGCGTGCGACTCACCCTGCGGCCATGGAATCAGCAGTTGCGCCAGCCGATACTGCTTTCGGACGGACGGATGATCGTCTCCGTTTCGCCGCAGGAAGGCTTCCTCCATCAAACGAGCGAACTCGACACGCTCGGAGCCGATCAGCCGGAGACGAAATGCAAATTGAAGTGAAGAAGGCTCTACCGGTGCGCTCCCATTTCGGTCGTCATGGCCGGGCTTGTCCCGGCCATCCATGTGGGAATCTCCGCGGCGCGGATGCCCGCGACAAGCGCGGGCATGACGTGCGTAGCGCGATGATCATGACGATATCCGCCTTCATTTTCTCTACGCTGCTTGTCACGCCCGCGCAGGCCTACAAGGCGTATGTCAGCAACGAGAAGGGCAACTCCGTCACCGTCCTCGATACGGAAAAGATGGAAGCGACAGCCACCGTGAAAGTCGGGCGGCGGCCGCGCGGCATCGCGCTCAACAAGGACGGCTCCGAACTTTATATCTGCGCGGGCGATGACGACGCGATTCAGGTGCTCGACACGAAAACGCTGAAAATCACCGGCAAGCTGCCCTCCGGCCCCGATCCCGAGCTTCTGGCGCTCAGTCCGGGCGGCGACGTCATCTATGTTTCGAACGAGAACGACAATCTCGTCACCCTCATCGACGTGAAGAAGAAAGAGATGATCGGCGACATCCCTGTCGGCGTCGAACCAGAGGGGATGGCGATCAGCCCCGACGGCAAGCTGCTCGTCAACACTTCCGAGACCACCAATATGGCGCATCTCATCGACACGCAGACGAAAGAGATCGTCGCGAACATTCTCGTCGATGGAAGGCCGCGTTTCGCTGAATTCAAGAACGACGGTTCGGAGCTTTGGGTGTCCTCGGAAGTCGGCGGCACAGTCGCCATCATCGATCCGGCGAAGCGCGAATTGAAGCAGAAGATCAGTTTCGACATTCCGGCGATGTCGAAGGAATCAATCCAGCCGATTGGGATTGCACTGACCCGCGACGGCAAGCGCGCTTTCGTAGCGCTTGGTCCGGCCAATCGCGTCGCGGTTATCGACGCCGAAACGAAAAAGGTCGAAAAATATCTGCTCGTCGGTCAGCGCGTCTGGCATCTCGCTTTCACGCCGGACGAGAAATATTTGCTCACCGCCAATGGAGTCTCCAACGACGTATCGGTGATCGATCTCGCGTCTCTCAAAGTAGTGAAGTCGATCCCGGTCGGCTCCTTCCCCTGGGGCGTCGTCGTGGCGCCGCAATGAGCGTCAGTCTTCACGCCTGTCATTCCCGACGCGTAAGGCGCGATCGGGAATCCCGGTCTGATATCGGCGCTGTTGGCTGCGGCTCTGGATTCACGGTCACTCGCTGCGCGAATGCCGGGAATGACAACCCTGTCGGAGCGCCAGAGTGACGCCCGCGCTCGCAATCAGAAATGTCAGCCATTCTTACGGGTTGCGGAAGGCGCTCGACGACGTCAGCTTCTCCGTTCCGCCGGCCAGTTTCACAGTGCTTCTTGGCCTCAACGGCGCCGGCAAGAGCACGCTGTTCTCGCTCATCACCCGGCTCTACGCGGCACGTCACGGCGAGATCGAGATCTTCGGCCACAATGTGATGCGCGAGCCCGGCGCCGCGCTGCGCCAGCTTGGCGTCGTTTTCCAGGCGCGCACGGTCGACCTGGAACTCAGCGTGATGCAGAATCTCCTCTATCACGCCGCTTTGCACGGCATCGGCCCGATCGACGCGCGCCGTCTGGGACAAGCGGCGCTGGCCCGCTCTGGCCTCGCAGACCGTGCGCAGGACAAGGCCCGCTCCCTGTCGGGCGGACAGATGCGCCGGGTCGAAATCGCCCGCGCGCTGCTGCATGATCCGCGGCTGCTGCTTCTCGATGAGCCGACCGTCGGGCTCGACATCAAGGCGCGCGCCGATCTCCTGACGCTCGTTCGCAGCCTGGTGCGCGACCAGAGCCTCGGCGTTCTGTGGACCACGCATCTGATCGACGAAGTCGCGGACGACGATCAGGTCGTCATTCTGCATCAGGGCAAGGTTTTGGCGACTGGGCGCGCCGCCGATATCGTCGCGGCGCAAGGCGCCGCCAACATCGGCGACGCTTTCGCGCGGATCACCGGAGTCGATCAGGAGAAGCTTTCGGCATGAGCGCGCTTGTCCCCCTTCCCATATGTCATTCGCGACGGGACGAAGGCCCGAGTGGGAATCAAGCAGAACCGCAACCAATCACTGGATTCCCGATCGCGCGCGACGCGCGCGTCGGGAATGACAGTTCCGCGATCTTAAGAGCCAGCGCCAATGACTGACGCCGCCGCTCCCCGTTCCATCGCCGGCGAAAGGGGCTTCACCCTTCGCCAATATCTCATCTGCCTGTCGGGAGTCGTCTGGCGCGAGGGCTTGCGCTTCCTGCATCAGCGCGAACGCTTCGTCTCCGCGCTGGTGCGCCCGCTGGTCTGGCTCTTCATCTTCGCGGCGGGATTCCGGCAGGTGCTGGGCGTTTCGATCATCCCGCCTTACGAAACTTACGTGCTTTACGAAGTGTATATCGCGCCGGGACTCATGGCGATGATCCAGCTCTTCAACGGCATGCAGTCCTCGCTCTCGATGGTCTACGACCGCGAGATGGGCAATATGCGGACGCTGCTCGTCTCGCCGTTCCCGCGCTGGTTTCTGCTCGGCTCCAAACTCCTCGCGGGCGTCGCCGTTTCGATTCTGCAGGTCTACGCCTTCCTGCTGATCGCCTATTTCTGGGAGATCGAACCCCCGACGAAATGGGGCTATTTGACGGTGCTGCCGGCGCTCGCGCTCAGCGGATTGATGCTCGGCGCGCTTGGCATGCTGCTGTCGTCGCTGATCAAACAGCTCGAAAACTTCGCCGGCGTCATGAACTTCGTGATCTTTCCGATGTTCTTCGCGTCTTCCGCGCTCTACCCGCTATGGCGCGTGAAGGAGTCGAGCCCCTGGCTCTATTACATCTGCGAAGTCAATCCGTTCACCCATGCGGTGGAGCTCATTCGCTTCGCTTTTTACGAGAAGGTTGCGTGGACCTCGCTCGCGGTGCTCGCCGCCTATACAAGCGCATTTCTCGTGGCCGCGATGCTCGCCTACGATCCCGCGCGCGGCATGCTGATGCGCCGGGGCGGCTGAAAGAGTTCCGACGTTTTTCACAACTAGCGTTGGCGATGCTCGCCGCGTCGCCTTTCGCTGCTTTGCGCGCGACCTTCGGGACATTTGCCGTAGCAGTCCCAGCGTCCATGCCGCGCGCCATGCTTGAACCATTCGGCCTGTCCTTCGGTCCAGGGGCTTGCTGCGGCGGGATGGGGCAAGAGGAGAATCGCCAGAACAATCGTCGTCGCGGCTGATTTCAACATTGAGCCCTCCCCTCGCGGCGTCTCTATTTCTTCTCGTCCTTCTTGGCGCTTTCGGCCGCGATCTCTTCGGCGACGCCCGGCGGCAGCTTGACGCCGGAGGCGAGCTGCGCGCCGAGCGCAATGGCCCGCGCTTCGGTCAGCCGCAAGGCGCAGTAGCCGAAATCCGGCTCTCGCGCGTAGGAGCGGCACACTTCCTCTCGCCAGGACGAGAAGCCCGCCTGCTGCTTGACGAGGAAGCTGCGGATGGCCTTTTCCTTCTTGTTCTGATCGTAAAGCGCGCGGAACGTGCTGCGCACCGTCTTTTCGACGCGCGCGCGGGCGCCGAGCATTTCTTCGCCCTTCTTGGGATCGATCTCATCCGCGCTCATCCCCCAGAGACCCTCGGGATCGGCTCGGCAACCGGTCTCCTTCAGTTCGCAGGCCTTGCCCTCATTGGTGACGAGGATCGCCCCGTCGAGAACGTCGAATGTGAAGGCGCAGGCTGGGAAAGCGATCTGATAGCGACGCAGTCCATTATCGCTGTCGCGCGCCGAAAGCTTCAGTGGCGTTCCGGCGACTTCCACTCGGCAGGCTTCGCCCGAGCGCCGCAGATCGTCCCCGGCGAGCGTGAGCTTCGCCACCTGCAAGTCGGCGCCGGCGCGGGAGAATTCAATGGCGCTGGCCTCGCCGTCGAGCTTGAGGATTTTTCCGATAATCGCGTCTTCGGAGGGCGCCTTTGGCATGATTGCCGGCCCTGCGGCCGCGCCCATCTCGCCGCCGACGCTTCTTTTCTTGGCTTGCGGGCTGGCGACCGTCCCTTCCGGGGTCGGGGCGACCGCTCCGGGGAGCACGAGCTGAGCTCCGGCGGGCGCGATGCAGGCGGTGATGGCCGCCGCCCCAAGAACATAGGCGACGCGCCGCCGCGCGCTCGGTGTGCGAAACCCGGATCCAAACATGGCGATCGCCAACCCCTCGGCCGCAGCCGGCCCCTGCCCTTGCGGCGAGGCGCGCGCTATCGAGGCGCGAGCACCATCACCATCTGCCGTCCTTCCATGGACGGTTCGAGTTCGACCTTGGCCAGCGCCGCGGTCTCCGCCTTCACCCGTGAAAGGAGCCGATAGCCGATGTCCTGATGCGCGATCTCGCGGCCACGAAAGCGAAGGGTGACCTTAACCTTGTCGCCTTCTTCAAAAAAGCGGCGGACGGCCTTCATCTTCACGTCGTAATCATGGTCATCGATGCCGGGCCGGAGCTTTATCTCCTTAACCTCGACGACCTTCTGCTTCTTGCGCGCTTCGGCGGCCTTCTTTTGCTCGGCGAAGCGAAAACGCCCGTAATCAAGAATTTTGCAGACGGGGGGCGTGGAGTTCGGCGCGATCTCGACGAGGTCGAGCCCCGCCGTCTCGGCGATAGCGAGCGCCTCCGGCAATTGGACGACGCCGTGATTCTTCCCCTCGGAATCGATTAGCTGCACTTCTCGCGCGCGAATTTCCCGATTGATGCGCGGCCCTTCCTTCTGGGGGGCTGCGACGCTCTTCATTGGACGGCGAATGGATCATCTCCTTCTCTTGGCCAAAAGCCAGCCGCAGAGCCAAAGGCGCAAAACAGCGACCGCCGGACTCTCGGGTCCGGGACCATGAGAGAGATTCCCACGCCTGCGCGCCAAGTCAACCGTTCCGGGCCCGCCCACCCCGCTTTTTACCGCTATGAGCGCCGATTATTTCAGAGGAAGCTCAAAATCAGCGCGTTAACCTTTTCCGGCGCGTCTTCGGGCGTCCAGTGCGACACGCACGGCAGACGTTCGATCCGGAGGCAGCGAACATAGCGCTCAGCGCCGCTCAGGCAGGATTCGCCAAGCGCCACATCGTTCAGTCCCCAGACCACAAGCGTCGGCGCATCTATCGGCCGCTCGAGGTCCTCCGCCTCGAGGATCTCGCGTCCAGCTGCGCGATACCAGTTCAGCATCGCCGTCGCCGCGCCAGGCGTCGCGACATTGGCGCGATAGATGTCCATGGCCTCTTGCGAGAAAACCCCCTCCCGGCCTGCAACCCGTAGCATCAGCCGCTCGGTCAACGCGCCGTGGGCCGCGGAAAGCAGCCGGTCAGGGAGCCAGGGCAGCTGAAAGAACGCCGCATAGGCGGATTTGAGCTTCTGTCTCCATTCCTGTTCGAGCGCGCGCCGGAAGCACAAAGGGTGTGGAATGTTCAAAACGACGAGAGCGTCGATCGGTCGCATATTCCGAATGGCGACGGTCCAGGCGATGAGCCCGCCCCAGTCATGGCCGATCAGCGAAACCGAAGCGGGACGGGCGGCGTCGATCAGTGCGGCCACGTCCGTCGTCAGCTTCTCGAGCGAATAGGCGTCTGTTTCCGATGGCCGCGTGGTCGCGCCATAGCCGCGCTGGTTGACCGCCCAGACCCGAAACCCGGCGGCGGCGAGCGGCCCGACGAGATGTCGCCACATGACGGCGTGCTGGGGAAAGCCGTGCAGAAGCAGCGCGAGGCGATCGCCTGCCCCGGCTTCAAAAATCTCGAACTCGATTCCATTGGCTGGAACGACGATGCGGCGCGCCTCAAGAAGCGTCGCCGCCGAGGTCACATCTGGCCTGCTAGCGCCGGGCAACTCGGACAGGGCGCGCCGCCCGCCATCGCGCCGCACGTCTCGCCCGACTCTCCGCCCGGGGCGGGACGCGCGATAAGCGACAATTGGCGCTCGACATGGGCGCCGCCGCAAGACGGGCATGCGGGCGTTTCATCGAAACGCGACAGAGTCTCGAACTCATGCGCGCAGTCGTTGCAGCGATAGGCGAAAAGCGGCATTAGCCCCCTCTGATGTGCCGAACGGAAGATCGTCAAATTTACCGGGCCAATCGCGTCGCGACAAGCCATATGCGTATTGGCGAGCATGGCCGCGCGGCGGCGGCGGCGCGCTAGATTCCATGAGACGAATCATATCAGGGAAATTCGGATGACCTATCGTGCGCCGCTCGACGACATACTTTTCGCGCTTCGCCTCGCGGCCGGCGAAGGCGCTATCGAGGCGGGCGGCGTTTATGGCGATCTCGCCGACGGCGTCGCTGATCAGACCCTGGCAGAGGCGGCCAGATTCGCGGAAGAGATTCTCCTGCCGCTCGATAGAATCGGCGACCGCGTGGGCGCGACATACGCCAATGGCGCCGTGGCGACGCCGCCCGGCTGGCGCGAAGCCTATGCGCAATGGAAGGAAGGCGGGTGGAACGCCATCGCCGCCGCGCAGGAACATGGCGGACTGGACCTGCCCGCCCTGCTCAACGCCGGCTGCACGGAGATCTGGAACGCCGCCAATATGGCTTTCGCCGTCTGTCCGCTGCTCGGCCATGGCGCCATCGAGGCGATGGAGGCGCATGCGAGCGACGCGCTGAAAGAGACCTATCTGCGCAAGATCGTCAGCGGCGAGTGGACGGCGACGATGAATCTGACCGAGCCCGGCGCAGGATCGGATCTCGGGCTGATGCGCACGCGCGCCGAACGCGCGCCCGACGGCTCCTACCGCCTCTTTGGCCAGAAGATCTTCATCACCTATGGCGAGCACGACCTTGCGCCGAACATCCTGCATCTCGTGCTCGCGCGTCTTCCAGATGCGCCGCAGGGAACGCGCGGCATCTCGCTCTTTCTGGTGCCGAAATTCCTGCCCGACGACTCTGGCGCCTTTACGCGCCACAATGACCTTCGCTGCGGCGGCGTCGAGCATAAGCTGGGGATCCAGGGCTCTCCGACCTGCACCATGATCTATGGCGATGAAGACGGCGCCGTCGCGTACCTCATTGGCGAGGAGAACAAGGGCCTCGCCTGCATGTTCACCATGATGAACAACGCCCGCCTGTCGGTTGGCCTGCAGGGCGTCGCGCTCGCCGAACGCGCGACGCAGATGGCGCTCCAATACGCCCGCGAGCGAAAACAGGGACGCGCGCCGGGCGCCAGGGAGACGAGCACGATCATCGAACATCCGGACGTCGCGCGCATGCTGCTGACCATGGCGAGTTCAACGGCCGCCGCGCGGGCGATCTGCTACGAGACGGCCGCGGCGATCGATCGTTCGCATCGCGGCAGCGATTCCGCGCGCACCGCAGAGGCGCATGAGCGCGCGAGTCTGCTCACGCCCGTCGCCAAATCCTTTTCGACCGATGTCGCCAATGAGACGACGTCGCTCGCCATTCAGGTCTTTGGCGGCATGGGCTATATCGAAGAGACCGGCGTCGCGCAGCTGATGCGCGACGCCCGCATCTGCGCGATCTACGAGGGCACGAACGGCATCCAGGCGATCGATCTCGTCACGCGCAAGATCCGCGAGAGCGATGGCGCGGCGCTCGCGCGCGAGATCGAGGATATGCGAGTCATCGCGCGGAGTGCGGATTTCTCGCAGGAGGCGCTGCACGCCGCTGTCGACGCGCTGGCGCAGGCGAGCGCGTTTCTCACGAAAGCGGAACTCGCTGGCGCCTTGGCCGGCGCGACGCCCTATCTGCGGCTCTTCGCGCTGGCGCGCGGCGCGACGCTGCTCGCCAAGGGCGCGAAGGCGGCGGCGAAGGAGAATCATCCATGCGCCGCGCGCTACGCCGAACTCGCGCGCTTCTTTGCCGAGAATGTCGCCGTCGCCGCGCCCGGATTGGCGAAGACGGTGATCGACGGCGGCGCTTCGGTGAACGAGGCGCATGCGGCGCTTCAAGAATAATCGATTGCGCGCTCCGCTGGCCGGCGCGCCTCGACCACCCCACGGCGTCATGGCCGCGCTTGTCGCGGCCATCCACGCATGAGCAGCTGCATTACCGGCGGCCGATCCGGCATTGAGTTTCGCGACGTCTTGGCGTGGATGGCCGGCGCAAGGCCGGCGATGACGCGGAAAAGTCGTTACGCGCCCACAAACTCCCGCAGCGCCTGCTGCTGCGCGTCGCTCATATGCAGACCGAGCTTCGAGCGGCGCCAGAGAACATCGTCCGCGGTGCGCGCCCATTCCTTTTCGCGCAGATAGGCGATCTCCGCCTCGGTCAGACCACGGCCGAAATCGCGGCCAAGATCGCTGAACGCGCGCGCATCGTTCAGGATCTGCAAAACGCGCGTTCCATAGGCGCGCGCAAGCCGCAGCGCCAATCCGTCGCCAAGAAAGGGTTTGGCGCGTTTGAGTTCGTCGAGAAACGCGTCGAAGCCTTGCGGCATGTCGCCGCCCGGAACCACCGCGCCCGCCGTCCATGCTTCGCCCGCGCCGGGAAGAAAGCGCGCAAGTTCATTGAGCGCATGTTCGGCGAGCCGGCGCGCAGTCGTGATCTTGCCGCCGAAGATCGACAGCGACGGCGGGGCGCCTTCCGGCGCGTCGAGATCGAAGGCGTAGTCGCGCGTCACGACCGACGCTTCGAGCGAACCGTCGTCATAGAGCGGCCGCAGCCCGGCGTAGCTCGAAGCGATATCGTCGCGCGTCGCCGCTTTGCGCAGAAAATGGTTGAGCGAATTGAGCAGATAGTCCGTCTCCGCCTCGCTGATCGCGACGGCGCCGGGTGGCCCATCAAAAGAGACGTCGGTCGTACCGACGAGCGTGAAATCGTCCTCATAGGGAATGGCGAAAACGATGCGTCCGTCGGGATTTTGCAGAATATACGCCTGCGGACCTTCGAAAAGCTTGCGCAGAACGAGATGAGAGCCTTTCACGAGCCGCACATGTTTGCGCGAACGAATGCGCAGCGCGTCTTCGATCACTTGAGACACCCAGGGACCGGCGGCGTTGATCAGCGCGCGCGTTTCGATCGTCTCGCCGCTCTCGAGCGTCGCACGCCAGCAGTCGCCGCGCCGCTCGGCGTGAACGAGCTTCGCGCCGACGCTGATCGTCGCGCCGCGCTCCGCGGCGTCCCGCGCGTTCAAGACGACGAGCCGCGCATCATCCACCCAGCAATCGGCGTAAGTGAAGCCGACGCGGTAAGCGTCGCGGAGCGGCGCGCCGAGCGGATCGCCGGCGAGCTTCACCATATGCGAGGCTTCGAGACGCTTGCGGCGCGCAAGGTGATCGTAAAGGAAGAGCCCCAGTCGCAGCATCCATACGGGACGCAGCCCCTTCTCATAGGGCAGAACGAATTTTAAGGGCCAGATGATGTGCGGCGCAGCGGCGAGCAGCAGTTCGCGCTCGGCAAGCGCTTCATGCACGAGCCGAAATTCATAGAGCTCGAGATAGCGCAGACCGCCGTGGATGAGTTTCGTCGAGGCGGAGGACGTGCCTTGCGCGAGATCGCCTTGCTCGACGAGCCTGACGGCGAGGCCCCGCCCGGCGGCGTCGCGCGCGATGGCGCAGCCGTTGATCCCGCCGCCGACGATGAGAAGATCGTAGATCATGGCCGTCCTCGATTCGAAGCGGCCATGACTATAGCGTTAAGCCTATCCCTGCGGACGGCTTGCCTGCGCCTGACGCCCGCCATTGGCGCGCCGCTTGCGCCCGTCGAGAGACGCCCCTGGACGCTTTCCGGCGGGACGCTGCCCGTCACGCCGCGGATGCTGCGCGCCGTTTCGATGCGGCGCCGGCGACTGAGGCCCCCTCGGCGCCCGGCGCGCCGGTTCGCCCTCGTCCTGGCGGGCGTCTGCGCTGCGCCGGTCAGTGAAGGCGAGCGTCTGGCGCGTCAGCTTTTCAATGGCGCGCAGCAGCGGCCGCTCGCCATTGTCGCACAGCGAGATCGCCCTGCCGGTCGCGCCGGCGCGCGCGGTGCGGCCGATACGATGCACATAGGCCTCCGCGACCTCGGGCAGTTCGTAGTTGACGACATGCGTCACGCCGTCGACGTCGATGCCGCGCGCCGCGATATCGGTCGCGACAAGCACGCGCGTGCGTCCCTTGCGAAACGCGTCGAGCGCACGCAGGCGCTGGCTCTGGCTCTTGTTGCCGTGAATCGCGTCGGCGCCGACGCCGGCGCTTTCCAAGTGCTGCGCGACGCGATCGGCGCCGCGCTTGGTGCGCGTGAACACGATCGCGCGCGAGATTTCCCGATCGCCAAGCAGTTCTAGCAGCAAGTCCCGCTTGGCGTTGCTGGCGACGAGATACACATGCTGCGCCACGCGCTCGGCGGTGGTCGCGGCCGGCGTCACCGACACTTTCGTCGGATCGCGCAGCATGTCGTCGGCGAGCGCGGCGATTTCCCGCGGCATCGTCGCCGAGAACAGCAGCGTATGCCGCTGCTTCGGCAGTTTCGCGACGATCTGGCGGATCGGAATGATGAATCCGAGATCGAGCATATGGTCAGCTTCATCGAGCACCAGCGCCTCGGTCGCCGCGAGCTTCAGCCTGCCGCTGCCGATATGGTCGAGAAGCCGCCCCGGCGTCGCGACGAGCACGTCGAGACCGCGCGCCAGCATGTCGATTTGAGGGCGATGCGACACGCCGCCGACGATGACGCCCACGCTCGGACGGAAGAACTGGCCATAGGCCCGGAAACTGTCGGCGATCTGCGTCGCGAGTTCGCGCGTCGGCGCGAGAATGAGCGCGCGCGCCGTGTTGGGCGCCGGGCGACGCCGGTCGGCAAGCAGCCGGTGCAGGATCGGCAGAGCGAAGGCCGCCGTCTTGCCGGTGCCGGTCTGGGCCACGCCGAGGAGGTCGCGTCCCTGCAGGAGAGCGGGTATCGCCTGCGCCTGGACCGGCGTCGGAGTCGTGTAGCCTTCACGCGCAAGCGCGCGCAGCAGGATCTCGTTCAGGCCGAGATCTGAGAATGTGGTCACTTCAGTCGTTGCTTTCAGTTGTCGATTCGAGCCACGACGACCGCGCGCAGAGAGGCGCGCAGTCCTGGCCAAAAAAGAGTCGGCCCCGCGTAACGGGCCTCGGCGTGGGTAAAGGGGGCGCTCGACAGCTCGTCGACGGATACGTCGACCATACGCGGCTGGAGCGCCTCATGCTGCGGCGCGGCGCAGCCTTCATACAGGAGCGCAGCGGCAAGGTCAAAGCAAAACCGCGCCGGCGCCGCCCGCGACAACTCGCGCCCGCGCTCCTATAAGCGGTCGCGCGACGCCCAGATGGATGAAGCTCTATGAACGCCTTTGCAAATTTCGACGGCGCGGAAATTCTCAATACATTTTTGTCGCTGCTCGTGGCGCTGGTTCTGGGCACGGCGATCGGCGCCGAGCGCCAGTATCGCCAGCGCACGTCCGGACTGCGCATCAACGCGCTGGTCGCCCTCGGCGCGGCGGCTTTCGTCGATCTCGGCATGCGGCTCACAGGCAATGACGGGGCGACGCGGGTGCTCGCCTATGTGGCGTCGGGCGTGGGCTTTCTCGGCGCCGGCGTCATCATCAAGGAAGGGATGAACGTCCGCGGGCTGAGCACCGCGGCGACGGTTTGGTGCTCGGCGGTGATGGGCGCCTTCGCGGGCGCCGATCGGCCGGCGGAGGCTTTCGTGCTCGCTGGCTTCGTGCTCGCCGGCAATACGCTGCTGCGGCCGCTTGTCCGTCTGATCGAGCGCGCGCCGATCGACGAGACCGCGACGGAGGCGGTTTTTGAGGTCCGCGTCGCCGCGAGCGACGCAAGGCGGGACGCAATACGCGATCAGCTGATCGAATTGCTCGAAGCCGCCTCCTATCCGATCCGGGACATCGTCGAGAACGAACGCGAAGACGACGTCGAAATCGTCGCCACTCTCGCAACGACGAGCGCCACCGGCGCACAGCTCGACGAGGTGGTCGAGTCGCTCGCCGCCCTCGCCGGCGTCTCCCACGCGACCTGGTCCTCGCGCACGAGCGATTGAGAGGGGCGCCGCGAGATCCCGTCGTGGGTCACGATGTGAATCTCAGCCTGTGACGCAGAGCGGACGTTTTCCGCCGAAGCTTCGGACGGCTTGCGGCTTGGACTGCTCTTCCGCCGGCGCGCCACATGGCCTAATGGCTACGCCAACTTTCCTTTCCCGGATCCCCTACACACATGATTCGTCTCGAAAACATCGGTAAGCAGAACGGTCACCAAATTCTTTTCATCGAGGCCTCCGCGGTGCTCCTCAAGGGCGAGAAGGTCGGCCTCGTCGGTCCCAATGGGGCCGGCAAGACGACGCTCTTCCGGATGAGCGCGGGACAGGAGAGCCCCGACGAGGGCCAGGTGGCCGTCGACCGGGGCGTCACCATCGGCTACTTCAACCAGGACGTCGGCGAGATGTCTGGCCGCAGCGCCGTCTCCGAGGTGATGGACGGCGCGGGTCCGGTAAGCGCGGTGGCCTCCGAGTTGAAGCAGCTGGAGGACGCCATGGTTGATCCCGACCGGGCGGGCGACATCGAAGAAATCATCGAGCGTTACGGCGAGGTGCAGGCCCGCTTCGAGGAACTGGACGGCTACGCCCTGGAAGGCCGCGCGCGCGAAATCCTCGCGGGCCTGAGTTTCACTCAGGAGATGATGGACGGCGATGTCGGCGCGCTGTCCGGCGGATGGAAGATGCGCGTGGCGCTCGCCCGCATTCTCATTATGCGCCCCGACGCCATGCTTCTCGACGAGCCGAGCAACCATCTCGACTTGGAAAGCCTGATCTGGCTGGAGGAATTCCTCAAAGCCTTTGAAGGCGTGCTGCTGATGACGTCGCACGACCGCGAATTCATGAACCGCATCGTCACCAAGATCGTGGAAATCGACGGCGGCGCGCTGACGAGCTATTCGGGCGATTACGTGTTCTACGAGCAACAGCGTGCGCAGAGCGAGAAGCAGGCGCAGGCGCAGTTTGAGCGTCAGCAGGCAATGCTCGCCAAGGAAATCAAGTTTATTGAGCGTTTCAAGGCGCGCGCATCGCATGCCGCGCAGGTGCAGAGCCGCGTGAAGAAGCTCGAGAAGATCGACAGGGTGGAGCCGCCCAAGCGCCGTCAGACGATTTTGTTCGAATTCCCGCCGGCGCCGCGCTCCGGCGAGGACGTCATAACCTTGAAGAACGTGCACAAGAGCTACGGCGCCCGCAGAATCTACGAGGGACTGAATTTTCAAGTTCGCCGCAATGAGCGGTGGTGCGTCATGGGCGTCAACGGCGCGGGCAAGTCCACGCTGCTGAAATTGGTGGCGGGCTCCTCGCTGCCGGACGAAGGCGCGGTCGCGCAGGGCGGCAGCGTAAAGATGGGCTACTTTGCGCAACACGCCATGGAGTTGCTGGACGGCGAGCGCACCGTGTTCCAGTCGCTGGAGAACTCCTTCCCCCAGGCCGGACAGGGTTCGCTGCGCACGTTGGCCGGCTGCTTCGGCTTCTCCGGCGACGACGTCGAGAAGAAATGCCGCGTATTGTCGGGCGGCGAGAAAGCGCGTCTCGTCATGGCCCAACTGCTTTACGACCCGCCGAACTTTCTCGTGCTGGACGAACCCACGAACCATCTGGACCTGGCGACCAAGGAGATGCTCATCACAGCGCTGTCGCACTATGAGGGCGCCATGCTGTTTGTCTCGCACGACCGGCGCTTCCTGGCGGCGCTATCCAATCGGGTGCTGGAGCTTACGCCCGACGGCGTTCACCTCTATGGCGGCGGCTACACGGAATATGTGGCCCGCACCGGCCATGAGGCTCCCGGTCTCCGAAGCTGACGACAGCACGGCCGGCGACAGAGTTCGCGCGGCCAGAATACCGGTCGAGGATCAACTGTTCCGACGACGGACGTTAGTCGCTCAGGATCTCGAAGCCAGCCAGGAGATGAGTCAGCGGCCTGCCGCGGGTCTACGCCCGCAGCTACACTCCCGGCTTCTCGCCGAACCCGCCGTTCAGAGCCCGCGCCTGGCCGAAAAGGTGGGATATTTGTCCTTGCCGCAACCTGAGGCGGGCGTGAAGATCGCGCCATGGACAAGGACTTTTCACGCACCTTTGACGACGGTCACTTCCGGAAAATCGGGTTTCTGGTCTACCCGGACTGCCAGAGCCTTGATCTTAGCGGACCGTTCGAAACGTTCCATTGGGCGAACCTTATGTTGAGCGTGCTAAGAAAGCCGCCGACCTACCACTCCGTCGTGATCGCTCAAGCGGCCGGACTTGTCCCGACGATGTCCGGATTGCAGATCTTCGCCTCCCACAGCTACAGCGAGATGGTTGAGGGATTGGACACTTTGGTCGTGGTTGGCGGGAGTGGCTGCGAAGCGGCCGTCAAAGACTCCGTGCTGATCGATTGGGTGCGGTCAATTGCTCCCAGGACACGCCGGATCGTTTCGATTTGCACTGGCGCAGCGGTTCTCGCAGAAGCGGGCCTCCTAGATCGTAGACGCGCAACAACGCACTGGGTTTATGCGGACCAACTCGCGAAGTCGTATCCGTCAATCGAAGTCGACTCGAGCCGCATCTTCGTCCGCGACGGAAACGTCTACACTTCAGGGGGGATTACAGCCGGCATCGACCTCGCCCTAGCTCTGGTGGAGGAGGATCTGGGTAGGGAAGCGATGCTGGGCGTCGCGCGCGCGCTGCTCGTATTTCCGAGGCGACCGGGCAGTCAATCGCAGTTCAGGGGCCATACGAGCGTATGGGAGAAGCCCTTACGAGCGGATGTCAGCGAACTTCAGACATGGATGTTGGCTCATCCCGAGGCAAACCTGAGCGTTCCCGCGCTCGCTGATCGCATGGCGATGAGTGAGCGCAGCTTCTCGCGCCTGTTCCGCAGCGAGACTGGTCAGACGCCGGCGGAATTCGCCGAACGCGCGCGCGCGGACGCAGCGCGCGCCAAGCTTGAGCACACGAAATCATCGATCGAGGTTATTGCCATGGAATGTGGTTTCGGAAACGCCGAACGGATGCGACGCACCTTTCAGCGCCTTTTCGACGCCAGTCCAGCTGACTATCGCGCGCGCTTCCGATCGACGCTAGACGCCTGACTCAGTCGCGCAGGCTGATTTCGGCGCAACGGTTTCTTTTAACCTGAACCATCCAGAACATGGGAGGATCCCGTGCGCATTCTCTTTTTGACTTCCGCGCATAATAGTCTCAGCCAGCGGCTCCTTGTCGAACTCGCCGAACGCGGGCACGAAATTCGGGTGAAGGTTGTCGCGAGTGGCGCGGAGATGATCGAAGCCGCCGAGCGGCATTCTCCCGATCTGATTGTCGCGCCGATGTTGAAGATCGCGATTCCAACTGAGGTTTATACCCGCACGAGATGTCTGATCGTGCATCCGGGCGTCAAAGGCGACCGAGGACCATCGTCGCTCGATTGGGCCATCACGAGCGACGAAAAGGCGTGGGGCGTCACCATTCTGGAGGCCGCCGAGGATTTCGACGCGGGCCACATTTGGGCGTCTTACGAATTCGCGCTCGAATCCGATCCGCCGAGTAAGAGCAGTCTCTATCGCGGCCCGGTCACTGAAGCCGCTCTCCGCGGCGTGCTGGAAGCGATCGCGCGGATCGAGACGGGTGAGGTTCAATCCGGGGGCTGGCGTCCGGAGCCTCTCTGCGAGGCCATGTCCTACGCGCGCGGCCGCCTGCGCCCGCCGATGAAGCAGGCGGACCGTTCTATTGATTGGGAAAAGGACTCGTCGGCGACGATCATCAGGAAATTGCGCGCCGCCGACAGCGCCCCGGGCGTTCTGAGCAAACTGCTGGACATAGACTGCTTTCTGTTCGGCGCTCACGCAGAGGATCGCCTTAGGGGAGCGCCTGGTCAGATCATTTCGCGCCGTGATGGCGCGATCTGCATCGGCGCCGTCGATGGCGCTGTCTGGATTTCCCATCTGAAGGCGAAGAGCGATCAGGCGCACAAGGAAATCTGCCGCCTGGCTCAGATCGGCGTTGGCTGCGAACGATGCGCTGAAGAATTCTGCGCCGCGTCCGGCATCAAGTTGCCTGCAACTCAGGTGTTGGGTCCGCTCCTTCGCGACACGCCGGACACGCCGCTGGCTATCGATGCGCCCGACGACCATCGGACTTTCCGGGAAATCGTCTATCGCGAAGAAGACAAAGTCGGCTATCTCTCGTTTGATTTTTACAACGGCGCGATGAGCACGGCGCAATGCAAGCGTCTGCGCGACGCTTTCCTTTACGCCCGCTCGCGCCCCACCAGAGTCATCGTGCTGCTCGGCGGACGCGACTTCTGGTCGAACGGCATCCATTTGAACGTGATCGAAGCGAGCGCCGATCCGGCTGAAGAATCATGGCGGAACATCAACGCCATGGACGATCTGGTGCATGAAGTCATCAACACCATGTCGCATGTCGTGATCGCGGGAATGCGTGGCAACGCTGGCGCAGGCGGCGCGATTCTGGCGTTGGCGGCTGATCAGGTTTTTGCTCGCCCCAGCGTCGTTCTTAATCCTCACTACCGCGGCATGGGGGAACTCTACGGTTCAGAATATTGGACTTATCTGCTCCCAAAGCGCGTCGGGCAACAAAAAGCGCTGGAGCTTACGCAGGGTTGCCAACCGCTCGGCGCGCAGAAGGCTTGCGAGATCGGCTTTCTCGATGAGGTCTTCGGCGAAGACATAGAAATGTTTGAGAAAGAGCTGAGGCGGCACGCCATGGCGCTGGCGCAGGGACCGGATTACGGCGCGCTGTTGGTCAAGAAACTCCAGCGGCGGCTGGAGGACGAATTGGCCAAACCACTGGCGAGTTATCGCGACGAGGAGCTCCAGTGGATGCGGGTCAATTTCTTTGGTCCCGATCCCGCTTACCATGAGGCCCGTCGACGCTTTGTCTTCAAGGGCGCTCCGCCGATGCCCCCTTCAATTGCACAGACGTCGCCCTCCCGACCGGCCGACGAACAGTCGGCGATTTGGGCCAGCGCGCCCGAGCGTCTGGTTCGCCAGCTCCAACCAGTACGGCCATGGGAGGATGATCGCGAGTCGTTCCCCCTTGCCCAGGCATGGACGGATCTGCTGCAGGTCACCATTCGGCGGCTCTTCGCCGTGGCGCGCTGACCATGGCGAACCGGGGGTAGCGGAAAATCCGCGCGAAACAGCCGAAAGGTCGTTTCCGCTGATGCGTCGCCGGCAAGACTGCTCGCCAGCGCCGCCAGGGATCCTTCCCCGCGGCTAGGGGAATCCATCGCTCCGCTCCCCTTCGTCGTCTTGCTCCTGACTCTTTTCCCGCTTAGCGTTTCGCCCGAGTGCCGGTCGATTCGTCGAGTCAGCTGTCGCGAACGCTGTCAAAGTTCGCGCTTCCGAGGGATCAGGAAATGGATCGGGACACGCTCAGCGACATCGTCGAATCCGCCCCATTGGCGGATGAAGCAGCCGAATATCGCAGCTCCTCCGCCACCGCCGACAAAAACGCGTTCAGCGCGCCGGCGCAACTCGTCTGCCAGGGAAAGCACCGCTTCTACGCTCTGGTGCTGCCAAGCAGCCTGCTCGCCGAAACCTGCACGGTCGAGCCGCGCGTCGAGAACCCGGAGGAGGGTTTCCAGCGCCTGCTCGACGAAAAGCGCGCGAAGTCCATCGCCAAATATATCGACGCCGGCTTCGGCACCGTCCCCGGCGCTGTCGTGCTGTCGGCGCAGTCGCGCGCGCATATGCATTATGATCGCGCCACCGGCGTCCTCGCCTTTCGCAAGGACCCGCGCGCGTTCCTGATCATCGACGGGCAGCACCGCGTGTTCGGCTTCAAGCTGGCGAAACACGCCGTCGACGTGCCGGTGGTGATCTACAACAAGCTGAAGCGCTCGGAAGAATGCCGGCTGTTCATGGACATCAACACCAAGCAGCGGCCGGTGCCCAACGAACTGCTGCTCGACATCCGCCGACTTTCGGAAGTCGAGACGCAGGCCGACGCCCTGCTGCACGACGTCTTCGATCTTTTCCACACGCGCGACGACAGCGCTTTAAAGGGCCTGCTGAGCCCGGCGGAGCGGCGCAAGGGCGCGATCTCGCGCGTGACGTTCAACGCGGCGCTGCGCTCGATCAAGGGCGCGTTCGTCGATGCGCGCGCCGAGGAAGTCTATGCGGTGCTCAACGGCTACTTCCGCGCCTGCCGGCATGGCCTCGGTTTGCACAACGCCGACGAGCAGATCGCGCATCCGGCGCTGTTCAAGGCGCTGACGCTGCTGTTCACCAATGTCGCCGAGCGCGTAGCTGACCGCCATGGCGGGAAATATTCGGTGGCTAACTTCGAGGATGTGCTCATCCCATTCTTCAAGCGATTGAAGAAATCGGATCTGCCGCGCGCCGGCATGAGCCATGTCGCGCTGCATGAGCACTATGGCAAGGCGCTAAGCGCCGGTTTCCTGATCAAACAGTGGCTCTTCTCGTGAGGAGAACGGATCGACGGTCGTTTCCATGTCGACGACGCTGCGCGTGGTGAGGCCGTGCTCCGTCTTCTCCCAATGGAAGGGACGCCGCCAGAGTTCGTAGAGCGCACGCCAGGCGGCGATGCTGAGCATCATCAGCCATAGCGGCAGATAGATCAACGCGCGACGAAGCCGCGTCAGGCTCCGCCGGCGCATGCCGATGGCGAGCGGCAAAATCAGCGAGATCGCTCCGGCGACCGCCAGAAAGCACCACAGCGTGCTTAAAGCGATGTCCAGCGGACCAACCGGCGACAGCAGCGCCCCGAAAATCGCGTCATATGTCACGCGCGCCGCCAGCAGCGGGCCCAGCAGAGGACCGAACAATCCGCTGGCGAACATGGCGAGCACTGCGAACGTGCGCCGGGCGCCGAGCTCGACGAAAAGCCGCACAGGCCTGCGGCAGTGCACGATGAACGTCTGCAGCCAGCCCTTGAACCAGCGCGTGCGCTGTTTCACCAGGGCGGCGAAAACCGCGGGCGCCTCTTCGAAGGTTTGCGAAGCGAAGGTCCGCACCTCAAAGCCCGCCCGAGCCAGGCGCAGGCCCAGATCCGCGTCCTCGGTGACGTTGAACGCGTCCCAGAAGCCGATGTCGCGCAAAGGCTCGATGCGGAAATGATTTGACGTGCCGCCAAGAAAGAGCGGCAGTCCCATCGCGGCCAGCCCTTTATTGAAGACGTCGAAGAGCGCTGCGTATTCCAGGGCGAACATCGCGGTCATCCAATTGAGACCGCCGTTATCGATGGCGAGGCTCGCCTGCAGACAGGCGACGTTCGGCGGCAGAGCGGCGAACAGCGTCGCCGCGCGGCGCAACTGGCGCGGCTCGGGCAGATCTTCCGCGTCGAACACGGCGACCAGCGATCCGCGGGCCAGCGGCATGGCGACATTAAGGGCGCGCGGCTTGGTGCGCGGCGCCCCCTCGGGGGCGATCACGATCTCATGCGGCGCTTGCGGCGCGTGCGCCCACAGCGCGGCTGCAGTGGCGTCGTCGTCGGCTTCGATCACGAATTTCACGTCGAGCTTCGCTCGCGGATAATCGAGACGGTCGATCGCGCGGGAAAGTTGATTGGCGACCGCAGCCTCCTGGTAGAGCGCGATGACGATCGTGTAGATCGGCAGTCGCGCATCGCTCTCGAGCGGTTCGGCGTCCACGGCTTCCTGAAAGCTCGCCGCGCTGGCGAAAAGCCGCAGAAAAACGCCGCAAAGGAAAGCGCCTGCGAGGAGCAAGGCGGACGCGATGCGCAGAAAGAAGACCGGAGCGAAAAGGCTCGCCGACAGTCCGACCAGAGCGAAGAGCAGCCAGCCGACCTGCCCCTGACGAAGGCCGCCGCGCGCACATAAGTCCCTGTCGACGCGCTCGACCAGAAACGCCGCGTCGCGGGCGGCGTTCGCGGGATCTGCGCGGCGCACCGCCTCCAAAAACCGCGTCCGCGTGGTGATAGCGAAGAGCGCCCGGCCTCTTGCAGCGCGGCGCGCGCTCATCAAGCGAAACACGCCGCTGCCGCTCGGCGCGAACAACCACAGCACGCCGCTCGACGCGTCGCGCACCCGCGCATAGCCGCATCCGGCTGTTGCAAGGCCAGAGGCGCTGACGTCGACAGGACTGTCGATGAAGTCGACCTCGAGATGCTTCGCCAGCGCTCGGTAGTAGACGTCCTCGGAGACGAGCCCTTCGGCGAGCAGCGCCTCGTCGGCGCAGACGCCCTGTCTGCGCGCCGTCGCTGCGGCGAAGTGCAGCACCTGTTCCGGCACGCCATGCGCCGAAAGGAAGGCGATTTCGACGGGAACGGATCGTGGCGCGGTCTCGCCAGACGGCGGAGGCCCCCGAATGGTCGCTGAGTCAGTAAGCGCCCGGCGTCTTAGAGGCTGAGGAAGATCGTCCTTGATCTGCGAAGCGGCGGAAGCAACACTATCGATCGGAACGAAATTCATGCAATAAATCCGGCAAGCGCAAGCAGCCTGCGAGCGACTATCGACCTCCAGCAAGGGCCACGCAATAATTTTATGCGTCGTTTCATGAAGCCGCGCCGATCCGCTCTCGTCGCCACGATTCGCTCCGCGCTGGCCGCCCTGCTCGTGACGTCCGGCGTCGCGGCCGCGGCGACTGATGGCGTTCCGCCCGCGCCGCAAGCGCCGGCCGCCAACGCGCCCTCGTTCTGGGACCCCAACCGCACCCCGGAAAAGCCCGACATTTCGGGATTGCGCCAGATCCGCTTCCTGACCGAGGACGACTACCCGCCGTTCAATTTCCTGCTCTCGGATGGGCAGGTCGCGGGCTTCAACGTCGATCTCGCCAGAGCGATCTGCGTCGAACTCGATATCGCCTGCACGATCCAGCGCCGGCGTTGGGATCTGCTCATTCCCTCGCTGAACGACAATAGCGGCGACGCCGTCATCGCTTCGCTCGCGATCAACGACGAGACTCGAAAACAGGCCGATTTCTCTGGACCTTACATGCTGACGCCCGGTCGTTTCGTCATGCAGGCCGATACGACTCTGAAATCGGCGTCGCCCGCCGCGCTTGTCGACCGCCCTGTCGCTGTGGTCGCGGGCTCGCGGCACGAGGCTTTTCTCAAAGCCTTCTATCCGCGCTCGACGCTGGTGACGTTCGAGACGCCCGCCCTGGCGCGCAACGCCCTGAAAAACGGCCGCGTTCAGGCGCTTTTCGGCGACGCGATCTCGCTTTCTTACTGGCTGAACGGCGCTGAGGCCGCAGGCTGCTGCGTCTTTCGGGACGGACCTTTCACCGATCCGAAGTATTTCGGCGAGGGCGTCGGCATCGCCGTGAAGAAAGGCAACGCTCCGCTACGCCGGGCGCTCGATTATGCGCTCTTCCGGCTGGCGCAGCGCGGCGTCTTCGCCGAGCTTTACTTGAAATATTTCCCGGTCGGACCGTTCTGAGTCTGGCCGCCCAGCAACAGCGCGATGGCCTCGCGCGCGCGTCCTATCGCTGATCCGAGAATCTCTGATTTCTCGACCGCGCTCGGATCGCCGTCGCGCAGCGCCTGTTCATAGGCCTCCGCCGCATGACCGACCGCGAAGGCGCCAACCGCCCGCGCCGAACCCTTTATGGTATGGGCGAGCGCGATCCGCCAATCGGAGTCGCCGAATGCGGCCGGCGTCCGCAAGCGCGCCGCAAATTGACCCGCCTGCGCGTCGAAGAGCGCCAGCAGCTCCCGTTCCAGATCATGGTCGCCGAAAGTCTGTCGGGAGAGATGGACGAGGTCGATGTGGGACTGCGTATCGGCGTCCGAGAACGGCTTCGGCTGAGCTTCGCAGTTCAGAAAGGTGCAATCCGCCAGTTTCGCCATCCCCATTCCCAATTCCCCTTGATATCTACCGCAAAGCCGATCGTTTTGCAGACCGGCCGATAGGCTGGCCGAATGAGTCCCAGCATGGAGACTGGCGCTTCGATTCTGAAGGGAGCGTTAACGAAGTTTCCCGATACGCCCCGAGCGCATGTTTCAATTGCCCGGGATGGGCTGTAAAGTTTGGTTAATCTTTATTCACCGGCGGTCGCCAGGCGGCGGGCCGTGAAATCGGCCAGACGTCATGCGTCTGCGCCGACTGGAGAGGGCGAATGGCGACATCGGGAAAGATCCAGGACGCGGCGTCCGCCGCTCTGACGGCGATCGAGGAGGCGCTCGATATCGGCGCCATGCCAGACGCCGCAGAGGCTGCGGATGAGGCGCACAGCCGATCCGGCCCGGCGCAGAGCACGAACGCCCCTGCTGGAGACCAGCGCCGGTCGGCGACCGCCTACGGCGAACAGCTGAACCGCGTTCAGCCGCAGCAGGGAGCGATCGCGCCCGCCTTCGCGCCCGCGAATGACGATCGCCGCACGGTCGGCGAGTTGCGGCAGGCGCTGCAGATCAAGCCCAACGGCTCGATCATGGCGCTCACCTTCGCCTGCATGGCGCTATGGGCCGCCTGCTGGGCCTTGTACGTATATTTCCACCAGGGCGAAATTCTCGACGCGGACGGCTCGATGCTCGCGCCGAAGCCGGTCCTGACGCTCGCGGCGCTGATGGCGCCTCTCGTCTTTCTCTTCCTCACCGGCCTGATGGCCCGCCGGGCGCATGAGATGCGCCTCATCGCCAACTCCATGACTGAAGTGGCCATCCGGCTGATCGAGCCGGAAACGGTCGCGACAGAACAGGTCGTCTCGCTCTCGCAGGCGATCCGGCGCGAAGCCGCCTCCATGGGCGACGGCATCGAGCGCGCGCTGGCGCGCGCCGGCGAACTCGAAGTGATCGTGCGCACCGAGGTCACCAACCTCGAACGCTCCTACACCGAGAACGAACGCCGCATTCGACTGCTCATCGACGAGCTGACGCGCGAGCGTGAGGCCATCGTCGTCAACGCCGACAACGCAAGGACGGCGCTCTTTGGCGCGCGCGAAATGCTGTCGCAGGAGCTCGCCACGACGTCCGTCCATCTCGCGGAAGCGGTGAGCCAGGCCGGCGCGCGCGTCGCCTCCTCTCTCGGCTCCAAAGGCGAAGAAATCCGCCTCGCGCTTGAGGAGGCGGGAGACGCCTTCGAGTCGACTCTGGCGAGTCATGGCGAAAGGGTGCTGTTCACTCTCACTCAGACCGGCGATGAAGTCGCGCAGAAAGTGACCAGCGCCAGCGACGACGTCAGTCGCCGTTTCGTCGAGGGAGTCGAGGAAGTCGGCCTCAAGCTCAACGCGACCGGCGAAGCGATCACAGCCGATTTCGGCGCGCGCGGCGGCGATATGCTTGAGCGGTTTGAGGCGATCGGCGTGAGTTTCTCGGACGCCGTCGGCAACCAGGGCGAACGGATCATCGCGCAACTCGCCGAGACCGGCGGCGCCATTCGCGAAACCATCGAAACGCAGGGCGGAGCCTTCGAGCGGTCGCTCGCCGAAACTCAGGAACGGCTCACCGCGCGCGTCTCCGAACATGTCGAAAACGCAAAGACGACGTTCGAAACGGCGGAAACCCGAATCGTCGGTCTGCTCGAAGACACGCATCACAAGGCGCAGAATGAATTCGAGTTGCGCGGCCAAGCGCTTCACGACGCGATCTCGCGCAGCATGAATCAGAGTTCGGCGGCGCTGGTCGAGCAGGTCGACGCCTTACAGGCGCGTTTCGTCGCGGTCGCCAGCGAAGCGGTGTCGGCCATCGGCCATCACGGCGATCGCGTCAATGAAACGCTCGCCGGCAATTTCGAGGCCTTCGAACAGACCGTGCTCGGCCGCGGCGGCGAAGTGGCGGATAGGATCGCCGAACGCGGGCTGCAGATCGAGAGCACTCTCGCAGAGCGGCTCGCCGCCTTCGAGGACGCCGTCGTGCGCAACAGCTCGGAAGCGGCCATGCGCGTCGCTGAACATGGCGATCGCGTCAGCTCCGTCATTTCGGATGGGCTCACGGCTTTCGAAGACGCCTTCGCGCGCCACGGAGAGGAAGTCGCATCGCGCGTCGCCGAACATAGCGAGCGGGCCGCGACCGTCGTCGCGACGCAGCTCGCTGCTTTCGAAACGGCGGTTGCGCTGCGCAGCGGGGAAATCGCGCAGAGCGTCGGCGCGCACAGTGATCGTGCCGCGTCGGCGCTCTCCACACAGCTCGCCGCGTTTGAAGAATCAGTCAATCGCCGCAGCGACGAAATCGCCGAACGGGTCAATGACCAGAGCGAGCGCACGACCGCGACATTGTCGGCGCAACTCGCCGCCTTCGAGGAAGCGATCACGCAGCACAGCGACGAGGTCGCCGCGCGCGTCAATGAGCACGGCGGGCGCGCGACGTCGACGATCGCATCCCAGCTCGCAGCCTTCGAGGAGACGGTCGCGCGGCACAGCGAGGACATCGCGGATCGCGTCAGCGAACATGGCGAACGCGCGACATTGACGCTTTCGTCGCAGCTCGCGGCCTTCGAGGAAGCCGTCGTGCGCCAGACCGACGACATCGCGGCTCGCGTTGGCGAACAGAGCGAGCGCGCAACATCGACGCTCGCCGCTCAGCTGGCTTCATTCGAAGACTCCGTCGCGCGACACGGAGAACAGATCGCGCAACGCGTCGGCGAACAGGGCGAACGCGCGACATCGACGCTTTCGACGCAACTCGCCGCCTTCGAGGAGGCTGTCATCCGGCACGCCGATGAGATCGCGGAGCGCGTCGGCGAGCGCGGCGAGCGCGCCGCATCCACCCTCTCGGCGCAACTCGCCGCTTTCGGAGACGCCGTCACGCGCCACAGCGAGGAGATCGCCCAGCGCGTCAGCGAGCATGGCGAACGCGCAACGGCCGCCTTTTCGGAGGGCCTCTCGACCTTCGAAGACGTGGTCTCGCGTCAGGGCGAAGAACTCGCCGCGCGGGTCGCGGCCCGCACCGAGCGCGCGGCCGCCGAACTTGGCGACAAGCTCGCCGGCTTCGAAGACGCCGTTGCCCGCAACAGCGGACAGCTCAATGACGCTGTCGCGCAGAGTCTCGAAGCGATCGAGGACGTGCTTGTGCGTCAGGGCGGCGAGATCGCACAGCGCCTGGAGGCGCATGCGAACAGCGCCGAACTCGGTCTCGCTGAAAAGCTCGGCTCCTTCGAAGACGCCGTGCGCCGCCACAGCGAGAGCGTGGCGTCGGTAGTCGGCGAACATGCGACGCGCGTCGATGAATTGCTGGGCGAGCGGCTCAAAGCGCTCGAGACGGCGGGAATGCTCGTCGCCAAGACGATGGAGACGACGCGAGAGCTGGCGCTGCAGGAATTTGAAGCGCATGGCGCGGCGTTGCGCGACAGGCTGCGCCAGAGCGTCGCCGAGGCCTCCTCGGCGCTCGCCGAGAACGGCTCGACAATGCAGGAGCGCTTCGCGAATACCGCGAGCGACGCCGTGCTGGCGATCGCCACCCAGGGCGAGCGGCTGCATGAATTGCTGAACGATCGGATCGGCTCCTTCGAGAACGCCGTCCTGGCTGACAGCAAAGAAGTGGTCGCCTCGCTGGCCGACCATGGCCAGCGCATCGCGCAGACGCTCGGCGAGCAGCTGACGCAGTTCGAGAATGCGCTGCTGCGCGAGGGCGGCGAACTCGCCGACCGGGTGGGCGCGCACGCCGCCCGGCTCAGCGACGAACTCGCGCAACGCTTCGCCGTCGTGGAAGACGTGATTGGCGGCCAGGGAACGCAGCTTGTGGACAGCCTGGCGACGCGGACGGCGGACGCGGCCGCCCGGCTCGACGCGCAGGCGCAGGAGATCACGCATCAGATCGACGACCGGCTGCAGTCGCTCGATGAAACCATCCGCATGCAGGGCGGCGCGCTCGTCGAGCGGCTCTCGGCGCAGGTCGAGCACTATAACGCCCGCATTGGCGACAATTCCCGGCATTTCGCCGACGAGATCGACGCCAGACTAGCGGCGATCGACGACACGATCGAGAGCAAGGGCGGCCATCTCGTGGAAAGACTTGGCGCGCGCGCGATCGACATTGCGTCGACGATGGCGAACAAGATCGAAGCCTTCGAGAGCGTCGCTAACGCCCGCACGACGGAAGCGGCCGACCGCATCGATGAGCTGGTCGGACGCGTTGACGCCGGCCTCGGCGGCGGCGGCCAGATGCTGCAGGAAGCGCTCTCCAAACATGCAGCGGAAGTCGCGCGCGTGATGGAGGACGGCGGGCGACAAGTCATGCAGGCCCTCGACGCCAAGATCAAGGACGTCGACTGGGTGATGCTGTCGCGCTCCAGCGAACTCGCGCAGACATTGGCGTCAAGGACCGAGGAGATCAACGAGACGCTCGGCGGCCAGGCCAAGGAGCTCGAGTCGACCCTCGACAGCCGCATCGAGCTTTTCGAGACGAATGTCGTCAGCCGACTCGGCGCCGTTTCGTCGGAGATCGACGAAAGAGGTCGGCTGGTCGTGGACACGATCAGCGCCCGGCTGCAGGACATCAAAGACATTCTGGCCGGCGCGCGGCATGAATTTGATACGACGCTGCATGCGCAGGCCGGCGATCTCGGCCAGTCGCTCGCGCAACGCATCGCCGAGATCAGCGGCGCGCTCGATGCGCGTCTCGCGCAAATGCAGTCGGTGCTCGACGAGCGCGGCGGGGCGGTCGCTCAAGAATTGACGACCATCGGCGACATGGTGACGAACGCCGTCGAAAGCAGCAGCGCCGCCCTTGTCTCGCGCCTCGACGTCAAGCGCGATGAACTGGCGGATGCGCTCGATGCTTCCCGCGAGGCGCTGGCGCTGACATTGGAGACCAGCGCGCAGACCTCGATCGCCACTCTGGTGGAGACGAATGAAAAAATCCGCGCCGAGTTGCCCACCCTGCTGGATTCGCTCGGCCAGACCAACGCCTCGCTGCATGCAGTCGTCGACGCCGCCGGCGGAAATCTGTTTGCGCTCGAACAGGAGCTCGGCAAGCGTCTCGCCGAATTCCACGGCGCGCTGAACGAAGCCTCGACGCAAATTGGCCACGTCACCGCGGTGGCCGGCGACTCGATGCGCGACGCCGCATCCATCGTCGACGCGCTCGACGAGAGGCAGCACACGCTTGCGCAGAGCGCGGAAAAACTGGCGCAAAGCCAGGAAGCGCTCGACGCTGTGCTGGCCGCCCGCCGAAGCTCGCTCGAAGAACTGGGCGGCCTCATCGAGGGCCAGCGCGCCGAATACGAAAGCGCCATGACCCAATTGAGCGAGTTGATGGATCGCTCGTTCCGCTCGATCGAGGCGCGTTCGCGCGAACTCGGCGGCGCGCTGAGCGAAACTTCCCAGCAGACCGCAGATCTGATCGAAGCGCGCTTCGCGGCGGTGCGCGCCGCCGCGGAAGGCGAACGCGAGCAGACGTCGGAGGCGCTTCGCGGCGCGCTGTGGCAGACCAATGAGGAGATCACTCGTCTGTTCGAAGACGCCCGCTCCAAATTCGACGCCGCGACGAACGAGATTCGCGGCCTCGCACGAGAAATCCATCGCGAGATCGAGGAGACCCGCGAAGAGGTGCGCCGCGGCGCGACCGAGCTGCCGCGCGAAACGGCGGAACAGGCGGCCGCGCTACGGCGGGTCGTCGGGGATCAGGTGAAGGCGCTGAACGAGCTGACCGATATCGTCGCGCGCTCGGGCCAAGTCTATGACATCGCCGAACAAAGCGCCCCCCTGCTCCGCCAGACCATCGCTGATCAGGCGGCGCGCGCGGAGTCGCCGGCGGCGCGCTTCGCCCCGAATCGCCCCGCGGACGCAAAGCGCGAGGCGCATGGCGGATGGCTGAGCAATCTGCTTGCGCGCGCCTCCTTCGATGACGCCGCGCCGCAGCCGCCGCGCCCCGCACGGTCGCTGGCCAACCCGGGCGCCCTCGACAGCCTGACGCTGGACATCGCGCGGATGGTCGACAACGCCGCCGTGGCGGAGCTGTGGCGCCGATATCAGCGCGGCGAGAAGGGCGGACTGTTCGGTCGCCGTCTCTACACGGCGCAGGGCCATCAGACGTTCGAGGAAATCCGGCGCCGCTGGCGCGTCGATCAGGATTTTCGCGCGACCGCCGATCACTACATCAAGCACTTCGAGGATCTGCTCGTCGAGACGAGCCGCGACGATCGCGACGGCTCGAAGGCGCTCGATCTGCTAACGGGCGACGCCGGCAAAGTATACACGATGCTCTGCCACGCCTCGGGACGTTTCGAATAGGCTCGGACTCATTCGATCGCCTCGGGCGGCTCGGCGCCGATGCGCGCTTCAAACGCGACTTCGGCGCGCAGATTGTCGAGGTCGCGGCCGATGGTCGCGACCGCGAGCAGCCTGTCGCCCTTGAAGTAGGACACGGCGCAGTCGGCTGCGGCCGGATCGCCGGAGATTTCCAGCCGATCCCATGACGCGGCATTGCCAATATAGGAGATCGCCTGGTCGTAATGCTGGCTCCAGAAGAAGGGCGCGGCGTCGAACTTTTCCTTGCGGCCTAAAATATTGCGTGCGGCCGTCTGACCCTGTCGTTCCGCGACGACCCAATGTTCGACGCGAATCCGCTCGCCCGTGATCTTGTCGGGCCATGCCGCGATATCTCCGGCAGCGTAAATGTCGGGCGCGCTTGTTTGCAGATATTCATCGACGAGCACGCCGCGGTCCACGGCGAGCCCCGCGGACTGGGCCAGCGAAAGATCCGGCCTGACGCCGACGCCGATCACGACGAGATCGGCGTCCAAAGCGGCGCCGCTTTTCAGTTGAAGTGAGCGTTCGCCGATTTCGGTCGCCGTGTCCTCCAAGTGGAACACGACGCCGTGGCTTTCGTGCAGCCGTTTCACATGCGCGCCGATTTCGGGCCCGAGAATCCGCGCCATTGGGATCGCCTCGGGCGCAATGACGCGCACCTCTAGGTCTCTGGCGCGCAGCGACGCCGCCACTTCAAGTCCGATGAAGCTCGCGCCGATGATCGCCACGCGCCGCGCGCCCGCGCAGGCCGCGATGAGACGGTCGGCGTCGGCGAGGGAGCGCAGATAATGGACGTGACTTCGTTCGGCGCCGGGGATGGGCAGCTTTACGGGGAACGCGCCCGTGGAGAGAAGCAACGCGTCGTAGGATAGCGCCGCCCCGTCGGCGAGGGTCAGGCGCTTGGCCGCCGGTTCGAGCGACTCGACCCGCTGTCCCAGCCGCAGTTGAACGCCATTGTCTCGATACCAGGCCGGATCGCGCAACGGCAGCCACTCCGGCTGCGCGGTTCCGGCCAGATAGTCCTTGGAGAGATTCGGCCGGTCATAGGGCTCGGCCGAATCGGCGCTGATGACCTCCAGAACGCCGTCGAAGCCCTCGGCCCTGAGCATCTGCGCCGCGGCGAAACCGGCGGCGCCGCCGCCCACGATGACGACGTTGCGCGGCTGAACGGCGCCAGCGCTCTTGCGGCTCGCCGGCGCGGCGGCCGGGAGCGGCTCGCGCGCAAACACCTTTCCATCGACCTGCTCGATCCGCCACCGCGGCAGCGGATCGAACGCCGGGGCGCGCAACGCGCGGCCGCTACGCAAACTGAAACAGGCGTGATGCCAGGGACACCGAATCGAGCCGCCGACCACGAGCCCGTCGGCCAACGGCCCGTGATAATGCGTGCAGTGGGCGCCGATCACGAAAAATTCGTCGCCCTGCCGCGCCATGACGGCCTCTTCCCCGGCCACGTGGCCGAGGAGCGGGCGTCCTTCCAAGACCTCCCCGGGAGCGACTCCCTGCGCGAAATCGGGGCCCTCAGGTGGATTACGCCCCTCTTCCGCCATGTCGCTCTCCCGTTTCGTTCTTGCCGCGCATTCTGCGCGATCATCTATTGCCACGCTTACTAAAAAGGGCGACGCCCGCCGATAGACAAGCCTCGGCCGCACAGAGAAGCGAGGCTGATTCGGTGGAAAACGAACATTTTTGTCTCGTTTCGGACATCCGCAGCGCCGGCGACATCAGCTGCGGAACGCTGGCGCCATCAAAAATTGTGGCATTGCCGCCACACTGATTAGAACAATTTTTCCTCAGGGCCGGTTTTGCCTAACAAATGGGCAGATGCGTGGACCTTGGGCTTGAACGAAGCGCGGGTCGCGAGTGATATCAATCAGATCTCGCCTCCAGACGGAGTTCCTAGCAATGAAGTGGTACTATCTCTCAACCGTGGCTGCTCTGTCACTGGCAACCAGCATCACGAGCGCCGCTCACGCTCAGTCAAAGCTGATGGAGGTCGATCCGACTCTCATTGAAGAGAACCAACCCGCGCCGCCGCCGGCGGCAAAGCCCGCGAGGGGCAAGGTGGTAAAGGGTCCCGCCGTGCCGCCGCCGCCGCCGGCGTGGCTGGATACGTTGACCGTCGACGGCTTCATCGAAGGCGGCATCGCCCTCAACTTCAATCAGCCGTTCAACAAGCTCAACTGGGGCCATCTTTACACCGACAGGGCCAACTGGCCGACGTTCAATGGCCTCCTGCTCACCGTTCAACGCCCGCTCGACCCGAAAGCCGAAGGCTATGACTTCGGATTCAAGTTCCAGGGCATGATCGGCGAGGACATGCGCTACAACCACTACCTCGGCATTCTCGATTACGCGATGCGGTCCCGCACGCAGATCGGACCGATCGAGGCGAATGTTCTCGCGCATCTTCCGTGGGTTAGCCCGATCAGCGAGGGTGGCGTCGACGTCAAGCTCGGCATGTTCGTCACCTACAATGGCGCGGAAGTCATCCCGGCCAAGGACAACCTGTTCTACAGCCATTCCTACATCTTCAACTTCGGGCCGTTCTTCCACACCGGCGCGATGGTCACCACGCACGTCAAGCCCTGGCTCGACGTCTACACCGGCGTGACCAGCGGCGTGAACACGAGCCTTGGATGGCCCGGCGACAACAACGCCGCGGCGTCGTTCCATGGCGGCCTGGGCTTCAACCTGCTCGACGGCAATCTGACCATTATGGCGATCACCCACACGGGTCCCGAGAACCAGCGGCAGACCGATCCGCTCGGCGTCGGCTGGCCGGTCGGCTTCGCCAATGGCTTTCCGTTCCTGCCGACAGGCTGGCCGAACGTGCTTACCGCAGGCTGGCCTCTCAACCAGGGCGGCTTCGGCGCGCCTGGCCTCTGCGCCTGCGACGTGAATACCGCCATCCGTTCGTTCAACAACATCACGACGACATGGAAGGCGACCGAGGATCTGACCTTCATCACCGACATCAGCTTCATGCTCGAAAGCGGTTGGAACCCAAGCTCCTTCGGACTGCCGCAGAAGGCCTGGGGCGCGGCCAACGCCATCACCGGCACCGGCTTCTGGGGCACGGCGCCGGCCTATCCGATGGGCGCTCGCGCTTTCGGCATCGCGCAATACGCGTCCTACAAGGTCAACGATCTCTTCAAGGTCAACGCGCGCGCCGAATTCTTTCGCGACAACAACAACTTCTTCGTCAGCGCCTACCCGGGCTATTTCGACGCGGTCAATCTGGCGCACGGCTTCTGGTGTCCGTCCTGCATCAACCAGAACCTAGCGACCGGCCTTTACGCCAACAGGCCGGTTTATTCGGGCACGAGCTATCTCGCCTTCACGCTCGGCGCGACGATCACGCCAACGCTGCCGAAGCTGCCGTATATCACCGGTCTGATCATTCGGCCGGAGCTGCGCTGGGATACGTCGGTCAACGGCACGGCGCCCTTCTTCGGCCGCAACGGCCTGAGCTCCTCGCAGGGCATGTTCAATATGGACGTGATCGTGCCCTTCTCGATCCTCTGAGACGCAGTATCCAAGCGCGTCCCAAGCAAGCCGCCCGGTACGCCGGGCGGCTTCTTATTGCGGATGCTCGTCGCTGGCGTGATTGCGCGGCTGATCGCGCATAAGAATTTCGACGTCCGAGTCCTTGGTCGACTGCACGCGGAAAGTTCCTTGATAGGTTTTGCCCTCATGACGCGCGATGGCGACATATTCGCCCTCCGCGAGCACAAGCGAAGGGAAAGCGCCGATCAGCTCGCGAATGACGTCGCCGCCAGGGGTGAGCACCGAGAAGCTCGTATTGGCGAGCGCCTCGCCGCCCGGCTGCTTGACGAGCTTTAACGTCATGGTCGCCGCGCGATGGCGCAGCGTCGCCTCGATCAGCTTTCCCGCTGGGATTTTCAAATCCGCCGTAACGACGGAGTTCGTTTGATTGGCGCCGCCCTGAGCGCCCTGTCCCGTATCGAGCAGGGTGGACACCACGTGATAGGCGCCTTCGGGAAGGCAGATCACGTCATCCGACTTGGCGTTGGAGAGGATGAGCTTCGCTTCGGAATTGCCGCGCTCCGGCACATAGATCGAAATCGACAGCCGCTGCGGCGGAATCTGCGCGTCGCCCAGCTTGTCGATGAGCTTCAGCCCGCCCGCGTTGAGAACAAGCCGCTCGGAAACGTTGCTCCCCTCTATCCCGACACGGCGCGTGACGCCGGCGAGGCCATAGGCGGCGTGGACGATATAGGCGCCGTCCGGCAGCGACAGCGCGGGAGCCGCTTCGTCGGACTCCGCCACGAGCTTGTGCGAACCGTCCTGTTGGGCGCTCTCTTCGAAGACGCGCCAGACGACGCCTGAACGAACCGGCTGCGGGTCGTTGGCGGCGAGGGCGGCGCTCAGCCGCAGCGTCGACAGCCTCTCGGCGGAGGGGGCGGCCGGTCCCGCTTCGCCCGCGCCATGCGAGGGATGGGGGTGGCGTGGCGGCTGTTGCTGCGCTTGCGCCGGCTGCGGCAGAGGCGCGGCGGCGAGCGTCGCCGCGGCGATGAGGCCTAGCGCGTCCAGTCGGACTTTTTTCATCGATCTTTCTATGCAGACGATCGAGCTCTTTGTCGATTCTCGGCGGCCGGGAACATTTCGTGAATGGACCCGATCTGCGCCGGTTGCACGGCGATCGCGCCCGTAAAGCCGTCCGCGTGGCGCGCTGCGGCATAGGCCGCCTCTTCGCCTGCCGGAACCGGCGGCGCGAGCGCCGCAACGCCCGCCGCCGCCGCCGCAAGGACGACCGCCGCGCGCGCAAATGCGACGGCGGCGCCGCTCGGCTGGGGGAGACCGAGCGCCGCGCAAAGTCCAGCTTCGTCGAAGGCCAGCGCCGTGAGCCGCGGCGAGGCGCCGACAAGGGACGGCAGCGCCAGAACCCCACCGGGATCGCCGCCCGCAAAGGCGCCGATTCTGGTAGCCCCGTCCGAGACGCCAGCCTGCGCCTCGCGCACGGCGAGCTTCACCGCCAGACGCTGCAGGCCGGCGGCGCCGTCGCAGGAGGGTAGAAAGACGCCGTCCGGTCCCGGACCGAACAACGCGTCGAGGTCGGCCTCGATGAGTTCGCCGCCAACAGGCGCGACTTCGACGAAGAGCTTCGGCCCCCCGGCCTTTGCGCGCGCCGCGCCGATCAGCGCGCAGGCGCGCGCGCGGGCGTGGCGTCGCGCGTCGCCCTCGACGCAAGGCCCGAGCCGAAACAACAGCGCATCGGCGCCGCTACCAAGCGCCGCCGCGACCTCACCGTCATCGGCGTCCGAGCGAAGGATCAAACAGGAGCGCATGTGTTTGAGCGTAGCATCAGGAACTCCGCCCAACTTCTACCATGTCCCGCCGCTGATCAGTCCTCCGCTTCGACCGCCTCCAGGACGAAGCGGACCAGTTCGTCGGCCGACGAATAGCTGATCCACTTTCCGCCAGGATAGACGACCGCGACAGGCCCGTGCTCGCATTGGCCGAGACAGCCCGACTGCGAGAGGCGCACGCCCTCGCGCTTGGCGTAAGGCAGCGCCTTCACCGCCTCCTTGGCCTTGTCGAGCGCCTTCTTGGCGCCGTGATCCTCGCACGCCGGTTTGCCGTCGCGCTTGTTGACGCAGACGAAGATATGGCGGCGGAAGGGTGTGATCTGGGATTTAGGCATTCAATATCCGAACTGCTCTCGCAGGATTCGCTCTTCGAGCGAATGGCCGGGGTCGTGCAGCAGGATCAGGCTCGTGGCGTGATCCATCTCGACATCCACATAAGCGAGATCACGGAATTCGTCATGGTCGGCGACGACGGAGACGGGTCGCTTCGCGGCCTCGAGGACTTCGATGCGCACCTTGGCCGCGTCCGGCAGCAGCGCGCCATGCCACCGGCGCGGACGGAAGGCGGAAATGGGCGTTAAGGCCATCAGCGGCGCGTCGAGCGGCAGGATCGGGCCGTTGGCGGAGAGATTATAGGCGGTGGAGCCCGCGGGCGTCGACACCAGTACGCCGTCGGTGATGAGCTCCGGCATGCGCTCCTGCCCATTGACCAGAATGCGCAGCTTGGCGATCTGCGAGGTCTGGCGCAGCAGCGAGACCTCATTGATGGCGTGCGCCGAGAATTCGTCGCCGCGCACATTGACGGCCTGCATCAGCAGCGGATGGACGATCGACGGTTTCGCTTCGGCGATCCGCTTGCGCAGACCTGTCTCGCGATACTGGTTCATCAGAAAGCCAACTGAGCCGCGGTTCATGCCGTAGATCGGCTTGCCGGTGTCCATGAAGCGATGCAGCGTGCGCAGCATCAGCCCATCGCCCCCGAGCGCCACGATGCAATCCGCCTCTTCGGGCGGGCACTCGCCGTATTTTTCCACGAGCCGCAGACGCGCGTCCTCCGCCTCGGGCGCGCCCGACGCCAGAAAGGCCAGCTTGGCGCAAGGCGTCTTGCCGCTTTGTTGTTGGTCACCCGCGGCGCCCATCGCAACTCCCCTCGCGTTCGCCCGCAGCCGCCGCGATCTTTTCGCATACACCGTTGTGAAGCTGGAGAAAACGGCGCCGACGCAAGCGCGTGCGAGCGCCTTCGCCAGTCGCCTCGCCCCCCGCTCAGCCGGTCTCCCCGGGACCCCACAGCCAAGCCGCGCCGCGCACCCCGCCTGAATCGCCATGCGCATTCGGCAGGATCTTCGTGTCGAAGGCGTCGGTAAAGGCGCTCTCCCCCACGCGCGCCGCGAGCCCCTCATAGAGCTGCGCGATGTTCGACAGCCCGCCCCCGAGCACGATCACGTCGGGATCAATGAGGTCGACGACCATCGCAAGCGCCCGCGCCAAACGATCCTGATAGCGCTCGACGCTTTCGCGCGCGCTGGCGTCCCCGGCTTCGGCCATTGCCGCGATCTCGGCGGCGGGTCGACGCTCGCCCGAGCGCTTGCGATAGTCGCGGGAAAGCCCTGCGCCGCACAGGAACGTTTCGATACAGCCGCGATGTCCGCAAAAACAGGGTTCGCCCGGATGTTCGTCCGCCGTCATCCACGGCAGCGGCGCATGGCCCCATTCGCCGGCGACGCGATTGCGTCCCTCGAGAATCTTGCCGTTGACGATGACGCCGCCGCCGACCCCGGTGCCAAGGATGACGCCGAACACCACGCCGGCGCCGCGGCCGGCGCCGTCGATCGCCTCCGACAGCGCGAAACAATTGGCGTCATTGGCGACGCGCACCGGACGTGCGAGCGCGTGCGCGAGATCGACGTCGAGCGGCTTGCCGTTGATGACGGCGGTGTTGGAGTTTTTCACGAGTCCGGTGTGGGTCGAAATCGCGCCCGGCGCGCCGACCCCCACAAGCCCGCGCCGGCCCGTCTCGGATTCGATCTCGCAGACGAGCGTCGCGACGGCGTCGACGATCGCCCCGTAATCATGCGCGGGCGTCGCGATGCGGCGGCGCGCCAGCGTCTCGCCCGCGGCGCCAAGCGCAATCGCCTCGATCTTGGTGCCGCCGAGATCGACGCCGATGCGGATCGACTCGCCCGTCATTTCCTGCGGGCGCGATCGATGTTCTGTGCGCCGGAGAGCGCGGCGCGGGCGGCTTCGTCGATCAGCGCCGAATCGATGTCGAGACCATCGGTCTTGGCGCCCGTCCAGTTCGCGCCGGTTAAATCCGCGCCGGCCGCGTCGGCGCCCTGCAGATTGGCGTTGGAGAAATCCACGCCCGCCGCGTGCGCGAAGCGAAGATCGGCGCTCGCAAGATTCGCCTTGTGAAAGCGCGCGCCCTCCAGCACGGCCGAGCGCAGCACCGCGCGCATCAATCCCATCGACTGGTTCTTCATGTCGGCGGAAAGATCGGCCTCGCTGAAATTGGCGCCGCGCGCCGAGGCGCCGGTCAGATCCCCGGCGAGCCGCGCATGCGCAAAATCAGCGCCATCGGCCCGCATGCGCTGCATCTGCGAAGCGAAGGCGTGCGCGCCCTTCAGCGATGCGCCGGTAAGGTTCGCTTCGATGAGCCAGGCCTGATCGAGGATCGCGTCATCGAGCCGCGCGCCGGCAAGCGACGTCTTGTTCATGCGGGCGGCGCGAAAATCGACGCCGTGCAGATCTAGCCCCGAAAGATCGAGACCGTTGAGGCTTTTCTCCGAAAGATCGACCTTATGTCCGCTTTCCCGGTGCTGCAGCGCCGCCTCGACGTCGGCGCGCGTTAGTTCAGCCTTGGAATAGGCTGGCTGCGCAAGATCGACGCCCTGCAGCATATCCTGCGCGCGGAGACCTTGGGCAGCGAACGACATCGCGCAGAAGATGGCGAAACTCAGAACTCCAATACGCACGAACGCATCCTCTTCCACGCTACGCCGCGTCGGCGCTCCGATCGGCGTCGCCGCTCAGCGCTTGCGCCTGCGCGACCCAGCCGTTGCGCTTCACCCGCCCCGCCGCGCCGATCGACGATTCGATCCACTTGACGTCGTCGTCGCTCCAAGCGGCGATCTGATCATAGTGGAAAACGCCGAGCGCGTGCAGCTTCTCGACGCTCTTCGGCCCGACGCCTTTGATTTTCGCGAGGTCATCCGGCGCGCCGCCACGCGGCGCCGTCAGCATGGAAGGACGTTCGCCAGCCGCCGCCTTGCCGCTGGAGGCCCGCATTTCTGCGGCCTTTTCGTTCAGCGCCTTCGCGGCTGACGCCGCCGCCTCCAGCGCCGGCTCGACGCTCGCCTGCGTGGGTGCCGCAACCGCGGCGCTCGCCTCTTGCGCATCAGGCGACGGCGCGATGACGGGTTCGAAGCCTTCGCTCGCGGCGCCCCGCAGCACGACCATCGGCCGCTTCACGGCATAAGCGGGGGCAGCCTGTACCGTCTTGAGCGCGCCGCCGAGCGGCAGGCCGACGAGATAGGCGACCGCCGATATCAGCGATATGTCCGCCATCAGCGCAACGCGGCCTTCAAGCAGTCCGAGCCATGAAGCGGCTGCGCCGGCGGCAAGCGCCGCCGCAATCGCGATGAGGTTCCAGCCGGGCGCCGCGGGGGCGTCCTTCGCGGGCGAGGTCGTGAGATAACCGATAAGCGCGCCCAGGGCGCAAGCGGCGGCAAACCACGGCCAGCCGAGCGTCAGCAAATAAGACATCTGCCCTCTCCTTCTCTGGCGTTACTTGACGAGGATTTCGACGCGACGATTGCGCGCGCGGTTTTCGTCGTTGTCGTTGGGCGCGATCGGGCGCTCGCCGCCGTAGCCCGCTGCGTTGATTTTGAACGGATCGATCCCGGCCTTTAACAGACGATCGACGACTGCCTGCGCGCGAAGCTTGCTGCGCCCGAGATTCACTTCCGCAATGCCGACGTTATCCGTATGCGCCGCGACTTCGAGCGTTGCGCCCTGGCAGCGCAGCGCCGTCGCGGCGATCGCATCGAGGAGAGGCGCAGATTCCGAAGCGATCGTCGAATCGTCGGGCGCGAAAGCCACCGGCGATTTGGCGAGGAGTTCGGACAGGGCGGCGCCGCATTGAGCGGCGTCGAGCGGCGAGCCGGCAATGCGCGTCGAGAGCTGCGCATCGCCGTGGAAGTTTTGTGGAAGCGCTTCGGCGAACGCCGCCCCGATATCCGAACGCGCGCTCTGATGACGGGCGACGCCCGCGAGCGCAACATGCGAATCGCTGATCGCGAGCTTGCCTTCGTCGAGCCTTGCAAGCGCCGCAAGCGAACGATCCGTCGCTTCCGCGAAGTTCTGCGGCGCGCCCTTTGCGACGACAAGCCGATCGATGATTTTCGCGTCGAAGAAATTTCGACGCGCTGTTTCGACGAGGCGATGACGAACGGTCTCATCAGGCGCATAGCCGCTGAGCGTGACGTCTCCGCCGGCGCGCTGCGCGGTGAACAGGTAAGGCGAAATCGCGCCCGCCGCGACGTCGAGACGCGCAATCTCGAATCCGGAAGGCAATCGCGCTTTGGCGTCGGCCTGGATCGTATCGCTCAATACATTCTCGCGTCCCTGTCCTTCGATGACGACCTTGCCGTCGGACACGGCGATCTTGCCTTGTGACAGTTTGCCGAGTTCGCCGACGGCGAATGCGACAGCGCCGGAAAAATCTCCGGACGGCGCGCCGGCGCCAAGCTGCGTCGCGTCGCTGACCGCGGCGCCGGCGCCCGCGCTCGCCGCCATGGCGACGACCTCTTTGCGCAGATCGTCGCTCGGCAAGTGTCCGGACAGGCTGATGACGCCGTCGCGCAGCGCGGCCGAGAACACGTAAGGCGAAACGCGCGGCGGCGACACGTCCGCCTTTACGCCGGCGTCGCCGAACGGCGGCGCCTTGAGCGCCGCGAGCGTCTTTTCATAATCGGCCGTGCTGCGCGCTTCGCCTGAGACCGCCAGGGTCGCGTCAGTGATCGTCGTCGTCGCGGGATCGAGTTCAGCGAGACGACGCACGGCGAAGGAAGCCAGTTCCGCGAAATATTGCGGCGCGCCATCGGCATAGGCGGCGTCGTCCGTCACTTCCAGGCCTAGGGCTGCGATCTCGGCCCGCAACCTGTCGCGCGCGCCCGTCGGCGGAACATTGCCTGTGATCGTCGCCTTGTCGCCGCGGCGCTCGAGTCGCAGCACGAAGGGCGTCGCGCGAGAGAGCGGCCGGGTGGCGTCGATGACGCGCCGCGCAGGCGTTTCAACGCCCAGCGCCGTAAGAAGCCGGGCTTTCACATCAGGCGAAAGCGAAATGCCGGCAAGCACGATATCGCGACCGGCGACGCGCACTTCCGCTCTGTCAATCGCGTCAGGCGACTGTGCGACGCGTGAAGAAACCGCAGCGCGCAGATCGTCCTCTATGCGAGGAGTCAGCGAATCCTGCGCGAAATAGGCGAGTCCTAAAAGGACCGGCAGCCCAATCCACCATTTTTTTGAAAGGTGCATAGACGTCTTTGCCCCCCATCGAAGAGAGAATCAGCGAAGACGCGCATACTCTTACTGCACATGGTTCCTTTGCGCGGCGACGTGTCAATATGATGGCCGACGCAAAAGCGGGGAACGCGGCGGCGCCGCGCTCCCCGGAGGCGAAGAAGAGTCCTGGTTGATTTTGAGGTAGGGTTCGTTCGCGCTTAGACAAGACTATTTCGAAGAGGCGCGCGCCCCTCCTGGCGGTCTGCCGGGGATGAAGGGTGCCATGCCGGCGCGCGCCAGTTCGTCGGCGCGCTCGTTCATGTCGTGGCCCGAATGACCCCTGACCCAATGCCAATCGACGTCATGCCGCTCGGCTGCGGCTTCCAGCCTTTGCCACAAATCGACGTTTTTCACGGGTTTCCGATCGGCGGTGCGCCAGCCGCGCGCCTTCCATCCGGCGATCCACGACGTGACTCCGTCGCGCAAATATTGCGAATCAGTATGGAGGTCCACGGCGCAAGGCCGCGTTAGCGTTTCAAGCGCCATGATCGCCGCCAGCAATTCCATACGATTATTCGTGGTGAGCGGCTCGCCGCCGTTGATCTCTTTTTCGCGGTCGCCAAAACGTAAAATCGCGCCCCAACCGCCGGGCCCGGGATTTCCCGAGCACGCGCCGTCCGTCCAGATCTCGACGCCGCGCGTCATGGCGCGAGGCCGTAGACGCGCGCGTCAGCAGCCAGTTGGTGAAAGCGCAGCTTCGCGAGATATTCGCGAGGATCCTTGGGGCGCACGAGCGCGCCCGGCGGCACGTTGAGCCAGTCGACATAACGGGTCAGCAGAAATCGCATTGCGGCGCCGCGTGCGAGCGTCGGAAAGGCCGCGATTTCGGCGGCTGAAAGCGGCCGCTGTCGCTGATAGGCGTGAAGCAGCGCTGCGCCCTTGTCGGGCTGATAGCGATGCTCGGCGTCGAAGCACCAAGCGTTGAGGCAGATCGCAAGGTCATAGGCGTAGGCGTCAGTGCAGGCGAAATAGAAGTCGATCAGCCCCGAAATGCGCTCGCCAAGAAAGAAGACGTTATCGGGGAAAAGATCGGCGTGAATCACGCCGCTCGGCAGATCGCGCGGCCAGTCCAGCTCCAGATGATCGAGCTCCGCCGCAATGAGCCCGCCCAGTCCCGCCGCGACTTCCTCCGCCCGCGACGCGCAGGTTCCAAAAAGCGGCCGCCATCCCTCCACCGAAAGAGCGTTGCGGCGCCGCTGCGCGAAATCGGCCCCGGCGAGATGCAGTTGCGCCAGAGCCGCGCCGAGCGCGGCGCAATGCGCGCTTTCCGGATGATGGACGGAATAGCCGTCGAGAAAGGTGACGATGACGGCGGGCCGGCCCGCGAGACGTCCCAGCGCCGCGCCGGCGCGATTCTTCACCGGCAGCGGGCAGGTCACGCCGCGCGCCGCGAGATGCTCCATGAGGTTCAGGAAGAATGGCAGATCGGCTTCGGCGACGCGCTTCTCGTAAAGCGTGAGGATGAAGCTCCCGGCTTCCGTATGGAGATAATAGTTGGAATTCTCGACGCCCTCGGCGATGCCTTTGCAGGACAGCAATCGCCCGAGATCATATGTCGCGAGAAAAGCGATCAGCTCCTCGTCGTCGACCAGCGTATAGACGGCCATGAGCGCCGACCGTTCACTGCAGGCTGCGCCCTTAGGCGATCGCCCGCAGCTCCTTGGGCAGAGGGAAGGACACGTTCTCGTCGGCGCTGGAGATGGTTTCGACGATGATGTCGTAACGCTCGGCGAACGCGTCCATGATCTCCTCGACCAGAACCTCGGGCGCGGACGCGCCGGCCGTGATGCCGAGCGACGAAATGCTGCCGAAGATCTCCCAATCGATCTCGCCCCGGCCCTGCACGAGCTGCGCCGGCGCGCCCGCGCGCTCGGCGACTTCGCGCAGCCTCTGCGAATTCGATGAATTTGGCGAACCGACGACGATCACGGCGTCGACATGCGGCGCGACTTCTTTGACCGCGGCCTGGCGGTTCGTCGTCGCATAGCAGATGTCTTCCTTGTGCGGGCCGATGATCTTCGGAAAGCGCTGCATCAAGGCGCTGACGATCTCCTGGGAATCGTCGAGCGACAGAGTCGTTTGCGTGACATAGGCGAGATTGGTCTCGTCGTCGAATTTAAGCCGGTCGATGTCCTCCACGGATTCGACCAACACCACCGCGCCTTCCGGCAGCTGTCCCATCGTGCCGACGACCTCGGGGTGGCCCGAATGTCCCACGAGCAACACCCGTCGGCCGCGCCGCCAATGAATCTCCGCCTCGCGATGCACTTTGGTGACTAGCGGACATGTCGCGTCGATGGCGAGAAGCCCGCGTCCAGCCGCCGCGGCCGAAACCGCCTTTGCGACGCCATGCGCGGAAAAAATCACCGGGGCGTTCGTATTCGGGATCTCGTCGAGCTCTTCGACGAAGATCGCGCCCTTGGCCTTCAGCGACTCGACGACGTAGCGATTATGCACGATCTCGTGACGCACATAGACAGGCGGGCCGAACTTGGCCAGCGCCCGTTCGACCGCGTCGATCGCGCGCACGACGCCCGCGCAAAACCCCCGCGGCGAACAGAGCAGTATCTTGAGCGGCGGCTTCGTGGGCCTAGGGTGAACGTTCATCTTGGCGCCTTTGGCAGGGGCGGCGCGAGGCGGCGAATCGCTCAAGCGCCAAACGCGGCCATCCGGAGAGCCCGGCTGAATGCCGGCAAGCAATGTCGCGCATGCGTCACGGTGTCAAGCCGCCTGGAGCGGCGCCGCGCAGCAGTGAAATCCGCATCGGTGAGCACGGCCAGTGCGTTGCAAACGCGCAAAGTCGCCGAATGGTTTCCGGGCTCGGCATCATTGGCGTCGCCCCCATACTGTGACACGATGAGCCGGGGCGCGGTCTAGGCCCCGTGAACGGAGCTGCGCGCATGTCGTATCTCGACGAGATTTTGCAGTCGGCGCAAGGCGGCCAATTGGTCGCCAATCTGGCTCAGCGCTTTGGACTCACCGACGAACAGATTGACAGCGCGATCAAGGCGCTGACGCCCGCTCTCGAAGTCGGCCTGAGCAACGCCGCCGAAGAGCCCGCGCTTTTTGAACGGCTCCTGGGCGATATCGCGTCGCCTGGGCGCGCCGCCGCCTTCTACGAGCCTAGCGCCGCGCACGACACGGAAAATGTCGCTCAATCGCGGCAGCTGCTCGACGATCTCTTCGGCTCTCCGGCGGCGGCCGGACGGGTCGTGCAGGTCGCCGCCCGCGAGTCGGGGCTGCGCTCGGACATTCTTTCGCAATTATTGCCTGTGCTGGCCTCCGTGCTCATCGGCGGCTTGTTCAAGAATGTGAGCAATCAGGGGCTCGGGGGCGTGCTCGGTCAGCTCGTCAATTCCGGGGCGCTCGGCTCCATTCTGGAACAGATGCTGGGCGGCGGGCGCGCGCCGCAGCGCGAACCTGAACCAATGCCGGCGCCGCGTGGCGGAGGCATGGGTCCGCTCGGCGGCATCCTCGGATCGATATTGGGATCCCTGCTTGGCGGCGGCCGGCGGCGCCAGCCAGATCCTTACGGCGGAGGACCGATGGGGGGCCCGATGGGCGGTCCGCAGGAAGGCCCGCTTGGCGGCGGCTATCAACCCGACAGGAGCTCCTCGGGACTACCCGAGGGGATGGATGAGGCTTCAATCCAGCAGGCGATTGAAGAAATCAAAAAGACGCTGCAAGTCGGACGCGGCGGCGCTGAAGGAAGCGCCGGCCCACGCTCGGATTTCGAGAGCATCATCGGCCAGATGTTCGGCAAGCGCTGAAAGGCGGACAAAATGCCGGCGGTCGCCTCGGTTCGGTGAGGCGGGCGCCAAGTCGTTAGAAAGAACGACGCTCTTTGGGTCGCCGCGCGCGTTTCGCCGGCGGGGCTGGAGGCTTGCGCCGCGCCCGCTTTCCTGCAATCCATCGGCGCGATTCCTCGAAGGCGCGAGGCGCGCCCGCGCCGCAATCGCGCTCCTCCTCTAACACGGACAATTTCCTCTAGATGGCTCGCGACGTATCCGACACGACGCCGATCACGTCGCGCAACATGTTGGTCGAATGGCTGGAAGCCGGCTGCAAGACCGGCGGCGCTCCGCTGCGGATCGGCACGGAACACGAGAAAATCCCCTTCTACGCCGCCGACAATGCGCCGGTCCCCTACGAGGGCTCCGCCGGCCGCGGCGGCGTGCAGGCGCTGCTCGAGGGCCTCGGCGACGCGCTGGGCTGGGCGCCCATCCTCGACCGCGACGCGCTGATCGGGCTCTATGAACCCGAGGGCGGCGGCGCGATCTCGCTCGAACCTGGCGGACAATTCGAACTCTCCGGGGCGCCGCTTGCCGACGTTCACGCCACCCATGACGAACTCGACGCGCATTTTTCGGCGCTCGCCCCCGTGGCGCGGGGGCTCGGCATACGCTTTCTCGACCTCGGCTGCAGTCCGAAATGGTCGCGGGCGCAGACGCCGGCGATGCCCAAGCAGCGCAACGCCATCATGCAGGCCTATATGCCGAAGGTCGGCGCGCTCGGTCTCGACATGATGTTTCGCACTGCAACCGTGCAGGTCAACGTCGACTTCGTCGACGAAGCCGACATGGTTCAAAAAATGCGGGTCGGCCTCGCCCTGCAGCCGCTGATCACGGCGATGTTCGCCAACTCGCCTTTTCTCGACGGCGCGCCGACCGGCCGGCTGTCGCAACGCTCTTACATCTGGCTCGACACTGATCCCAACCGCACGGGTATGCTGCCGTTCGCCTTCGAAGAGGGATTCGGCTTTGAGCGCTATGTCGACTACGCGCTCGACGTGCCGATGTATTTCGTCAAGCGCGGCGACGTCTATCACAATGTGGCGGGCGCGAGCTTTCGCGACCTGATGGATGGCCGCCTGCAGCAACTGCCGGGCGAGCGCGCCACAATGTCCGACTGGGCCAATCACCTCTCGACGATTTTCCCGGAGGTGAGACTAAAGACCTATCTCGAAATGCGTGGCGCGGACGCCGGCCCCCGCGCCCATTTCACCGCCCTTCCAGCGCTTTGCGCCGGTCTGCTCTATGACGCGGCGGCGCTCGACCAGGCGCGCGAACTCACCAAGGGATGGAGCGCGGCTGCCCGGCAGACCTTGCGCGACGACGTGCCGGCGCTGGCGCTTGACGCGACGATAGATGGCCGCACCCTGCGCGACGTCGGGCGCGACGTGCTTGCGCTGGCCAGGGACGGGCTGCGCCGGCGCGCGCGTCTCGATGCGCAGGGACGCGACGAGACCGTTTTCCTTGCGCCGCTGGAAGCGATTCTGGAGGACGGGCGCACCTTGGCGCAGCAGCGCCTGGACGCCTATTACGGCGCATGGGGACGATCCGTCGACGACGCCTTCACCGACTGCGTTCTGCCGCTTTAGGCCGTTTGAATACCGTAGCGGACTTCAGCGCGGGAAAAGGTCGTGCAGCCCGAAGGGCGCCATCGGCGGCAGCGCGGAGCGCGCCGCAGCATGCTGCATGCCGTCACGGTGCATTTCGGCGTAGCCCATGGGGGCGACCGGCGTTCGCGGCATCGTGACGCGAACGTGCCCGCCAAGCCGCACGCAGCCGTTGGACCCTGCAACCGCGACATAATCGGCGCCGTAACGCGCGCATTGGCTGACATTGTCAGCGCGCGCCGGCGCAACGGCGAACCCCGTGAGGGCGATCACGCCGAAAATGAGCGCCGAAAACTGACGGTCGCCGCGGCTAATGATGTCTAGGGTCATGAGTCCTTTGCCTCACTTCCGAAAATTCGCGCGGGTCGCACGAGATTTCAGGAGTCTTGCAATCCCGACAATACGCCGTCGTTACGCTGGCGGAGACGGGGCCCTCGCCTCGAAGCGAGCTTCGTTCCGCGGAACCCAACTAGAGCCAAACATCGTGGCAGGATCGTGTCGTTTAAGCCTGCGGGCCGCGCCGGCCGACCGCTCTTGATCACTACCCTTTATTTTCCGTTTATTTATTTTTGGTTTAGACGATCGTCGGCGGCGGCCGCCAGTCGCCAATCGCGGCCTGTACGATCGCCAGGGCCGCCACCGCGGCGGTGTCGGCGCGCAGCACGCGAGGTCCGAGCGAGAGACGCGCCACATTGGGCAGCCGGGCGATAGCCGCCCTTTCGGCGTCGTCAAAGCCGCCTTCCGGTCCGATGAGCAGGCTGACGCCATCTCGCGCCGTGCGGCCGGCGAGCGCGTCCAAGGGATTGGCGAGCGCCGCGTGTTCATCGCAAAAAATGAGGAGCCGCCCGGCAGGCCAACGCGCCAGAAAGTCCGGCAATTCGACGGCCGCTTCGACGCCGGGCACGGCCAGCACGCCGCATTGCTCGGCCGCTTCGATGACATTGGACTCGAGCCGCTGCGAATTGACACGGCGGACTTGCGTGCGATGCGTGATCACCGGCACGAGCCGGCCGGCGCCCATCTCGGTGGCCTTCTGCGCCATGTAGTCGAGCCGCGCCTGTTTTAAGGGCGCGAAGCAATAATCGAGGTCGGCGCGTTCGGTCTGGAGGCGCAGGCGCTCCGCGACGCGCAATCTTGCGGCGCGGCGCGAGACGTCGAAAAGCGTCGCGCGGAATTCGCCGTCGCGGCCGTTGAACAAATGTATCGCGGCGCCCTCGCGCATGCGCAGGACATTGAGCAGATAGTTCACCGCCTCAGCTGAAGGCGCAAATTCCACGCCGGGCGCAAGATCGTCGCGAACGAACAGGCGCTGCGCAGTAAAATCGTAAGTTCCCACAACCGGTTCCCAGCGGAGACGCGAGCGCAACGCGCGCTTGCCATGAAGCCGCCGCTTTGTTGCGCGCAGGTTCGCCAAAACTTGCGTCGCCGGCAAGCCTGCTGGTAATGCTGCAAGCCTGATGAGCGGACCAAGAGACATGATCATCGGCGCTGTCGCTTTTCCTCGCGCTATCGCGCGACTTTCGCTTCTTTCGCTCGTGGCGACGCTCGTCGCCGCAGGCGGCGCCTATGCGCAAAGCTGTCAGGAAGACTTTCAGAAGCTCACCGAGAAGCGCATGGCGGGAATCCAGGCGCTCAACAATCTCGGCAAGGCGGGCAAAGGCAAGATGGATCCGGAATCAGCTTGCCCGGCCGCGAAACGTCTCGTCGCCATCGAGACCGAGATGATGAATTACATCACCAAGAACAAGGAATGGTGCAACATTCCGGACCCTGTCGTCGAGGGCTTCAAGGAAGCGCGCGGCAAAACTCAGGGCTTCGCCTCGCAGGCCTGCGCGGCCGCGGCGAAGATGAAAGAAATGCGCGATCAGGCGGCCGCTGGGGGCGGCGGCATGATGGCGCCGCCGAAGTTGCCCGCCGGGCCGCTGTGAGCATGGGGCGAAGCGGCGATTCGCCGGGAGCGACCGTGCTGCCCGACGCGATCGCCGACCATCCATTGCTGCGGCGCGCGCCGCCGGCGTTGCTGCCCTTTATCCAGCTTGCGCGACTCGACCGGCCGATCGGCTGGTGGCTGCTGCTGCTTCCCTGCTGGGAGTCGAGCGCGCTCGCGTCCGCATCGCTGCGCGAAGGCCCCAGCATCTGGCACCTCACGCTCTTCTTCATCGGGGCCGTCGCCATGCGCGGTGCGGGCTCGACATACAATGATTACGTCGATCGTGAAATCGACGCGAAGGTGGAGCGCACCCGGCTGCGCCCGCTCGCCAGCGGCCGCGCAACGCCGCGCGCGGCGCTCGGCTTTCTCGTGGCGCAATGCCTCGTCGGACTCGCGGTGCTCCTGTCGTTCAATGGTCTGACGATTGCGCTGGGGCTGATATCTCCGCTCATCGTGCTGATTTATCCTTTCGGCAAACGCTTCACCTCATGGCCGCAGGCGATTCTGGGATTGGCCTTCGCTTATGGCGCGCTGCTCGGCTGGACGGCGCGCACGGGCGAACTTGGCGCCCCGGCCCTTCTTCTCTATGCGGCCGCCATCGCGTGGACGATTGGCTTCGACACGATTTATGCTCTGCAGGATCTGCGTGACGACGCTATCGTCGGCGTGCGCTCCACGGCGCGCTTGTTCGGACGGCGCGTGCGTCTGGCGGTTGGCCTCCTCTACGCCGTCTCCGCCGCCAGCGCGCTCCTCGCCGTGTATCTGTCGGGCGGCGGCTGGCTCGCCTATCTCGGCGTCGGCGCCTATGCGGCGCATCTCGCCTGGCAGATTTCACAGACCAAGGAAGATATCGCGCCAGCGACCGCGCTGCGGCTGTTCCGCTCGAATCGGGACGCCGGGCTGCTGCTGTTTGCGGGCTTTATTGCGCAGAGCCTCGCGTATCTGCTCTGATCGACGCGCGACATAACGCGCAACCGCCTTACTTCTCGAGCTCCTTTTTTCGATCGATACAGGAGTCGATCTCAGTCTTGTTCAGCTCCCAATAGGAGTAGCCGCACAGCGCCTGGTAGCGGCTGCTGACGAAAAAGGACCAGACGTAATATCCCGTCAGCAGCACCGCGGCGACCGCGGCGATCTTCATGATGATGTTGAATCGCGTTTCAGCGTCTTGAGTGTCGGACATGAGTTTTCTCCGCGCCGATGTTAGGCGGCTGAAAATTGCGCCGTCAACGTCAATCTAGCGTCTGCCTGAAACGCATCACCGCGACGCTCATCGCCACCAGCGCGAAGGCGGCGAGCGCGCCGGCGTCGACGGCGAGATCGCCGAAGTTCGACCCCTTCAACATCACCGAGCGCACGATGCGCAGATAATGGGTGAGCGGCATCACCTCGCCGAAATACTGCGCCCAAATCGGCATCCCGTAGAAAGGAAACAGGAAGCCCGACAGAAGCATGCTCGGCAGAAAGAAGAAGAAGGTCATCTGCATCGCCTGCAGCTGATTTACCGCGACGGTCGAGAAAGTGTAGCCCACCGACAGATTGGCGATGATGAAAAGCAGCGTCAGCGCGGTGAGGGTGAAGAGCGAGCCGACCACAGGCACCTGGAACAACAGCGACGCGACGATCAGGATCGTCGACATCTGCACGGCGCCCACGATCACATAGGGCGCGATCTTGCCGAGCATGATCTCGACCGGACGCACCGGCATTGCGAGCAGCGCCTCCATCGTTCCCCGCTCGATTTCGCGCGTCACCGACAGCGCCGTATAGATCAGCATCGTCATGGTGAGGATGGTGCCGATCAGTCCGGGCACGATGTTGCGGCGCGTCTCTCCCGCGGGATTGTAGCGCCGATGCACGCGGATCTCGTAAGGCGGCGCGTTCTGCGCAAGAGACGCCAATGGTCCGGTCAGTTCGCGGTCGAGCGCCTGATTGGCCGCGCCGAGCGCGGCGGCGACCGCGCCGGACGTCGCCGTCGGGTCCGTGGCGTCGGCGATGAGAAGCAGCCCCGGCTTTTCGCCGCGCACGAGCTGGCGCGAGAAATCCGGCGGAATCTGAATGACGAACTGCACCTTATTCGAGAGGATCAGTTTGTCGGCGTCCGTCTCTCCGCGAGCGATATATTTGATGTTGAAATAATCGGTGGCGCGCAACGCGCCGATCAGCGCCCGCGCAATCGGACTGTCGTCGCTTGTCAGCACGGCCGTCGGCAGATGTTTGGGATCGGTGTTGATCGCATATCCAAAAAGCATCAACTGAATGAGTGGAATGCCGACGATCATCGCGAAGGTCGGCCGATCGCGCCGAAGCTGAATGAACTCCTTGACGAACATGGCGACGAAACGCTGCCAGGATTGCGCAAGCGCGCCGCGCCGCGCCGGACGGGAGAAGACGCTTGGCAGGCTTTCCTGCGCGCTCATTGGTCAGCCTCGGCCCGCGTCATCAGATCGATGAAAACATCTTCGAGCGTCGGCTCATCGCGCGTCCAGCGCTGCGCGCCCTCGGCGCCATAGCGATGCGCGACGCGCTCCATCGCCGCCTCATCGCGCCCGCCGACGTGCAGCGCGGAACCGAAGCGCGCGACCATGTCCACGCCGGGCTCGCGTTTCAGAGCGCTGCTCAGCGGATCCAGTCCCTCCCCCGTCACGACCCAGGTCGAAAGATGCGCGCTGGCGATAATTTCCGGAATCGTCCCTGAAGCGAGCAGCCGTCCGTTGGCGATATAGGCGATCTGATGACAGCGCTCGGCTTCGTCCATGTAATGCGTCGAGACGAGCACTGTTAAGCCTTGCGTCGCCAGATGATGGATCTCGTCCCAGAAGTCCCGGCGCGCCTTCGGATCGACGCCCGCGGTCGGCTCGTCGAGGAGGAGCAGCGACGGCCCCGGCAGGATGCATGCGCCGAGCGATAGCCGCTGTTTCCACCCGCCCGAGAGTTCGCCGGCGAGCTGATCGGCGCGCGCGACGAGACCCAAACGCTCAAGCGCCCCCTGAGCCGCATGCTCCGGCGCCTCGAGGCCGTAGATGCGCGCGACGAATTCCAGATTTTCGCGAATGGTGAGATCGCGATAGAGCGAAAACCCCTGCGTCATATAGCCGACGTAACGCTTGATCTCTTCCTGCTGACGGCGAATGTCGTAGCCGAGACATCTTCCTTCGCCCGAGTCGGGCGTCAGCAGTCCGCAGAGCATGCGGATCGTCGTGGTCTTGCCGCTGCCGTTGGGGCCGAGAAAGCCCTGAATATGGCCGCGCGCCACCTGCAGGGTGAAATCGTCGACGACCTTTTTGCCCCCGAAGGATTTTGTCAGCCCGCGCACATCGATCGCAATATCGCTCTCGACGCTCATCGCGCCGCTCCCGTCGCTTCCGGCGCGGGAGTGACGGCGACCGGCATGCCGAGCGGCAGCGCGCGCGCGGCGCCTTCAAGGCGCGCTTCCGCCTTGAAAACGAGTTTGGCGCGTTCCTTGTCGCTGAAAATGACCGGCGGCGTGTATTCCTGACGGCTGGCGATGTAGCTGACGCGCCCATAGAGATCGTCGGCGCAGCCGTCGCAGGTGACCCGCATCCGTTCGCCCAGCGTGATATTCGGCAGCTCCGGTTCGGAGACGTAGAAACGGACCTTGCGGTTCTCGGGCGGCAGCAGTGCGACGACAGGCTGACCGGCGTTGACGATCTCGCCGGGGCGGAAAAACACGTCCTGCACGGCGCCGTCGGCGGGCGCGAGCACGCTTTGGCGCTTGATGCGGATGTTCAGGGCGTCGAGTTGGGCGCGCGCCTGTTTCAGATTCGCTTCGGCGGCTTCGATCTCCTGCGAGCGGCTCGCCATGCGCGACGCCTGGACCTGCCGGCGCGCTTCCTCGACGCTCGCCTCGTCCCGCGCCAGAGCCATCTTGGCGCGGTCGAGCGCGGCCTTGGCGACGTGGCCTTTGGCGTAAAGCGCGCGCTGTCGGTCGTAATCAGCGCGGGACAATTGCAGCGCCGCCTCGGCCCGTTCGAGCGCGGCCTGTAAAACCGCGATCTGCTCGGGCCGGCTCATCGCCGCCTGTAGATTTTGGACCTGCGCCTCGAGTTGCGCGATGCGCGCCGTCGCCTCGTCGCGCGCCCGATCGAGAAGCGTCGTCGACATCGTGAACAGCGGATCGCCCTTCTTGACCTGGGCGCCGGCCGAGACCGCGAGATTGGCGACCCTCTCGGTCTCGTAGGGGCCAATGTAGAGTATCTCTCCCTCCACATAGCCCAGAAAGGAATCGTTAGGATTCGCCGGACGATAGGTGACGCGCCAAACGACGACCGCGAGAAGCGCCAGCGCAATGAGGAACGCGAGACTCTTCATGCGGCAGGGGCGTAGAGCGGATTGCGCATCGGTTGATTATGCACCTCTGTCGCCGCGCGGGGAAACCGCGCCGCGAGCGGCTCCGGCGAAGCGTTCCCTGAGGGCGAAACTCCTTTTGCCGCGGCGGCCGCAAAAAGGCTAGAATGCCTCCAAGAAAGGCAAAAGGGATTGAAAATGGCTGAAGATACGGAGCTGCCGCCGCGGGAATCGATGGAATATGACGTGGTCGTTGTCGGCGCAGGACCGGCCGGTCTCGCCACGGCGATTCGCTTGAAGCAAGTCGCGCCGGATCTCTCAGTCGTCGTCATCGAGAAAGGCTCCGAGCCCGGCGCGCATATTCTCTCCGGCGCGGTCATCGATCCAATCGGACTCGACCGGCTTCTGCCCGACTGGCGCACGCGCGAGGACGCGCCGCTCAAGACAAAGGTGCATACGGACCATTTTCTCCTGCTGTCGGAAAAAGCCGGCATTCGCATTCCCAATATGTTGATGCCGCGGCTGATGAACAATCACGGCAATTTCATCGGCTCGCTCGGCAATGTCGTGCGCTTTCTCGCCTCCGAAGCCGAAAATCTCGGGGTGGAGATCTATCCCGGCTTCGCCGGCGCCGAAGTTCTTTATGGCGATAAGGGCGAAATCGTCGGCGTGGCGACCGGCGACATGGGCGTCGGCCGCGACGGCGAACCGAAAGACAGCTTCACCCGCGGGATGGAGCTTAGGGGCAAATATACGATCTTCGCGGAGGGCGCGCGCGGCTCGCTCACCAAGCAGCTGCTGGCGAAATACGATCTTTGCGCCAACAGCGAGCCGCAGAAATTCGGCATCGGCTTCAAGGAGCTTTGGCGCATTCCGAAGGAAAAGCATAAGGACGGACTTGTGCAGCATTCCTTCGGATGGCCGCTTTCGGCCGACACCGGCGGCGGCTCTTTCCTCTATCATTTCGACGACGATCTCGTGTCGATCGGTTTCGTCGTGCATCTCAACTATTCGAATCCGACGCTCTCGCCCTTCGACGAGTTTCAGCGCTTCAAGACGCATCCGCTGATCGCGCCGACTCTCGAAGGCGGCGAGCGCCTTTCCTATGGCGCTCGGGCGCTGACCGAAGGCGGATGGCAGAGCGTGCCGAAGCTCGTCATGCCGGGCGGCGCGCTCGTCGGCTGCGCAGCGGGCTTCATGAACGTGCCGCGCATCAAAGGTTCGCACAACGCGATGCTCTCGGGCATCATGTGCGCCGAGCATGTCGCGGCGGCGATCGCGGAGGGTCGCGCGCACGACGAAGTGGGCGCATATGACGCCGCCTGGCGCGCCTCTGACATCGGCCGCGATCTGAAGCCGGTGCGCAACGTCAAGCCGCTCTGGTCGAAATACGGCACCTATCTCGGCGCGCCGCTCTTTGGCCTCGACATGTGGACGAATGAGCTGTTCGGCTTTTCATTCTTCGGCACGCTCAAGCACGGCAAGGCAGATTACGAAACATTGAAGCCGGTTTCGGAGGTCACGCCGATCGTTTACCCGAAGCGCGCGAGCGCGGTGGTGTTCGACAAGCTGTCCTCGGTGTTCGTCTCGAACACCAATCATGAGGAGGATCAACCGGTCCATCTGAAGCTCGCGGACCCTGCGATCCCGATCACGCGCAATCTTCCGATTTACGGCGAACCCGCGCGGCTCTACTGCCCGGCGGGCGTCTATGAGGTCGTCTATGCTGACGAGGAGACGCGCCGCGATCCGCGCTTCGTGATCAACGCGCAGAACTGCGTTCACTGCAAGACATGCGACATCAAGGACCCGGCGCAGAACATCACCTGGGTTCCGCCGGAAGGCGGCGGCGGACCGAACTATCCGAATATGTGATCGTTCCCGGCGATGCGCCGTCATTGGCGAAGCGAGGCGTCCGCGAGGACCCTCGCTTTTGGCGCAAATGACGCGACGTGGAGTCGCATGAACTGATGTTCTTCATCATCTCGAAGATCGGCGAGTTCTTCCTCGCGCCGGTTCACTTCTTCATCTTCGTCGCCGTCGTCGGCGCGATGCTGCTGTTCACCAGTTGGGAAACGCTGGGTCGGGCGCTCTCGATTGTGAGCGCGCTCGCATTGCTGCTGATGGCCTTCGGACCGCTCGGCAGTCTGTTGGCGGGTCCGCTGGAGGCGCGCTTTCCGGCGCCGCCAGACGACATGCCCGCGCCCGACGGCGTGATCGTTCTCGGCGGCGTGATAGACGAGCGGCTGAGCGCCAGCCGCGACCGTCCCGCGTTGGTCGACGCCGCCGAACGCCTTACTGCGCCGATTGCGCTCAAGCGCAAATATCCGAACGCGCGCCTTGTCTTCACCGGCGGCTCCGCCGCGCTGCGCGGCTCGACGTATGCCGAAGCCGACGCCGTTCAGCGCTTCTGGCGAGAGATCGGACTCGATGACGGCGGCGTTCTATACGAACGCCGGTCGCGCAACACTTACGAGAACGCCGTCTTCACGCGGGAGCTGCTTCACCCGAAGCCGGGCGAGCGCTGGCTGCTCGTCACCTCGGCGATTCACATGCCGCGAGCCGTCGGCGTATTTCGGCAGGCCGGCTTCGACGTGATCGCCCATCCGGTCGACTACCGCACCAGCGGCGCGTCTGGGTTGGAGTTTCCGCGTTTTGCGACGAAGGCGCTCAACCTTGTGGAATTCGCCGCGCATGAATGGGCGGGACTGGCCGCCTATCGGCTTTCCGCCAAAAGCGACGCGCTGTTTCCCGCGCCATAGATCGGCGACTGAAGCCGCGCACGCGTCAGTCGTTGCGATGCCGGCGTCCGCGCGAAGAGCCCGCCGGCTCCATGCTGCGCCCGCCCGAGCCGCCCGGATAGGCGCCGTGTTTCATCTCCAGAAAGAGCGCGATCGCCTGAGCGCGGTTGCGCACCTCGAGCTTCTCGAAAAGATTGCGCAGATGGAATTTGATCGTGTTGATCGAGACGCCGAAGTCCTTCGCGAGCTGGCTGTTGGTGTGGCCGGAGCCGAGCGCCGACAGCAGGCTGCGCTCCCGCAGGGTTAGGTTTTCCAGCGGGTCGCTGCGCATCTTGCGGATGTCGACGAAGGGAAACACCATGTCGCCCGCCGCCACGGCGGCGAGCACGTCGAGGAGCCGTTCCGGCGGGGCGCGCTTCGATACGAAGCCGGCGCCGCCGAGCTGCAGCGTCTCGGCTGGCGCGGCGGGATCGTTGGTGCCGCTGTAAACGACGATCTTGGGCGCGGCGACCTGCCGCGACAGCGCGCGCAACACGTCGCGGGCGTGCAGCGTCGGCAATTGCCAGCCGATGACGGCGATGGTGAATTTCTGCTGGCGCGCCGCCTCGAGGAACTCCTCGCCATCGGTCAGCTTCGCCACGAGGTTGAATCGGCGGTCGTCGGAGAGCAGCTTGTCCAGTCCGGCGAGGATCAACGGGCTCTTGTCGGCGATGGCGACGTCGATGCGCTCCGCTTCCGCGACCGACTGGGCGCCATCCGCGCCGTTCGGCCGCGCGGCGCGGGCGCCGTCCTTATGGTCGTTCGCCGCCCTGATCGAAGAGGTAGGAGCCATTCAGCCTCCGCCGCCGCGCCGCCCGCAGCTTGTTGGTCGTGATCGCCCCGCAATCGCGTTGAACGCGCGCACATCCTGCCCGGCGGGTCGGAACGCCCTGCCCATTAGAGGTGGGGCGCGTGTCACAATACCGTAGGCGCCGACGGATGCAAGCCTCTTTGCGCGCCGGCTTAGGCGGCCAACATGGCAAACAAAAACGGCGCGCTGACCGAGTCAGCGCGCCGCTTATCAAACGCTTTGTGAAGCTTGCTTAGTCGCTGAACACCCAGCGGGCGGCGAAATAAGCGGCCGCGCCGATGACGATGATCGCGATCATGCCGACCGGGGTCGCTGCATAGCTCGTCAGTTCAAGAATAGCGCCCATAAGTTTCCTCCTTCTGTCACACACCTGTGCCGGATTGCCACAAGCCGAGATTCACGCTGCAAGCCGCGAAAGCGGCGTTGCGTTCGTCGTCGAATTGGTCAAGTGGATAGCATGGCTGACGCCGGTCCACCTTGGTGTAAGTACAACGTCGACCTCACCTAGGCGGGAACGCGTCTGCATCGCTTGTTCGGCCCTAACCGCGCCCGGAGAGCCATAATGCTCGCAGCTCTCGGCCGCGGTTCCGAAATGCGGTGTTTTCGGAGTATTGCAGACGCAGAGCGCTGTCAAGGGATTGGCGGCGCCGCCACTGCGCTGCATCGCCGCATCCAAAGCTCGACGGCGCGCGCTCAGTTTACGCTTGCGGCCGGCGCTGGCCGCCGACTATCTATCGGAGCGCGGCACAAGTCCATCTCGCGAGCGTGCAGTCAATGTTCAAGTTCTTCATCATCGCCGTCGCAGTCGTGGCCGCAGGATTTTCAGCCTTTTACGCGTTCCGACGCGCGCCCGTCTGCTCCGGCGACGGCAAATATATGGTGACGCAGACGGACTGCCAGGCATGGGGTTTCGACGCGGAAGTCTGCAAGCAGGCGATCGAGAAAGCGCGGGCCGTGGTCGCGCGGGCGGCGCCGAAAACCGAAACGATGTTTCAATGCGAAGTGCGCTTCTCGGACTGCTTCGAGGCGCCGGGCGGAGGCTTTTCGCCGCGCCCGTCATTCTGTCTGCGGCCGGACAAGGGCGCCGAGCCTCTGGAAGTCAGATATCTCGAGTATGAATCCGATCGCATGAACCGGAAGAAGACCAAGGAAGTGCGCGTCGACTGAACCCGAACGGGATCAGCGCCTGAAATCCGCGCGGCGTTGTTCGATCTGAAATTCCGACGCGTCGATGACCAGTTTGCCGGCGGCGGTGCCAATCGCGATATGGATCGGCACGACGACATGCGCGTCCGGGAGCGGCGCGAGCCAGACGCTGATGTCGTGATTATTCGCCATGTAGCGGGTGGACGAACTGTCCGGGCGATGGCCTGCGATCGGCGTATAGCGCGCCGAGCATACGGTGACGGGCCCTTCATAGCCTCTCGTCTGCGCCGTATGCGCGCCGGCGTAGGCGAGTTCAACGTCGAAACGCGTGACGCCGTCAAACACCGAAATGGTTCGGTTGCACGCCGCAGGACCGGTGAGTTCCTCTCCGGCCGGCACGCGCATGATCAGCGCGCTGACCGGATCGACGATATGCCGCTTGGCGCTTTCCGTCACCGGCACGCGCGCCTCGACGTCCCAGGGCGCGGGCCTCACGTCGACCGATCGCACCGCATTTCCGGCGAGCGACATGCGCACCGTACGCGTCTCATCGCTGTTCGATGTCGTGTTGGCGTAATTGGCCGGGGACGGACCGCCGGCTGTCAGGCCGCCGCTGGCGCTGGCCGCGCCCTTTGTGTTGTTGATCAGATTGGCGAGCCCTGACGTCCGCATCGCGATCTCGACGCGGTAATTCTGCGCGTCGACAATGCCGGAAGCGGATGCGCTGCCGATAGAGATCCCCATCAGGCTCAGGGCGTAGTGGGCCTTGAGAGATTCAGCCGCGGCCGGCGCGCAAAACGCGAGCAAGGCCGCGACCACCACGCAGCGGCGTCGCGCCGAAAGGCGAGTTCGCAAGGCCGCTCTCATGGTTGCGTCGCGTCGCCCGGCGCAGGCGACTTGTCGTCGGCCGCAGTCTTCCTGGCGCACATAGCGGCCTTCAGGCTCAGGCCCATTCCTGCCAATGTCCGTCTTCGAAAATGCGCCATGACCGCAACCCCGCCTTTGCGACGACGAGTCGTCCCGCCTTCGCCTCGGCGACGAGATGCCGGAATACGAGAGGATTGCGCCAGGAAAACGGCTTTTCCGGGTCGCAGACCGCATGGTATTCGTCGCTGTCGGGGTCGTCCATCAGCAGCGTGCCGACCTTGTCCGGCCGCAGTTGAGGCGAGAAGCTGCGCTCGTCCTTCCAACGGCAGTAATACTCGCGGCATACCTGCGGCCGCGTGTCGTAGACGCCGCAGCCGCCGGTCAGCGCGCAGTGCTCGCAGAGCTTGCCGGCAGGCTTCTTGAACTCTTCGATTTCAAGAACCTTGCAGCAGAAGTAGCAGGAACCGCAGGCCTTGCCTGGAATGTCGAGCATGTCGGTCGAGCGCCGATGGCGTGAGAATCGAATCGGCGTATTGTGAACGCCGGACGGCCGGATGCAAGCAGCGTCAGGCGCACAGCGGGCGGAGCATGACGCATACGATCGATCCGGAAAAACTGTTCGTCTCCCCCGAATGGCTCGCCCAGCATCTCGACGCGCCGGATATCGTCGTCTTCGACGCGTCGTGGCACATGCCGGCCGCCGGCCGCGATCCTCGCGCCGAGTTTCTCGCCGGGCACATTCCCGGCGCTCAGTTCTTCGATATAGACGCGATCGCCGACCCGTCCACCGGCCTGCCGCATATGCTGCCGAAGCCGGAAGTCTTCGCGGCGGAGATGCGACGGCTCGGATTTGGCGACGGCATGCATGCGGTCGTCTATGACAGCGTCGGCGTCTTCTCCGCGCCGCGTCTGTGGTGGACGCTTAGGGTCTTCGGCGTGGAAAAGGCGTCCATCCTGGCGGGCGGCCTTCCCGCCTGGAAGTCGCAAGGGCGGCCGCTCGAACAGGGCGAGGCCCGAAGCCGGCCGCCGGCGGATTTCACCCCCCGTTTCGACGCGAGCCTCGTCGCCGACGCGGACGCCGTGCGCCGCGCCCTTGACCTGGGCGGGCCGCAGGTTGTCGACGCGCGCGGCGCGGAGCGTTTCCACGGATGGGCGCCGGAGCCGCGTCCGGGGCTGCGCTCCGGCCATATGCCAGGCGCGCGTAACCTTCCTTTCGGAAATGTCCTGGAAGGCGGAAGGATGAAGGACCGCGCTGGGCTCGAAGCGGCCTTCGCCGCCGCGGGCGTCAATCCCGACGCCCCCGTCATCGCCTCCTGCGGGTCCGGGCTCACGGCTTGCATCATCAGCCTGGCGGTCGCCGCCACTGGCCGTTCGCCCGCTGCAGTGTACGACGGCTCCTGGTCGGAATGGGGCGCACGGGAAGATCTGCCCGCGGTTGTGGACGATCGCAGCGACGCCTAGAATTTGAGCGTATCGCTCAAAAGATGCGCATGCAGTATATTCGATAGGCGCCGGACGACAGTTCGGCGCCAGAACTTTGGCCATGGCGCGACCAACGCGGCAATGTTAGAAGCTCGGCGGCTCTCAGCCGAGCCAAAGTCAATAGCGGGCCGGGGCTTAAGCTAAGCGCGCGGGGAAATTTGATGAAAAAGGTCGAGGCGATCATCAAGCCGTTCAAGCTCGATGAAGTGAAGGAAGCGCTGCAGGCGGCGGGACTCCAGGGCATCACGGTCACTGAAGCCAAGGGCTTTGGCCGCCAAAAGGGCCACACCGAGCTCTACCGCGGCGCTGAGTATGTCGTTGATTTTCTACCAAAAGTTAAGATCGAGATCGTGCTCGCGGACGACGCCGTGGAGCGCGCCGTCGAAGCCATTCGCACGGCCGCGCAAACAGGCCGCATCGGCGATGGCAAGATTTTTGTTTCCAACGTCGAAGGCGCGATCCGCATCCGCACCGGCGAGACCGGCGCGGACGCCATCTAGCACTGAGCCCCCGCCACATGAGCTTTCTAGCCAACATCTTCAGACGCTCTGCCGCGCCCAATACGAAAACGGCTAAACAGCACGATCAGCAAAGAGAGGCATCAAACCACATGACGACGGCCAAGGACGTACTCAAGCAGATCAAGGATAATGACGTTAAATACGTCGACTTCCGTTTCACCGACCCGCGTGGCAAATGGCAGCATGTGACGTTCGACGTTTCGATTGTCGATGAAGAGGCTTTGACCGAAGGCATCATGTTCGACGGCTCGTCGATCGCCGGCTGGAAAGCGATCAATGAATCGGACATGACGCTGCTTCCTGATCTGAGCTCTGTCGCGCTCGACCCGTTCTTCGCAGCGTCGACGCTGTCGATTGTCTGCGACGTCATGGAGCCCTCGACGGGCCAGCCCTACAACCGCGATCCGCGCGGCATCGCCAAGAAGGCGATGGCCCATATCAAAACCGCCGGGGTGGGCGACACCGCCTTTTTCGGTCCGGAAGCCGAATTCTTCGTTTTCGACGACGTGCGCTTCTCCGTCGAGCCTTACGACACCGGCTTCTCGCTCGATTCGACCGAGCTGCCCTCCAACACCGGCACGGCCTATGAGGGCGGCAACCTCGGCCACCGCGTGCGCACCAAGGGCGGCTACTTCCCGGTGCCGCCTGTCGATTCGGCGCAGGACATGCGCGGCGAGATGCTCGCCGCCATGGCGGCCATGGGCGTCAAGGTCGAAAAGCACCACCACGAGGTCGCGTCGGCGAAGCACGAACTCGGTCTGAAGTTCGAAACGCTCGTCACCGTCGCCGATCATCTGCAGATCTATAAATACGCCATCCACCAGGTGGCGCATTCCTATGGCAAGTCGGCGACCTTCATGCCGAAGCCGGTCTACGGCGACAACGGTTCGGGCATGCACGTCCATCAGTCGATCTGGAAGGACGGCAAGCCGGTTTTCGCGGGCGACAAATACGCCGGCCTCTCTCAGGAATGCCTGTGGTATATCGGCGGCATCATCAAGCACGCCAAGTCGCTGAACGCCTTCACCAACCCGTCGACCAACTCCTATAAGCGTCTGGTCCCGGGCTATGAGGCGCCGGTGCTGCTCGCCTATTCGTCGCGCAATCGCTCGGCGTCGTGCCGCATCCCCTTCAGCTCCAGCCCGAAGGCGAAACGCGTTGAGGTCCGCTTCCCCGATCCGACGGCGAACCCCTATCTCGCCTTCGCGGCCATGCTGATGGCCGGCCTCGACGGCATCGCCAACAAGATCGATCCGGGCGGACCGGCCGACAAGGATCTCTACGACCTGCCCCCGGAAGAGTTGAAGGCGATCCCCACGGTCTGCGGCAGCCTGCGCGAAGCGCTCGACAGTCTCAAAGCCGACAACGCCTATCTGACCGCCGGCGGCGTCTTCGACAAGGACTTCATCGACTCCTACATCGAGCTCAAGATGCAGGACGTGATGCGCTTCGAGATGACGCCGCATCCGGTCGAGTTCGACATGTATTACTCCTACTGACGTAGGAGGCGGCCGTTTCGGCCGTCGACATCGGATATGATCCGGGAGGCGATCCATCGCCTCCCGGATTTTTTTTGCGCATTTCATCGAGCGGCGTATCGCGCCGCCACTGTCGCACAGGCGTCATGCGCCTGTCATTCCGCAGAGCGAAATTGCGGCGAAACCAAGAACGACTTGCTGAACGCTCGCCGTGCGGCGCCTTTCGAGCCGCTCCCTTCGGCGCACGCTTCCCATGGCGAGTTCGTTCGGCCGCAATGATTGACGCTACGGAGAGACACCATGAATTTGCGCGCCTTGTTCGCCGCCGTCGCCGCCGTCGCGGTTCTGACCGCCGGCGCGGCTGCGCTCGATATGGAGCTTTCGCCCTACAAAGCGGTCGGCGAACTTTCCGGAAAGCTCGAGTCCGTCGGCTCCGACACCATGCTTCATGAGATGGAGCTGTGGGCCGAGGGATTCCGCTCGATTTACCCGAACGTCGCAATCGAAATCGAGGGCAAGGGGTCCAACACCGCGCCGCCGGCGCTGCTCTCGGGCGCAGCCCAGCTGGGTCCCATGTCGCGACAGATGACGCCGGACGAGATCGGCGCCTTCGAGACCAAATTCGGCTACAAGCCGACGGCGGTTCTCGTCGCCATTGACGCTCTTGCGATCTATGTCCACAAGGACAATCCGCTGCAATGCGTCAGCATGGAGCAGTTGGAGCGGGTCTTCGCCGCCGACCCCAAGAGCGGCGGCGGAAGAAGCATACGCACCTGGGGAGAACTCGGTCTGACCGGCGAATGGGCGGCGAAACCCATCGCGATGTACAGCCGCAACACGCTCTCCGGCACCTACAAATTCTTCAAACAGAACGTGTTGAGCGGCGGCGACTTCAAGGACGACATCAACATGCAGGCCGGATCCGAGGCGGTCGTGAGCGCCGTCGGCGCCGACAAATTCGCGATCGGCTATTCCGGCATCGGCTACAAGACCAGCGCCGTGCGCGCCGTTCCCGTGGGAGCCGTCGGCAAAGGCTGCCACGACGCTTCCTTCGACAACACCTATTCTCGAAAATATCCGCTGGCGCGAGGCCTCTATGTCTACCTGCTGAAGGATCCGAAGAGACCGATGGATACGTTGAGCGGCGAATTCGTCAAATACGTCCTTTCGAGAGACGGCCAGATGCAGGCGAAGAAAGGCGGTTATTACCCGATCACCCGCAACATCCGTGAACACGAATTGACGCGGCTCGGCCTTCTCGCGTCAGCGAGGTGAACGCCGGCACGCTAAATCGCGTATCCGATCGCCAGCTCAGGGCTCCAGCGTGACGAGCCTGCCTTCGTCAGTCTCGACATGGACATAACGGGGCCCAAAAGACCTATAGCGACCGCTCGCGATCGTCACAAACTCGCATAGCGGCAGTTCCGCCGCGTCTTCCGCGGGACGAGAGATATAGAGATCGGCGTGGTAGAGGCCTTCCCCCTCCAAGCCATGCGTGTCTTTCCCGAGCGCCGCAAGCGTCTGCAACGTATGTTCGAATTCGTCCCGGTTGCGGAAACGCCGCTGTATGAAGGTTGCTCCGTCCAAGTGCTCCGTGACGTAACCAAAGTCGCTCAGCGCCTGTGCGACCCCGTCAAAGGGGAACATGCGCAGCACGAAGGAGATCACCCATGGTCGGCGCTTCGCCTGCGCGAGCAGCTTGCGGAAAGTCGTCTCTCCCAGGTAGCCGATGCAGCCGGTCGAAAGAATGACGTCCGCGCGAGAAACGATGCGCGCGGCGTCTGCGTTCAACTCGCTTTCCTCAAGATCGGCGACGACGCCATCCTGGAGCAGACCGACGCTCGTGGCGTAACGGATCGCGGGCTCGGAGACGTCAAGACCGATGAAGCTCGCCAGGCCGCGATCCGGCCACGCCGCAAAATAGTTGGCGTCAAGCCTCAGCAGATCGTCCGAGGATAATTCCACTAGTTCGCGCCGGGCGTATCGACGCCTCAACGTATCGAAGGTGAGTGGGAATCGATGCACTGCGGCGTTGATGCCGTAAGAACAACCGACGTCGAGAACGATGGGCTTGTTCCCGCCCGAAGCCTTGGCTGCGAGCACCTGCCGAATGACAGGCTCAGCGACGTCAGGGATCATGTAGTCTAAGCCGCCCAGAACAGAATAGTAGGATCTGGGGTCATCCATGATGTAGATTTCGTCGAAGTTCGCCTTGGCCATATTGATCTGGCCATAGTCGTCGATCACGATTCCACGCCTCCCTTGTCATCCATCCGGAGCGACGACGCTGCACTTTTGAGGCGTGTCCGCCGGCGCGCTGGGTTCATCGTGTGGCTAAGCGACACCTTAGCGCTTCGCTGCAGAAAATTCCATGTTTTTCGGCTATTGGCAGATTCGATAAGCGCCATTCGATCCATGTCCCTCAATATCGAAATGCAGATGACTCGCGTGATAGGGATCTGATCCAGGCCCAAGCACGGTGGTGAACCAGCCGCACGCGGCCGACCTCAAGGCCTTGACGTAAGCCGCCGACTGCGGATCAGGCTGCGCGTCGACCGATACTTTACGCCCGTTCGAGAAAACAAAAGCGCTGACGTCGAGCGCGAGTCCCTTGCCGTGCGCGCTGAGCTTGGCGGCGGGATCCTGATTGCGGCCGCGGCATTCGTAGCCCGGACCCGTCTCGATCGCCGCCAGCGATCCGTCCAATGTTCCGGCGCCGAGCGGGGCAAGCAGATTTCTGGCAAAATCCGAAAACCTCAGCGCGAAGGCGCAACTGAGCATCGGCTTCGCATTGAGCATAATCTGCCGCTTGCCGATCGTGACGGCGACGAGACGAACGGGACCGTTGATCGCGCAACCATTCAGTCCCCCGAGAGGCGCTTCGGCTGTCTCGAAAACGACTTCCGCCGCGCGCAGATTCGTCATGCAGTCCAAATCGGGCTGCGCGTCGGCTTGCGGCGGTTTCGCGTCCGACGGAGGCTTTGGTTGGGGAGCGGCTTCGTGAAAATCGGGTCTTCGCGGAGGCGACGGCGCCTCAAGCGCCGCCGCGCGGTTCGCCGGCGCGCTCAAACTGGAAATGAGCGCAACCTCGACTGCCCTGTGCACCAGCCATCGAGAGATCAACGTCGCCCCGCCTTTGGCCGCGCCATTCTTCTCTTCGGGCGTTAGGGCGCCTACATTGGGACCAGTGGAGGAAGCCATGTCGAACGCCATTACCGTCACCGTTCCGCACGATCTCGGCGTCGAAAAGGCGAAAGCCCGCGTCTCCGAACAGCTGACCATGATGCAGCGCGAATATATCGACAAGGTCGCGCATTCCGAGGTGACCTGGGCTGGCGACGTCGCGACGGTTCACGTGAGGGCGCTCGGACAGGCGGCGTCGGCGCAGATCACGGTGTTGAAGGACCTGCTGCGCATCGACGTTCAGCTTCCGTGGCTGCTCGCCGCACTGGCCGGCAAGGTGCAGCAGGTCATCGCCCGTAACGCCAACGACGCCTTGCGCATCGGTCACGAGCCGAAAGACGATTCTAGCGGCGCGCGTAAAACACCGTGAAGCGATGGCGTTTCCAGCCTATGTCCGCATAGCGGAAGCCCGCCTCCTTGAGCCAGGCGATCTGGTCGGCGAAGGTCGCGCTGCGATCGAGTTCGGCGCGCTTTCTGGCCGCCGAGAAATCCTCGTCGCCGACGCCTGACCGTTTGACGTCCGCCTCCCAGCGGCGCTGATACGCGTCCTCGATTTCGCTCGTCGCGCCAAGCGACTGATCGGCGTTGACGAAAACGCCGCCGGGTCGAAGCGCATCATGGATCCTTTGGAAGAGGCGGTGCTTCGCCGAATCATCGAGATGGTGGATGGACAGCGCCGAGACGACGGCGTCGAGCGGCCCTGCAAGCGGCGCGGCCACATAGTCGGCGAGCGACAGGCGCACGCGCGCGCCGTAAATGGCCAGCCGTTCTCGCGCGGCGTCGAGCATCTTCGGCGCCGAATCGACGCCTTCGACCCGCGCGCCCGGAAAGCGTGCGAGGATCATCTCCGACAAAAGTCCGGTGCCGACGCCAAGGTCGACGCATTGGAACTCGCCGGCTTCAACGGTCTCTTCGAGAAGGTCGAGCGCTGTCCCGTAGAAGGCGTCGAAATGCGGAATGAGTTTGCGTCGCAGCGCGTCATAGCCTGGAACGGCGTTTTCGAATGCGGCGCGCACGGCGTCGGAATGTGGTTCGGTCATATGTCGTCCAGCATCGCCCGGGCGGTGAAGCGGCTCACCGCCCCTCCGCTCGCCGTCCGAAATCCGGCGCAGCCGTATCCTGGCCCTGTTCGATGATCGAGCGGCGAATTTCGCGCGTGCGCGAGAAAAACTCCAGCAGCCCCTGCCCGTCGCCGCGCCTGATCATCCGCTGCAGCGCGCTTAAATCCTCATTGAACCGCCCGAGCATCTGCAGAACGGCGTCCCGATTGGCGAGAAAAATATCGCGCCACATGATCGGGTCAGACGCCGCAATGCGCGTGAAATCGCGAAAGCCGGAGGCCGAGAATTTGATGACCTCGGAACGCGTCTCGTCGCCGAAGTCATCCGCCGTGCCGACGATGTTGTAGGCGATGAGATGCGGCAGGTGGCTCGTGAGCGCGAGCACCGCGTCATGATGCGCGACGCTCATCGTCTCGACATTGGCGCCCAGACGCTTCCAGAACTCCGTGAGCTTTCCCACAGCCACGTCGTCGGCGTTCTCAGGCGGGGTGAGAATGCACCAGCGATTCTGAAACAGGGTGGCGAATCCTGCGTCGGGTCCGGAGAACTCCGTGCCCGCGATCGGATGCGCGGGAATGAAGCGCGCTGGCTCGGGAAGATGCGGCGTCATCTGCGCGACGACTGCGCCCTTCACCGAGCCGACATCGGAAACGAGCGCGCCTTTTTGAAGATGCGGCGCAATGGCCTGCGCGATCTCGCCGCATGCGCCGACGGGCGTGCACACGATGACGAGATCGGCTCCGGCGAGCGCCTGCGCATGATCCTGCGTCGCGAGATCGGCGAGGCCGAGTTCGCCGGCGCGATGGACGATCTGCGGCGAGGCGTCCATCACGGCGATGCGCCGCGCGACGCCGAACTGACGCGCCGCGCGCGCGATCGACGACCCGATGAGCCCGACGCCGATCAGCGCAAGGCGTTCGCAAAGGACGTCAGCCATGGACGCCTGCTCGCGCGTCTTGCGGCGCCCCGGCGCTTTGCATGAATTCTGCAAGCGCTTCGACGACGCGTTCATTCGCCTCCTGCGCGCCGACCGTGAGCCGCAGGAACTGCCCCATGCCATAGGCGCCGATGGCGCGCAGGACCAGGCCGCGAGTCGTCAGGAAACGATCGGCGTCCGCAGCCGTTAATGGCGGCGCATCGGGAAAACGGATGGCGATGAAATTGGCGACGCTCGGCAGAACTTCGAGGCCGAGCGCGGAAATTTCTCGGGTAAGCCATGGCAGCCACTGCGCGTTATGCGCGATCGCGGCGTCGAGATGGGCTCGGTCCGACAAGGCGGCGATCGCCGCAACCGAAGCCGCGCTCGAGACATTGAAGGGCGAGCGAATGCGATTGAGCGCATCGATCACATGCCGCGGTCCGTAACCCCAGCCGACGCGCAGACCTGCAAGGCCATATATTTTCGAGAAGGTGCGCGTCATCACGACATTGTCCTGCGCATCGACGAGCGCGGCGCCCGCTTCGTAGTCCTCGCGCAGGACATATTCGGCATAGGCGGAGTCGAGCACGAGCAGCACATGCGACGGCAGCGCGCGCGCCAGCCGCGAGACCTCGCTCGCAGATAGGAACGTGCCGGTAGGATTATTTGGGTTGGCGAGGAAAACGATTTTCGTTCTCTCGCCCACACAGCCCAGCAGCGCATCAACGTCCGCGGTGTAGTTTCTCTCTGGCGCGACGACGGGCGTTCCGCCGGCGGCGAGCGTGACGATCTTGTACTCGAGGAAGCCGTACTGGCTGTAGACGGCTTCGTCGCCTGGCCCAAGGTAGGCGAGCGCCAGCAGCTCCAGAATGTCGTCCGAGCCGGCGCCGGCGATGATCCGCTCAGGATCAAGCGCGTAGCGCACGCCGATGGCCTCGCGCAGGGCGCGCGACGAGCCCTCCGGATAAAGCGCAATGTCGCCAGCCATGTCGCGCACCGCCTGCACGGCGCGCGGCGATGGGCCGAGAGGCGTCTCATTGGCGGACAGTTTGAAAACGCGCGCGGCCCCGGGCGCGGCGCTCTTGCCCGGGACGTAAGCGTCAATGGCGCGAACGCTTGGTCGAGGAGTGGGTCGCGCCATGATCAATCGCCTGGAACGAAGACGCCGCTGCGGGCGTCGTTGAGCTGGAAACGCATCGCATGGCTGCCGATCACGTCGACGCGCGCGCCTTCGACCCCTGCTTCGGCCATCGCTTTGGCGAAGGATTGGGCGTCGGCGTCGCCGGCCGCCGCGACGAGCAACGCCAGACCTTCCGGATGTGGCGCGCTCGCGAGGATTTCGCCCTTGAGCGCCTGAAAAGCCGCTGGCAGCGCATGAGTCCAGCGCGCGAGGCCGACCGCATAGAGCGTCACGCCATGCGCCATCGTATCGGGCGCCAGCCGCGCGACGACGAACACCGGCAGGCCCGCTGGATGATTGGGCCGCTCCACGAAAGGCAGCCGGGCGATGATTTTGGGCGCATCCTCGCCGACGAGGCGCATCCACCAGGCGCCGTCCGAGAGCCCGCCCGTGGCGCGCAACATGCCCAGATCGCCCGCCGAGGCGGCGACCGCGTCAATGACGGCCCCCGCCCCGTGATGCCCGACATAGGGAACGGTGAAGCCGAAATGGAATCGCGCGGAATCCCGGATCTGCGCGTCGCCGCCGCTATCGTCGGCATGCACCGAATAATTCGCCTGCACATAGGTGAAGGTCGAGACGATGACGCGCCAGACGCCCTCGACCGCGTCAAGCGGCAAAATCCCCTCGTGGCGCTCGACCAGCGCGCGCATCATCTGCGCCTCGCGATCCGGCCGAAAGGCGCAGCCGCCCCCCTGCGCGCGCTTGACGGCGATCAGCCGGTCGATGATCTCGCCGCGCTGCATCAACAGCCGATGCATGTCGCGATCGATGCGGTCCATCTCGGCGCGCAATTCGGTAAGCCTGTCAGCGGCAGGCGTGAGCAAAGGCGCATTCTGCATGGCGCTCTCTCTTAGGCCAGCGGGCGACGGGAGGCAATGAAAGGGAAGACAATCATACGATGCCGAGAAAGAGCGCCAGCGCCCGGTTCACGCGCAACAGCAACTCATCGTCAGCTTCGCCGATCACCTCTCCAATCTTTGACGACGGCACCACGGTCAGCTTATCGACCGCGATTTGGGATGCTTGTCGGACTCCATTGCGAGCCGAAGGCTGGACGTCCAGGCGAAACAAATCTGCATCGTCGCGCAGCGTGGTGGTCAGCGGACAAATCACGACCGACGGCAATTCTGCAAATAGATCGCTCTGAACGATCAGCGCGGGGCGCGGCTTACCGTAGTCTCCAGGCGTCGCCACCACAACGAACGCGCCGCGCCGCATTTAGTGCTCGGGCCACTCGTAAACGCTCGCCACGAATCGCATGATCTCGTCGCCGCCCGGATCATGCTCGGCGACGGCGCGAGCCTGCCGATGGCATCTTTCGACAAACTCGGGGGAGCGCGTATCGGGCGCCCAGATCTGCACCGGACGCAAGCCCGAGGCCCGCATCCTCTGTCGGTAGCTGGCCATTCGATTTCGTGGCGATACGGGCTTGGCGCTCTTGGGCGTCCGAGGCATTTGGAAATCCGGTTTGCGTAACATGTTACATAATTCTTGGGACCCTGTCATCAAGATCGTGCGGGCGGGTTTCTACCCCGCCCCTTCCAGCAGCCGCGCCGCCGCGGCGCGCGCCTCTTCGGTGATGGCGGCGCCCGACAGCATGCGGGCGATCTCCTCGCGCCGCTCACCCTCGGCGAGCACGGCGACGCTGGTCGCGACCCGCCTGTCCTTCCCCGCCTTCGCCGGCGCGCCCTTGCTGATCCGCAGATGCTGGCCGGCGCGGGCGGCGACCTGCGGCGCATGGGTGACCGCGAGCACTTGCGCGCGTGCGGCGAGCCGCGCCAGCCTTTGACCGATGGCGTCGGCGACGGCGCCGCCGACGCCGGTGTCGATCTCATCGAAGACGAGCGTCGGCGCCGAACCCCGATCGGCGAGCACGACCTTCAGCGCCAGCATGAAGCGGGCAAGCTCGCCGCCCGATGCGACCTTGGTCAGCGGACCCGGACGGGACCCTGGATTGGTTTGCACCCAGAATTCGACGCGATCGATTCCTTCCGGTCCTCCAGACTGAGGATCGCTCGTCACCTGCGTCGAAAAATGCGCGCCGTCTAACCGCAACGGCTTCAACTCGGCGTCGACCAGCGCATCGAGTCTTTGCGCCGCCGACTTTCGCGCATGTGAGAGCGCCAGGGCCGCCTCGTCGTACGACCGCTTTGCGTCCGCGAGCGCGCGTTCAAGCGAGACGAGCCGCGCCTCGGAAGCGTCGAGCGATGCGATGTCCTCGGCGAACTTCTCCGCAAGCTTCGTAAGCTCCGCGACCGCCACCTGATGTTTGCGCGCGACGCCGCGCAGAGCGAACAGCCGCTCTTCGATGCGCTCCAGTTCGGCCGGATCGAATTTTGTTTCGGCGAGCGCCTGTTCGAGCGCTTCTTCTGCGAGGCCCAGCGCGTCGACCGCCTGCGTCAGCGCGCGCGCAGGCGCATCCAGCAGCTGCGGCGCCTGCGTCAGACGCCGCTCCAGTCGCCGTGCCGCCTGAGCGATTTCCCGCGCCGGCGATCCGTCATTCGCAAACGCCGCGAGCGCGTCGGAGATGTCGGCGGCGACCTTTTCGGCTCGTTGCATGAAGAGCCGGCGTTCGGCAAGCGATTCTTCCTCGCCTTCCTGCGGCGAGAGCTCCGAGAGCTCCGCGTATGCGTGGCGTAGATATTCAGCGTCTGCGCGCGCTCTGGCGACGCGCTCTTCTTCTTCCGCCAGTTCGCGCCGCGCGGCCTGCCACGCGCCATAGCGCGTGCGCACGTCATTCGCCTGTGCGACGAGGGCGCCATGCGCGTCTACGAGCGCGCGATGCGCGCCAGGATCGACGAGCGCGCGTTCGTCGTGCTGACAATGGATCTCGACGAGCTCGCGACCGATGGCGCGCAGCGCCTGCGCCGTCGCGGGCTGATCGTTGACGAACGCCCGGGTGCGGCCGTCCGCCGCCTGCACGCGGCGCAACACCAGTTCGTCCGCGCTCGCCAGTCCGAATTCGCGCGCCGCAAGATGCGCCCGATGGTCGGCAGGCGTATCGAAGACCGCCGTCACCTGCCCCTGCTCGCAGCCGGCGCGAACGAGCGACGCGTCGCCGCGTCCTCCGAGCGCCAGCACAAAGGCGTCGAGCAAAATCGATTTACCCGCGCCAGTCTCTCCCGTGAGCGTCGTCAGACCCGGCGCGAATTCCAGATCGAGCGAGTCGATCAGCACGATGTCGCGGATGGTAAGACGAACCAGCATGAGGCTTCGCTCAAACGCCCTTGGCGCACGCATACGGCGGAGGCCGCGCCGGCGACGCACGGACGCGCCTGGATTATAGTCGCGAGCGCCCTTTTCCAAATGGAGATTTTCATGGCCGATGTCGGCATCGAGGACATACGCGCCCTGCTGGGCGCCAAACCGCGACCCGTCGGCTGGCCGGCGCGCCGCGCCCGCATCGAGGAAGTCGGCGCTGTCTGGCCGACCGCGCCGGACATATCATTGGAGCCGGCGTCGATCGACGGCATGGCCGCCGAATGGTCTTGCGCGCCAACGAGCGATCCGTCGCGCGCGCTCCTGTTCTTTCATGGCGGCGGCTATTGCTCCGGCTCGATCGTCAGCCACCGCCGAATGGCGACCGAAGCGGGCCGCGCGGCGCGCGCCCGCGCGCTTGCGATTCAATTCAGACTCGCGCCCGAGCATCCGTTTCCCGCCGCCTACGACGACGCGCTCGCGGCCTGGCGATTTCTGCAAGAGCAGGGATTTGCCCCGGGGCGGATCGCGATCGGCGGCGACAGCGCGGGCGGCGGACTGACGCTTGCCTTGCTCATGCGGCTGCGAGACCTCAAGGAGCCGCTCCCCGCCTGCGCTTGGCTTGTCTCGCCGTGGACTGATCTCACCCTCTCCGGCGAGACGCTGACGACCAAGGACGGCGTCGATCCGCTGATTCACAAGCCCTATCTGGAGGAACTTGCGCAGGCTTACGTCCCGGCCGGCGTGAATCGCCAGGACCCGCGCGTTTCCCCGCTCTTCGGCGATCTGAGCGGCTTGCCCCCGATGCTGATTCAGGTCGGCTCGAACGAAACGCTGCTCGCTGATTCGACGCGGCTCGCTGCGGCCGCCGGCGCGTCGGATGTCCCGATCACGCTGGAGATCTGGCCGCGCATGATCCACGCTTGGCTGTTATGGAATGCGCGGCTGGAAGAGGGCCGACGCGCGCTCGCGCATGCCGGCGCATTCATGCAGGAGCGCTTTGCGGCGAAAGGCGGCTAAATCGCGTGCAGCGTCTTGCCGATCTTCGAGAGCCAGGAGTCCGTGTGTTCGTGCGGCTCGAGACCGTCGGTCTTCAGCAACGCATGCGCGTCCTTATACCACTGCGAATCCGGGTAATTGTGTCCCAGGATGGCGGCCGCCGTCTGCGCTTCGTTGGGAACGCCCATGGCGAGATAGGCTTCGGTGAGGCGATAGAGCGCTTCTTCGGTATGCCGCGTCATCTGATATTTGCCGAGAACGTCATGGAAGCGATTGATCGCGGCGGGGTAATTCTTGCGAAGGAGATAGAAGCGTCCGACGTTCATCTCCTTGGCGGCGAGCTGATCTCGCGTCACCTGCATCTTGTATTTTGCGTCGTTCACATATTCCGACTTGGGGAATTTCTGAATGAGCTGCGAGAAGATCTCCAGCGCCTTCTCAGCCGACTGCTGGTCCCGCATCACGTCCGGCACCTGATTATAAAAGGACATGCCGGCCAGATAGTAGACGTAAGGGGTGTCAGCCGAATTCGGATATAGGCCGATGTAACGCTGCGCCGATTGCACCGCGTCGTCATATTTGGGCTGCTCGTACTGAGCGAAAGTGGTCATCAGCAGACCTTTGCGCGCCCAGTCCGACGATGGATATTGCTTCTCCAGCTCGCCGAATTTTTTTGCCGCGCCTTCGTAATCCTTGGCCTTCAGCCGCGCCAATCCGGCGTTGTAGAGATCGTCGGCCGGAATGTCCGGCGTGATCTCCGTCTGGTATTTTGTTCCGCCGCTGTTGAAGAGGCCGAAACCGCTGGTGATCGAGTCCATGAGGTCGGCGCGCGCCGGCGCAGCGCCTATCGACAAGGCCAACGCCAAAGCCAACACACTGAATGAACGAGCGAAAACCGACATTTGCTGCCCCGTTGCGGCGCTGCGCGACGCCCGCGCGTCCCAACGCCTTCTAAAGCTGATCTGCCAAATCGCCGCCGCAGGCAGCCCCCTGCCCTGCGCCTGATAGGCGTGGCGGCGCGCCGATCCCCGCCTTTGCGGTCGGCTGAAAGAAGAATCTTCATCTGGCGAGATTATGGCGAGTGGCTTGGCCTCGGCCCTGGCGCGCTTTCATTGCGCGCGTCTTCGACTTCCGGCGCCAGCGCGCCACTGCGCGCCGCAGCTTCGAGCAGCGCGATGTTGAGGCCGTGACCGCCGCGATAGGAGCGAAAGGCGCCGATGATCGGCGCCCCTGCGAGCGCCAGATCGCCGACCACGTCGAGCATCTTGTGACGCACGCATTCGTCGGCGAATCGCACCCCCTGCGGATTGATTGCGCCTCCCTCGTCAAAGACCAGCGTATTGTCGAGATCGGCGCCCAGGGCGAGGCCTTCTCGCCAAAGTCGTTCCGCATCGCGCACGAAACCGAAACTGCGGGCGTCCGCCAGCTCGCGCCGGAACGATTCGGGCGTCAGGCCCATCGCCAAACGCTGGCGGCCGACAGGCTCCGGAAAGGCGATCTCCACATCGAGTTGAAGGCCCGTTTCTGCGGGGCGCAGCTCCGCCCAACCGGCGCCGTCAGCGACGCGCGTCGGCTTGATGACGCGCCAGCGGCGACGCGGCGCCGCAAGCGCGATGACGCCGGCCTCGTCGATCGCCGAGACAAAGTCGCGCGCCGAGCCGTCCATCGCCGGCACCTCGTCGCCGTCGAGCGCAATGAGCGCATTGTCGACGCCAAGCGCCATGAGCGCCGCCATCAGATGCTCGACGGTCGACGCGCTGACGCCGCCCTCAGCGAGTCGCGTGCGCAGTTTCGACGCGTCGACGCGCGACCAGTGCGCTTCGATCTCGGCGCCGGCGACGGAAAAGACGATCCCGGCGTCGGCGCCTGCGGGCGTGAGCGTCACCCTCGCGGGACGACCGCCATGCACGCCGGGGCCCACGAGCGTAACGCTTCGGGCGAGCGTGTGCTGAACCGCTGGCGCATGGGCGCCGTCAAGTCGCGCAGCGCGGCGCGCGCGCGACGCATGTCGGCGTGAATCCGAGCGAATGGCGCAACCCTCCCTAAAGCCCGAATGAAAGATAGCAAATTCAGGCGCGAACGCTCCAGTCACGCTTTCTTACAGTTTGTTACAAGGCGACGGCCAAAGGAAAAGGGCCCGCGCGAGGGCGGGCCCTTTGCCGATTGTCGAGACGCTCAGTGATTGGCCTGACGGCGCAGGAAGGCCGGAATCTCCAGATGATCCTCCTCCGACGGGCGCGGCTGCAGCGCGCGACGACCATGCGGATCGAGCGTCGCGTGTCCGCCGTGCCCAACCGGCGGCGGCGCGACCGGGCGCTTGCCGTATTCGGCGTGCGTCGCCGAAGGCTGTGGGCCTCCGGGAGCCATCTGCTGGCGAGGCGCAGGCGCGGGAGACCCATGCATCGAATCTTCCTGACGGCTCGCGCCGAAGGAGGCGAGGCGCTCGAAGATCGATTTGCGGCGATGATCCCCGCCGCCCATCTGCTGGCGCAGCTGGTCCTGGATCGGCTGGGGAAAATCCTCGATCTGCGGCATGCGCGGCGCGCGCGGCTGCTCCGGCGCAGGCGGCACATAGGCGCCGGCCGGCATGTCGTGGCGCTCAGCCTCGACCCGCGGCGGCTCGCTATAGGCGAGGCGAGGCGGAGCCGGCTCGAGGTAGACGCCATGGGCCGGCGCCTGCTCGGCGTAATAGGGTGCGGCCTGCGGCTCCTCCCGCGGACGCAGGAGCGGCGCGGCCTCGACCGCGGCCGCCGCCTGTTGGGCGCGCGCCTGATGCAACTGGGCGCGCAGCCGCTCGGCGGCTTCGGCGAGACGCGACTCGCTCGTCGGGTCGTCGGCGGTGATCGCGGCGAGATCAATGCCGGTCGCAACCACAGAGACGCGCACGACGCCCTCGAGCGACGAATCGAATGTCGCGCCGAGGATGATGTTGGCGTCCTCGTCGACCTCCTGGCGAATGCGGCTCGCCGCCTCGTCGACCTCATAAAGCGTCAGGTCGTGGCCGCCGGTGATCGAGATCAACAGGCCGCGCGCGCCCTTCATCGACACTTCATCGAGCAGCGGATTCGCAATCGCGGCTTCCGCGGCAAGATTGGCGCGATTCTCGCCCGTGGCTTCGCCGGTGCCCATCATCGCCTTGCCCATGCCGCGCATGATCGAACGCACGTCGGCGAAGTCGAGGTTGATGAGGCCTTCCTTGACCATCAGGTCCGTGACCGACGCGACTCCCGAATAGAGAACCTGGTCGGCCATGGCGAAGGCGTCGGCGAAGGTCGTCTTCTCCGTGGCGATGCGGAAAAGATTCTGATTGGGGATGACAATCAGCGTGTCGACGCATTTCTGCAGTTCGGAGATGCCCGACTCGGCGATGCGCAGGCGACGCTGACCTTCGAAGTGGAAAGGCTTCGTGACCACGCCGACGGTAAGAATGCCCATCTCGCGCGCGATCTGCGCGATCACCGGCGCTGCGCCGGTGCCCGTGCCGCCGCCCATGCCAGCGGTGACGAAGCACATATGCGCGCCGCCAAGATGCTCGCGGATTTCTTCGCGCGCTTCTTCCGCGGCGGCGCGGCCGACTTCCGGCTGAGCGCCGGCGCCGAGTCCTTCAGTCACCTGCAGACCCATCTGGATGATGCGTTCCGCCTGCGACGATGCTAGCGCCTGGGCGTCGGTGTTGGCGACGAGGAAATCGACGCCGGACAGGCCGGAGGAGATCATGTTGTTGACGGCGTTGCAGCCGCCGCCGCCGACGCCGCAAACCATGATGCGGGGCTTCAATTCCCTTAGTTCGGGAGCTTTAAGGTTGATCGTCATTTGCCAGGCCTCTCACCATTGCGTTCACGACTCGGCGCCCGTTGTCCTTCGCCCTTGGACGCCCGGTCGCCGAACGCGTCGTCCTCGGCAATCTTGCTCGTCCCTCCGCCCTCAAACGGCGAACCGGGTCGAAAGAATCACTCTCACGCGACACTAGAAGCTTTCTCTTAACCATCTCCCTACGCGCGAGATGTATCCGTCGGTTCCCGTCGCCGCGCGCTCCACCCGGCGCGGCTCGAAATATTCATGCGCAGCGACCTGCGGATAGACGAGGAGGCCGGTGGCGGCGGCGAAGGCGGGGCTCTTCGCCGATTCCGGCAAGCCTTCGACGCCGACCGGGCGTCCAACCCGAACCTGGCCGCCGAGAATGCGACGCGCCGCCTCCGCGACGCCTGTGAGCTGACTCGCGCCGCCGGTGAGCACAACGCGGCGCCCGGGGCCGCTCGGATGCCCGGCTTTCGCCAAGCGATCGCGCAGGAATTCGAGGGTTTCCTCGACGCGCGGGCGAATGATGCGCACGAGATGCGATTTCGGCGCATGCGCCTTGTGATCGCTCTCGCCGACATGATCGAAGGAGATGGTTTCGCGCTCGTCGGAGGTCGACGCGATCGCCGAACCATGGAAGGTCTTGAGCCGTTCCGCGTCGGAGAGGCGCGCGTCGAGACCGCGCGCGATGTCCATCGTGACGTGACCGCCGCCGAGCGCGACAGCGTCAAGATGGATCATCTCGCCCCGCGCGAAGACGGCCACGGACGTCGATCCGGCGCCCATGTCGACGACGACGACGCCCATCTCCGCTTCGTCGGGTTCGAGCGTCGAGAGACCGGCGACGTAAGGCGCGGCGGCCATGGCCTCGACGTTGAGATGGCTGCGCTCGACGGCAAGGAGCAGATTGCGGACCGCCGCCTGGTCGCAGGTGGCGACATGCAGATCGACGCCGAGCTCCTCCCCAATCATGTCCTTGGGTTCGCGGATGCCGGACACGCCGTCGAGCGAGAAGCCCATGGGCAGCGAGTGCACGACGACGCGGCCGCGATGAAGATGATGCGCGGCCGAAGCCTCGAGAACCCGATGGATATCGTGTTCGGCGACTTCGCGGCCGCCGATGGCGCGTTTTGCCTGGAAGTGCTCGGAAGACAACCGGCCGCCCGCAGCGGTGACGATGACGTGCTCAACCTGCATGCCGGCCATGCGCTCGGCGGCGTCGACGGTCTGCCGAATGGCGGCGTCGGCGGCGTCCATGTCGACGACAAGTCCGTTCTTCACGCCGAGAGAGCGCTGGTGGCCGATGCCGACGACACGAACGCGATGCGTGCGCCAATCGCCGGGCGCGACGGCGCCGAGCGGCGTCAGCCGCGCGATCAGGCAGGCGATCTTCGACGTGCCGACGTCGAGCGCGGCGAATGTCGCGGACCGCCGGGGCGAGAGCGGCTTCATGCGCGGCGGGGCAATGGGCGAAATCATACGGCTAACCACCACTCTTTGACTTGCGCGGCGCGAGCTGCGCTTCGCGCGCGGCGGCGGCCTCTTCGGTCAGCCGTACGCTCGCCCGATCGGGAATGCGCAGATCGATGAACATCACGTCCTTGTCGAGAATGCGCGCCTCCCGCTGCAGGCGCGCGAGCGCCTCCAGCGCGCCGGTTGGATTGACCTCGGGCAGCTTCACGGTGACGCCATTGGTCATCTCGAAATTCCAGCGGCGTTTGGCGACGAGCACGCCGGCCTTGATGCGATGCGCGAGATCGCCGGCCTTGCCGAGCAGCATGTGGAATTCGAGCAGGCGCTTCTGCGCGCCTTCGCCCACGACGAAAGGCAGGCCGAGATAGCGCTGATCGCGCAGCTCATCGATCGGCACGCCGTCCTCGGAGATGACGGCGACGCGTCCGTCGCGCTGCCATAGCGCGCTTGGCTGCCGCTCTTCGATCGCAATGACCAGGCGATCGGGATAGAGCTTCATCACACGCGCGGATTTGACGAGGGGGACCTGCATCAGCCGCTCGCGCACCGCCGTCGCGTCGAGAAAGGGCAAGGAGTTTCGCGGCCCGACGCCCGCGGCCTCAAGCAGTTCGCGTTCGTTCAAGCGCGACTGGCCGGTGATGGTGACGGCGGAAATCGGAAAACCCACGGCGCGCGCCGCTATGTCGTGAAGTTCGCCTTCGCTCGCGACGAGAGCGGCGTAGCCGCCGTTCTCGACGAACCCCGCCGCGCCGACCGCGCCAAAGAGCGCGAGCGTCGCCAGCGTGCCGACGCCGGGCCGGCCCAACAGGGTGAGACGTGAAAGAAAGCGTTCGCTGCGGCTTCTGCGAGACTGCGCGCGCGGCGCGGCCGCCGCAGCGGCGGGAGGAGAAGAGGCCGCGGGCGGGACCGACGAAACTGCGGCCGCCGCCAGCGCGTAGGGAGCTTCTCCGGGAACGATGGGGACGAGCGAATGCCGAGCCGAAAACGACTCCTTCAACGATCGCAGGACGCGTCTTCCACCATCCATTTGACCAGCTCGCCGAACGAAAAACCTGCGTAAGCCGCCATTTCTGGCACGAGCGAGGTCTCCGTCATTCCCGGCTGGGTGTTCACTTCCAATAC
>JBPFDX010000002.1:0-2250 GCA_051061385.1 Methylocystis sp.
CATGGCCGCCTATAACTTTGCGAAACGGCTGAAGACCCTGCGAGGCCTGACGCCTCATGAATATGTCTGCAAAATCTGGAAAGCCGAACCCGCCGTCTTCAATAAGAATCCGATCCAGCTCACTTCAGGACTATACACCTAGGTCAATGTATGGCAGTTGTCGGGATCGACAGCAACGCAAGGTCCTTGACTTGTATCGTACGGCTTACTGATTCGAATATGGATGATCCCATCTATATTATCGTCGACGCCGTCGCGGTTTTTTTCAATTAGTCCGCACGAATAGGGGCGCTCGCGTCCGAGGAGCAAGCGTCGCGGGCCCCTACCACCTTCTCCAAGTGTTGAGCACCGGCCGCGGGTCGCGATGCGAAGCGAAGAGGCGAAGAAACTGCCCGTTCCCTTCGCGGAGGCCGTCAAGCTCGGGAAGCACGGGGCGCAAGAGTGAAGGGCGGGCAAGCTTCTGATAGAGCTTAAAGGGCGGGCAAGCTGGACAATCCAGCTTGGTCTACAACACCAAGGCGCACTGGCTCGCTCGTCTCGATCGGGACAGACCAGAGCTGGCGGAGAGAGGTCGTAAAGGATATCCGTGACAGAGGCTACACGGGCAGCCTTTACCATATCGCCTACAGTGTTCTCGGCTACAGCCGCTTCCTTGGCATAGTCCCGTATCGTCAACCCGCTATGCAGCGCGTGGAGCCCGACCTCCAGCGGCGACAGCTCACCCTGCGCGTTGTTCAGCGCAAGCGCGTCTCTATCCCCAAAGGTAGTAGACGAAGCCGAACGCGATGAGCGCGCCGACGAAAGTAAGGCCCGCGGCCATCGCCATCTCTACCGTAAAAAATTCGCTTGGCTTCATTGTTTCCCGCTCCCCTTCCTCAGCTTCACCCCCGGCGCGGGACTGCCCGCGATCGCTGGCGCAGTTGCGACGGATGATCCGATCTTCGCGGCGATCTCAGAGATTAAGCACCTTGAGGAACTTACCTGCAAACTTACGGACGCATTAGAGGACGCGGAAATTGAGGCGGCCAAGACGCATGGCCGGCGCTCATGGACGCTGATTAGTTGGCGCAATTTTTCGATGATTGGGGCTACGAAATTGAGCGCGCGCGTGACGAGTTTCTTCAACTTCTAGGTGCTGATCCAGAAAGGATCGAAGCTGAATATCAGGACGCGAAAAGCCGGGAGATGAAGGCTATTAACGCCGAGCGGGATTGGTATGACCGGACGGTGTGAAGAGATCGAGAGAATATATGACAGGCTTTCGGATGGGCACGACTATCTGGCGGCCGCGACGCCCAACACGCCGGCCGGCGCGCTCGCGCTTTTGGGATTCGTAGCCGATCGGTTTTCGGAAGGAGTTCCTCTAGAGGATGCGGCCAGCGTCATCCGCAACGCCCTCACGGTTCTTGAGAAGGAGGCGTTGTCATAAGCATTTTCGCTGGCCCCTATCAATTCAAAATGAAGAGCAGCGACATGTCGCCGATGTATGAGATCGGCCAAACGCTAATGGTCGACCCTAAGCGGCCTATCGAACCGGGAAAGGGCGTCGTATTTTTCAAAGCCGATCGATCGAAATTCATCGTGCGGGCATTGCTGCAGTCAGATCACGCGCATTGGACTGTTCGCAGATATGGCGACGCTTCCGCCGAGGAACGGTTATCGCGTGAGGAATGGCCGATCACCGAGTTTATTCAGGGTTGGGCTTGGATATGACCGACCTTTCGCACGCGACCGTTCGGCAGCTTTGGCTGCGCGTCTGGTGCATCAGGCTAGCGATTTGGGCTGCCGCTGCGCGCGGCGGTTCGCCGACTTCTCCGAATGGATCATGCCCTAGGATCTGAAACGGGGGCTCTGATGACCTACGACCGCGCTGCGATCATGCGTGACGCCCACAAGCGGTTCCGAGACGGAAAACGCCTCGGGCTGGGCTGGACGTTCGGGCAATGCCTCAGCACGGCGTGGCGCGCGGCGAAGGAGCGGCGCAAAGCTTACGCCCGGATTGCGGCGTAGGCTTTGAGCCCCCACCTATGACAAAGCCGCGGCGGGGTTGGACGCCGTCTCCGAACGCCCCGTCACGGATGCACTGGCGGGGCGTTTTTGTTTCCCCGGCTCGCTTAAGGTTGTGCTATTGGGAATGCAATTGTTCTCGTGATGGTTGCACAATGAGTAGCATGAGCGCGCACGACTTGCTCTTTACCATCGCTGCGGGCGTATTCTTGGCGACTGTTGTCTTGGTGATCTCCGACTTCA
>JBPFDX010000003.1:0-47382 GCA_051061385.1 Methylocystis sp.
CGCGCGTTCCGCTGCAAATGGCCTCGATCGGCGACTCACCGAGCTTCGCGCGCTTCAGCCACTCGCCCTTCAGCCATTGTGCTTTATAGACGTTCTCAACCGCCTTAACGTCTTTCGACTTCATGCCGACGAAATTCGTCGTGAGCGCGCGCTTAACGAATTCTGGCGCATTCGCAAGCGACGTCCGCCATGCGAGAGTCGCGCGCCATCGGCGCCTTGCCGAACTTGTTGCGCGTCTCCTTGAAGTTCATCTTTTGCAGAACATTGCGCAGGTTTGTCGCGGCTAGTTCTGGCGTGCCTGCGCCTTTCTGGAAAACCTGCAGCGCAGTTGCGATTTGTGTCGCGCCAATGACGCCCGTCATGCCGCGCATCTGACCAATCCCCAGTAGCTGCGGAAACTCTCTCGCCATATTTTTCAATTCAAACCCGCCGGCTTTGCTCGCCTGCGACAATCGGTCGATGACTTCCGGCAGTTGTACAGCCTTGACCTTGAAATTATCGAGCAGCGCCATCGACGTCGACGCCATGTCGTCGATTTCGGCTTTATTCGCGGTCGCAGCCTTGCCAATCGACGGCAGCACTTTAAACGCCCTAGTTCAATCCGCGACCGACTAAATTGTCCATCGCATCGGGGACTTCTTGCTGACTCCGCGTCGTCGCCGCCGCCTTGATTGGAGCGGCCAACGCGTTTTTCGCAATGTAAAGTTGCGCGACGGAATCGATCATCCGCCCGCGCATCTGGTCTAGCTGACGATTGACGTGGCCAATTTCTCTGTGAAGGCCAGAAAATACGCCACCGCCGCCGAGCTTTATGTTGGCAGCCTTTGACAGCCCCTTGAGCGACTCCGACGCCTTGCACGCGAGAGCGTTGATACGGTCCGTTAAACTCGCGATTAAGCGGGTTTCGAGTTGGGCCATCGTCTTATTCCTTTTGTGTCTACTCCGCCGGCAGCGCCATCGCGCCAGGCGGCTCCGTGATCTTCGACCAATCAACTTGGTCAAAGTTTTGCGGATGCGTGAACATCAGCCCGCCTGGGATTTTGATGCCAGTCCCATCCGCGAACGCCTCGATTTCATGGACGAACATCAATGTCAGGATATCCCCAGCGCGCTGCGCTACCTCTTTTGGCGCGCCTGCTTCATAAGCGGCTAACGTCGCCTTCGCGCCGATTCCGCGTAGCATATGAAAGAGCGCCACCATCGCTATTGAGTCAGCCGGGGACTCGATCCCCTCAAGGCTTTCGAAGAATGGCGGCAACGGCGGCTTTTTCCGCCTCGCCCCACCGCGGTCGCTTGTCTCCCCGCGGAGCAATGCACGTGCTCGGTCGCCAGCAGTCCCGAGACTGTCTTTCGCCAACCAATTTAGGCACTGGTCTCGGTCTAATAGGCCATCGCCGAGAGCCGGCATGCCTTCTCGAAGGTATTGACTGAAGCGCCCTTTAGTAACTGCGAGTTCGGCGCCAAGTTCTGACTTACTAATCGTCGACATTGCCGTTAGCAGCTCCAAGCGCCGGGTTTAGGTTTCAAAAAAACCTGCATAGATTGAAATTTCGGGGGCAGCGTCCCCGCAACTGGACAGGAACTGGCGGAGACCCTATCCTATTGTCCTGCAACGCTTTCTCCGCGCGGAAGCGGTGGCGTCTCGCCGTGCGCCCCCGCCGCATCCGAGCGACGGAAAGCGCGCGCGCGGACGCCATCACGCGCACTTGAAGGCGCGCGCCAATTGTCATCTCAGAATCACTACGTGGTCGAACGGCTCTGCCAACAATTCACCGCGCGGCCAGCTGCGCATCGGCGTGGCGACGAGACAAGGGAACGTTGTCGCTGTACTGCGGATGTGTGCGCCGGCATCAGCGCCGATCGCGACGCCTCACAATTCCAGCGGTGTCCATCTCGTGACGCGCCAGAGCGGCACGTCGCCGCTGCGCTCCATCACCTCAACGCGATCGATGGAATAGCCAGTCGAAACGCTGCGGATAACGCCTTCCTTGATCTTATGAACAACCTCGGCGTCGCCGGGGGCGCTCGACAATTTGACTCGCGCGACGCCCTGTCCTTTTTCGATGCGCGCACTGTTCGCCACGACGGTTCCGATGACGGTGGATAAGTCATAAGCGGAGTGGCTGTTGAGGAATGGCGCCGATCCGCCGTTCAGGCGTTCCATGTTCACGGCATCGGGAGTGACGAGCAACTCTTCGTCGGTAAACCTCGCCGCGAAAGTTGCGACGCCTCACGACAGAACCAGTCGTCCAAATGACTTCGACGGTATTGTCCGCCTCGCTGATGCTCATTCACGGTCCTTTCCAGCCAAGGAAATCACTTGTGCGCACTGTGCGGAAAGAGATCGCACAGTGCGCACAGACGTTTTTTTCTGGTCTTCGAGCCATTGTCGCCAGACGAAGGCTCTGTCCGCGGCGTGCACAGTCGCTTTCGCACGCGAGGCGCGCATTCGCAACGTGTTGTATGGAATGCCTAGCTCTGCTGCAGCCTGTGAGAGAGACTCGAGCGAAGAAGGTTCGGGCTCGTGATCGGCCGCGACGACGCCCGCCGCGCCATCGCCGTTTGCGAGCTGCGCGAGGAGCGCCGCCGCTTCTTCGGCAAGCCGCGACTGCTCTGCTGCCAACTCGTGCTGACGTGAAGCGATCTCGGCGAGGCGGGCGGCGAGGGTCACAGGGTCCTCCGCAGGGGGTGCCCCACCACGGGTGCGCTGCTTCCCGATATCGCGCTAGTGCGCGACGATTTTCCTAAGGTTCGCAGTCCGCACGTGAGGTGCGCGCCTCGATGCGCGGCGACCCTATGGGCGGGACGCGCGGGACATAACGGGACAGGCGGGACAATGTCCCGTGTTGTCCCGTTGCGCATTCTCTCTGCATGGCGGGACGGGACGGGACGCAACAAATTATAAGTGTCCCGGCGTGTCCCGCTTGCGGAAGCGGAACGAATATTCAGGGAAGCCATAGGACACGCACCCCATTTCTCGCGGCAGCAACGAGCCGCTTGGCTTTGAGGCGCCTTCTATTGCTCGGTTGAAGTCCCGACGCTGCCTCTCGGCAAGCTTCTCTTGGCTCTCATCCGGCTTGGCCTGCTCTGCGATGGCGGCATAGTAGCGTTCTCGCATAATCGGGTCGGCGACGGTCTTAGCGAGCGGCGCGTCTGGGAAGAAACGGAACATCTCGCCGGCTTCGTCGATTGACGATGCGATGGTGTCGATTAAGAGCCGCTGCGACACGGGGACGGATTTAGCCTTGGTGGCGCTCTCGGCCTTGGGCGCGTCGATCCAGTCGACACTGCCGAGCGCACGGACCGGCCCTCGGGGTCGTCGCCGATATAGACGTCGGTCAACTTGAAGCCGTAAGCCTCGCCGCCTTCCATGTCTCGTTGCTTCGTCACCTTCAGCGCGCCGACAGTCACCTCGATTTCTGTGTCGGTCGCGGCGCGCAAGAGCGAATGCCCGCGCGCGCCGCGCGCCCCGTCCTTCCCGGTATGGTGGACATAGGTGAAATGCGCGCCGGTTTCCGACCTGATGCGATCGGCGGCGACAACGATGCGGCCCATGTCGACGGATGAGTTTTCGTCCCGTCAATGCGCGGGACAGCGTGTCGACGATTAACCCATGCGCATTTCTCGCCGGTCTCGGCCTCTGCGCTTCGAATGAGCGCACGCAACGCCTTCAGATCCGCGTCATTGCTACGCAGATGGATAGGGAAGCGCACGAGCGCGAGCAGCGGCTCCGCCTTCTGCCGCGATGTAGACAACAAGGCCGCGCTTCACGGCCTTGCCGTTCCATGGATGGCCTGTTGCGACAGCCATCGCCATGTCGAGCGGAACGAAAGTCTTGCCCGCATTGCTCTCGCCGTAAGAGACGCTCATGGCACCTTCGTCGAACATGTCCGCAATTAGCGGATTATTCGGCTCGGATAGAGCGAGCGCGCTTGCCGCGTTGACCCATTCGAGTCGCATCTTGCGTGACGTTTGCGCCGGCTGCTCAACATGCAGATGCTCGTCGAACTGCTCGAAAATCGACGAGAGGAACACGACGCCGTTCCCCAACGGGCCGAGGCTGCGGCGCTCGACTTTGCGGCCTTGAGAATCGAGCCTGATACGTTGCACGGCGAGGATATTTTTAGGGTCCGCGAGGAAACGCCGCTCGACGACGTCCATCTCTTCGAGGCGTGAGCACGCATCCATTGCGGCATGCCGATCGCGCAGCGCCGCGACAAGCGCCGGGGCACGAACGAGCTGCTCACCATCGCGGAAGGGGCAAGCCGAATGATATCTCAGCGTGAACGCGAGCATGTCATCGATGACGCCGGACAGCCCGCGCTCTTCCGACAGATAGCGCTCGCCGAGAGTGCCGCGTGCGTCGACCGCCTCCTGAAATAGACGACGAGCGGCGGCGCGAGTGTGGTTGTCGTCACCGGGGCGAGGCTCGGGTGTCGGACGCTTGCTTGTCGGACGTTCGCAGCGTTCGGGCGTTATGCCGAGACGTCCGCCAACGTAATCCCGGCATGCTTTCCAGTCGTCACCAGCAGGAGAAAACGTGAGGAAGCCGTCAGGCGCACCCGGCGAGAGGCGCACAGATAGCGAGCGGTCAAGTTTTGAATGACCAGGGCCCGGCGCGAGCACCTGTCCGCTTGAAACTTCGCCACCGAGCGCATGGGCAATCTGGCGGAGGTTCATTCCGTTCCGCCCTTCTCCCGCTCAGCCGCCATCGCGATGCGAGCGGCAAGGTCCAGCGGGACGAGAACGAGCGGGGGCTTTCGATCGGCTTTGATGATGAGCAGGTCGCGGCTCTCCAGCCATGCGTAGAGTTCACGGAAGTGATTCGCGCGCGCCTTCACCTCGACGACGTGGTCGACGCCGAGCACTGGAATCGTCAGATCGCCGACGTAGGAGCCTCCTGCCGAGCCGCTCAACGGAACCAAAGCTCAGCTGCCAGGCCATGCTCCTGGGAGCTTCTTGACGATCGCGCGGGGGCTTTTCCTTCCTGCCATCAGATGCCCTGCAGCTCATCGACGATCGCGCCCAAGAGCGACGCGGCCGAGCCGTCCGACTCGCGTTTCAATGCACGGCGCTCGGTCCCGAGATCGGCACCGGATTGCAGCGCAATCGAAAGAAGAACACCCGCGTCACGCGCGATTGCGTCGTAATTGGATCCGGCCTTCGTCGCGGACGAAAACTTCGACGGCGTCGCCGATGTTGTTGCGGCCGATGCCAATGGAGAAGCGTTGGCCCTGGAAAAAGATGTCGCGCGCTTCGTGACGGCGGCGAAATGAAAGGCGGAGGCGGCTCATTGCGCGCCCTCCGCAGTATTTTCAGGCTTACCCGAAAATAGTCCCTTCCAATCGATAACCCTGATGCTATCGGCTTCGACCTTGGCGACTTTTTCGGCGCGGTCCCAGGCGGTCCATTCAATGTGGTGCGATATCTCGGCCGAGACTCGCGATCGCAAGGCGCTCGGCGCCATAGCGTCGAGTTCGTAGCAGTTGTTCCCATAAATTGAGACGAACCACTTGTGGCGTCGGTCTCTGGTCTTCGTTGACGCGTCGAACGACGACAATCCGGGAAGATCATGTTCAATTAGGGCGATGCGCCGCAGGTCGTAATTGTCAGCGTCGTATCGCTCCAGGCGACGCGGCAGGTCCTCTTCGCTCATGTAGAGCCCGGACGGGTCCCAGTCACCGACATACAGAATGTTCAGCGGGTGGTCCGCGAACATGGTCTGCTCAGCAAGGTTGTGGATAGCCGTAGCAGAGCCGAAGCCGTGCATAACGAGGAAGGGAACAGCGAACCCATCGATGACCGGCTGCAATGTGCCCCGGACAGTTCCCTTCTCGCTGACGATTAGGACGCGCTCTTCCTGCGTCTGCCAGAGGTCCTTACGGAAAGGCGCGCGCGACGGTCTTGAAATAGTCCTCCGGGTCAGACTACGCAGAGATGGTCTCGGTCTCGCGAGTTTCGTCGACGATCCACTCCCAGGGGATGATCTCATTTTCGCGCGCATAGACGAGCAGCCTCGAAACCTTGTCGGTTTCTGTCTTCTTCTTCGACTCGATGACGCCAAGCGTGAACAGGCGATAGCCAACGGCTCTGACACTTGCGGGGTTTTTCCGTTTCGAGAACTTGATAAGCGGCTTCGATGATCCGCTTCGAAGCTTGAGAAAGGCCGCGTCCGCTCATCTTGCCACCTCGCTGAAAGCGAGAGACGCGACGACCCGCGCCAAAGACGGCGTGAGCGCGCGGCGGCGAGCGAGATAGAGCGCGCACAGAGCTTGAAGGTGGGGATGATTGGCGCTTTAGAAGGGGTGCGAATTGACCTTCTGAAGCGCCTCGCCGGTTGGCCCCGGCGGGGTATTTTTTTTTGTGGGTCATCCACGCCGCCTCCCCCTGCTCGGAGGTCGACGCGCGACGGCACGACGCAACCCAATCGGCGACTTCGCGCTCATCGTATCGAATGCGCGCGCCGATCTTGATGAAGCGCGGCTCTTCGCCGCGAATGCGCCACTCGGCGAGCGTGTTTGCGCCGAGACGCAGGCACTGAGCGACCTCGCGCTCGGTGAGCAATATCGTGCTCTGCATGTCCATTCCTCTCGAAGCGCCAAAGCGGCGCGGAATGGACAAAGATTGCGGTCTATTGTCTGGTTAAACCAGAATGTCAGCCGGCTGATTCACTATTTCTTGCGCGAAATTGCTTTGAACTCATAATCTTACCATTTAGCTGGCAATCTCGGACAAACGCGAGCAATTGACTTTCCGGGCAAGGGACGTTGGGCGGCCATCGCAAACAATTGCGTTGATAATTTTTTCTTGAACCAAGAGCGTCCGATCTTCATTTTTTGCCGCCCGCGCCAGTCGAAGCGCGATCGGCTGCCAGCTCGCCGCAGCGGCTTCACTTTGTTGCTTGCCTCTGCCGTTGCCGCCTCGACGCTGCGACAGGCTAAATTCTAATTTTTCACGTTTATCAGATGTAAGCTTTACGGCACCGATGCGCAGCGCTGTGTCGATAATCTCGCCGAGCAAAAATCCGGCGTCGATCATGTCGCCGTGACTGGGAATGCGCCGGATAAATTCCATCATTTTGGTTCGTTGAACTTCTAACTTAAATACGAGCGTCGCCGACTCATCGTTCGCGGCGGCGTGATTATCGATAGGTCGAGGCTCGCCCCCGATCGCCGCGCTGAAGCGCTCCAGCGCCCCCGCGAATGCGTCCTCGTTCATTGAAATGGGCTTCGTCGGGCCATGCGCCGCGCGCTTCGCCGCTTCCTTCAGCTCGGCGTCAGTCCACGTTGGCGCCTTGTGCTTCGTCCGCCTACTCATCGCCCGCGCCCCTTCTTAATCAGCGTGATCGTCGCGCCTGCCCTACCATCCATTGCCGCGGCGATCGTGGCGCCGATCGTGTCGGCGGCGCGGCGCAGCGGGTCGGCGTCCAAGTGAGCGTAGCGCTGCGTCGTCGACGATTGCCAATGCCCGAGGAGCTTGCCGACAATAGGCAGCCCAAGCGACGCCCCGGCGCCGACGCTGGCGAAGGTGTGCCTAAGATCGTGAATGCGGACGCCCCGCAGATCAGCCCGCGCCGTCACTCCCTCCCATAGCCGCTTTAGATCAGCGCGCGGCGCGTCGGGCTTGTCGCCAGGAATGACATACGAGCCGCGACGGGGGAGCGCCTGCTGGACCTCGAGCGCCGGAGCGTTCAGGAAAACGGTCTTCGCGCCGGTTTTCGAGTCGCCGAGGAAAAGAAGGCCGCGCTCGAAATTGACTTCCGTCCACCGTAAATGCAATATCTCACGCAGTCGGCAGCCCGTCAGGATCAAGAGCCGCACGGCGGCGACGGCCGCCGGGTCAAAGCGCGTCACCCGATTTTCTGGCCTTGCAAGGTGCTTCGCCTTCGGCCCGGCCACCTCCCTTACGGTCCACGGAAGCCCATTCGTCTCGACTTCCTGCAATGCCTCGCCGAGCCTCGCGAGTTCGGCCCTGGTGAGAAACCATTCGCGCTTCTCTTCCGTATATCGCTCGACGTGGCGCGTCGGATTTACGCCGTCTGAGATAAGCCCGCGCGATTGACCGAATGTGAAGATCGCAGAGAGGACCGCGAGCGCGTAATTGGCGGTCGTGGGGCGCTCGGCGTTGTCATGATGCAGACGCGCCACGGCGGCGCGCGTCACATCGGCCGGCTTGAGGCGACCGAACGCGGGCAGGATTAGGTCGTCGACGTAGCGGTATTTCGCCGCCGTCGCCGGCTTCCGCTTGGCTTCCACATGCTCGGCAAGGAACGCCGCCGAAAGGTCGGCCATTGTCGCCGCACGGCGCTCACGCGCTCTGCAGCGGGGTCCTCGCCATGCGCGACTAAACCGACGATGCGCTTGGCGGCCCGCCGCGCTTCGTCGGGCGTGATCTTGCCGACAGTGTCGATCGTCACGCGGCGGACAGCGGCGCGGCGTGCCTCGCCTGCCGGCCGATACATCACGACATAGGAGCGGGCGCCGGAGGGCCGAACCGCACGCCAAATCCCTTCAGCTCGGAACCCCATAGCGTGTATTCGGAGTCCTTGGGTGTGGCGCGGTCGACGGCCGATTTGGTGATTTTCATCTACCGACCTTTTGCAATTTTAGCCCTGGGGTAACACCGGGGCAGCACGGAAAAGGAAACGAGAGGAATTTAACGGAATAACTCAGAACGCGAAAGCGATTGATTCCTAGGCTACTTCACAATCAACAGGAATTTACAGGAATGCGCCGGAACGCCGTATTCTTGCAATCGCACTGCAGAGCTGGGGGGTTCGAATCCCCCCAGCTCCACCAACCGTCGCGCGAACGCGAACGGCTCGCTTTTGCGGCGCAACGACGCCGCAGTCGGGGACAGACGGGGCGGCCGGCCTCATCATTGTTTAGAGCAGGTTCTGCGCCATATCCGGAGAGAGACCCTCCCGGGAGCGCGCCGATGTATCGCAAAATTCTTCTTCCGGTCGACATCGTCGAACCCGAGATGACCGACCGCGCGATCGCCGTGGCCCAAGAGCTGGCGAAGGCGTTCGACAGCGACATGCGCCTCATCAACGTGCAGTCGCTTCTGCCGATCTCATTCCTCGACTACGTGCCTGAAAATTTCGACCTTCAGGTGCGGCGCGGTCTGGAAAAGGAGATCGCGGCGATCGCCGGCAAGATTGACCGGGCGCCGGAGCGCGTGTCCACGACGCTTCAGTTCGGCCCGGTCTATCAGAAGGTCCTGGCCGAGGCGGAGGAATGGGGCGCCGATCTCATCGTGTTGTGCTCGCATCGGCCCGGGATGGATCGCTTTCTCATCGGCTCCAACGCCACGACCATCGTCAATCACGCCCAGTGTTCGGTGCTGGTGGTGCGTGGCGTCGCGCCGTAAGCCTTCCAGGTAGCCCGCCAATTTTCCACAGGCGCTCGCGGAACGGCGTCCGCGAGGCGATGAACCTAACGTGGCGTCTTAGTGACGGCGCGTTCACGAAACTCTCATCACGCCCTCACATGACTTTGCTACCCGACCCGTCGATGCGGCGATGACGCGGGAGAACGCCATGTCAAAAGAGGCCATGCAAAACGCCAGCGGTTCGGCGCCTGAAAAGCCCGAGAGCAATACCGGCAAGATCGTCGGCGGCGCAGTCGCCGCGGCGATTGGCGGCGTGATCGGCGCATTGCTGCTCGGCGGCTACGCCGTGTTGCCGGCGGCGGTGGTCGTCGGCCTGCTCGGCGTTGCGATGGGAGCGGTTTTCGACTGAACCGGAATTCGCGCCGGGCGCAATGCGCAAAGGACGCCCGGCGCGGAGCGTGCGTTTCGGGTTCGCGCGTGAGAGACTTGGCGGCTCTCGCCTTCGGGCGAAGCCGCTTTTTTCTCGCCTCTTTCGCAAGGCGCGCCTGATAACTCTAATGGAATTTGTTCGTTGAAGGGCGCAGGCTACCGCTTTCCTAAAGCCAGACGTAGGAATATGAGTCTTGGTTTAAGAGGATTGCGGCCTTGGGCGGAACCGTTTGGCCCGGGTTACGTTAGTCCTCGGAACCGGGTCCCGACGAATGGCCCTGTTTTTGTTTTGGGAGGATAGAGAGATGAAGAAAATAATTGGATTCGCCGCAGCGGCGGCTGTTCTGTTCGGCGCTTCCGCATTCGCCGCCCCGCTGACCAGCCCCGCAAACGTGCGGTCGGGCCCCAGCCCCAAATGGCCCGTCATCGGCCAGCTGCCGGCCGGCGCCGACGTTACGGTGCTCGATTGCGGCGGCGGCTGGAAGCGCGACTGGTGCCAGATTCAGGCCGGCGACATGAAGGGCTTCGTCGCCGCAGGCGTGCTCGGCACGCAGGGCAGAAACGTCGTTATTGCGCCGGTGACCACCAACAACGACGTCGCCATCTACAAGGGTCCTGGCGTCAACTATAAGATCATCGGCAGCATCCCCGAAAACACCACGGTCAACATCGGCGCCTGCGTTCCGGGCTGGGGCGAAACGACTTGGTGCAGAGTCAACTTCGGCGGAAGGAAAGGCTACGCTCTGCAGTCCGAGCTGCAGCGGCAGAATTCACTTTTCCCGATGTAAGTCCCGCAGCGCGGCGCTGGGCAGTCCCATCGCCGCGCCGCTCTTTCGAGCGCGCCTGTGACGCTCTATGATGCCCCTGCGGCGGTCGGCCGTGTCGAGGGCGTCGTCATTCGAGCCGAACCATCCCAAGGTGCTGCAGCGCGCGTCTCGACGCTGACGCGTCGCGCGGTCGCGCCGAACGCCGGTCCCTACACCTATACGGGAACATGCAGCTACATCGTCGGAACTGGCGAGGTGGCGATCATTGATCCCGGGCCTGACGATCCCCGACATATCCAGGCCCTGCTGACAGCCATCCGCGGCGAAAGACTGCGCTATGTGCTCGTCACCCATACGCACCGCGACCACTCGCCCGCGGCGCGCGCACTGAAAGAGGCGACGGGCGCCACGATCGCGGGGTGCGCTCCCTATAAGCCCTCCGTTCGCCGTTCCCCTGATGGGCCTGATCTGGATGCAGCCCATGATCGAGCCTATGCGCCGGATATCGTGCTGAGAGAGGGCGACGAGCTCGAAATCGGCGGCGCTTCGCTTGAAGCATTGGAGACGCCGGGCCACACCGCAAATCATCTTTGCTTCGCTCTTGCGAAGGAGCAGGCCCTCTTCACCGGCGACCACGTGATGGGCTGGGCGACGACGGTCATCGCGCCGCCAGACGGATCGATGAGCGAGTACATGGCCTCAGTCGAACGACTCAGGGCGCGCCCTGACCGCATCTATTGGCCAGGGCACGGCGAGCCGGTGCACGACCCGCTGCGCTATCTGCGCGCGCTGGTTCATCATCGCCGCGCCCGCGAGGCAGCGATTCTCCAGCGTCTCGAAGCCGGCGATGACACGATCGCCGCGATGGTGGCGAAGATTTACGAAGCCGTCGACCAACGGCTTCACCCCGCCGCGGCCATGACGGCGCTCGCGCATCTCGAAGATCTGATGTCGCGCGGCCTTGTCGACTGCGCCGGACCACCCGGCTTGCAGGGGCGTTTCAGGCTTCGCGGGGCTTAAGGCGCATTCGGCGTCGGCAACAAAATCACGACGTCGTTTCTGTGGACGCGCCCCAGCCGCTTGCGAGCTTCCTCGTCGAGAATGTCGGCGTCGACCGTCTGGCCTTTGATGAGCGCGAGGCGGCTCTCCCAATGCATGCGTTGAAGTTTGAGGAGGTTTCGCTCAAGGCGCAGCTGCTCGAGCTTCTGCTCATATTCTTCGCCAGTCTTCAGTCCGCGCTGGCCGTTAACGCCATGCCAGATGAAATAGGCGGCCGCGACGCCGGCCACAGTATAGAGGCTGAGCGGGAGAACGAGCGCGCGGACGAGAACGCGAAAGCGGTGCATGACCGCAACCTAGCCCCTACGCGTTTAAGGGCCGTTAAGGCTGAGTGGATTTTCCGCCGGAAGCGGAAAAGCGTATTCCCGCGCGCGTGATCCGCTCGACTTCCGCGCGGACCAGACGCTCGACAAGCGCCGGCAGATTCTCGTCGAACCACTCCTGCACGACGGGACGCAGCATTTCCTGCGCGCATCTGTCGAGAACGTCGCTGAACGCCACGCCGTCGACGAGCGCCTGCAGCTGTGGCGCAATGGAGGCGGCTGACGGATTTTCCTGATCAGGCGCCGTGTCGAAGATTTCCACGCCTGCATCTTCCTTATCAGCCACGCCTTCGCTCTCCAACGCCTGTTCGACTTCCGACGATCTCATGTCGGTCTCCTGCCCGGCGGCCTCGGTGACGTAAAGCAGGCGAACTTCTCCCGAGTCCTCGATCTCCTCGTCCGGCGCGCCTGCCTCCGACAGCGGAGGCTCGTCCTCACGCCGGTGAAGCACGGGCGTTGAATAGGCGCGTCGCGCCGCAGGCGCCGTGTCGATGGTTCGGGCGCGGCGCCGGTCGTCGTGACGCACGCCCGGCAATCCGTCGTCATCGGCGATGATGCGACGGATGGAAGCGAGGATCTCCTCCATCGACAGCTCGTTCGCGCGCGTTTCGTCCTGAAACGACTGCGACGGGACGGATGCGTTCGCTGCGCTCATGGGAATTCTGCCGCGTTGCGCGGCGAACGCCGCGCATGAGGATCGGACCGGTTCTCTGACTGCGCCAGACTCGCGAATCAACTCGGTCCGAATGAATTCCACACTTTTCGCGCGATGATGTCACCCGCGTTCGCTAAATTCTTATCTGCCGTCGGGCGTGTCGAGACCAAACCACTGGTCATGCACTTGATAGAGATGAACGCTCGGATCGTAGATCGCGACATTGAGGTCGAGTTCGCGCGCCGACAGGCGCCCGATCGAGCCCAAGGCCGCATAGGACGCCACGACACGGTCGCGCTGCGACGTCACGAGGTTGACCCTGGCGTTGAGCAACGCCTGCTGTGCGTTCAACACGTCGAGAGTCGTGCGCTGTCCGACCTTCGCTTCTTCGCGCACGCCGGCGAGCGCGGTCTCGGCGGCCTTCACCGCGGCCTGTCCCGAGACGATCGACGCTTTCGCGGTCTCAAGAAGACCGTAGCTGGAGACGACGCTGGCGCGCACGCTGTCGCGCTGCAGATCGGCGTTCAGTCGCGCCTGCCCGAGTTGCTCTTTCGCCTGGCGAATGGAGGCGTATTCCGCGCCGCCCTGATAGAGCGGCACATTCAGCTGAGCTGACGCAGCGGCCGTGAACTGCCGGGAGTTCGGCAGCCCGAGAAAGGAATCGAACTGATTGGAAACTTCGCCTCTGGCGGAAAGCGTCGGCATCAGCGCCCCTTCCGCGACCTTCACGGCCAGCGCCGCCGCGTCGACCTGATGGAACGCCGCGGTGACGCCGGGATGCTCCACCAGGGCGATGGCGATCGCCTGCTCCAGAGACTTCGGCAGCAGCGGCTCGAGACTGCGGCCCGGCTGCAAATGCTTAGGTTCATCGCCGATGATCTGGCGATAGTTCGCCATGCTCGTTTTGAGCAGCGCCTGGGCGGCGTAGTATTCCGACCGGGCGAGCGCCACCGACGCTTCCGCCTGCGATACGTCGGTTCTGGTCACCTCGCCGACCTGGAATCGGTCGCGGGTCTGCTTGAGCTGTTCCTCGAGCACCGCGATGTTGTTCTTGCGCAGCGACACCACCGCCGTGTCGCGCAGCACGTTCATGTAGGCGGTTGCGCCGTTCTGGAGGATCGCCTGTTCGGTCAGGCGCATCGTTGAGCGCGCCGCGAAGACGCCGGACTCGGCCTGACGCACGGAGTTCTCAGTGCGGAAACCATCGAACAGCGGCTGCGACACGTTCAACGTCGCGCCGCGCGGATAGCCGATGTAGGTGTCCTGAAAATCGCCGCTCGCGCCGGCCGCCGCGCCGGCCTGCTGGCCGCTGCTGCCCCCGAACGGAATCTTGATCGCTGCGTATTGCGCGCCGGCCTGCGCGGTGATGCTGGCCTTCGGCCGAAGTCCCGCCTTCGCCTTGGGCGCGTCTTCGTCTCGCACCCGCACATTGGCGCGGCTCTGGTTGAGGTCCGGATTGCCGTAATAAGCCCTGGCGAGAGCCGTGAGCAGGCTCTCCGCGGACGCTGGCGCCGGCTCTAGGCAGACACATGCGAGCGCCGCTGCGGCGACCCCGCAGGACAGGAACCCGGCCGACCGCCGCCGCCTGGGGCCAAACCTGTCAGTTGCCATTTTCCTCAACCTATCTCGCACGCCGACTGGCGCGACGCCATTCTCCGGCTGCGATGAGTCTCAACGATGACACGCCGAACGCAACGCTAGGAACGCGATTAAGGCGAAATGGCGGCGCTACAGGCTGAAAGCTTCCGCCAGTTCGAAACCGGCGAGAATCGGTGCGCTCGCCGAGAACAGCGGCCGCTCGCCCGCGGGCCGGCCATCCTGACGCTCGAAACGCACGACCTGCTGGCCGCCGCGCGGATCCGGCGTGACGATCGCCAGCAGCCGTCCGTCGCGCGTCAGCTGTTCAAACAGGCGGTCGAGCCCCGACTGCGCGCGACCTTGAACGATGATCACGTCGTATGGCGCGCCGCCGGCAAAGCCCTTTTCCAGCGGACCCGCTTCGCATTGCACATTATCGCAGCCCAGCGCATCCAGCCCCGCCCTCGCGCGCGCGGCGAGCTCGGGGTCGCATTCGAGCGCAACGACCTTCTCCGCGAGGCCCGACAGCAGCGCGGCCGAATAGCCGACGCCGCCGATATCGAGCACCTTGTCCTGCGGCCGAACGTCGGCGCCCTGGAGCATACGGGCCAGAACGAGCGGCGGCAGCAGACTGCGCTTGCGTCCCTGCTGGCCCTTCACGTCGATTGCGAGATCGGAATAGGCGAGCGGCGCGAGCGAGTCGGGCAGGAAAAGCTCGCGCGGCGTCTCGAGAAAGCGTTCCAGCAGAGGCACGTCGGTGACGTCGAACGGACGAAGCTGGCGCTCGACCATGGTGTGGCGCAAAACCGCTGTCGCCTCGCCCGATTTCGTCACTTGCGCCACCCTGTCCAACATTCGACTTCCGGCCTTGCGCCGGCCCCTTGAAGGAGATGTTGCAGCGCAGGAATCCGCCGCCGGCGCTTTATAGGCGCCGGCTTACGCCATGTCCATGGCTTGGCTGACAGTTCCATCGCCGACGAGAAGGCGAAGGCCGTCGCCGCTGTCGCCCAATCGTCGCATTTGTTCGAGCGACGTCTTGTCGAGCACCTCGGCGATCGCGTCCCTGGCGCGCAGCATGACGAGGCGGACCGCGCATCTCGTTTCATCCGTGCAGTCGTCGCACCGGCGATAGACTGTCTTGCTTGCGCATTGGATCGGCGCGAGCGGACCGTCGAGGGCGCGGACGATATTGCCGACGCCGATGTCCCCCGGATCCCTCGCCAGCATGTAGCCGCCGCCCTTGCCCTTTTTCGAGTGGACGAACCCGGCGTTGCGCAGCTCGCCCAGGATGGCGTCGAGAAACTTCTTCGGAATCTGGTTCGTGGCGGCGATCTCAGCGACCAGCGCCGTCTCCCCGGGCCGCACTCCGGCAAGGTGAACCATGGCCTTGAGGCCATACTTGGCTTTCTTCGTCAGCATTCCCTGTTTGACCTTTGGGATTCGGCGCCGGATCGCGCGCGATTCCCTTTCTTCCCGCACTCTACTGCAACTCCGGCGGTTTTCTAAATTTATGGTCTGGACAGGCCGAACCGCAGAATTGACAAAGTTGAGCAGCTTTATAGAGTAAGCTCCTTCACGCTGGGAAAAAGGGAAATGGCGACGATTTTCGAGGCTTTGAGCGCCATCAACCCGCTCTACTCCGCATCCGGCTTCGCGGTCGGCGCGCTCGTCGGGTTTACCGGCGTCGGCGGCGGCTCGCTCATGACGCCGATTTTGATGCTGGTGTTCGGCATCGCGCCGACCACCGCGGTCGGCACAGACCTGCTCTACGCCGCGATCACCAAGACCAACGGAACGCTCGTCCACGCGTTTCATGGGACCGTCGACTGGCGCATCACCCGCCGGCTTGCCTATGGCAGCGTGCCGGCGAGCGTCGCGAGCCTCGTGATCCTTTCCTGGCTCGGCAAGTCCGGCGGCCACGCGGCAAACGGGCTGATCACCTCGGCGCTTGGCTTCGCGCTGATGCTGACGGCCTGCTCCATTCTGTTCAGGCGCTGGATTCTCGATCACATCGCCAAACACACCAACAACATGAACGATGGGCGTTTGCTCTGGCTGACGGCGACGCTCGGCGCCTTTCTCGGCGTGCTGGTGTCGATCTCTTCGGTCGGCGCCGGGGCAATCGGCATGACGGTGCTGCTGGCGCTATATTCGCACACGCCGACCGCGCGACTTGTCGGTTCCGACATCGCCCACGCCGTGCCGCTGACCCTCATTGCGGGGTTCGGCCATTGGCTGATGGGCGGCGTCGACTGGTTTCTCCTGCTGTCGCTCCTGATCGGGTCGATTCCGGGCATCGCCGTCGGCGCGCATTTCGCCGCGCGGGTTCCCGATCGCTACTTGCGGCCGGCTCTGGCGAGCGTCATGGCTCTGGTCGGAATCAAACTCTCCATATAGACCTCAATTCTTTCTCTGGGGGCGAGACATGTCGCAGGCAGCACCAAGATTCACGCCGCCGGCCAAACCCGGCCGCGGCCGAATCTATGATTCCATCACGCAGACGATCGGCGACACGCCGCTCGTAAGGCTCGACCGCCTCGCGCGGGAGAGCGGCGCAAAGGCGCATCTTCTGGCCAAGCTCGAATTCTTCAACCCGATCGCGAGCGTCAAGGACCGCATCGGCGTCAGCATGATCGAGTCGCTCGAACAGAGCGGCAGGATCACGCCGGGCAAATCGGTGCTGATCGAACCAACGTCGGGCAACACCGGCATCGCCCTGGCCTTCGTCGCCGCCGCCCGTGGTTATCGGCTGATCCTCGTCATGCCGGAATCGATGTCGCTCGAGCGGCGAAAGATGCTGGCGCTGCTCGGCGCCGAGCTGGTGCTCACCCCTGCCTCGCAGGGGATGAAGGGCGCGCTCGCCAAGGCGAATGAACTCGCGGCCGAAAATCCCGACGCCATCATTCCGCAGCAGTTCGAGAACCCCGCCAATCCCGACATCCACCGCGCGACGACGGCGGAAGAGATCTGGAACGACACCAACGGCGAAGTGGACTATTTCGTTTCGGGCGTCGGCACCGGCGGCACGATCACGGGCGTCGGCCAGGCGCTCAAGGCGCGCCGCCCCGGATTGCGCGTCGTGGCGGTGGAGCCGGAAGATTCAGCCGTGCTTTCCGGACGGCCGCCGGGTCCGCACAAAATTCAGGGAATCGGCGCCGGCTTCGTGCCGCCGATTCTCGATCGTAGCGTCATCGACGAGATCATCACCATCGGCAATCAGACCGCGTTCGAGACGGCGCGCCTGCTCGCTCGGGTGGAGGGCATCCCTGTCGGCATCTCGTCAGGGGCCGCCGTCGCGGCGGCGCTGGAGATCGCGAGCCGCCCGGAGGCCGCTGGCAAGAACATCGTCCTGATCATCCCCTCCTTCGCCGAACGCTATCTCTCGACGGCGCTGTTCGAGGGGCTGTAACGAACGCGCGCCGGCGGCGCGCGCATGCCTCAGGCTTTTGACGATCCGCTTCTGTTGCGCTTCTGCGGCGGCTTCGAGACCGGCGTCGGCTTCGCCGCCGGGCTCGGAGTCGCCTGAGCGATCTTGCGGCGATTCATAGCCTGACGCGCATAGGCGCCGCTGACATAGCCGACGGCGACGATGATGACATAGACGATCACCAGGAAGCCGCCGCGCTGATTGGCTGACGCAGCCCTCTCCAGAAGACTGATCACTTCGGTTTGATCGATGAATTTGTCCGCGATGACGCCGCAGATGACGCCGACGATAGGCACCAGCCATGACGGCAGCCGAAAATAGCCGAGCGCCGCCGCCAGAAGAAAGGCGACGAGGCCGAACACATGTAAAAACTCGATCAAGATCGATTGTATGATGAGTCCGATGAAGCGGACGAGCTTGACCATTTCACTCCCCTGCGATCATTGATTTTGGTGAAGCTTACACATTCGGCAGGTGCTGCGCGAGCGCTTCGAGCACCGCCATTCGCACCGCGACGCCCATCTCGACTTGTTCGCGAATGAGCGATCTCGCGCTGTCCGCGACAGCCGTATCGATTTCGACGCCGCGATTCATCGGCCCCGGATGCATCACCAGCGCATCAGGCGCGGCGCAGGCGAGCTTCTCTTCGTCGAGCCCGAAGAAATGGAAATATTCGCGTGCGCTCGGCGTCAACGCGCCCGCCATCCTTTCGCGCTGGAGGCGCAGCATCATGATGATGTCGGCGGCGTCGAGCCCGCGCCTCATGTCGTGAAACACCTCGACGCCGAGCCGCGACAGGCTGTCCGGCGCTAGCGTCGAAGGCCCGACGACGCGTAGGCGGGCGCCGAGCGCGCCCAGCAGCAGGATGTTCGAACGGGCGACGCGCGAATGCAGGATGTCGCCGCAAATCGCGATGGTCAGACCCTCGATGCGGCCCTTATTCCGCCGGATAGTGAGGGCGTCGAGCAGCGCCTGCGTCGGATGTTCATGCGCGCCGTCGCCGGCGTTGACGACGGAACAGTCGACCTTGCGCGCCAGAAGATGCGCCGCGCCGGCATGGGCGTGGCGAACGACGATGATGTCCGGCCGCATGGCGTTGAGCGTCACGGCCGTGTCGATCAGCGTTTCGCCTTTTGATTCCGATGAGCGCGCGACCGACATGTTCATCACGTCGGCGCCCAGACGCTTGCCGGCGATCTCGAAGGACGCCTGCGTGCGCGTCGACGGTTCGTAGAACAGGTTGATTTGCGTCCGCCCGCGCAAATTCGAGCGTTTCTTGTCGACCCGCCGCGAAACTTCGATCGCCTCCTCGGCCATGTCGAGAAGAGTCTCGATGTCGGGACGGCTCAGTCCCTCAATGCCGAGAAGGTGGCGGTGCGGGAAAGAAGATTGCGTCGCCCCTGTATGCATGCGCCGTCTATAGCAGCTTTGCTCCACGCCGAAAGCGGCATGTCGCGGCGCGCCGAGCGCCTTGTTTCCCTTGACATATGCTCGCGTCGAGCACATGTCTGCGCGAGGAAGCTTGCCGGATCCCGGTCCGCGGCCTAGTCTTCGCGGCTTGAGCGCTCCGAGCGGGGAACCGTCTCGGAGATTTTATGGGGCCTACTTATACTCACTTTGAGTATAATCCCCAGGGGTGGACGATGACTCAACTGATTGACGACCTGCGCAGCCGACCGAGCGCGACCCGCGAACGCGCGGCGCGCGCCCTTGGCGTTGGACCCTCCAGCCGTTTTCCGGCGCTGCCCCGCCCTGCTCTGGATTGGACGCCGGAGGTTCAGGCCGCGACCGCGCACCTTTACGAGCGCGTGGCGCGAGTCATTCCGCCCGTCGAGTGGCCGTTCCACGCGCCTTACGTAAAGGCCATCAACGATCTCAAACATGTGCGCAACGCCACCATCCTCGCGCACAATTACATGACGCCGGAAATCTACCATTGCGTCGCAGATCATATCGGCGACAGCCTGCAGCTCGCGAAACTCGCGGTGAAATCCGACGCCGACATCATCGTGCAGGGCGGCGTGCATTTCATGGCGGAAACGTCGAAGCTGCTCAATCCGAAGAAGGTCGTGCTGACGCCCGACCTGAAGGCGGGCTGCTCACTTGCGGAGTCGATTACGGGCGCCGACGTGCGGGCGCTGCGCAAGGAATATCCCGGCGTGCCGATCGTCGCCTATGTGAACACCTCGGCCGACGTTAAAGCGGAGGTCGACATCTGCTGCACCTCCTCGAACGCGGTCAAGGTCGTCGAGAGTCTCGGCGTCGATCGGGTGATCATGGTTCCCGACCGCTATCTGGCGCAGAACGTCGCGGCTCAGACGAAAGTGAAGATCATCGCCTGGAGCGGCGCTTGCGAAGTGCATGAGCGCTTCACCGCCGAGGAGATCGAGAGCTATCGCGCCGATCATCCTGGCGTGCAGGTGCTCGCGCATCCGGAATGTCCGCGCGAAGTGATCGAGGTCTCGGATTTCGCCGGCTCGACGGCGGCGATGATCGACTTCGTTCGCAACAGGAAGCCGGCCCGCGTGCTGCTCGTCACCGAATGCTCCATGGCCGACAATGTCGCCGCCGAAACGCCGGACGTGGAGTTCGTGCGGCCCTGCAACTTCTGCCCGCATATGAAGCGCATCACGCTGCCGAAGATCCTCGACAGCCTGCTCTACCTCCGCGAGGAAGTGACCGTTGACCCCGCCGTCGCCGAACGCGCGCGCCGCAGCGTGCAACGGATGATCGATCTGGGTTAAGCTGTGGCCTGACTTTAACAGGGCGGACAATGCTGGCGCTCGATGCGACGATTGCGGCCATCGACGCCGCCAATGCCGACGATCCGCGTCGGATCGAGGGCCGAGCCTTTGAGCAGCTCTATGCGGAGCGCATGAGCGCGCGGCTCGCCGCGCTCTATCCGGACGCCTCGGATCTCCTGAAGATTGCCGCCCGGGCGCAACATCTGCGCCGCTGGGAGATCGAACGCGCGAACTATGAGGAAGGCCGCCGCGGCTACAATGACTGGCGGCGCGCCTGCCGCGTCCATCACGCCGATCTCGCCGCGGGCATCATGCGGGCGCATGGCTATGACGCGCCGGCGATCGCGCATGTCGCCGCGCTGATCCGCAAGGAACAGCTCAAGAAAGACCCGGAATCGCAGGCGCTCGAAAATATCGCGGCCATCGTCTTTCTTGAGCATTATCTCGACGATTTCCTCGAAAAGCATCGGGACTACGCCGACGACAAGCTCGTCGACATACTCGGCAAAACTCTGTGCAAAATGTCGCCCAAGGGCCACGCGGCCGCGCTCGCCCTGCCCTTGCCGCCGCGCGTGCGCAGCCTGGTCGAAACGGCTGTGGCGCGCGAAGCGCAGGCGCTCGCGCGGCTTGCCGCAGTCGCCGTTGACTAGCCGGTCTATGCGCGAAGATTTGCCTCCCATCATCATCGTCGGCGGCGGACTCGCGGGCGTGTTCTGCGCGCTCAAACTGGCGCCGACGCCTGTGGCTATTTTCGCGCCGACGCCGATCGGCTACAGCGGCTCGTCTTTCTGGGCGCAGGGCGGCATCGCCGCCGCCGTCGAAGAGGGCGACACGCCTGAAAAGCACGCCGACGATACGGTGGCTGCGGGCGGCGGCATCGTTGAACGCGACGTCGCGCTCGGCATGGCGCGGGAGGCGCGTGCGCGCGTCGAGGATCTCGCGGTGATGGGAACGCCGTTCGACCGCTCGGCGCTCGGCGCCTTCCTGCCGTCGCAGGAGGCGGCGCATTCACGTCGGCGCATCGTGCGCGTTCAAGGCGATGTCGCCGGGCGCGCGATCATGGATACGCTGGCGAAAGAAGTCGCCAGAACCCCGTCGATCCACATCGTCGAAGGCTATTCGGCGCAGGAGATCGTCGTGCGCGGCGGTCGCGCCGTCGGCGTCCTGGCCCGCGACAGCGCCGGCGTGATCCACGAGACGCCCTGCGCGGCGCTGATCCTCGCGACGGGCGGCATCGGTCATCTTTACCGGGTCACGACCAATCCGCTGGAAGCGCGTGGAATAGGCGTCGCGATGGCGGCGCGCGCCGGCGCGCTGATCGGCGACGCGGAGTTTGTTCAGTTTCACCCGACGGCGATCGACATTGACGCCGATCCGGCGCCCCTCGCGACCGAAGCTCTGCGCGGCGAAGGCGCGACCATCGTCGATCGCGACGGCCGCCGGTTCATGCGCGACGTCGATCCCGAAGGGGAGCTTGCCCCTCGCGACATTGTCGCGCGCGGCGTCTTCGCCAGCATCGCAGCCGGAAAGGGCGCCTTTCTCGACGCCCGTTCGGCCATAGGCGCCGAATTCCCGACGCGCTTTCCGACGGTTTATGGAAGCTGCATGAGCGCCGGGATTGATCCCTCGCGCGAACTCATCCCGATCGCGCCGGCGGCGCATTACCACATGGGCGGCGTCTGGACCGACGCGCGCGGCCGCTCCAGCGTCGATGGCCTCTGGGCCGTCGGCGAAGTTGCGTCGACCGGCGTTCACGGCGCCAACCGGCTTGCGTCGAACTCTCTGCTCGAGGCGATCGTGTTTGGGGCTCGCGTCGCGGCGGACGTGCGCGCGACGCTACTTCCGCCTGTCGAGGGCCGGCGGCTTCAGGCGGAGCGCCTCGAGCCGATACCGCGCGATCGAGATTTCGCGGTGATCGAGGAGCTGCGCGATCTGATGTCGGCGAATGTCGGCGTCATCCGCAACGGCGCAGGGCTTGCCGTCGCGGTAAGATCGATCCGCCGCATGATTTCGCGAACGAGCGACATCGAGGCGCGCAATATGTTGACGACGGGCCTGTTGATAGCGGCGACGGCGTTCCAGCGGCGCGAGAGTCGCGGCGCGCATTTCCGCTCGGACTTTCCGCAGCCGGCGTCCGAGCTTGCGCGCCGCTCGCTGACGACTCTCGACGCCGTCCTGCGCGTCGCCGACGAGGTTGAGACATGATTGGCGAGTTGCCCCCGATACTGATCGAAGAGGCGGTCCGCGCGGCGCTCGCCGAAGATCTGGGCCGCGCCGGGGATGTGACGACGCAGGCGATCATCCCGGCGAACGCGCGCGCCCGCGCGGCGATCGTCGCGCGCCAGTCGGGCGTGGTCGCCGGAATACAGGCGGCGCGCGCCGCCTTCGCGCTGATAGATCTGCAAATCAATTTTGAAGCGGAGGTCGTCGACGGCGCCCGCGTCGCGCCGGGAGCGGTTGTCGCCATGATCTTTGGTCCCGCCCGCCCCATTCTTTCGGCCGAGCGCGTCGCGCTTAATTTTCTTGGTCAGCTGTCTGGTGTGGCCACGCTGACGGCGCGCTACGTCAGCGCGATCGCTGGCGCGTCGGCGCGAATCTGCGACACGCGAAAAACCACGCCGCTGCTGCGCGCGCTGGAGAAATATGCCGTGCGCTGCGGCGGCGGCGTCAATCACCGCTTCGGCCTCGACGACGCGGTGCTCATCAAGGACAATCACGTCGCGGTCGCCGGCGGCGTTATCCCGGCGCTGAGAGCGGCGAAAGCCAATGTCGGCCATCTCGTCAAGATCGAGATCGAAGTCGACACGCTCGACCAGCTGCGCGAGGTTCTCGAAGAAGGCGCCGACGCCGTGCTGCTCGACAATATGACGCCAAACGATCTGCGCAGCGCCGTCGCGCTCGTCGGCGGCCGAATGACCTGCGAGGCCTCGGGCGGCGTCACCCTCGCGAATGTCGCCGAAATCGCCAAAACAGGCGTCGATCTGATTTCGGTCGGGGCGCTGACGCACTCCGCCCCGGTGTTCGATTTCGGGTTAGACATTGAAATAAAATAGAAATCCAAAAAAGCCAAGCTTTAGCGGCAAATGCCGCCTGCCCGCTTCCGTGGCGCCGCTCGCGCTGATATAACCCCTTCCTCTTCGCTCGGAATCTCGAGAACGCGTCAGGAGCCATGCCTTCGTCATTCGTCCGCAAGCTAATCAATCGAGTGCGGCGAAGGCTATGGAGCTCCCCGATCTCCTCAATGCCTGCGCCGCTGCGCGCCGAGGCGACGCGCGACAAGAACCTCGTCGCCGAAATCGGCGACTATGAACGCGCCGTCGGCTTCGCCCACAGCGCCGGATCGATGCCGCTGCGAACGCTGGTGCGCATCGAGCAGCTGCTGGTGGGAACGGAAATTTCTTCGGCTGAAACGGGATGCGGAAAGTCCACGATCTTTCTTTCGCGCATCGCCGAGCGGCACAAAGTGTTCTGCTACGACGACCGCGGCCAGAACGCGTCCAGCGTCGACTATTTCCTGAACTGTCCTGCGACGCGGCGGGACCGTCTCGACCTCGTCTTCGGTCCGACACAGCTCACGCTGCCGCGATATGAAGAACACGCGCCGTACGATCTGGTGCTGATCGACGGACCGCATGGCTTTCCATTCCCGGAACTAGAATATTACTACTTCTACCCGCACCTGAAGACGGACGGACTGCTCGTCGTCGACGACATTCACATTCCGACGATCAGCCGGTTCGCCGACTTCCTGAGCGAAGACCGGATGTTCGAGAAGGTGGAGTTCGTCGGCTCGACCGCGATCTTCCGCAGAACCGACGAGCCGGTCTTCGATCCGCTGGGCGACGGCTGGTGGCTGCAGGACTTCAACCGCCGGCGCGCGCCGTTCCTGAAGGACATCTATCTGCGGGACGGCAAGAAACGGGCGCCGATTTCCTTCGAAGGGATCTACTGAGCCGCCGCCTGCTCGGCGTCGGCGCTCAGCTCCGGCTGTGACAGGCGCCCCAGGCGCAGGCCGCGCTTTTCCAGCATCTCCGGCAGGCGCGGCGAAAGCAGGAACGCCAGCTCCTGCTCGCGCGTGATCGTCACCGGATCGAGCGAGCGCAGCTCTTCATCGACATGGCCCGGATGGCACATGATCAGATGCCTTCGGCCGGGCGCTCGAAGGTAGCTTTGAAAGATCCTCGCGTAATCAAAGCTCGGGTGAAAGTTCGAAAATCCGGCGAAGCCATCGTTGACGGCGAAGCCGCGGCGACGCGCTTCCCGGCGGAAACCGCCGGCCAGCGAGAGCGCCGAGAGCGCCTTCCGAGCGTTGGCGCCACGCACGAGAATCCGATGCAAACCATCGCCAGCGTCGCGAATCCACGTCCGCCCCTCGAGCTTGCGCGCCGCCAGGGCGTCAAGAATCGCCGTCCTGACGCCGGGAAGGACATGGACATGCTGATGGCCGTCGACATGATCCGGCGGACGATCCATCACCGCTTCAAAGCGGTCCAACTGCCGGTCGATCTCCGCGCGGATTTCCTCCATAGGCAGGCGCCTGCCATACGCCATGCGGATAACGTTCGACAGCGGCGGGAACTCTCCATTCGGCGCGAACTTCGGCATCGACGAGAGCGGCCGCCCCAGCGTCAGATTGAAATGCAGGCCGACGTCTGCGTTGCGACCACGGCGACACAGTTCGAGCCCCATCGCAGGCCAGCGCGGACCATTCACCAACGCCGAAACCGCCGTGATCCTCCCTGCATCGACGGCTTCCAAGATGCCGGCGCTGACCCCATATGACAGGCTGTAATCATCCGCGCACAGCGCAACAATTCGATTTTCAGCCATCGTCCGCTCCATCCGCGCCGCACGGCGTTAGCCTAAACGCTGCGCCTGTTAATCCTATGCCGCCCCTATAAATATTGGTTTAAGCCTTTCCTATGAACAGTCCCGATATCTCCCTCATCATCCCCGTGTTCAATGAGGCGCAGAATCTCCGTCCGCTGGCGGCGAGAGTTGCGCCGGCCCTCGACGCCTGCGACGTCTCTTACGAGGCGATCTTCGTGGACGACGGTTCCGGCGACGGGAGTCTGGACATATTGCGCGACCTCTGCGCCGAAGAGCCGCGATTTCGCGCTCTGTCGCTGTCGCGCAATTTCGGCAAGGAGGTGGCGATCGCCGCCGGACTCGACGAGGCGCGCGGACGCGCGGTCGTGATCATGGACGCCGACCTTCAGCACCCGCCGGAAGTCATCGGCCAATTCATCGAGAAGTGGCGGGAAGGTTACAAGAACATTTACGGGCAGCGCGTCGACCGCGCCACCGATCCCAAGCTGCGCGTGGCGCTCACGCGTATCTTTTACCATTTGCTGGAGAACTTCGGGGACGTGCGGCTGCCGCCCGGCGCCGGAGACTTCCGCCTGCTCGACCGGCAGGCGGTGGACGCGCTGCTGACGATGCGGGAGCGCGCGCGCTTCAACAAGGGTCTCTTCGCCTGGATCGGGTTCAAGTCGATCGGCGTTCCTTTCGACGTCGACGTCCGCGCCGGCGGAGCGTCCAAGTTCAATTTCGCTCGACTGGCGCGATTTGCGCTCGACGGGCTGATGTCCTTCTCGTCGATTCCCCTCAAGGTGTGGACCTATGTGGGACTCGCGATTTCCGCCTTCGCGCTGGCCATGGCCGGTTATTACTGGATCCGCACCATGCTGTTTGGCGTCGACGCTCCTGGCTTTCCCACTCTGGTGGTATCGATCGCCTTCTTTTCCGGCGTTCAGCTGATTTCGCTGGGCGTGCTCGGCGAGTATGTCGCGCGCATCTTTAATGAGGTAAAGGGAAGGCCGCTCTATCTCGTCGCCGAGAGGCTGGGCGAGCGAGAGGGACTTGAAAACAAGGCGAGCGACAAAGGGGCGACGATCTGACTGCGACAAAAACGCTTTTCAGATGCTTCATTGCTGCAACTGCATAATCCTGGGACAAGGCGTGATTACATGAGCTCCGATTCCCTCCGTTCGCTGCTGCGCGGCAGGAACCTCATCATTGCGGCGGCGGTCGTCGCGCTGTTCGCCGCCTTCGGCGTGCGCATGTGGCGCTTCGCGGCTCCTCCTGCCGTGCCGAGCCTGCTCGAAGGATTGCCCGAGTCAAAGACCGAGGCCGACCAGCAGCTCTTTCAGGCGCGGCTCGCCAAACGCTTCCACGTCGGTTCGACGGAGGTCGACGATCTCATCGACGAGCTGCGCAACGACGGATTCACGGTCGACGCCGACAAGGATGTCGCCACCTACGAACGCCAGGCCGACATTTCCGACAAATGCCGTCGCAGCGCCAACATTCACTGGTCTCGCGGAGAAGGCGACGAGCTCGCCACCATAACCGGCGGATATTATCTGCACTGCCCGAGACACTGAGGAGAGCGCGAGCTTAACGAAATGCTGCTAGGACGATTGCGATGATTCGCAATCTTCTCTCGGTCGGCGGCTTCACCCTGCTCTCGCGCGTGACGGGATTTCTGTCGCTCGCGATGCAGTCGGCGATCATGGGCGCGGGGGCCGTCTCCGACGCGTTTTTCATCGCCCAGCGGCTGCCCAACAGCTTTCGCGCGATTTTCGGAGAAGGCGCGTTCAACGCGGCGTTCGTTCCGTCCTATTCAATGGCGATCGAGCAGGAGGGCGACGCCGCGGCGGAGGAGTTCGCCGGGCAAGTCTACACGCTGCTTCTCGCCTCCCAGATCATCTTGCTTGCGATCGTCTGGACGCTCACCCCGCAATTCGTTTCGCTGCTCGCGCCCGGTCTCGATGATCGTCCGGAGAAATTCGCGCTGGCGGTCAATCTCACCCGCATCACCTTTCCCTATCTGCTCTTCATCACGCTTTTCGTCTTGCATATGGGCGCGCTGAACGCGCGCGGCCGCTTCGCGCTTCCCGCCTTCGCGCCCAATCTGATGAATTTTTCGGTCATGGCGGCGCTCGCGGTCGCTTTTCTTTTTCCGAACGCCGGTTACGCCGCGAGTTGGGGCATCACCGTTTCCGGCGTTCTCGAACTCGGACTGTTGATGTGGCAGGCGCGGCGGATTGGCGTCCTGCAGCGTTTGCGCAAGCCGCACTGGCCGCGCGTGCGCGATTTCTTCATCCGGCTGGGTCCAGCGATCATCGGTTCGGCCAGTCCGCAGATCGCCGTGCTCGCCGACACGATTCTTTCGTCGATGCTGCCCGACGGCGGCGTCTCGTCGATTTCCTACGCGGAGCGGCTTTACCAGCTTCCGGTCGGAGTCATCGGCATCGCCGCAGGCACTGTGCTGCTGCCCGAAATGAGCCGCCGCCTTGCCGCCGGCGACGAAGGAGGCGCGCATCACGCGCAGAGCCGAACCATGGCGCTCACCGTCGCGCTCGCGGCGCCGTTCTTCATCGCCTTCGACACGATTCCCGAACTGATCGTCGCCGGCCTCTTTCAGCGCGGCAGGTTTTCGGCGGCCGACGCCTATGCGGCGGGCGACGTGCTCGCCGCCTATGGCGCCGGCTTGATGGCGCTTGTGCTCATCGCCTCGGCGCGGGCGAGCTTCCAGGCGCGCGGCGACACAAGGACGCCGATGCTCATCGCGCTGGCGGCGCTCGCCGCGAATGTCGCATTGAAGGTCGTGCTGTTTCGGCCGCTCGGCGCCGTCGGCCTCGCGACGGCGACGTCCGTCGGACTGTGGATCAACCTCGCCGCGCTTGTCGGAATCGCGCTCGCCCAGGACTGGATGCGGTTCGACGAAATCTTCGTGAAGACGCTCGGCGCGACCTTCGTCGCGTGCGCGTTGTTGACCGCGGTCGCGATCTTCGGCCGGTCGGCCGCTTTGGCGCTCGGCGCGCATTTCGGCCCGCTCGCCAATCTCGTGGCGCTTACGGCCCTTGGAATCGGCGGCGCGCTCGTTTATGCGGGCGCGCTCATCGTCGCGCTTCGAGCCGGCGGCGTGACGATCGCCAGTCTTCGGCGATGAGCGTCAAACGAACTGGGCCAGGCCGGGGATCGAATCGACGATCTCGCGCAGCTTTTCCGGTCCGATCTTGGTTTCGGCATATCCGAAAATCTCGTGGCCCAGCGCCGGAATCTGTCCCATTTCAATACCGGCCCCATTGAGCTTGGCGCCAAGACCCATCAGCCCGCCCATGCCGCTCAACAACCCGCCGAGTCCGCCGGCGCCGGCGCCTGACGATTCGGCGGCGTCGATCGCCTCACGCGCGCCGGGAAGCTTGTCGAGGAATTCAGCGACGGCGCCGTCAGGGGACTCCTTTTGCAGGAAGTCGAGAACGAGACCAACGCCGGTCCTGGCGACATCTGCGTCAACGCCAAGAGCCGCCGAGACGCGCGCCACCAGTTCATCCATGAGGGCCTCCCCTTCCAAAGCCGGAAAACGCCAGACTGTCGCCGCGACGGGGAGGAAAATCAAGCGCAACGATCGCGCTTGTGGCCGCCAGAAAGGCTGACGCGCGGGTCGCGCGCCAGCCCGATCATTACGCCTGCTGTCGCAGATCCGTCGGCAAATCGGTGCGCTCGCGCAACGCGGGCAGAACGCCCTTGATCTTCTCGGCGCCCTCGGCCCCGAGAATGTTTTCAGCGCGATTGATCACTTGGCGAACCAACGCGTCGGTTTGCGCTTCACTGATCCCGAGCTTTTCGAGCTGACCAGCGAGAATATTCAGATCTGCTCGGCCGTGGCCAATAAAGCTCGTCATGCCTTCGATGACCTGCGTAACGCCGCCGTCGCCGGTGTGCTGAGCTGTGTCAATGGCCTCTTGAGCGCGCGGCATTTTGGCGATCATTACCTGCATATTGCCGGTCGTGTCCTTGTCGCGAAGAAAACCGAGTACAAGGCCGAGAGCTGCTTTGGCGACCGTCGGATCGAGCTTCGTCTCGGAAACGACGCTACTGGTGAGTTCTTCCATTGGACATCCTCCACGCGAACCATTGTGGTTGCGGTAGATGTCGCGGCAACGCTCGCTTTCAAGCGTTGCGATACTGCTCAGCTAAGCGGCGTCGAGGCCGTAGAGCGAGTGCAGCGTTCGCACGGCGAGTTCCGTGTACGCTTCGTCGATCAGCACAGAAAACTTTATCTCCGACGTGGTGATGGCGCGAATATTGACGCCCTTTTCTGAAAGGGCGTGAAACGCCTGAGCGGCGACGCCGGCGTGGCTGCGCATGCCGATGCCGATCGCTGAAATTTTGGCGACGTCCTTCTCGCCCGTGATATGCGCGAAACCAACCGCGTCCTTGACCTTTTCGATGATCGCGAAGGCGCGCTCATAATCGGCCGTTCCAACCGTGAAGGTCATGTCGGTCATGCCTTCCTCGGAAACGACCTGCACGATCATGTCGACGTTAATCCCCGCCTCGGCCAGGGGCATGAACACCGCGGCCGCGACGCCCGGCTTGTCCGCGACGCGCCGAAGCGTGATCTGCGCTTCGTCACGCGAGAAGGCGATGCCTGTGACGACCTGGGCTTCCACGATGTCCTCCTCGTTGCAGATCAGCGTCCCCTGGCCCGGATTCTCCGGATCGTCGAAGGAGGAGCGCACATAGGTCGGCACGCCGTGCACCATCGCGACCTCGACCGAGCGCACCTGCAGGACCTTCGCGCCCAGCGACGCCATTTCGAGCATCTCTTCAAAGGCGACCTTGTCCATGCGCCGCGCCTTGGGCACAACGCGCGGGTCAGTCGTGTAAACGCCGTCGACATCGGTGTAGATATCGCAACGGTTGGCTTTGATCGCCGCCGCAAGCGCGACCGCGCTCGTATCTGACCCGCCGCGGCCGAGCGTCGTGATGCGCGCTGTTTCGCGATGCACGCCCTGGAAGCCGGCGACGACCGCGACTTCGCCCCGGCTGAAACCCTCGACGATGCCCGCGCCATCGATCGACTCGATCCGCGCCGCGCCATGCGCCGCATTGGTGTAGATCGGGGCCTGCCAGCCGAGCCAGGAGCGCGCGGGCACGCCTGCCTTCTGCAACGCGATCGCAAGGAGTCCGGCGGTCACCTGTTCGCCCGATGCGACCACGGCGTCATATTCGCACTGGTCATAGAGCGGCGCCGCCTCCCGGCACCAGGCGACGAGCTCGTTGGTCTTGCCCGACATCGCCGAGACGACGACAGCGACCTCGTGCCCCGCCTCAACCTCGCGTTTCACATGGCGCGCGACATTGTGGATGCGTTCGACAGTGGCGACCGACGTGCCGCCGAATTTCATGACCAGGCGTGACATGAAGACCGGAAAATGGGCGTGACGCTCGCGTCGCGCGGGAAGCGGCGCTATATGTGTCCGCGCCGGCGGGACTGTCAACGGCAGTTCCGCCAGCGCGATTATGCGCAAGCTCCTTGCTCTTGGGGCGCGTGCTGCGCGCTCGCTCCTCAGGATGAGAAGTTTTCACATCGTTCCTCTGACCTCATCCCGAGGAGCCCGATGGCGCCCGAGGACGAGGCCGGATAATCCAAATGCCCCCAATCTCCGCGAGGCTCCTCATTGCCCCAACATTCCGCGCCCCACTCCGCCAGCGTCGACCCCGAAGACGTCGCGCGCTTTAACCGGTTGGCCGAACTCTGGTGGGACAAGAACGGCAGGATGGGGATTCTCCATGAGATCAACCCCGTTCGAGTCGCCTATATCCGCGATCACGCGCGCCGTTTCATCCAGCGCGACCCCGGCGCGCTGAACGCGCCGGGAGATCGACCGCTCGAGGGCGTGCGCATCGCCGACATCGGCTGCGGCGGCGGCATATTGAGCGAGTCGCTGGCGCAGCTCGGCGCGCAGGTGACCGGGGTCGACCCTGCGCCGAACAACATCGCCATCGCCAAACGCCACGCCGAGAAATCCGGCCTCGACATCGATTACCGCAATATCACCGCCGAAGACCTCGCCGCGGCCGGCGAGCAGTTCGATGCGGTGGCGGCGCTCGAAGTCATCGAGCACGTCGAAGGCCCGCGCGAGTTCGTCGCCATGCTCGGGCGGCTGCTGAAGCCAGGCGGGCTCCTGTTCCTGGCGACGATCGACCGGACGATGAAGAGCTATCTGCTGGCCATCGTCGCCGCCGAATATGTGCTCGGCTGGGTGCCGAAGGGCACCCATAACCACGACAAATTCATTCGCCCCGACGAACTCTCGTCATGGGTGCGGCAAGGCGGCATGCGCGAGATCGACCGGGCCGGGATGAGCTTCCAGCCGCTGACCAAAAGCTGGCGGAAAAGCCACGACACCGACGTCAATTACTTGATGACGGCGCGAAAGGACGGATAGGCTCGGGTCCACTGGAAAGGCGGGAACAACGCTGACGCTCTTGTTCGCGCCGACGCCCGACGGTACAATCTGAGCCTATGCCTAGAGAATCTCGCACGCGCTCACGTCTCCTCATCACTCTCGCCGCCATCGGACTGGCCGTCTCCTTCGCTGTCACGGCAGCGGAAGCGAAGCCGAAATCCGCTGAAGAGCCTACAGCCGAGGACGCAGCCAAGGCCAAGCGAAAGCCGGCGAAAAACGAGAAAGCCGAGAAACCCGCCGCGGACAAAGGCTCGGAAAAGCCGGAGCAGCTCGGAAGCTACGGAGAATGGGGCGCTTACGCCGCCCAGAACGGGCGCAACAGGACCTGCTACGCGCTGGGACAACCAAAAGAACGAAATCCGAAAGCCAAGCTCAAAGATTCGGCCGCGTATATCTTCATCTCCACGCGGCCCGCCGAGAATATCCACAACGAGGTCGCGATCAATTTGGGCTATGCGACGAAGGACGGCTCGGCCGCAGTCGCGGACATCGACGGCGACAGCTATGAGCTGATCACCAAGGGAACGAACGCCTGGGTGAAGGATCAGTCGCGGGAGAAAGAATTCGTCGGCGCGCTGCGCGGCGGCGCGAAGCTCATCGTGAAGGCCTCTTCGTCCAAGGGGACGAGCACGACCGACAGCTATTCGCTCAAAGGATTGTCTGAGGCGCTCGCCCGCGCCGTTCAGGAATGCAAATAGAAGCTAACACGGCCGAACCGCAGTTTGCGGGACCTCCCTGACCGACGCCGCGATTGCGCGGAGTTCAGACGCGACCTCAGCATATTTTGTCGCCAGTTGATCGAGATTGCCGATCTCGACGTCCTGCGGAACGACGCCGGGCCATTCGGTGCTCGCGCCGAAAAACCAGCGCCCGCCGTCCAGAAGCCGCGCGGTGTGAAACGTGTCGCCGGGGATCAGCAGCTGAACGCGCTGGCCTGCGCGCAGATCAGGCCCGACCACCACGCGCTCGGACGAGCCGTCGCCATGGAGCATGAACAGCTCCAGCGGTTCGCCGAGATAATAATGGTAAAGCTGATCGTTGCGGATTCGGTGCAGTCGCACCGGCGCATGCGGCGTCACCAGGAAATAGAGCGCCGAACCCACTGGCCCGGTACGGGCGAAGGGCGGCGGTAAGGCGTCGGCGCCAAAGGACAGCTTGCTCGTATAGGTGATGCGGACGAAGCCGCATGTCGCGTTGGGTTCAAGCGCAAGCAGCTTAATGATGTCGTCACAGTTCAGATCATCGGACATGGCGCCCCTCCCTTTGAGCCTTTTCGGCTGGCGTCTTTGCGTGGCCGAGCCGCCGAATCAGGCCCGGGCTGCGGTGATGGCCTCCAGGCGCCGCCTGGGGCCAGATAGTATAAATGCTATGATACCAAGTATTTAACCAAGGCAAATACTGTCTGTGGTCCTTGTTCTTCAGGCCTGCTTCGTCAAACTGCACCCACCATGGCAGTCCCCCTGTAGCTGTCTTGGTGGACGGCGGCGGTTTTCATCGCTGCATCATCACCCGCCGCCGTCCATATCCTTCGGCAGGAGCCGGACGACATTGGATGGCGAAGTCGGCTCGATCCTCGAGTATCTGGTTGGCTTCACAGCTTTTGTCGGGCGCCGCACAGGATCGCGCCGGACGGGCATATTGCCGGAAACGCCGCATGATCCAGTGACGTGACGACGCTCCGGGAGCCGTTCCCTCCCGGAGCGTCGATCCGGGCGCATGACGCCAGTTGCAAAGCAAATTCGTTTCCGGCATAACGACGCGCGCGACGGTTCGGCGACATGCTTTGCCGGCGCGACGGATGCGGGTGTAGCTCAGGGGTAGAGCACAACCTTGCCAAGGTTGGGGTCGAGGGTTCGAATCCCTTCGCCCGCTCCAATTCAACGGGCTCCGCGAATTCGCCCCCACATGCGGAGACCGGGGCCAGATGCTGACGACGCGCGCCCCCGCGAAGATCAATCTCACGCTTCACGTTCTCGGCCGTCGTCAGGATGGCTATCATGCGCTCGAAAGCCTCGTGGCCTTTTCCGGCGCGGGCGACACGCTGTCCCTCACGCCGGGCGATGCGCTGGCGCTCGACATTTATGGGCCGACGTCTTCGGCGGCGGGCGCAGGCGACGACAATCTCGTGCTGCGGGCGGCGCGGCGGCTCGCCGAAGAGATCGAGGGCCTGCGGCTCGGCCGCTTTCGTCTCGAGAAGCGCCTGCCGGTCGCGGCGGGCATTGGAGGCGGTTCGTCGGACGCCGCCGCGGCGCTGCGCCTTCTCGCGGCGGCGAATCAGCTCTCGCTGGACGACCCCCGTCTGCTCCTGGTCGCCCGCGCCGTCGGCTCGGACGTCCCGGTCTGTCTTGAGCCCCGGGCGCGAATGATGCGCGGCGCGGGAGAAAGTCTTGGCGAACCGATCCGCCTCCCGCCCCTGCCCGCCGTGCTGATCAATCCGGGCGTTCCAGTCGAAACCGGGCCAGTCTTCGCTGCGCTCGGACTGCAGCCGGGCGCCTCGCTCGGCGGCGCGGCGCATTTGGAGATCGGCGCAGCGCCGAGCGCCGAAGAACTTTTCGCGATGCTTGCAAAGTGCCGCAACGACCTTGAGGACGCCGCCTGCCTGCAGGCGCCGGTGATTGTCGACGCGCTCGCGATGTTGCGCGGCGCGCGCGGCTGCAGGCTCGCGCGAATGTCGGGCTCTGGCGCGACCTGCTTCGCCCTGTTTTCGACCCCTCGCGACGCGGTCCGCGCCGCCCGAGTGATTCGCGCCTGCCATCCGCAATGGTGGGTCCAGACGGCGGCGCTCCGATGAGCCGCAGGCCGCCGCCGAGAGACCGCAGCGCGCATGAAAGAGGCCGCCGCGCGCCCACGACGCCATCTGAGGCGCGGGGACCCTTCCGCCCCGCCTCGCCCGACCTCGTCGCGCTCTATGGCGCGCATCCGGTGCGCGCCGCGCTGACCGCGCGCAAGCGCAAGCTCTTGACGCTCTACGCGACGGAAACGGCGCTCCCGCGCATTCAGGACCTCGCGCGCACGGCGGGACTGGAGCCGCGTCTCGTCGACGCGCGCGATATCGAGCGTCGGCTCGGCGCGGACGCCGTGCATCAGGGGCTGATGCTCGAAGCGCGTCCGCTGCCGCAGGCCGACATTTCCGACATCGTCAGCGTCAGCGGCGTGGCGCTCGCGCTCGACCAGATCACCGATCCGCATAATGTCGGCGCGATCCTGCGCACCGCCTGCGCCTTCAACGTCGACGCGGTGATCGTCACCGAACGGCACAGTCCGGAATTCTCCGGCGTCCTCGCGAAAGCGGCGTCCGGCGCGCTGGAGTTCGTAACGATCGTCTCCGTCGTCAATCTGGCGCGCGCGCTCGACGAACTGGCCGAACGTGGCTACGCGCGCGTCGGTCTCGATTCGGAAGGCGCCGAATCGCTCGCGAGCGTCGCGCTGTCGAAGCCTCTGGTTCTGGCGCTCGGCGCCGAGGACAAGGGACTGCGGCGTCTGACGCGCGAGCGCTGCGACGCCGTCGCGCGGCTCGATCTTCCGGGTCCGATCAAGAGCCTCAATGTGTCGAACGCCTGCGCCGCGGCCTTGAGCGTCGTCACGATGCGGCTGGGGTGAGGCGGGGCGGCCCCAGACGCTGGGATTGACCTGTCCGGCGGCTTGGACGCATAGAGGAGTCGCGCGACGCGCCTCGTTTTACGCCACGGGCCGGTTTAGCTCAGCTGGTAGAGCAACTGATTTGTAATCAGTAGGTCGCGGGTTCGAATCCTGCAACCGGCACCACCGATCGCCATGTTCGCGGCTCCTGCGCGATCAGCCAGGAACTCATCACAGACGATGTTGCATGAACACAAGGTCCATTCTGTCGTCGCCGACGCGACATGCCGTTGAAGATTTTACTGACTTCTATGTGACTGGCCGGCTTCATCGGCATGCTCCAAGCGGCATGTCCGGCCTATTCAACGATCCACGCGACCACGTTACGACACGCAGAGCTTTTCAGCGCGCAAGTTTTGCGAGACATCGTCGAACATCATGTGCGCGCACAATCTGTCAACGTGTTGGCGCTTTGGGCGCGTCGCCGCCATACCGTAAGTTCGTGATATGCTGCGCGAACTGACGCTCGCGCCAATCCTCACCGCGCAACCATTTCGGCGGTCGCGCGTTCTCTCAGTGTCATCTCGGCAAGAACGCGTTCTGCACTCCAGAAACGATATTGAGGAGGAAAAATATGGGGGCGCTAACGTTCACTCGAAACGCTGCGGCCACTGCGGGTGCAATAATGATAATGCTCGTTACGCCCGCAATGGATGCACAGGCGCAAGATGCCTGCAAAAAACACTTCCATGCAGGGACTGCACGCGGATGGTCGGTTTCGCGGGTTCGGAACAACGCTGTTAGGGCGTGGGAACAGCAAGCGAGAACACACGACGGGTCGAGTTGGGCGAACTTTGCTACTGCGTGCGACAAGAGCATTATCTGTCGACGGTTTCCGGGACGCGTCCAATGCACCGCGCGAGGAAGACCTGGTGCGGCTCGATAGAGCGCTCCGTCTGGCCTCGCAGCACCAGAGCCGCCAGAGCGCTGATGCGCGCAGCTGTCTGTCTTGATGTCCGTCGGCGCGGCGCCGCGAAGCGCGAGAGTGCTCGTAACAACGCAGCGCTGTAGCGAGATTTTCGCCAATCTTGCCGTGCCCTCAGCGAGCGTCGGCACCTGCCTTTTATGCGCCGCCCACCGGCTAGATCAGCGTCGGATCGTCGTCGCCGACGCCGAGCGGTTCAAGCGCGGCGAGACGATCCTTCCTGCAAGGCGTCATCGAGCGGCGGGCGCAGTAATGGGCCGGGATTTTTCCCAGCAATCCAAGCGCCCGCGTCGCGCCAATCGAGGATCTCCGGCATTCGAGCGAAAGCGCGGCGTCCTATCGTTGGCGCGACCGGCGATTGATCGCCGCCGAATGGACTATCGCTATTTCCAGTGCACGCAGCGGCGCTGGCCCAAGCCGTGGGTCGAGCTAAAACGCCGAGTCCATTTTATGCACTGCTTGCCCTCAGGTGGGTGGATTGTTGCGCCTGGCCTAATTCTGCCGACCTTCTGGACGAAAGACGTCGACCCAAAATCTTCCGGCGAGAGCGAGGAAGGCATTGGCCCCGCCGAAACTGACGGAGCCGCAGCAAAGAAAAACGCTCCGCAAAGAGCCCCGAACAAAGCGGTCTTCAAACCCCTGCTCATTTTTTCCTCCCATAATTTTAAGTTCACGCTGAAAAGATAGATCGTCGCGGCGTCACGTCTACTGCTCCGCCACAGCGAATCCAGCGTCAAGTTAACATCCTTTGCTCCCGATACGAGCCGGTCGGCATCAGATGCACGGCCATAAAAATCAGCGATTTACGATCGAATCCAAAGCCGTCGCCGCGTTCATTTTTGGCCAGGGGAGTGGCGACAACGAAGCTGCGTCAGAATGTTGCACGGAATGACGCCGGCGCGGGAAAAGGCCGCCCGGTCGCAGGCGGCGCAAAGGCATTGGCTCGGCCTCAGCTGCGAACTATTGATGAGAGCCCTTTCGCAGAGAGAATTATGGAGGTTTGCATGGCGTGCGTTAAGAAGGCTGGGTTGGTGTTTGGCTTGGTGCTCGGCTCTGCTCTCATTGCTCAAGCAGCGAGAGCCCAAGATCCTATTTCAGAGCTTGCCTCTGGAGTGAATCGCGTGGGGGCAGAGGCGGGCGCAGCGGTTACGAACGTGCTGAACAAAGTGACGGGGAAGACTGCGGCCGCGCCTGCCACCCCTGCGCCGGCTCCCGCAAAGCCGAGGTCGGCTGGCGTAGTCCATCATCACCATCACCATCATCATCACCGTCATTCGTGAATGGGGCGGCGGAGTTCTCAGCTCCGCCGACTCCGCCCCACCGATTAGGCGCAGTGTGAAGCGAATGGCGTCGCGTCGCCGCGGGCTCTCTCGGCCTGGCGCCGACGCCAAGGGGGTCGCTTAGACGATCCCATGCGTCTGACGTCGGAGGCGGAGAGCGCGCAGGAGTGACAGGCTCGACGCCGCGCTGCGGCGCCTCGGCTATGCCAAGGAGTTCGCGCACCTGATGAGCTGTTCGCTTGCAGGCTCGCTACGCCAAGAGGCATGCGATCGCTGCATACCGGCGCCGATGAAATCTCCCCGATATGTCGCGGCGCGGTCTAGCCGTCATCGCGCTTCTGAATGCGCCGGCGTTTCAATTCACTCAACAAGTCCGCTATCTTCTCAGGCAGGGGCTCGCTGGCGACTCCACCGAATTTGAATTTCAGATGCGTGCCGATCGCCTTTGCAACGGCGGAGCGCTGCGCAGCTTCACTAGCTCCCGCGTTGCGCCACCGCTCCAGTCGTTTGTCTGGCATGGCGCTTTCTCCTTGAAGGGAGATGAACCGCGCCACAATCAAACCGTTCCCCAAAACCTCAAAATATTAAAGCGTTGGCAGTGCTTGGAGCGAAGCTGTGTGGGCGCGATACGCAAAAATTACCGGGTTGAATACCGCTGCTTGCAAGTCCCTCCGGCCTCTGCTGCGCACGCTTAATCCGTCTTCTCCAGCAGCTTGCAGACGATCGCTTGATCAGACCGGGCAATCGCGAGCGCTGCGTTTCGCCGACAACACTGCATTACGCTGCCCCAGCGCGGTTGGCTGCGCGCCATTGACGGATCTACGTGGGCGCAGCGACTTGCGCTGCGCTCACCGTCACAGTGACACGACTCATTCGCCGTCCGGCGCTCCGCCCCCTGCGGCGCCCTCAAGCACGATTCGGTCTGTAGGATCGTGCGGCTCGGCATGAGGCAGCGCCGCCCCCCAATATGTCATGCCCTCGACATAGTATGGCGGGGGCGGGCCGCAGGGCGCCCTGACATAACCTTCAAAACATCTGGGGCTCTTCGCGAGAGCTGAAGCTGAACCAAACAGTACAACAAAAAATGCGGCCAAGATTGCTTTCGACATCTTACTCTCCCAGCAGCGCCGCCAAGAACTGTGCGCCTGCGGGGAGTTATATTTCTGTCATCGGTCTCTGGTGGGGCCGCGCCCGCTATTTCGATGACGCCATGGCTCTGCACGAACAGACTGACGCAGCGTTGATGCGACGAGTCGCCGACGATTGAAGGTCAGCCGACTTCACACGCGTCTTAGAGTTAGGCTAGGCGCGCGACGCTTTCTCCGGGCGATCGTAGGCAGAGTCGGTTTCAGGCGGCGCCGCTTTTTCGCGACCGTCTGTGTCCTCGCCTACGGGCACGAAGCGCGACTCACAGGCTTCATCTCTGTTGCCCCGAGGCGGCGACCGAGAGAGGAAGTCGAGCAACGTGACGTAGGCGAGATCAAGCATGCGTGTCACCACGCAGAGGTAGATGGTCCGCGCAGCGAGAAGGGGAAGCGCGAGAGCGCCTCCAACATCGGTTTATCGCTATAGTACTTCTACTCGGAATCGGCCCTCGCAATCAGGGTCGTGGGTTCGACCCGCAAGCCGCAGGGCGCGCGCAACTTGTCATCGACTGCGAGGAACATTCGCGCGCTTCGACGACAGCCATCACGCGAGGACGATGACGCGCGTTCCGATGGCTGCGCGCGTATACAAATGCGCGATGTCCTGATTGATCATCCGGACGCATCCTGACGAGACGTTCGTGCCGATCGTTTCCGGTTCGGTCGTGCCGTGAATGCGGTATCCGAGATCGCGCCCGTCTCCGAAAAGATACATTGATCGCGCGCCAAGCGGGCTGCGCGGACCGCCTGGAACTCCCATCCCGCGCGGCGTGCGTTCCAGTTGCGCGACGATTTCCGGAGTCCGCTGGATCATTTCCTGTGGCGGAATCCAATCGGGCCAGTGCCGCTTCATATTGATCTGCGCTTCGCCGGACCATGAGAAGCCTTCCCGGCCGACGCCGACGCCGTATCTTGTGGCGCGTCCAGGCGCTTCAACGAAGTGAAGAACTTTCAACTGCGGATCGACAATGATCGTGCCGACCCGTTCCGACCCCGTGTATTCGACGGTCTGGCGCAGATATTGTGGATCAACCCGCCGATAGTCGAACGGCGCGATCCTGAAGGGTTCGCCTGCGTATTCCCCGTAAACCGCCTGAAAATTCGGTCGTTCCAGCGTGCGCGTCAGCGCCCGCTGCGGCGCAGCGGGCTTGCCTTCCGTTTCACCAAAGGAACCCGGTCCCGAACATGCCGACAGAGCAGACGCGATAGCGCTGACGCCGCCAACGCCAAACGAACGACGGCTGAGCATAAGAGAAGCCCTCCGCAACCAAACGCGAATCACGATCGCAAAAATTGGTTAACAGTCGGAGTGCGACTCGCGCGTTCTGCGCAGCTTCCAGCGCTACTTGCCGGCGACCGAAGGCCGCCGCAGGCGCTCGCGCAGGGCGTCATAGAGCGGCGGGTCGTTCACTTGCGTCGGGATGAGCATCGCCATGAAACATGCGGCCAGCATCGGCAGAAGAAGAGTCGCGCTGCCGGTCATTTCCGTGACCAGCACGAGTCCGGTAAGCGGGGCCCGCACAACGCCTGAAAAGAACGCGGCCATGCCGACCGCGGCGAAGGCCTGCGGCTGGATCGGCAGCTCCGGGAAGGCCAAGGCGCAGAGGGCGCCGAAGAGGAGCCCCAATTGCGCGCCCAGCGCCAGAAGCGGCGCGAAAAGGCCGCCCGGCGTGCCCGCTGAATATGAAAGCGCGCCGAACCAAAACCTCAACTGAAAAAGCGAAGGCAGCACAAAGAGGCTCTCGAACCCAAAAAGCGCGCTCTGGGTGAGATTGTGGCCTCCGCCCACTGACGAAGGCGCCATCCAGGCAAGAACGCCGGTCGCGGCCCCGACCAGGGCGGCGCACGTCTCCCTCGGCAGGCCGCGCACGAGGTCCGCCGCGGCGAGCGTCGCGAGCACCGCCCTATTGTAGGCGACCGCAAGAACCGCGCAGAAGGCGCCGAGAAGGAAGAAAAGAGGGCCGATCTCAGGCGCCGGGTAGGCCAGCGCGGGCAGCTGAAAATCCGGCGCGTCGCCGAGCATCAGATGCGCGATCGCGATCGCCGTCGAGGACGCGGCCAGCGCCGCGATCGCAATCCTGTGCTCGAACTTTCGAACCAGCTCCTCGAGCACGAAAACCGCCCCCGCCATCGGCGCATTGAACGCGGTCGCGAGGCCGGCGCCCGCGCCTGCCGCGAGTAGAACACGGCAGTCCGCCCGATTGCGGCGAAAGCCGTCGCCGAGCAGATGGCCAAGGACCGCCCCCATCTGAACGCTCGGACCCTCACGGCCAAGCGCAAGACCCGAACCCATCGCGAGACATCCGCCCACAAATTTCACCGGCAGGAGAATGAAGGGCGACGGCGAAGCCTCACCGCGCAGAACCGACTCGACATGCGGAATGCCGCTTCCCGAGGCGTGGGGCGAAAATCTCCGCACGAGCCATGCGGCGGCGACCGCGGCTGAGGCGCACGCGCCGACAATGATAAGAAAGCCTATCGCTGAATGTCCGTGCGCCCAATTGATGACGGCCATGCGAAAGTCGTCGGCGCGTTCAAGCGCCAGCCGAAAGAGCGCGCAGACGAAACCCGCCGCAGCGCCAACCAAAAGCGCCAGAGCCGCCAGACTTGTCAGGCTGCCTTCGGATGAGGTCGCTTGTGTGGAGCGAGGTTCGCAGAGGTCGCGGTCAGTCGTCATGCCAGCGGCTCGGTTCGAAGCGCCTCCCGTGCCGAGCCGCGCCGGCGAAGCCATAGCACAGCGGCGGAGCCGAGCGAACGCGCGCCGGTTGGCTGACCTGCCCGGGTCAGCGCGCGAGGCCGCGCGCCGCCATCCACTCGAGCACGAGGCAGGCGATGTCGTCGCTGTTGCGGTCCGCCATAAGCGCATGGCTGTTGCCGCGCATGCCGTGCTCTGGAAGATCGATCCAGGTCACGTCGCAGCCCGCCTCGGCCAAGGCGTCGCGCCAGCGTTCGGCGGCTGGACGCGAATTCGCCCAAAATGAATTGTCGCGCCAGTTGTCGCCCCAAACGAAGAGATGCGGCGTTCCCTTCACGATGGCCGCATCGGACGACGCCGAGTCTGGCGCGCCGGAAGGCTCCAGCGAAATCACAGCGCGCACCCTCTGAGGCGCATGCAGCGCCGCCGTGAGTCCAAAGCACCCGCCCTGGCTGTGCGTGAGGACGACGACGTCGCGATCGAGCCGCCGCACCAGCGCGTCGTAAGCGGTCTGGGTGAGCGTGTCGTTGCAGCTCCAGCGCGGGACGCTCTGGGACAGGAACGCCTCAAACGCCTCGACCGGAAATTGCAGGCCCGGATAGGCGCGCCTGAGCGTGGGATCAGGATGCCATGAGCCGGCCGGCCCAAAGCGGAAGGTGTCCTCCCACGCCTCTCTGGCGGTTCGGAAAAATGGCGCTTCGGGGTAGATCTGCGGGAAAGGCGCGAATGAGGCGCGGCCACGCTCCACGGCGTCGGAAACATAGGTGTCGAAGCCCGCGCGCAGGAAGAACATCTGCCAGCCCGGCCGGCCGTCAGGCGTGTTCTCCCAGGTGGCTCCCGTCATGCCGCCGCCGTGCCACAGGAGCAACGGCGTCGCCGCCTTTGGCGCGGAGAGGCGAACATATTGGACATAGAGCTGGCCGACGATGATCTCCCCGTTCGGGTCGACGTGGTGCGCCGGCCCGCCGGGCGCGCTCACCCGATCGCGCGCAGGCAGCCCCTCGAGCCGGACCATCCGGCCGCCCACATGAAAGGAGCCGATCTCCTCGACTGCGAGCGCAGGAAATGTCTTGAGGGGCTCCTTGCTCGTCACGTCACGTCCCCTTCTGCCGCCGCATTGCGTTAGCGGCCGGGTTGTCGTCTCGCGATCCTCGTTCGAGGCTGCACGCTGCGCCAGATCGTTCGCTGCGCGACTGAAACCGCGGCAAAGGCGCTTGTCGCGAGAGTAGCGCGTCTGAATGTTTGTGTCGTTGTCGAAGCTGATACATTCAGCGTTGGCGAGCTGCGGGCGCTCCGGACATCCCGGCGTGTCATTGCGATCTTGACGCGCAGCGGCTGAATGTCCGCTATAAGGGCTGGACAGGCTCGAGAACGACCAGTCGGGCCGGCACGGAGAAGAACATCGTGAGGATCTCGCTGAAAAGCGCGCGTCCGCTGCGCCATCAACGAAACCAGCATGCGCGCATATGGATGCGGCTCGCAAGAATTCTCGCCCTTGCGATCTTCGCCGCAGCGCTGCCCGCCGTCGCCGATCCGAAGCAGAAGCATCCGGTTCCGGCCCCCGCGCCCGCAGGCGCAGAGATCGCGCCGCCTGTCGACCCCTGCGGCCATCCGATTGTCACAGACAATGTCGGCGCGCCCTACAAGGATCCCGTTTGCATCGCCCTTTCGGATCGACTTCAGCCCCCGCTCTATATTCCCGAACCTGATTGCAACAGGGGCGTCGTTCCCTATGATTCGCGGTGCTTCTTCCAAAGACTCTTTACAGTGATGACGGCCTCGCCGGGTCCCCCGCCCCTTCCGTCGCCGCCTCCCGCCGCTTATCACGTCAAATAGCCGCCAGGGCATATATGCGCGCTGTTGGCGGCTATCGGCCGCCAGCAATCGTCCTATCCCCGTCATGGCCGACAGCGGCGATCCCGAGGATCGACGACATTTCGCCGCGATTCAGGCGCATGCGTTTCGTCTTCCGCCCCTCGTGACGGTTGGATTTCAGACGCATGAACGAGCTCATTATTCCTCCGGATTCATCGCAGCCGAAAAAGAACGACGCGCCGGCGAAATTGCCGGTCGAGATCGTCATCGATCGCCGCGGGCGTCGACCACTCCGCTATGGGCTGATCGCCGCTTTTATTGGGCTCGCCGGAGTCGCCGCCACGCATTTTTATCCAGCGGAGCGCCCGAAAGAGGCGCCGGCTCCCAAGGTTGAAGCGCAGGCGCCGCAGCAGATCACGGTCCCGGTGCTGGACGAGGCGACGAAACGCCGAATCGGCGCTCTGCAAAGCGAAGTGCAGGAACTGCACGCGAAACTCGACGCCATGGAGAAGCGACAGCAGGCCGAGCGCCTCAACGCACAGAAGGCCATTCCCGCGCCCGCGCCTGTCGAGAACAAAGCCGTCGCCAGCGCAACGGAGTCAGCGCCAGCGAAAGAGCGGGCAGAAAAGGCGGAGCCCAAAGTCGCCCGCGCCGCGAAGAACGAGAGCGCCAAAGTTGATATGACGCCCGTGCAGACGATCGCGCCGGCGCCGAAAGTCGTGAGCGGCTACAGGGTGCGCGACGTCTATCGGGGCGCAGCGCTCATCGAATCCGAGCGCGGGATGATTGGCGTCGAACCGGGCGAGTTCGTGCCCGGAGTCGGCCGCGTCATCGCAATTCAGGAGCGCGCCGGCCGTTGGGTGGTGGTCACGGAAAGCGGGGAGATCGTCGGCAATCCGCGCACGCCATCACGCGCCCAGGCGCCGCGGCAGCGCCAATTCGCTCGCGAACTCGACGGCTTCATGCCGGGCCCCTACGAGCCGCCCTTCGTCAGTCCATATTGAGTGAGATGCACGAGCCGCGCTGCTGGCGGCGGCGCGTCAGCTAGCGCGTTCCGCGTCTGAGCGCAGGTCGCGCGCTTGTAGCCCTTGTCGCGCCGCGTCTATTCGCAATCAGTCGTCGTCATGCGCCGGCCAGAGGCGCAGCGTCTCGAACGGTCCCCAGGCGAATTTGCCATTGTCCACGGCGAAATCGCCGTCATCGACATATTCGACGACGAGTTCGGAGATCTTCCGCCATTCCTCCGGCGTCGGCGATTCCCAGATTGCTTCAGGCGTTCGCTGGTCGCTCGACACGGCGAAGATCGCTTGAGCGATTGCAGGATGCGTGCGCCGATCGACGCTCCATTCGAGCGGCGGCGGCGTAGAAGAGCATATTGGATTGTTCATCGTCGCCTCTCGGGCTCGCTTGCCCGGCGCGAGGCGCGCCGTATCGGATAATACCACAGAAGCCCGGAAGCAGGAGAGATCGGCGCCGATAATTTCGCCTTGCGACGCCGAACGCACGAATGTCTTGCCCTGAGATTCGTTCAGAAGCAGGATCGGAACCAGGGCGGTCGCCACAGGCACAGGCGAATAATCTCGAGCGGCGCAGGAGACCTCATATGAGAAAACCGATCGTGACGTTGGCGGCGGTTTGCGCAGCCTTGAGTTTGATGGCTGAGCCAGCTCTCGCAGGCGCGATGAGCGCCAATAATTTCATGCTGCCGACAAAAGACGTCGCTCTTGCCTGCACGCCGCTCAACTACAGGATTCATTGCTCGATATCGCTGCGCGCCAATCCGCAATTCAGCTCTTATTGCTTCTATGTCGCTGCAGGTCGTTCCTATCCGATGAAGACCGACTACCGCTTTGGATATTACAACAGTCTGATCGCCATCCATCTCGACAATCGCACGCCTGTGACAGCGCAGCTGAGAGATCTGAGAACAGGCGCGCGCGCCCGCTGTTTCGAAGCTGGATGACGAGTCGCTTTCTGCTCGCGAGCGTGCTCGCTGCGCTACTGCAATTGCCAAGCCTGGCGCATCTACAACGGTTTGGACGACGGCGTTGCTCACGCTCTTGTGCTTCTGACGGATGCTCTCTTTTCGCTGCGAGACTGGCTAAAGCGTCACGACGCTCTATGATGTGTTGTTGCAGGAAAAAAATGGGGAGCGCGATGACGACAAGGCCTTTCGACTTACTCTCGACGCTTGCCGCGTTCGCGCTTCTGCTGTGCGCGATCGCTGCGCCGGCGTCGGCGCAACCTTTGAGCCTGCTGATTTTCGGCGACAGTCTGACCTCCGGCTTCGATCTTCCGGAATCCCAGGGCTTTCCAGCCCAGCTCAAGCGCCGGCTGCTCGCCGACGGCTATGACGTCATGGTCTGGAACGGATCGAATGCCGGCGACACCAGCGCCGACGGATATGCGCGCATCGACCAGGCGCTGCAGTACAATCCGGACCTCGTCCTCGTGGAGTTCGGCGGGAACGACATGCTGGATCGTACCGATCCACGCGTCACCTATCGCTATCTCGATGCGATCATCCGCGTCTGCAAGGCGCGCGGCGCGCGCGTTATTCTCGCCGGCATGCTCTCGCTGCCCAAGAACGGGCCCAACTACATCGTCGGCTTCAACAACATCTATCCGACCCTCGCGCGCAGCCATCGCGTGCCGCTCTATCCTTTCATACTCGCGGGAGTTTACGGCCATCCCGCGCTGATGCAGAGCGACAAGGAACATCCGAACGCGCTCGGCACCGCGGTGATGGTCGCCGGCATCGCCCCGTTGATCGAGGCCAATCTCCACAAGATCCGCGTCGCCTCTCACGAGGCGCGCCGGCCTCGTTCCGCGAGATTGGAGCGCGTTCCTGTCGACGGCGATGATACGAGCCGTCGCTGACGTTTCGCTGTGGCGCGCCGCGGCAACGATAGAGACACGTTTCGGCAACAAGCCAAAGGCGCGCGCGTGCTAAACGGCGCTGGCGCTCAGATCGTGAGTCCAGGCGGAAGGCGTTGCTTCAAGCGGCGGACGCCTGCCGCGACCTTCAGGCGGGCTCTTTGCAGCCCGCCTGTTTTTTGGCGAGCCCGAAGCCCGAGGCCCATGCCGTGTCGACTTGAGTGCGACCCTTGATCGCTCTCTTCCCGCGTCTCGAAGAATAAGAAGTTCAGGCGACGCGCCCGTTTCCGCCAAAACGCGAAACGCCCCGCCTTTACATCCAAGGTCGGGGCGTTCGCTTGGACGGCGAACCGTCAGCTGTTCGCAGCCTAGGCGCAACATGTGACAGGCGCGTGGCGGTCCCAGCCGCAAGCTGAGAAAGGCCGAGCGCGTTCGCGAGCGGCCGGCGGCGGCGCGTCATGCACGCGCATTGATCGCTCAGGCGCTCGCTTTGCTGTTCTCTGCTATTGTGCGAGAGCCGGCGAGGCGCTTGGATCGACGGAGGCGACGATGCGTGTGGTTCGGATCGCAATTCTTCTGCTCTTCACGCCCGGCGTCCTCATTCCGGCTTCGGCGCAGGAGTCGGCGGCGAGCGTCGTCGCCGCGCATATCCGGAACCAGGGCTACGTCTGCCAGGCGCCGGTCAGCGCGACCCACGAGAGCCGCTCTTCGAGGCCGGATGAGCAGGTCTGGCTGCTGACCTGTGGGAACGCCCGATATCGCGTGCGGCTCGTGCCGGACATGGCGGCGGCCGTTGAACAAATTCGTTAGCCTCGCCTGCCGACCTTCAAACCGCGCGCTGACTTAGGATGAATGGCTGGCTCGCGCGTCGTCCTGAACCCTCCGTTTGGCCGCCTCCGCGCCCTCCGTCCGGTCCGAGGCGTTCTCTTGCCATCGCGCCGGGCCTTTGGCATATGTCTCCAGGCGTCCGCGGCGTTACGCGTGGCGCATGGAGACGTGGCCGAGAGGCTGAAGGCGACGGTTTGCTAAATCGTTATAGGGGAAACCCTATCGTGGGTTCGAATCCCACCGTCTCCGCCATGTCTATAATAAATTCAATCACCTGGGCGCAGCATAACGTTTGCCATAACGGGCCTGCCCCGCCCGCTCTCCGCACGAAAAAGCCCGGTCGTCGCCGGCCGGGCTGAAGGTGATCTGGACATTGGAATCGCGCATCGGCCCTTGGGCACCGACGCAGGCCGACCGTAGGCGCGTCGAGCGATAGAAGCAAGCGCAGCCCAACGCAGCCACTTGCGATCGTTTTACGCAGCGTCCGTCTTCGGAAGAGTTCCGCTCGCCCGCTGATCCGATCCGTCAGCCGCATCGGCGATGCGATCAACCAAGGCTTGCCAAAATGCGGCGCTTTCGTCGTCGCCGTGGCGACG
>JBPFDX010000004.1:0-2755 GCA_051061385.1 Methylocystis sp.
CGCGCGTTCCGCTGCAAATGGCCTCGATCGGCGACTCACCGAGCTTCGCGCGCTTCAGCCACTCGCCCTTCAGCCATTGTGCTTTATAGACGTTCTCAACCGCCTTAACGTCTTTCGACTTCATGCCGACGAAATTCGTCGCGAACGCGCGCTTAGCGAATTCTGGCGCATTCGCAAGCGACGTTCGCCGTGCGAGAGCGTCGCGCGCCAACGGCTAGTTCTGGCGTGCCTGCGCCTTTCTGGACAACCTGCAGCGCAGTTGCGATTTGTGTCGCGCCAATGACGCCCGTCATGCCGCGCATCTGACCAATCGCCAGTAGCTGCGGAAACTCCTTCGCCATGTTCTTTAGCTCGAACGCGCCGGCCTTCGAGGCTTGCGACAATCGGTCGATCACTTCCGGCAGATGCGCGGCGACCCTATGGGCGGGACGCGCGGGACATAGCGGGACAGGGGGGACGTTGTCCCGTGTTGTCCCGTTGCGCGTTCTCTCTGCATAGCGGGACGGGACACAACACCTTATAAGTGTCCCGGCGTGTCCCGCTTGCGGAAACGGAACGAATATTCAGGGAAGCCATACGACACGCTCCCCATTTCTCGCGGCAGCAACGAGCCGTTTGGTTTTTAGGGCCCTCAATTGCGCGGTTGAAGCTCGGCGCTGCCTCTCTGCGAGTTGCTCTTGGCTCTCGTCAGGCTTGGCCTGCTTTGCGATGGCGGCGTAGTAGCGGTCCCGGACAATCGGGTCGGCGACAGTCTTTACGAACGGGCCGTCTGCGAATGGTCGGAACAACTCGCCCGCCTCGTCGATCGCCGCGGCGATGGTATCCATTAACAACCGCTGGGATGCCGGCACGGCCTTAATCTTGGTGACGCTCTCGGCCTTGGGCGCGTCGATCCAGTCGACGACTGCCGAGCGCACGGGCTGGCCCTCGGGGTCGTCGCCGATATAGACGTCGGTCAACTTGAAGCCGTAAGCCTCGCCGCGTTCCATGTCCCTTTGTTTGGTGACTTTTAGCGCTCCGGCCGTGACCTCGATTTCGGTATCGGTTGCGGCTCGCAGCAATGAATGCCCGCGCGGTCCGCGCGCTGCGTCCTTGCCGCAGTGATGCACATACGAAAAGTGAGCGCCGGTTTCGGCGCGGATACGGTCAGCGGCGAGCACAATGCGACCCATATCGACGGGCGAATTTTCATCTCCGCCAGCGAGCGCGCGGGACAGGGTATCGACGACAGTCCAGAAGCAATTTACGCCGGTTTCGACTTCTGCGTCGCGGATGAGCGTAAGCAACTCCCTCAGGTTAGCGTCGCTCGAGCGCAGGTCGATCGGGAACCGGACAAGGGCCAACAATGGCGGCGGCGCATCTTCACCATGTTCGGCGTGATATCACTTTTTGAGTGCGGCGAGGCGGCGTATGATGCGCTTACCGCCTTCCGCAGCGACATACACGACTAGATCGCGCTTAGTCGCCTTCCCATTCCACGGCATTCCAGTTGCGACGGCCGTCGCCTTGTCCAATGCGACGAATGTTTTGCCGCTGTTGCTCTCGCCATAAATGACAGACAGTGCACCTTCATCGCGGGTGCCGGCGATAAGCGGATTGTTTGCTTCGGATAGCGCGAGCCCGCTCGCCGTGTTGAACCATTCGATGCGCATCTTGCGTGACGTTTGCGCCGGCTGCAACATGCAGACGTTCGTTGAACGCGCGAGCGAAGTCGGCAGGCTCTTCGGGTGGAACGTCGTCCGGCGCGCCGTTCTGATAATCTGAGGCGCGGAAGCGAACGTGAATGTGTCCAGGGTCATGGATCGTCATGACGCCCTCCGTGGACGTAGGACGTCGTTTGCATCCCTGAAGCCTTCGGGCGGCACCAGATATCCACGTCGCGGCCCTCTCGCGCCCAGCGCCCTCCGGCCTGCCGCCAGCCCTTCTCGGAAGCGGCGTCGCGTTCGCCACTTATCGTGACGGCGTTAATCTGAAACGGCAGATCGAGGCGCCTGAAACGGCAGATCGAGGCGCCTGAAACGTCCGGATTCGCAGAGCGCAATCGCGCATTCGTCTCCCAGCGCGCGCATCGTGAGCGCAGTTTCCAAGCCCTCCGCGATACACGCGCGCGAGCTGTAGAAGGCGTCCCATATGGAGCTGCAGAAAATGACGGCGTTTCCAATCGGGGCGAGCGACATGCCCCTGCCGACCTTTTTGCCATCAGGGGAGAGTTGGATGCGTTGAATCGCGACGATCAGTTCGGGATCCCGCAAAATCGCGCTCTCGACGTCATCGAGTTGGCCGAGCGCCTGGGCGGCGCCGAGACCGCGCGAAGGTCGCGCTGTGCGCAGACGATCGCCGGAGCACGGAACGCGTCCCTTCCTGTGCCGAAAGGGCAGGCAGGATGAAAGCGAAGCGTCATCGCCAATTTGTCGTCGATTATGTTTGGGAGCCCGCGCTCGACTTCGAAATAGCGCTCGACGATGGTGTCGCGCGGTTCGGCGGTTTCCCAAAAGATTTTGCGGGCGTTAGCGCGCTTTCGTGCGTCGGACGGCCCCGACTGCGGCGGCTGCGGTAACTGGCGCTTGGCTGTTGTGCGTTCGCGGCGTTCCGGCGTTAAGCCAAGCCGCGAATGCACGATCCCCATCGCTGCGGCGTCGGGCAAGCCCGCCAGACGCCACTGATATCAATGCGGAGGAACGCCGCATCGCGGCGATGAACGTCGAAGAGCTGCGTGAGATGTGGCGTGAGAAGCGGAAGCACGAACCGCCTGCCG
>JBPFDX010000005.1:0-12476 GCA_051061385.1 Methylocystis sp.
CGTCGCCACGGCGACGACGAAAGCGCCGCATTTTGGCAAGCCTTGGTTGATCGCATCGCCGATGCGGCTGACGGATCGGATCAGCGGGCGAGCGGAACTCTTCCGAAGACGGACGCTGCGTAAAACGATCGCAAGTGGCTGAGCATGGCAGGCCAAACGCCCCGCTATGGATAAACTGGCTGGGCGTTTTGCGGTCGGGCGGCGAGACCGGAATCAGGGGCGATCTCGTCGCCCTAGCCGCGCCAGGACTGCGCGCCCGGCGCAGATCAGGGGATGGATTGCGCGCGGGAGCAATCGGGCAACCGATGTGCGTTGGCTGCGCTTGCTTCTCTCGTGCGACGCGCCTACGGTCGACCTGCGCCGGCGTGGTCGGCGCATCATCCTTGTTGTCAAAACCACCTTCAGCCCGGCCGGCGACGACCGGGCTTTTTCGTGTGGAGGGGGCAAGCACGGGAGACTCTCAGGGCGCTGCCAGACGGCTGACACGGGATCGAGCGTTCACGGGCTGACGATCACCGGATATAGCCGCGGATCTCTACCAAGTCGCCTCGTTGTGGCGGCATCCTCCTCTACGCGCAGTTTTCGTTCGGCTCCGAAGGCTTCGGCGCACGCTTTCATTTTTTCCGTGAGATCGCCGACGAGCTGCAAAATCCCATCTCGCTCGTCTCCGCTATCGAACGACCTCGCGCCGCAAAGGGCAGTTTCGAGAGCATGAAGCCGCAGCTTCATTTTGTTCAGTTCGTCAAAATGCTCGAGATCGCTGAGCCGATACGGCCGCTTGTGCTTGTCCATCTTCGAAACCTCACTAAGCAACGCATTTCGAACGAAATAAATGCGCCGGATGTCAGTTCAATGCTGTGCGGGCGCGCATATAGGCATCTTCAGGCGCGGCGTCCATTGTTGCCGCCCCGCAACAATCCTTCGAAATGATTGACGAGCAATTGATGCGCGAAGAAAGGCGATCGTCGGCGGGGCGGGACGCTGCATCCGGGGAGCATAGACGACGGCCGGGCTTCTTCATGCGCGGGAGAGCGGATGGAGCCCAGTCTATGGTGGGTCAATTGGCGGGTCTAAGCTCTGAATTCCGAAGTTATTCACTTTATGTTCAATAACTTATAAGGTTAAACTATCGGTCTCTCACTCCGACCATTCATCCGACTTTCCGGAACCCCCTCCATATTTGTGATGGCCAAACGGGCGCGGACTTAGAACCGGTCCTACAATGGACCGGCAATCCCGCCTGCAGGACCCCGCCCCTCTGACAATGCCGATTCCCGCGCCGATGGCGTCGCCGGGGCGTCGGGCGCCGCCATCACCCCAAGATCGTGGTGCTCGCGGGGCGACGCCGGAACAATCGAGTAGAATTACGCGTTGAAAAAAAGGGACGTAGTCCTTCGCTCCGCCCCCCAAACATCGTTCCAAAGGTGCGCCCATGCGTAAGAGTTTAAAGTCCGGCATGGCCGGCGCGTTGTGCGGGCTAATGGCGCTTTCGGCGATGCCGACGGAAGTTCTAGCCGGCCCGATGAGCATGGCCTCGCCCGCCGATATCGGCCTGACGGCTCCTATCGAGACAATCCACTACCGGCGCCAACGCCATCGGCATTATGTGCGTTACTACCATCCGCGTCGCTATTACCGTCGAGGCTACGGTTATCGCTATGATCCGGCTGGAGCGATGTTCGCCGCCGCAGCGCTCGGAATAATGGGCGCGGGCATCGCCGCCGCCACGGCGCCCCGCTACTACGGCTGCGGCTATCCTTATGGCGGGTGGGGCTGGGGCTATCCCTATGGCGGCTGGTGGTGATGACAAGAAGCGCTAAAAGTAACGCTGCCACGTCGACGAAGGCGTGATGAACCAAAGGGCGCCGTAACGCAGACGGCGCCTTTTCGTTTCTCTCTGTCGGATTTCTTATTCGATCATCTTCGCCGTGCGGCCGATTCCCTGCGCCATTGTTCGTCCTGCAGCCGGCCGCGCGACAACACCAGTTCGCGCTTTAAAGCACAGCCGTCCGGCCAGTTCATGGCCCGGACGGCCGCGCTGATCCACACTGAAGCAAGCTCGTCAGATGTATTCGATCGAATATTTCATCGTCACCGCGAAGGCGAAATTATCGCCAGGAGACGGAGACGCCCAAAGTGTTTGCGTTTGATCGCTGACCGTTTCACGAGCAAATCCGCTTGGGAATTCGAGATTTTCGTCCGCATTCTGAGCCTTTTCATCTGACTCGAACCATCCGTCGAACTCAGTCCCGCAGCGTTCAACGGTAATTGGAGCGCGCCGCGCGGCGGCACTCGTTTAGGCCCAATAACGCAATGGACGACGCTGACCGGGATGATTGAATCTACGCGAGTGGAATCCAGAGTCAGTCTAGCGCGCATCGCGCCTAACCGCCGCCGCGGACTCGTGAATAGAGACGCGATGGTCTTTGCGCAGATGATCGAACGCGCGCTGACCGCAGAGGCCGAGTCGCGCAAAGTTTCACTGCACTATCATGTGACTCGAATTTTTGACTGACGCCATTGCCGGCGTCGCATTCGCCGTTAATTTGGCTCTTCGTGAGGCTACGATCTGAGGGCTTAGGGAGGTTGACGCCAAATCACTTTGGGAGATTTAGCATGAACACTACCTTTGCCCGGACATGCGCCGCCGCGATCATTTCTGTGTTTACTCTCTCGGCTGCGACTGCAGCGCCTGTCGGCGCTGTTATTTCGGCATGCGATCGGATGCACGACGCAGGGCAGACCTGCAATTATGGAATCAAGGGAAACTCGTTGGTCGGATGCACCAACGACGTCGTTTTCGAGTGCCCCGCTGACGGCAGCCGGCAATGCACCGGCTCGAAGAATACGAGCGGAAAATGCAACGAGGACGGAACGGCTGCGCGCGTTGCTACGATGAAGGGCAATGACCTGTTAGACGCGCTTCATGGGAAAGAACTTCACCAATCCAAGTAGGTTCTGCCAAGCGAAGTCCCGGCGCCCCGCCGTCCACGGTCGGGGCGTTCCGGGCGAGGCCGGCAAGCGCGCGTTGGAGCGCAGTCTCAGTCACGCTACGCCGTTCATCGATTTCTGACGGCTTGCAGCTTGGCGAACGCGTTGCCGACGCGTCCGCGATGTTTCCGTGATCGACCGCCGTCAGTGTCCGTCGTTGGAAAAGTGCTGGTAATCGACGCTTCTTTTCCAACGTCCGCCCCAGCGCCAGCCTTGCCGCGCGAAGGCCCTGGTCACGACGTCGTCATCGACGATGATCCCGACAATATCTTTTCTGCGCTTGGCGGGGTCGTCATAAGCGCGCCCGGCCTCGGGCTCGGTGAGGTTTCCCTCGCGATAGGGGTTTTGAACGGGATTGATGTCGACCGCCATTCCAAAGGCGTGTCGCGACATCGCGCCGCGATCTGTCGTTCGGCAGTTGAACGCGCTCGTATTGTTCGCCGCCATGGACTTTGCGTCGTCGCCGCCGAATTCGTCGATCAGCGACATTCGATAGATTCGAAATTTGCCGCTGTCGTAGATTTCCTGGAAAGCGGCGCCGACGGCTTTTGCGGCGCTTCTTGCGACGATCAGAGCGCCAGTTTGGGAGTTGCCGTCGAAGTCAATGTAAGGGACGCTCAGGAGAACGAGTTGGTCACGTCCAGGACAGGGAAGCTCCGCGCGCCACGACCTTCCCTGCATATAGGCCCATACTGCGTCGGGTATGGGTTGAGCCGTGACCTTCGCCCCCCGCGCATGCGCCTCACCGCCTGCAAGAAGCAAGGACAGAAGCGCGACCGCCCGGATGGGCGAGCGGTGAATTGGGCTCTTTCGCAATTCGGAAAATGCGATCCGCATGCGCCTCTTTCCGGCGTTTCTACACCTTGGAACAATAACCGCCCTGCAGCAGTCGATCCACTCTTCGGCTTCGTTAGGATTGGAGGGCGCGAAACGGCCTCGCTCCCAATGCCACTAACTAAGCAACGGTCCCATGGAAAACAGGCAGCCTGCTGCGTTTTCTCCGCGCTTGGGTCCGCATAGAAACGCCCCCTGCGGCGTCGCAGGAGGCGTGCTTGCATCTAACGAACTGGCGCCTGTTTCAGCACACCCACCGCCATTCGTGGAGATAGTCGTTAAACTGCCAGCAGACGCCAGGATTAAGCGGGTTCCACGGCGTGCCCCAATCCCTCTTCTGATAACGCCAGAGTCCGCCATAGGATTGAATATTGCCATCATAGGGAAATGGCCCCGACCGCTGCGCCTGTGCCGGCGGCGCAAAAGCCACCGGAGCGAAAGCCAGAAGTCCGGCGAATATCATCAGCGTGAGTTTGCGCATTGGTTCCTCCCGATTCGGGCGTTAGCCAATGCAACTGGGATGGGCCTGGGGTCATTCAACCCATCGACCCACACTGCGCGATTGCTCCACTTAAGCCTATCCGCAGCTTGTAGATTCGTTGATGAGCGCAAGCGCCCGTTCAGCGCTTCGCGAAACGCTCGATGGCGTCGATAAACGCCTCTGGCGAAGCCGCAATGCGCCTGGCGATGTGCAGCGGAAATTTGACGAGCATCCGGACCGTCGAGAAAGTGGCTACGAATCTGGGCGAAGAAACAAACCGCTGCATTTTTGTCTCCATTCAGTGGCGGCGCCATCCGTATGCGGGTCGCGGGCGTTTACGATCCGGGAAATTGAGCGCGTATGCAGTGTAGCCACACGGTCCTTTCAGCGGCGTTGCTGCAATGTTGCCATTGGTTTCCGATTTCGGTCGATTTTGTGCACGGCCGGCCGCCAGCGCATGCCCGTCAACGCCCCGCTCATGCGCCAAAAGCTCCAGCGGTCGCAAAAACCGCCAATTTATCCTGTAGATAGCTCCAATTGACGCCAGCCGAGCGGATGAACGGCGCTGTATTGGGAGACGCTATGAAAAAGTTGCGTTTGGGCGCAGCCCTCGCTGCGCTGTTCTCCATCACCCCGGCGTTCGGCGCCAACGGCCTACCGCTTCGCAACCATCCCTCTCGAGCTCGAACTCGAGGGAAGCGTCGCCAAGCGCTTTGGCAGTCGCGAGGCCGGGCAGCAGTGGGAATTCGATCTGATCCCGATGGCGCGATGGACGTGGTTTCCCTGGAACGATTACGTTTACACCAATTTCAGACTCGGCCTGATCGGCGCGAGCTACGTCACCGGCATCTCAGACTTCGAACGGCAGTTCGACAGCAGCGGCCACAGCTCCCGTTTCTTGAACCTGCTTGTTCCAGAACTCACGGTTTCTCCTTACAAGGAAGCGCCGTTCGAGGTCTTCGTTCGCGTTCACCACCGCTCCGGCGTCTATGGCCTCATCAACGGCGTTCATGGCGCGTCAAATTACATCTCGACCGGAATTCGATTCACAGCCTTTTAAGCCGGTGGCTCGGCGCCGGACGCGGCGCTCGGCCGGTCACCCCCCATGATGTCCTTGCGAAGCCGGTCGGCGACGACCGGAACCGCCGCCGCGACCGGCGGCGACATCGGCGCGCCGATCTCGAAGCATTCGCCTTCGATCGCATAAACGACGCAGCATGACGGCAAGGCGCCAAGCGTGCGGGCGAGCTCCAACCCCTCGGCGAGGCCGAAGCCGTGCGTCGACGCGCCCCCGAAGGCGGCATGCGGCAGAGGTCCCTCGCCGACCTCGAAGCGGCGAATCTCTCCGGAACGCATGCCCGAGACGCAGGCGTCGACAATGAAGGCGGCGTCTGCGCTTTCGAGCCGCGCCAGCACTCTCGTCGCTTCGCCCTCCTCTTCGATGACTTCCGCGTCGCCGAGCGAGTCTCCGAGCGCTCGGGCGACGGCGCGGCCGGCGCCGTCGTCGCCGCGATCGGGATTGCCGATACAAAGCACGACGACACGCGGCCCTTCGCGCGCGCTACCCGCCACGATCGATCTCGAGCCGCAGAAAATGCGTCGCGCAGGAAATGCACGGATCGTGATTGCGGATCGTCTGCTCGCAGCGGTGACGCAAAGAGTCGTCGGGTAAGTCGAGCCAGGCCGTCGCGAAGATCCTCAAATCCTCTTCGATGCTCGGCTGGTTTTGCGACGTCGGCGGCACGATGCGCGCATCGGCGATCTTTCCGTCAGCGTCGAGGCGGTAGCGATGATACAGCATACCGCGCGGCGCCTCGGTCGCGGCATAGCCGGTCGCCGCACGCGGCTCCAAATCAACCGCCGGACGCTCCGGCTCCTCATACTGATCGATGATGCGCAGCGCTTCGTCGCAGGCGTAGAGAACTTCGACGGCGCGAACCACGATGCTGCGGAACGGATTCCTGCATGCTGCTCCAAGACCCGCCTCCCGCGCGGCTTCGCGCGCGAGCGGCGACAGAGAGGCGGCGTTCAGCGCGTAACGCGCCAGAGGCCCCGTGAGAAAGGAGCCGCGCGACTTGATGTGCGCATGCAGCGCCGTCGAATGTTCGACCTGGGTCTCCTCGAAATGTTCGTCGTATTCGGCCGCCGAGATCTCGAGTCCGCGGCTAGAGGCGATGCGGCCGTGGTTGAAGGGATATTCGCCGTCGCCGCGCAACGCCACCAATTCATAATCACGTTCGACATCCGGAAAATCGAAGCCGGCGGTCCAGCGCACCGTCGCGAGCGCCCAGTCTCGCGCGCGCTTCAGCGCCTCGGCGAGGGGCTGAAGTTCGCGCCGGCGCGGGGCCCTGTAAAAGCCGCCGACGCGGACATTGATCGGATGAATTTCGCGGCCGCCAAGAAGCGCGATGATCGAATTGCCGACTCGTTTGAGATCAAGCCCACGGCGCACAATATCGGCGTGGTCGCGCGCCATTTCGATCGCGCCCTCATAGCCGAGAAAGTCTGGCGCATGCAGCATGTAGATATGGAGCGTGTGGCTCTCGATCCATTCGCCGCAATAGATCAGCCGTCGCAACGCACGCAGCTGTCCGCCGACGACGACGCCGAGCGCGTTCTCCATCGCATGGACCGCGCTCATCTGATAGGCGACCGGACATATGCCGCAGATGCGCGCGGTGATGTCGGGCGCCTCGGTATACATGCGGTCGCGCAAGAAGGCTTCGAAGAAGCGCGGCGGCTCGAAGATGTTGAGCTCCGCCGATTGCACGACGCCGTCGCGCGCTGTCACCTTCAGCGCGCCCTCGCCCTCGACGCGGGCGAGCTGGTCGACCTTGATTGTCTTAACGTTCATGACGCTCGCTTTCCTTGCGGAAGGCGTCGGCGTTGGCGTTGAAGGTTCGGTAAACGCGCTTGAGCGCGTCGTCGTCCATGCCGAGCTTGCGCAACCATTCGGAGAGCGAAGGCGCGTTGGGCGTCTCCATCGGACCGTAGCAGCCGTAGCAGCCGCGGTTATAGGACGGACACAGCGCACCGCAGCCCGCATGCGTGACGGGGCCGAGACAAGGCGTCCCATGACCGACCATCACGCACAGATTGCCGGCGATCTTGCACTCGACGCAGACGCTGTGCGGCGGCGTCTGCGGTTTGCGTCCGGCGAGAAAGGCGGAAATCACTTCGACGAGCTGCCTGGTGCTGATCGGGCAGCCGCGTAGTTCGAAATCAACCTTCACGTGGTCGGCGATCGCGGTCGACGTGGCCAGAGTCTGGATATAGTCGGGTCGGGCATAGACAATCGCCGCATACTCGCGCACGTCGGCGAAATTACGCAGCGCCTGGATGCCGCCCGAGGTGGCGCAGGCGCCGATGGTGACAAGGAAGCGCGACTTCCTACGAATCTCCTGGATGCGCTCGGCGTCATGAGCGGTCGTCACTGAACCCTCGACGAGCGAGAGATCATAGGGGCCTTCCACCGTTGCGCGCGTCGCCTCAAGGAAATAGGCGATTTCAACTTCGCCAACGATCTCCAGCAATTCGTCCTCACAGTCGAGAAGGCTGAGCTGACAGCCGTCGCAGGACGCGAATTTCCAGAGGGCGAGCTTTGGTCGCGCGCGATCCACGTCAGAGCTCCCGATACGAGAGCAGATCGCGCACGCGGTCGTAACGATGCACCGGTCCGTCCTTGCAGATGAACAGCGGACCGAACTGGCAGTGGCCGCAGTGGCCGATCGCGCATTTCATGTTGCGCTCCATCGAAATGAAAATCTGCGAATCCGCGACGCCTGCATCTTCGAGCGCGAGCGCCGTCGCGCGGATCATCACTTCCGGTCCGCAGATCATGGCGACCGTGTCCGCTGGATCGAAGCGCAGCTTCGACAGCAAAGGCGTCACATAACCGACGTCTCCGGTCCATTCCGCGCCGGCGGGCTCCACCGCGACGCGCAGCTGGAAGTCTGGCGTCCGCCGCCATTCTTGTAGTTCGCCGGCAAAGATCAGGTCCTCCGGCGCGCGCGCGCCATAGAGCACGCCGACGCGGCCGTAAGCGGCGCGGTGGCGCGACAGCCAGTAGATCACAGGCCGCAGCGGCGCGAGGCCGATGCCGCCGCCGATCAACAGGACATCGAAACCCTTGGATTCCTCAACCGGCCAGCCAACCCCGAAGGGGCCGCGCAGGCCGACGCGATCGCCAGGCTTCACTCTGCCAAGCGCCGCGCTCACCGGACCGACGGCGCGAATCGTGTGGGTGAGCCGCTCTGGCGCGTGCGAATCCCCGCTGATGCTGATCGGTATCTCGCCGACGCCGAATGCGTAGAGCATGTTGAACTGGCCCGGCGTGAACGGGGCCGCGCGCTCGGGCGCGAGATCAAAGGTGAAGACGTCCGCCGATTCGCGAATGAAGCGCGTCACGGGCGCCATGCTCGGCGCCATGGGATAGGCCAGCGGCGCGCAGGCTCTAAGCGTTTGCGGCATCATACATCCCGAGCGCCTGCATGCGCGCCGACCGCAACCGTTTGACGAGCGGCGGAATGAATCGCTTCATCATTTCATAGCCGACGCGCGGATCCGCGTCGCATTTGCCACGCAGACACTTGCCGTCGAAGGAGATCGCGCGAGTCAGTTCGACGGCGCGCGCATCGAATGAGGAACGATAGGGCGGAATGAGCCAGTCGGCGCCGACAATCTCGCCGCTTTTGACGGTAAGGAAAGTGAACGCTCCCCGCCCCGGCACGAACGTCTCGAGCGCGACGGCGCCATGCCGGACGAGATAGAAGGAGTCGGCGGAGGCGCCTTCGCGTAAAAAATAGTCGCCCGGCTGCAGAACGACGTTCTTGGCGCATCCGGCGATGAGCGCAAGCATGTCTTCATCCAGCCCCTCGGCGAAGGGATGATGACGGAGCAGTTCGGCGATTTCCTTCATCGCGACTCCTGAGCCGAGGCGCCGCCGCCGCGGATGGCGCGCACCTCTTCGGTGATGTCGATGCCGACAGGACACCATGTGATGCATCTGCCGCATCCCACGCAGCCCGACGAGCCGAATTGATCGATCCAGGTCGCAAGCTTGTGGGTCATCCACTGGCGGTAGCGCGATTTCGCGCTGGCGCGCACGCTGCCGCCATGAATGTAGGAAAAATCCATCGTGAAACAGGAGTCCCAGCGGCGCCAGCGTTCCGCGCGCTCGCCGGCAAGATCGGAGGCGTCTTCCACCGACGTGCAGAAGCAGGTCGGACAGACCAGGGTGCAGTTTGTACAGCTCAGACAGCGCGTCGCGACCTCGTCCCAACGGGGATGTTCGAGATTGCTCATCAACAGTTGGTTAAGATCGTCCGATCGCATTTCCCGTCCCATCGAGGATGCCGTGCGCTCGACGACGGCGTCGCCAGCTTCGATCTCTTCGGGTGAGGCGGGCCGGTGCGGGATTTGCTCCAACAGCGCGCGCCCCTCGTCGCTGCCGGTCTCGACCAGAAAGACGTGCTCGGCCCCATCAAGGAGCTCCGTCAGAGCGAGGTCGAACCCTCGCTCCACGCCCGGACCCGCATGCATCGAAACGCAAAAGCACGTGCCTCCGGCCTTGCCGCAATTGACGGCGACGATCAGCGCGCGTTCGCGCAAGGCCTGATAGTGCGGGTCGGCGTAGAGATCGTTCACGAGAACCCTGTCCTGGATCTCGATCGCGCGAATTTCGCATGCACGCACGCCAACGAAGGCAAGGCGCTCATCGGGCGGCGCTTCGGGCGCGACGATGACGTCCTCGCCCTGACGTTCCGCCGTCCAAAGCCGCAGCTTCGGCGCGTGCAGAAATTTTTTCCACGATTGCGGCCCGACCGAATAGCCAAAGAGCGCCTGATCGTCGCGTCTCGCTAATCGGTAGCGGCCGCCGTCCTGCTCATCCGTCCATCCGCGCGGCAGGTCGTCGAGCGATTCGATGTCGTCGTAGAGGATCGCCTGATTTTGCAGCGTCGGCCCGATGGCGCGATACCCCCGCGCGCGAATCGCCTCCAGCAAGCGCTCCAGGCCGTCGACCGTGATGATCGCCGCCGCGCCGTCAGCTTTGGGCATGAGCGCTCCCATCTGGCTCTCTTTCCACTCGGGCCGAGTATATTGGACAAGCAGGAATTTGCTGCGTCCAATCTAACTTTTGTCGGCGGACGTGTGACGCCGCCATGACAACAGGAAGAGAGTGACGATCGCGCAGCCTTAGGGATTTCCAAATATATTCGCCGGCCGCCCGAGACGGCCTAGCCGGCGGAAGCCGATCGAGCTCACGCCTCGCTGGTTGCTCGCCTCGCGCGCACGAACTATCTTGACCTTCTATTTCGGCCAACAGGCGCGTCGGACAAGGCGGGACCAAACGCCGCGGCATCGTTCAGCGCCCGAACCAGCGAGGAAATTGCTCATGTCCAATAGCCCGGACCCGGCCGAGCCCCATTTGCCTGAACCGTCGCCGCATAATGAGAGCTGGGCGACCGCGCTCGAGCATGGCATGGAAGAGATCAGGACCCAGCCGCCGGGCATTCTTTTCCTCGACGTCCTTAAAATCGACCTGCCCTATATCGTGATGCTGTCGACGGCCGTGCTCGGCATCGGCCTCGTCACCTTCACGGGTCAGCCCGTCGCCTACTACTGGGAGTTTCTGACGCCGCTCTATTGCGCGATTTGCATTTATGTCGGCTGGCGCCATACGGAAACGACGCATGAGCGCACGCGGCTCGTCTGGACGCAGGTGCTGCACTGGGCGGCGTTTCTCTTCGGCATGTGGCTGATCTATTCGCCGCCGCTGCGAAAACTGATCGACGTCAACGCGGCCGGGCTCAATCTGATGGTGCTGCTCGCCGTCGCGACCTTCGTCGCCGGCGTTCACGCAGCCGCGTGGCAGATCTGCGTCGTCGGAGTCATCCTCGGGCTCTTCGTGCCGCTGGTGGCGATCATTCAGCGCTCGTCGCTGTTCATTCTCGTCTCCGTGCTCGGCATCGGCTTCATCGTCGCCAGCATCTACGTCACGATGCACGCGCATCGTCGAAAGGCGAGCGAGGCCGAGGAGACCGTCTAAGGATGCGCGCCGAAAACCCTTCGGCGCGCAATTGCGTCAAGCGGATGCCGGCTGCGCCGTGAGCGCGGCGCGGATCGCATCTTCTTTGGACTTCTCGAACGACGTCCGCAGCACGACGCCGCCGACTCCTTTCAGCCCTTCGAGAACCTTATCCGTCGTCATCTTGCGCACGAGCAGGAACAGTGCGGCGCCGCCGGGCGGGATCGCGGCGGCGACGTCCTTCATGAATTTGTCGTCGATGCCGAAGTCCGTCAGGGCGCCGGAGACCGCGCCAGCGCCGGCGCCGATCGCCGCGCCAGCGAGCGGCATCATGAAGATCAATCCGATCAGCGCGCCCCAGAACGCGCCGGAGACACCGCCGAGGGCCGTGGTGTTGAAGAGCTGATTAAGCTTTATCGCGCCATCCGCGTTCTTTACGGCGACGACCGCATCGCCGAGCTCGATCAAATATTCCTTCTGCATGCTGAAAAGCTTCTGCCGAACTTCCTCGGCCTTTTCTTCCGAGGGAAATGCAATCACGAGAAGATCATTCATTGGCCTCTCCTATTTTGCGCGCGGATCTCGGCGCGCCGCCATTGACGATCTAGTTCAGCGTAAAAAGCAAGACAATGCGGCGTGGAGCGACTTCTACCGTTAAATGGCTAACGGCGGCGACGACAGGGCCGCCGGCTGCGCTTCGGGCGAATCCGGCGGCCTCCCCTCAACAGCGAATCAGTTTTTCCGGCAGCGGGACGCGAGGGCTTCGCAGCGGGCGCGCTGCGGAATGCGACGCGGCGCAGCATAGACGAAGCAGAGCGGCGAGAGCGCCGCAGCCAACAGCAGCATGGCGACGAGCATAGGACCTCCCGAGTTATTCGTTTAATTGACGCCGCCCGCCGCGAAGCGGGCGGCGCGGGTCTCGATTACTCGGTCAGGAGGGCGACGCCTTCCTGACCGATCAGACGCTGAATGTTGATCAGCAGCTGAAGCACGACGCCGAATACGCCAAGCGCCATCCAGCCGAAGAACACGAAGCCCCAGTGCAGCGGCGCAACGAACAGCTCTTCCATGAACCAGAACGTGTGGCCCCACTCATTCAGGCCGACGTTCGGGATGATCATGAACGGGCCAATCGCCACGATC
>JBPFDX010000006.1:0-18014 GCA_051061385.1 Methylocystis sp.
GGTTCTGATCTTGGGTGTGTGTGTGTGTGTGTGTGTGTGTGTGCAGAATTTGCCGCTGGCGAAAGGCAGCCATCCCCCGAACGTCGCTTCGCCGCGAACAAGCCGCGCGAAACTGGAAATGACCTGTCCGGGGAATTTTGCCAGGATCGGAGTGTTAGTCCAGCGGGAGGAATTCAATATGTACAGCAGAACCAGCGTTGCACTTCTCGCGGCGACCGTCGTCACCGGTCTTGCCGGTATCTCCCGGGCCCAGACACCGACACCAGCTCCGGCAGCCGCGCCGCCCCTGTTCGCGACCACCAAGGTCGAGGGCACCGATAACGTCTATATCTTCCGCTATCAGAATCATCAGGCGATGTTTGTCGTCACGCCGGCAGGCGTGATTGTCACCGATCCGATCAGTTACGGCCGTCCGGAGGCGGCGAAGACCTATCTCGACGAAGTCAGGAAGATCACGCGGGTGCCGATCAAGTACCTGGTCTACAGCCACCATCATTATGATCACATCGCCGGCGGCAAGCCGTTCAAGGACGCCGGAGCTGTCGTGGTTGCGCATCGCCGCGCCAAGGAGCGGCTGATGGCGCTAAAGCCTGCCTTCGTCGTTATTCCCGATCAGGTCGTGGACGAGAAACGCACGATCAAGCTCGGGGCCACCACGCTTGAGCTGATCTACACCGGACGCAATCATTCCGATTCATCGCTCGTGATGCTGCTGCCCAAGGAGAAGATCCTGTTCGCGGTGGACTTCAATACGCTCGGCGCCGTGCCTTCGCGGCTGGCCGTGAACGATTCCTATCCGGTCGAATGGGAAGCCTCGCTGAAGCGGACGCTGGCGCTGGGATGGGAGCGTCAGATCCCCGGTCATCCCGGTCCCGGCGGCCGGCTCGGCACCAGGCAGGACATGGAGCAGCAGCTTGCCTTCATGACGGAGCTTTCCACTGAGGTGAAAAAAGCCTCGGACGCGGGCAAATGTTTCGATCCGGCCACCAAGGAAGTGGGGCTGCCGCAGTATGCGACGCTGCAGGGTTACGAACAGAACATCGAATGGAACACGCATCGTTGGTGTGGCTATTGGGGCCGCGGCATCTGAGCGCGGGCCTTCTCTCTCCGTCATTCCCCGGTGCGCAATTGCGCACCTGAGGGCGCGCCTCTTGGCGCGAACTACCATGTGCAATTGCACATCGGAGAATCCATTTAAACGCATGCTTGTGGCCCGATGGATTCTCTGATGTGCAATTGCACATCATAGCTCGTTGCTGCACACGCGCCGGAATGACGAAGAAAATGGGTTGTTCCGTCATTGCGAGGAGCGAAAGCGACGAAGCAATCCATTCTTTCTTCATGCCGTGAGATGGATTGCTTCGCTTGCGCTCGCAATGACGGTTGGAGTTGAGCTGACGCTCTTAAAACTGCCTGTCGGGCAAATCAGCTTCGTCTCTGATGTCGCGATGTCCAGTCCTTCGCGCAAAAATATTCCGCTTCCGTCGTCGGGCAAATCAATGCTGAAACTTCCGACATCCTGTCCCACAAAGAGGGGCGTTGGCCATCGTCACGAACGTTGGGGCAGGACGCGGTGGACGCGACAAGCGCGAGAAGACGAACGCGCGTGACGCGTACGGCGAAGTCGTGTGGTCCTGGCGCCCGAAGCTGGCGTCAAGTTCTTGAGAAGCAAGCTTCTTAGGGATGACGGTGACAAATAAGCTCGATCACCGGGGAGAGCGCGTTATAAGCCGTAAAGCCATTGCGCAGGGAAGGCCGGGATGCTCCCGCTGAACCTGTATGCTCGTGTGCGTTTTTGCCGTGTGCATTTGCACGCGAGACCGCGGGTGCAGCGCGCACCCGGTCTTCTCTGCGCCCTCTGTTCTCGAGGAGGGACAACGAAGATGCAAACCTCGGGCTAAACATGCCGCGAGATCGTGAAGTCATATCCCGCGTTCTGCTCCGGCGAATTCGCCACTAGCCAACTGCTATTGGACTGCCCGAGGAAGTACGGCACAGGGTCCGTTAACAAGGATGGCCTCCAAACAAGGCCTGCGCCGCTGCTAGAAGGAATGTAGTTTTTGCAGTGCAGCAAAGTTTATGCGGCGGCCCCTGCTAACGGGCAATGGCAATTCGGCCGGCTTCTCTGTATTGGTCGGCTGGCATGCAAGCTTCGGAGCCGTTTTGTTCGCGCTCCGCAAAAATTATGAGGGAGGATACATGCATAAGCTAATTTTGGCTGCGGCATCGATCGCGGCATTGACTCTGGCCGGTCCGGCTGCGGCGCAGTCGCCTATCGTCATCAAGTTCAGCCACGTGGTGGCGACCAACACGCCGAAGGGTCTGGCGTCCGAGAAGTTTAAGGAACTGGCCGAAAAATATACCAACGGCAAGGTCAAGGTCGAAGTCTATCCGAACTCACAGCTGTACAAGGACAAGGAAGAGCTGGAAGCACTGCAGCTCGGCGCGGTGCAGATGTTGGCGCCCTCGAACGCCAAGTTCGGGCCGATCGGCGTCAAGGAATTCGAGGTGTTCGATCTGCCATACGTCATTCCGGATACCAAGGCGCTCCGTAAGGTTACGGACGGACCGCTCGGCGCCAAGCTGCTGAAGCTGCTCGATGCCAAGGGAATGACCGGTCTCGCCTACTGGGACAACGGCTTCAAGATGATGAGCGCCAACAAGAAGCTGGTGGCGCCTGACGACTACAAGGGCTTGAAGTTCCGCATTCAGTCTTCCAAGGTTCTGGAAGCCCAATTCCGCACACTGGGCGCGATTCCGCAGGTGATGGCGTTCTCCGAAGTCTATCAGGCGCTGCAGACCGGCGTGGTGGACGGCCAGGAAAACACCTGGTCGAACATCTACACCCAGAAAATGCATGAAGTGCAGAAGTACATCACCGAAACCAATCACGGCTATATCGGCTACATCGTGGTCGTGAACAAGAAGTTCTGGGATGGCATTCCGGCGGACATTCGTGCCCAGTTGGACAAGGCCATGAAGGAGGCCACCGCCTATGGCAACGGCCAGTCGCAGAAAGAAAACGACGACGCGCTTGCGGAGATCAAGAAAACCGGCAAGAGCGAGATCGTGAAGCTGACGCCGGAACAGGATGCCGCCATGCGCAAGGCCCTGGAGCCGGTCTACAAGGATGTCGCCAAGCGCGTTGGCCAGTCCGTGATCGACGAGTTCCTCAAGGAGACGAGGGGCGCGACCAACTAAATAGCGTTGAGGGCTTCCGTGTTTCGGCACGGAAGCCCTTTTTATTGTCCGAACTATGCTATCAGTGCGTAGGGGACTGCGGCCGCAAACGGACGCAGCCAGGAATGGCGCAGGGTCAGGCCGTGACAAAAAGGCCGACCTTTCAGGGGGAAGTTGATGCTGCTTCGCATCCTCGATCGGCTTGAGGAGATATTGATCGCGACGCTGATGGGGCTCGCGACATCAATTATTTTCCTGGCGGTGATGCACCGCTATCTCATCGGCATTCCCATCCTGTATCCGATCCTGTTCCCGATCAACCTGTCCTGGGCGCAGGAATTGTGCATCTACATGTTCGTGTGGGTGGCCAAGTTCGGCGCAGCCTACGGCGTGCGCACCGGCATCCATGTCGGCGTCGACGTGGTGGTGAACCAGCTCAGGTCGCCCTGGCGCAATGCGGTCGTGTTGTTCGGGCTGTTCTGCGGCGCGTTCTTCACCGCCGTGATCGGCACCATGGGTGCGAAATTCGTGATCGGACTGATGTATACCGACCAGGTCTCGCCTGATCTCGAGATCCCAAGCTGGTTCATCTATCTCTGCATCCCGCTCGGCTCCTATCTGATGTGCTTCCGCTTCCTGCAGGTCGCCTACCACTACTTCTTCACGGGTGAGCTGCCGCATCATGACCATGCGCATGTCGAGGGTGTCGACGTCGATGCGCCTGGCGCCGGGGTTGCGGAGGTGACGCGATGATCAGCGTATTCATCTTCGGACTGCTGATTGCGCTGATGCTGACGGGCATGCCGATCTCCATCGCGCTCGGCATGACGGTGCTGACCTTCATCTACACGATGACGAATGTCCCGACCGAGTCGGTGGCGCTGAAGCTTTTCACCGGCATCGACAATTTCGAGATCATGGCGATCCCGTTCTTCATCCTGGCCGGGAACTTCCTGACCCATGGCGGCGTCGCGCGCCGCATGATCAATTTCGCAACCTCGATGGTTGGCCACTGGTATGGTGGTCTTGGCCTTGCGGGCGTGATGGCTTGCGCGCTGTTTGCCGCGGTGTCCGGCTCGTCGCCGGCGACCGTGATTGCGATCGGCGCGATCATGCTGCCGGCGATGGTCAAGCAGGGGTTCCCCAAGCGCTTCGGCGCCGGCGTCATCACCACATCGGGTGCGCTCGGCATCCTGATTCCGCCCTCGATCGTGATGGTGATTTACTGCGTCGCAACCGGCGGCAGCATTGCGCTCGATCCGGCCGGCCAACGCGTCTCGTCGGCCTCCGTCGGCCAGATGTTCATGGCCGGCGTCATCCCCGGCATCATGCTGGCGTCGCTGCTGGGGCTGACGACCTTCTACCGCGCCTGGAAGAACGACTATCCGAGGCTGCCACGCGCAAGCTGGACCGAGCGGTTTGTCGCGTTCCAGAAGTGCATGTGGGGATTGCTGCTGATCCTGATCGTGCTGGGCGGCATCTATGCCGGCCTGTTCACGCCGACGGAAGCGGCTGCCATCAGCGCGGTCTACGCCTTCGTCATCGCGGTATTCGTCTATCGCGACATGTCGCTGAAGGACGTGCCGCGAGTGCTGCTCGGCTCCGCCAATATGAGCGCGATGATCCTCTACATCATCACCAATGCCGTGCTGTTCTCGTTCCTGATGGCGAACGAGAACATCCCGCAGCAGATCGCGGCGTGGATTAGCTCGGTCGGGGTCGACTGGATCATCTTCCTCTTGATCGTCAACGTGCTGCTGCTGATCGCGGGCAACGTGATGGAGCCGTCCTCGATCGTCCTGATCATGGCGCCCATCCTGTTTCCGGTGGCGGTCAATCTCGGCATCCATCCGGTGCATCTCGGCATCCTGATGGTCGTCAACATGGAGGTCGGCATGTGCCATCCGCCGGTCGGACTCAATCTCTATGTGGCCTCCGGCATCGCCAAGATGGGCATCACCGAGTTGACGATCGCGGTGTGGCCGTGGCTTCTGACCATGCTGCTCTTCCTCGGTGTCGTAACCTATGTGCCGGAAATCTCGCTGTGGCTGCCGCGTGCGTTGGGTATGCTGTAGCCAGCGCGCATTGCCATGGATCAATTTGACCGAGATTACATCTTGGTAAGGGAGACCTCTCTTTCAAATCGGTAAGTTGATTGCCGGCTGACGCGGGCCCATCTTCAGGCAACCTTTTCAAGGAGGCTCGCATGAGGAAGTTTGCCATCGCCGCAGTCGCGGTACTCGCTATCGCCGGTTCAACCGCCGTCTATGCCCAGCACCGTCATTGGGGCTACGGTCATATGCGGATGAATCCGGAGGACAGGGCGGCCTATGCCGACGCGCGGATCGCAGCCGTGCATGCCGGCCTCAAGCTGACGGCTGACCAGGAAAAGCTGTGGCCGCCGGTCGAGGCCGCGGTGCGGGAATTCGCCAAGCTGCGGATCGATCGCGCCAATGCGCGGATGAATGCGCGGCGGGACGATTCGGACGAGCAAAAGCCTGATCCCATGACGCGCCTGCGCGACCGCGCCGACACCATGGCGACCATGGCCGCCGCCCTGAAGAAGATCGCCGACGCGGCCGACCCGCTCTACAAGACCTTGGATGACGGTCAGAAGCGCCGGTTGGCGGTCCTGACCCGCATGGATCGCCGGTTCGGCGGTATGGGAGGCTGGCGGCACCGCGGACACGGCCACGGGATGGGCATGGACCGGGATCGCGACGATGGCGACCGGGATCGCGGCTACGACCGGAATCGTTACGACCGGGACGGCGGGCCGGACCGGGGCGGGCCTGAGCGGCTCTGAACGTCCAAACGCCAAAGTCGGCGCGCGCACCGGCAGAAGCCGCTGAAATCCAGCGGCTTTTCGCCGTTCCGGCGGTCAGCCAAAGCCCGGGAAAACTCGCTTCGGCTTGCTGGACATCCCGGGGTCGCTTTGCTAAACGACGCCCTCTTACGAAGGTTTTCCGGACCAAGTTCCGGGCGCATAGCTCAGTTGGTAGAGCAGCTGACTCTTAATCAGCGGGTCCCAGGTTCGAGCCCTGGTGCGCCCACCAAGCCTTTCAAGAACTTGGCGATATAGCCAGCGCCGGAACCGGTCGCGTTCTACAGTTCAGCCGAATCGCTTTAGATGCTGAATCGTCTTAACGCCGTTTCGGGGATTGCTCTGCGGACCACTTCACGCATCGCAAAGCTTGAATGGATGCGCGCGACGCCGGGCATTCGCGAAAGATGCTGCTTGTGGATGCGCTCGAAGTCCGCGATGTCGCGCGCGATCACCTGCAAATGATAGTCATCGCTGCCCGACATCAGGTGGCAGGACACGACATCCGGACAGCGGGCGATCGCCGCTTCGAACGCGGCGAGATAATCCTCGCTCTGCTTCTCCAACGTGATGGTGACGACAACAGTCGTGACGAGTCCGAGCGCAGTCGGTTCGAGATCAGCCCGATAGCCGCGAATGATGCCGGCGTCCTCGAGTTGACGGATCCGGCGCGCGCAGGCGGTCGGCGACAATCCGACCTTTTCGGCGAGCTCGATCTGGCTTGCCCGGGCGTCAGAGAGCAGCTCGGCTAGAATCCGAAGATCAATGCGATCCAGCTCAATCACGCTATAAGTCGCTAATTTATGGTGCCAAAACGCAGAATACATGCGCAAATCGCTCCCGGCAAGCCGCAACTCGCAGAGAAGCGTTGCCGGTTCCGAGGTCCTTTCTCTCACTGGACAGCAGCTTCCAACGCAGGAGCAAGCCCATGCGGATCGGTGTCCCCAAGGAGATCAAGGTCGAGGAATATCGCGTTGGCCTGACGCCGGCTTCGGTGCGGGAATATGTGATGCGGGGCCATGGCGTGATCGTCGAGCGGGGCGCCGGGCTCGGCATTGGCGCGAGCGATGAGATCTACCGTTCGGCCGGCGCGGCGATCGTAGACACAGCAGAAGAGATCTTTGCGACCGCTGACATGGTGGTCAAGGTCAAGGAGCCGCAGCCGACGGAATGGCGCCAGCTTCGCGAGAATCAGATCCTCTTCACCTATTTGCACCTTGCGCCGGACACGGCGCAGACCAAAGGGCTTCTGGCCTCCGGCTGCACCGCGATCGCCTACGAGACGGTGACTGACGCCCATGGCGGGCTCCCGCTCCTTGCGCCGATGAGCGAGGTGGCGGGACGGCTGGCGATCGAGGCGGCGGGCGCTGCCTTAAGAAAATCGGCTGACGGCATCGGCAAGCTGATCGGCGGCGTGCCCGGCGTGGCGCCGAGCAGGATCGCCGTGATCGGTGGCGGCGTGGTCGGCACGCACGCGGCGCGAATGGCGGCTGGCCTCGGCGCCGATATCGTCATCCTGGACCGCTCGTTGCCACGCCTTCGAGTCCTCGACGAGATGTTCCTGGGACGCGTTCGCACGCGCTACGCCACCCTGGAGGCTATCGAAGAGGAAGTTATCGGCGCCGATGTCGTCATTGGCGCCGTGCTGGTGCCGGGCGCCAGCGCGCCGAAGCTTGTCTCCCGCGCGCATCTCGCCCGCATGAAACACCGCGCGGTGCTGGTCGACGTCGCGATCGACCAGGGCGGCTGCTTCGAGACGTCGCGGCCGACCACCCATCAGGCGCCGACCTATCTTGTCGATGAAATCGTGCATTACTGCGTCGCCAACATGCCGGGCGCCGTGCCTGTCACGTCGAGCCATGCACTTAACAATGCCACGCTGCCGTTCGGTCTTGCATTGGCCGAGAAGGGTATTCGCGCGCTGATCGAGGACCCGCATCTGCGTGCCGGACTCAACGTGCATCGTGGACAGATCGCCAACCGCGCGGTTGCCGACAGCCAGAATTTGCCGGCGGCGGTGCCCGAAAAAATCCTGGCGGCGTAAGTCGGGCCAGCTGACTGATGATCTGAAGGAGCGAATCGCATTGCGGAGAATCGCGATCCCGCTGGAGATCGCTTCCTGCTGTCTGTTCCTGGTTTCGGATGAAACTTCATTCGTTACCGGTGCAGTCCCGATGGTGGTGACCGTGCCCCGGCCCAGAAACCGCGCCGTGAATGCACGCTCACGGCAAGCACCAACCTGCGCTAACGCTCGTGTCGCTGGTGCAATTCGCGCTTGCCGTGATATCAAGCTCGCTCGGATGACTTCACGCTTGTGAAGTCGGCGCCGCGGTCCCGGCTTCAGCATCGAGAGGGTCTCCATGAGCGCTGAAATCAAGCCTCATCGTATTTCGGTTGGTGACGATGTGCTCGACGATTTGAAGTTGCGGTTGCGCAGGACGCGCTGGCCGGAAGCGGAACTGGTCGATGACTGGAGTCAGGGCGCCCCGCTGAAGTGGATCAGGGAGATCTGCCGCTACTGGGCCGAGGACTACGACTGGTGCAAGCGCGAAGCACGCCTCAATCGCTTTGCGCAGTTCACGACCGCGATTGACGGGCTCGACATTCATTTCCTGCACGTCCGTTCGTCGCATCCGGAAGCGATGCCGCTGATCATCACCCATGGCTTGCCCGGTTCGGTGGTCGAGTTTCACAAGGTGATCGAACCGCTGACCGATCCGACCGCACATGGCGGCAACGCGGCGGATGCCTTTCACGTCGTTTGCCCGTCATTGCCGGGCTTCGGTTTTTCGGCCAAGCCGGCAGCCACCGGCTGGGGCGTCGATCGCATTGCGTCGAGCTGGGCAATGCTGATGGACCGCCTTGGATATGCACGTTACGGCGCCCAGGGCGGCGATTGGGGATCTGCGGTCACAACCGCCCTTGGCGCGCAGGACGCCGAACATTGTCTCGGCATTCACATCACGCTCGCGATGGGCGCGCGTCCCAACGTGGAGGGACAGCCGACGCGCGAGGAGGCGCGGGCGCTCGAGGGGATCAAATATTACGCCGACTGGGATTCCGGCTATTCCAAGCAGCAATCGACCCGGCCGCAGACTCTCGGTTACGCCCTGACGGATTCGCCGAGCGGGCAGGCGGCGTGGATACTGGAAAAATTCTGGGCCTGGACCGATTGCGACGGCCACCCCGAGAACATCCTCGGCCGCGACGAGCTGCTCGACAACGTCATGCTGTACTGGGTGACCGCGAGCGCCGCCTCGTCGGCCCGGCTGTATTGGGAGAGTTTTGGGCCGAAGCGCCGCACGCCCCACAAGGTGACGATTCCGACCGGCGTTGCCGTCTTCCCCAGGGAGATCGTCACGCCGGTGCGAAAGTGGATGGAAGCGAGCTACACGAATATCCGGCGCTGGAGCGAAATGCCGAAAGGCGGCCACTTCGCTGCGTTCGAGCAGCCTGAGTTGTTCGTTGGGGAGGTGCGGGCGTTCTTCAGGAGGTTGCGGGATACGCCGTCCTGACCAGTCGGGGCCTCCCGCACGCCCATTTTCGACGCGCCCAAAGACCGTGCGGGAACCTGGCTGCCTGGCTCTACGAATGTATTAGTCGGCGCGTCGGCCGTGGCCGGCTAGCCGTAGTGTGATGGCTTCCATACTCACAAGCCCTCTCATCTTCCGCAATATTTCTGGTGGAACTTTGGTTTCCAATGCTGCTCGGTACAGTTGGCTCCGCCGAGATCGTGGTGGTTTGCGAACGAGCCGGACGCATAAGTCGGGTGGCGCCGTAGATCGCGATCGCAGCGACAACTGCGCCGCCAAAGAGGTCGATGAAGTAATGAGCCCCCTGGATCGGCGTCGATGCAATTACAAGCAGGTTCAAATAGATCGCGCCGAAGCGCAACTGCTTGACCGGGTAGAATCCCCACATAAACAGGATTGCCCACACAGCGTGGAAGCTCGGGAAGGTGATGAGGCCCGCCATTTCACTGACGACCCTGTGCTCGCCTGAGCGCAGTGCATCGAGACGGAGGATTTGATCGGTGGTCATGATCGGCGACAGGTTTGCGAACTCATCCGGCTGGATCTTAAGAAAACTGTAAATCCCGCCGGCGGGAATGAACGCGAACACGACGAGCGTGACAGAGAGCGCCAGGGCGGTGGCGAAGATATATTGCTGCAGCCGCACCAATCGTGACGGGGCGGCGAGGCTCACGATTAGTAAGAGCAACTGGAATATCATCGAACTGTAGGCGAGGTGCATCAACGTGCCGAGGAGCGGACGGTTGTTGATGAAATGGAGATAGGCTCGCCAATCGAGTCCCATCCACGTGTCAGCTGCATTCAACGCGGCATCACGATACGGAAATCCCGCTGCCGCCAACGGGTAGGACAGCGCACAGCCTAGCGACAAAACGAGCGCAAGCTGCACGCAGCATTCCGTACCGAACGTGATCGAGGGGTCGGGCCGAAATCGGCGGTAGAAGCTGGATACAGCCAGGAAGACCACGACGCATATCAAGAAGGTTCCCCCGCTCGTCCACGCGAGCGAAAGGTTGGCCATCCGAAACCCGACGATCGTCGCAACCGCCATCGCGGCGATCGCACCCCAGATGATGCGGCTGTTGCGAACCAGCGCGTCAATGTCCGGGACGGAGCGACTTTGAGAGGGGGAACCGGGTTCGCTGTGCCGGAACGCCTGAACAGAGATGGGATCGGGCATGCAGCTTTTTCTTATTTTGGTATTTCAATTCCAGATTGCGGATATAAAGCGAGACATCCTTTAACAAAGCGATAATCTAAATGCGCAACTTCAAACCATCCAACCGGAGAGGGTTCTGCTGTTAATTAGATTCGGTGATGGATTTGGAGCGGGAGGGCGGACCGGAAAACATCGTGTGTCGGGCTGGCCTCGAAAGCGGACAACAAGTCCCCGCGTTCAATTCTGCAGGAAGCAAAACAACACGCCAGCCGACAAGTTTTCGATGGCAGGATAATGACGGCGCATCGGCCGTCACAATCGAAAGCCGGACGAACTCAATTCGCCCGCCCTAGATTTGTCTTACCCAGCCCTTGGGCGATATGGCGCCGAACTCAGTTCCGGTACGACGGATCGGTGCGGTCGAGCTTGCGCAGCAGCGCCGGCCAGGCCAGGTCGCCGTTTCGGGCGCTGCGCCCGGGTTTCGGCAGCATCCTCTCGTAGGTGTCTTCGAGGATGTTCTGCGGCGGGTAAGTCAGCTTGGTGTTGCAGGACAACGCCATGACCTGCACCTGGCAGGCCCGCTCAAGGCGGAACAGCACGTTGAACGCTGCCGGCACCGTTCGGCCAACGACGAGCAGGCCATGATTGCGCAGGATCATGGCTTCGTGGTCGCCGAGGTCTCTCACCAACCGCTCGCGCTCATCGACGTTGTCGGCGATGCCTTCGAAGTCGTGATAGGCGATGTGAAGAAATCGCATCGAAGTCTGCCCCAGCGGGAGCAGCCCGCATTCCATCGCCGAGACGGCCATGCCGGCCGGCGTGTGCGTATGCGCCACGCAATCCATGTCGTGCTTGGCCATGTGAATCGCGCTGTGAATGACGAAACCGGCGACGTTGACGTCGTAGTCGGACGCGTTGAACAGCGTGTTGCCTTCGACATCGACCTTGATCAGGCACGAGGCGTCGATTTCCTCGTAGAGCATCCCGTAAGGGTTGATCAGGAACTGGTCGTGCGTCCCCGGCACCCGGCAGGAGATGTGGTTGGCGACCATCTCGGTCATTCCGTACATCGCCGTGAGGCGGTAGCAGGCCGCGAGATCAACCCGCGTCTGCCATTCCTCTGCGCTCACCTGTTCGCGAACCGATTTTACGACCTTGATGGCGGGCGAACTGACGGGAGGATTCATGGCGTTTCTCTATGGCTGCGGATTGTTGGGCCGGGCGGGGCCCACTCATTGGCGGGCAGGATAGCTGCAAAATTCGCCGCGCCGCAAGGCGAGCACTGCGGGCGTTATTGCAGGTCTGGCGGGTGAAATTCGAATGCGCTATGGCATGAGACGAGGTGAATACCATGACCGAAGCACGCTACCGGCTGATCGGCTCGACCGCGTCGCCTTATGCCATCAAATTGCGCGCGTTGCTGCGCTACCGGAGAATTCCTTTCGACTGGGTCATCATGACCAAGGCGCTGCGGAAGGCGACCGAGCATTTGCGGCCCAATTTGATTCCGGTGCTGCAATATCCAGATGGCACCTATCGCGGCGAGACCACGACGCTGGCCTACGATCTGGAGAGCCGTCACAAGAAACGGTCCGTCATTCCCGACGACAAGGCGGTCGCGTTGGTTTGCGATCTGCTGGAAGACCTTGCTGACGAATGGGCCGTCAAGCCGCTGTTTCTCTATCGCTGGTGGGATCCCGAAGATCAGGCCTATGTTTCGCGCTGGGCCGGAGAAGAATGGTCGGTGTCGGAGGCGGCCGCGGGCAGCCCGGAGGAAATCGAGCATTTCCGCCAGCGGCAGATTTCGCGGATGGTCATTCTCGGTGCGACCGCGGAAAACAAGCCGCTGCTGGAAGAGAGCTACCTGAGAATACTTGCGGCATTCGAGCCGCATGTCGGCATGAATAACTATCTGTTCGGCAGCCGCCCATCGCTTGCCGACTTCGCCTGGTCCGGGCAGCTCAGCGAAATGGCGACCGACCCGACGCCGATGCGCATCATGCGCGCAAACGCACCGTTCACCGATCACTGGGTGCGGCGGCTGGACGACGCCTCCGGCGTGGAGGGCGAGTGGTATCCGCGGGAACGGGCGCTCGGTGGCTTGGCCGAGGCGCTGTTGAACATTGCCGGCGAACTCTATCTGCCGTTTCTCGTCGCTAACGCCGAGGCGCTGGCGAAAGGGCTCGACCGGCTGGAGATCACAGTCTGGGGCCTGCCTTATGCGCTGGCGCCGTTCAAGTATCAGGTGAAGTGCCTGCAACAGCTTCGTGGAAAGTTTGCAGCGCTCGATGCGGAGAGCAGGGCTGCGTTGCAGCCGGTGCTGGAGCGCACGAGGTGCTGGGAGCATTTGATCCCGGGCTAGGCGCTCAGGCTTCGGACTTCCGGTACCTGCTGCCCAGCGCTGCCGCTACTGACTCGGGATTCTTGATGCGCTCGATCAACATGTCAATGCGATCGCCGCCCCAGAATAATTCGCCGTTGAAGACCATCGTCGGCACGCCAAATACGCCAAGCGCTTCGGCTTCATCGATGATGCGGTCATGTTCTGCCCGCGCAGGGCCGTGGACATAGGCTTCGAATTCGTTCGCCGAGCCGCCGATCGAGGCGATCACGCCCGAAATATCCGACAGCTCGTCAATTTCAAGGTCGTGGTTCCAGAAGCGCCGGAACACCGTGTCATGATAAGGCCGGAACAAGCCGTGACGCTGCGCGAACAGCATGCCAGCGCTGGAATAGAAGGCATCATAGATGCGCCGCGGTCCTTTCATGGTAAGGCCCTGTGCATTGGCGTAGCGCCGCGCGTCCATGTAGGCGTAGCGCACCTTGCGCCAGAAATGCGGCGTACGCTCCTCTACGGTGCCCATGAACTCGGCGACGCGCAGCGTATAGGGCAGCCATTCGAGTTCGACGCTGTATTTTTCCTCGAGCTCAAACAGCCGCGTGTTGGCGACGAACGCATAGGGACTCTTGTAATCGGTGTAGACGCGTACGCGCGGTCTATCCATGACGTCTCCTTGTTCGATCGAGTCATTATCCTCGATCCGAATAAAGCATGGAACTATGCCGGCGCGGTTTTGCCGTTCCAAAAACGAATGGGCCCCGGTGCATTAGAGCATCGCGGGGCCCGACATCTTCGTTATAGGCGAAGGATTTCTGGTAGACACCAGTATTGTCTCAGGATCCGGCAAGCGCGTGGCCTTTGCGCTCCAGTCCTGCGGATATGTGCATATTGTTGATGGCGCAATGAGGCTGGCAGCTGCTTATGACCTCAACCGCGCCCGGACCTTGCGCTGAGCAAGGTCACCGGTCTGATCCGGCGGCGTCATGCTCCTCTCCAAGTGTGGGCCAACGGACTTACGTCCGCTCCTGCTGCGTGGCGCCTTGATCGTATGACCGAGGGCGTCAATGCCTGCAGAGCAGGGAGCCGATACTCCGTAACCCCGCTAGGTGCAGCATGAGAAATGCTGCGGCAGATATAGGCGGGTGTCAAGCTATCCCAAGGGCACTTTATGCCCAGGGTTCCCGGGAACAATGTCAGGCTTTGGTCTGACGGTAGTCGTGCAGATTGGGATCGTGGGTCATGGCCCAATAATCCACGAACCGCCATGGCATTGCCGAGAAGACGCGGCCTTGGCTGTTGCGGTAGTAGGTCGTCATGCCTGGGTGGGTCCAGATCAATTGCTCATGCTCGGCATCGACCTTCCGGATGTACTGGTCGTGCGCTTCCGGACGAACATCGATGGCGGCGATGTCCTGCTCGATCATTTCGACGAGGCAAGCCGAGATGTAGCGGCTCTGGCATTCCGACTGGAAGATCACGCTGCCGCCATGCGCGGGGCCTGAATTGGGACCAAGCATCACGAAGAAATTCGGAAAGTCCGGCACGGTAAGGCCGAGATAAGCGGTCGGATTATCGTTGGCCCACGCTGTCTTGAGATTCTTGCCGTCACGCCCACTGATGTTGAGACGCGCCGCCATCTCCGTGACCTTGAAGCCGGTCGAAATCACGATGACATCGGCGGGCCGCAATTTGCCGTCTGAGGCAACGATGCCGTCCCGCGCGAAATGATCGATCTTGTCGGTGACCAGTTCGACATTCGGCTTCGTCAGCGTCTTGAACCAGTTATTGTCCAACAGGATGCGCTTGCCATAGGGCGGATAGGTAGGAACGCATTTCTCGATCAGATCGGGACGATCCTTCAATTCGGACAGAATGAAATCCGTCAATTCCTCGCGATGCCGGTCATTACCCTTGTTCACGGCGCGATCGGGATGCGGCCAGTTCGGGTCTTTGCGCAGGAACGGCAACAGGCCGTCGCCGTAGCGCCAGAACATGTTGAAGCGATACCACTGCACGTAAAACGGCAGATGCGCGAGCAGCCACTGCGCGCCTTCGGTGATGGGGTCGGAATAGCCCGCAACCGGCCGGGCCCATTGCGCGGTCCGCTGATAGACGGTGACGGACGCCACGCGGCCGGCGATCGATGGCACCAGCTGCATCGCAGTCGCTCCGGTGCCGATCACAGCGACATGCTTGCCGTCGAACTTGATGTGGTCGGACCAAAGAGCGGAGTGCAGCGTCAGGCCCTTGAAATCCTCCTCGCCCCTGAAGTGCGCAGGCGAGGGATCGTTGAGCTGACCGATCGCGCTGACGAGTGTGGTCGATTCAAAGATCTCCTCGCCATTGGCGGTCTTCAATGTCGAAATCCAGCGCCGTTTGCTTTCATCCCAGCGCGACGACGTCAGTTCCGTGTTGAGGCGGAGATGCTTTCGGATGTCGTATTCGAGCGCGACCTTCTTGAGATAGTCCAGCAATTCCTGGCGCTGGGCGAAATAGCGCGTCCACGGGTTGCGCGCCCCGAACGAGTAGGAATAGGAATGGTTCGGCGTATCGACGCCGCAGCCGGGGTAGCGGTTGACATACCAGGTGCCGCCAAGCTCATCGTTCTTCTCAACGATGGTGTAGGGAATGCCGAGCCGGCCCAGGGCGACGCCCAGCGCGATCGCACAGGCACCGGCGCCGACGATCAGCACATGTTGCTGCGCCAGCTTTTCGCCGGATGGAGGTTTGGCCCAGCGTGCCTCGCGCGGGATGAAACCCATTTCCTCGCGCATCAGCGGCGCATATTCCGGCGTGACGTTCTCGCCGAGTGTCGCGCGCATCATCTTCAGCATCAGTTCGTCGCCAGGATCTGATATGACGGGCTTTGGCACACCGCTTGCGAACAGCTTCAGCACGGCGGCGCGGATTTCGGCCTGGATTTCCGGAGGCAGGCCGGCTTGCGGATCCGGAATCAGGCGGACATCGCGCCTGGGCCGGTAGGGCGGTTCCAGCCAGCGCTCATCGCCGGTCATATGGACCAGCACCATCAGCAGCACGCGGATATCGCCCTCGGCGATGGCCGATGACAGGTCGAGTTTCTTGCGCGGCAGCTCGATATTCATGCTCATGTCCTCATTACGCGCCTGGTGCTTCGCGCAAGCCGCCATAGGCGGCCCAGGTGGTTCCTGCGATATATCCGGCGTCTACGGGAAGGTTGATTCCGGTCACGCCGCTGCTCATCGGTGACAGCAGCCAAGCGATTGCCTGTGCGACCTCGATCGGTTCGACCAATCGGTTCATCGCGGTCGGGCTTTCGAGGAGCCTCTTGTTCAGCGCGCCCGAGGCGATGCCGGCTTCCAGCGCTAGGGTGCGCGTGAATCCGGGCGAGACCGCATTGACGCGAACGCCGGTGCTGCCCCATTCGGCGGCAAGCGTTTGCGTGATCTGGATGACGCCGGCTTTCGCGGCGGTATAGGCGTGGATCGGGCCTGAGGTCATGCCCGCTACGGAGGCGACATTGACGATCGCGCCATGCCGGCGTTCGGCCATCTTCACGCCGACGCTGCGGGCGACCAGAAAGGTGCCGCGCAGGTCGATGTCGACCTCGCGATCCCATTGATCCATCCGCACGCGCTCGACCGGGTGTATCTTGCCGAACACACCGGCGGCGTTGACAAGACCGGTGATCGGGCCGTGCGTGGCCTCGATATCGGCGATGCCGCTGACGACGGCGCTTTCGTTCGCGACATCGAATGAGGCTGGCCACAAGATTGCTTGCGTTCCCGCCAGCGGTTCCGGCGCAATGTCGACGACCACTACGCGCTGGCCCTGCTCGGCCAGAAGCGTTGCCGTTGCGGCGCCAATGCCGCGGCTGCCGCCGGTGACGAGGACGAGACCTTCAGCGGTCATGACCGTTGCCCTTGTCTGGTGTGAAGAGCCCGCGCGTGACCAGCTTCCGGTAGGCGGAGATGACATGCTCGGGCACGGCGGTGACCATGCCGCCAGCGTAGGAGTAGCGGCGGCTCAGGTAACCGCGCGCACCCATCAGCATGTGGACGATGGCTTCGAATTCCTCGTCGCTGAAATCCTCGATCGCGCCGGCGTGGCGGGCACGCCGGAGGATGCGAACATAGGCGGTTGCGATATTGTCGAGATGCTTCTGGTAGCCGATCGGTGCGAAATATTCGGCCTCGTTGAGGATGCGCAGGAATTCCGGCACTTCGCGGATGAAATCGAAGAAGGCGCCGAAGCGTTCGATTTCCTGCCTTGCCGCATGCGCGGTCCCGGTGCGCTCGCGGATGAAATGAACCATGTCGGTGCCGATCTGCGGCAGCAACTGGTCGAGCAGCTCCTGACGGTTCTCGAAGTGATTGTAGAACGTCCCCTGCGCGACGCCGGCTTCCTCGGTGATGCGGGCCACGGAAGCTTCGGCGTAACCGTACTTGCCGACGATCTTGGTGGCGGCATCGAATATCCTGCGCTTGGTCCAGGCGTTGCGCTCGGCGCGGTTGAGTTTCGTGACCTTGCCGGATGCGGCTTGCGATGAATGCGTCATGCGTGAGATTCCAGTTCGGCGCGCAGCACGCGCTTGAGGACTTTGCCGGAAGGATTGCGTGGCAGGCTGTCGCGGATGATCAACTGCTTCGGCACCTTGAAGCCTGCGAGGTGCGCGCGGCAATGATCGGTGAGACCAGGCAAATCCAGCGTGGCGTCATCCGCCAGCACCACGACCGCGACAGGCTTTTCGCCCCAGCGCGCGTCGGACATGCCGATGACGGCGACTTCGCGCACCTGCGGCAGTTCGTAGATGACGCGTTCCACTTCAGAGGACGCGATATTCTCGCCGCCGGAAATGATCATGTCCTTCTTGCGGTCGGTCAGATAGAGGAAGCCGTCTTCATCGAGATAGCCGACGTCGCCGCTGCGGAACCAGTCGCCGAAAAACGCGGCCGCCGTCTTTTCGGGATCCTTCCAGTAGCCTTGCGTGACCTTCGG
>JBPFDX010000007.1:0-8390 GCA_051061385.1 Methylocystis sp.
TTTGGCGACTGTCTTCGGATTGATCCCGTAACGGCCGGCCAGCGCCCTTATGCTCTCTTGACTATGCTGTATCGCTCGACGCACCGCCTCTGTCGTGCGGGCGCTCCCGTGAAGTATCTCACCCATAATCCATCCCGATCGACGGCATCCGAATCTACGCCATCATACTGCGGGACCAAACACCTAGGACAGCAATGCAGTTCGGCCCAGGACAGATGTTGCGTGAACCGTCCGCACATCGGGAGAGCACAGCAGCTCGCCGACCGTGGATGTAAACGGCGGGGCGTTTTGCTTCCGTGGCGCTTTTACAACATAGCTCGACAAAAAGGCATCGTCGAACGCAATGTTGGACCGGCGGCGTTGACTGCCAGACCCTTGTAACGAACATTGATCGCTCGAATGATCGCAGAACGAGCAGCAATACTGGTGGACGGAGCGGTCATGACGGAGGGTTTTATTCTGGCAGGCGCTGCCATTGCGCTGGCGCTCTCGAACGGATCGGCCTTCGCTGCAAGCCGTGCATTGCAATCGCCTCCGCAGGTTTACGCGCCGCCTCCAATGTGGACGGGCATCTACGCTGGTCTCAATATAGGCGGTGGGGTGGATACATCTTCTAGTGTTTCGACCAGTGGATATTCCGTCTATGATTGGGCCGCAGGAGTGTACAACCTGCCGTTTGGATGGACTTCGCCCTATCGCGCCGGGAACGCCATTGCCAATGGGGTGGGTGTTTTCGGCGGCGGGCAAGTTGGCTACAACTATAAAATTGGCGCAGATTTTATCCTTGGCTTTGAAAGTGATTTCCAGGGAACAGGTATCGCAGGCAGTGGGTCGTCGTATGGTTTGGCTGGAGACCACGGGCGCACTGGCCAACAGTCTCAAAACTTTCTGCATGTTCAAAGCGGGCTCGTGAACCCCACCGTCGGCATCGGCTGGATGGGGACAGTGAGAGGTCGCGTCGGCGTTTTGGCCACCCCAACAATCTTGTTCTTTGCTACTGGCGGTTTGGCTTATGGAAATACATACGCAAATGTCACAACGGGCGGCTATCACTGGCATCCAGGTCACGAAATAGGCCATCCGGAAAACCCAGTTACCCCAACAACGGCTTCCATCGATAATGTCAGTGTTGGATGGTCGGCTGGCGGTGGCGCTGAATGGATGTTTTCGCGAGACTGGAGCGCTAAGCTTGAAGCTCTCTATTATGACCTTGGTTCACAGTCTGTCAGCGGCCAGTATAGCGCGGTGATTAATCCGGCTGCGCCAAACTCAATTGCCATCATCAACGCTGCAATCACCTCGGTGAGCTATCAAGATGTGATCGCTCGCGCGGGCCTGAACTATCACTTCGATTTCGGCTCTCCGGCGCCAATGCTGGCGAAATATTGATCCATCTTTCAAGCCTGATCGATCCCAGCGAACCCCAGCCCTCGTTGCCGGGGCTTTTCTTGTGTTCAGACGACGCTCTCAGCGCATCGGAGCGGCGGAGAGCGGCGTCAACCAACGCGCGACGATCATGAAGCGTCGCTGTGGAACTGATCGCCCCGCATTTCGTTAACGAGACAGCGGAGCACAAAGGCTCTGTGCTAAAGATGCGCCGGGAACTGAAGCGTAGCGTGCCGGTGTTGGCGTAAGTTATCGCATAAATTCGCTATTTTGTTCCCGGTCATTCCGCCATACTGTCCTTCGCGAGTGCTGCTGCCGTTGCGCAGCGGATGCTTCGCCGCAAACAGCGCCAAAGAACTGTATGGCGCGCGAGCTACGTCCGGCTCCCGGTCGCTAAACGTCCGACAGTCTTTTGCGGATCCGGTCTTCCGCCTCAGAAATCTCGGGAGTCAATGCATCGCCAAAGTCGGCCGCTTCATAGAGCGGGCGTATTTCGATCTCGCTCGGGCCGGGCATGGGATTGGGGCATCGCTTCACCCATTCGACCGCTTCGGCCATATCCCTCACCTCCCAGACCCAATAGCCGGCGACCAGCTCGGTCGTCTCTTCGAACGGGCCGTCATAGACGGTTCGCTCGGCGCCATTGAACGCCACCCGCTTACCGCTTGAGGAGGGCTGCAGGCCCTCGCCGGCGAGCATGACGCCGGCGTTGACCAGCTCCTCGTTGAACTTTGTCATCGCCTCCAGGAGCTCGGTCGACGGCAGGAGGCCGGACTCGCTTTCCAGCGTGGCTTTCACGAGAACCATGACGCGCATGGACTGTCTCCTCGGTTCGCTGTCGGTTCTGCCCGCGTCGACGCGCCGCGATGAAGAAGTTGAGAAGAGGCCTCGAACCTCGAAGTCCCGGCTTTTGAGAGCGGCGCGGAAAGCGCGCTCTCGCGAGAGAGGCGAGGGGGCAGGATATCGCATACAGCCGGCAAGGAAGGAGGCCGCGCCCGACGCCAGTTAATACTTTTCGTTCACGCGGGCAATGAGTTCCTTAATCTCTGGCGCGTCATAGCGACCAATCGTGCGCCGAGCCTTCCCGCATCGGCCCTGCGCTGAACATAGGCTCGGTCCTCATCAAGTAGAATGTATAACATAATACGACGCTTATACGCTCGGCCGGCGCCAGTCTCCCGGTCCCGCACGCGCGGCTTCCGCACGGCGAGGAGGCCAATGCCGGTCATGATCTCTCGCTCGGGCAGGCGACCGTGGCGCACCACGCGCCGATGCCCATCCCTGGTCTTGAGATCGGCATGTTTGGTCAAAAACTCGGCCAACCCGTGGCCTTCCTCCCGCGACAAGGATTTGGCTCCGCTTACTCGCTCCTGGCGGGCGTGACCCCTTGCCACTGAGCCGGGTTAGCCGCCTGCTGTCCTGGCGGCGCGGGCAAGACCGACAGGGTGACAAAGAACCTCAAAGAGGCAAGCCGGCGGAGCTGGAGGACGAGCAGGCCAGGGGCGCAGGCGCGAAGAAGCCGTGGCGGATTGACCTGGCTCCGATTTCAGAGAGAGACCTGGGAGAACGCTGGTATTTTCCCTATTTTTGACGTGGAGAACGGTTTAGGCATGATTAGAAGCCAGTCGCCCACGCTTTTCTCGGAGACAGATTTGGCTCGACATGGCTCGCGACGCGACTTTTTGCGGCCGACCCCGGGATCGCCCCTTCGCGCTTTGCCTGCGATGTGCAACCGTCGGGATCCCTCCTGACCATCGGAAAAATTCATGAGTTTAAATCGTTTCGGCGCTCCGCTGGCCGCCGCGTTCGCCCTTGCGGGCTGCATGTCCACGGGCGGCGACGCCGGTGGGCAGGGGCATAGCCGCCCGCTCGACGTATTCTACGTGACCGACCGTGCGCGCGCCGCCCGTGAGGACGGCAGCCTCTCCTATGGCGCGGAGCGCTCGTATAATCTCGCCTATGGCGCCGTGGAGGTGAGCAGTTCCGAGGCCGCGAGCGCTGTCGTCGCGCCGCCCGGCGAGATCGGCCGCTTTCCCGCGACGCCCTATCCGTTGGAGAAGGTCGCCGGCGGCGTCAGGCGCAAATCCGACACCGTCGCCGCGCATGAGCGTTCGGTCGCCGAGATGCAGTCGGCGCTGCGGACGCGCGTCGCGCAGACCCTTCGCAAGGAGGTCGTCGTCTTCGTCCACGGCTATAACAACAGTTTCGAGGACGCCGTGGAATCCGCCGCGCAGATCTGCGGGGATCTCGGCCCGCAGGACTTCACTTGCGTCGCGTTGACCTGGCCGGCGGGCGGCTCGGGCGGCATCCTTATGGGGTATAATGTGGACCGCGAGTCCGGCGAATTTTCCATCACCGACATCCGCAAGGCCATCCGCATCATCGCCGACACGCCGGGCGTGCGGCGGCTGCATTTCGTCGCGCATAGCCGCGGCACGGATGTGCTCACGACCGCGCTCCAGCATCTCGCCATCGAGGCCTATGTCACGCAGCAATCGCTATCGACGCGATTCAAGGTCGCCAATATCATTCTTGCGGCGCCGGACATGGACATCGATGTGGCTTTTGCGCGGTTGATGGCCGTGCCGTCCGATCCGGACATGCAGTTCGGGCGCGCGCCGCAGCGCAGCGTCGTCTTCAAAACCGGCGACATGCATTACACGGTCTATTCCTCGGCCGGCGATCGTGCGCTGGGTCTGTCAAAAATGCTGTTTGGTAGCCAACTGCGGCTGGGCCTCCTCGATGCGCGCTCCGACCCGAGCGAGATCAAAATCGCGCCGCATGTCGCCGGCGTCGCCGACTTCATATCGGTGCAGGGCGGCGGCTGGATCGGCCACAGCTATTTCCTGTCGGACGCGACTGTGCGCGCCGACCTCACCGCGCTGATTCGGGATGGCAAGATGCCGGGCGAAGACGGCCGGCCGGCCGTAGAGGTGAATCGGCCATTCTGGTATTTGCCGGATCGGGTCCAGGCGGCAAAATGAGGCGATGCGGGACGCATCGAGGAGGAAAGTCTAATGCAGAAGCTGACATTTGCGCTGGCCCTGTGAGGCGCGCTAGCGCCTTCGCTGTCGGAAGCGCAAGTAAAGATCGACACGATCAAGATCGCCTGCGGGGAAATTCTCGCTATGTCGCCCGAAGGTAAGAGCGACTTTCCGGCCTTTACGAGTGGATGGCTCTCACAGAAAAGTGGGCCCACACTTGCGGATATGACGGAGCCTACAATGCCCACCAGGCGCGATGTGCTTTCTTCCGCTACGACCATGCTTACTGCGACATTGATGCCGGCCTTCGCGGGCTCGGCAGATGCGGCTCAAAAGCAAAAAGTGTCGGGGCCGGCGGTTCAACGTCTGCGTTCCAAGCGGCCGAATATTCTTTTCATCTTCACGGATCAAGAGCGCTACTGCCCGAAATGGCCCAGCGGTCTCTCTCTGCCTGCACATGAGGCGCTACAAAGACGAGGCGTCACCTTTAAAAAGCATTATTGCCCGGCGACCATGTGCACATCTTCGCGAAGCGTCATGATGACCGGGCTTACGACGCCAGACAACGGCATGTTCGAAAATACCGATGCGCCCTATGTCGGCAGCCTTTCTCCGAAAATTCCCACCTTCGGACACATGTTGCGAAAGGCAGGCTATTATACGGCCTATAAAGGCAAATGGCACCTCAGCCGAAAAATCGACGCCGAGGAAGCCGATCGCCTCTTTACGCGCGAGATGGATGATTACGGGTTCTCGGATTTCTTTGGTCCAGGTGACATTATCGGACACACGCTCGGCGGCTACCACTTCGATCATCTCATCGCGGGCAGCGCGGTTACTTGGCTACGACGGCATGGACAACCGCTCTCGGATGATGGAAAGCCCTGGGCTTTAACGGTTGGCCTCGTTAATCCCCACGACGTGATGTATTTTAACACGGACGCGCCCGGACAATCCGTTCAGGACGGTGGGTTCCTGATGATGCACGCGGCACGCGCGCCCAATCATCCTCTTTATCAGGCGAGTTGGAACGTTCCGCTGCCGGAAAGCTTGTCGGAGCCGCTCGATGCGCCAGGCCGCCCTAAGGCGCATGGCGAATTCCAAAAAGTGTGGAATTACGTGCTAGGTCACGTTCCTCCGGAACAAGACCGCTGGCGCCGCTTTACCGATTATTACGTCAACTGCATTCGCAGCGTCGACATGCAAGTCGAGGTCGTTTTGAAGGAGCTCGACTCGCTCGGCCTGTCGGACAATACGATCATTGTCTTTACCTCGGATCACGGCGAAGCCGCCGGCGCGCACGGCCTGCGAGGCAAGGGGCCTTTCGCGTATGAAGAGGCCATCCATCTGCCGCTCTACATCGTGCATCCGGATGTAAAAGGTGGGCAGGATTGCAGGGCTCTGACCAGCCACATCGACTTCGCGCCTACGCTTCTGTCGATGGCTGGCGTCGAAGCTGGAAAGCGTGGAGAGTATGCGGGTCGCCAGTTGCCTGGAAAAGATATGACTCCCGCGCTATCGAACCCGCGCGCCGCTGAGACACATTCCATCCGTGACAGCGTGCTCTTCACATACAGCGGCCTTGGAACGAACGACTATGAGGTGTATCGCATCAATACAGAAGCAAAAATGGCCGGCAAAAGACCTGTCGTCGAGCTCCTGAAAGCTGGATACAGGCCGGATATGAAAAAGCGCGGTAGCCTGCGCACCGTCTTCGACGGGCGCTATAAATTTTCGCGCTATTTCGCGCCCGTGGACCACAATAAGCCCAAGACAATCGACGAGCTTTTTGACTGGAATGACGTTGAACTCTTCGACCTTGAATCCGATCCGCGCGAGGTCAAGAACTTAGCCGCAGACCGGAAGGCCAATGCTGATTTGATAACGACGATGAGCGGCAAGCTGGAAGCGATCATCAAGGATGAAATCGGCGTCGACGACGGGCGAGAACTGCCGCATATCCCCACCGTCGACTGGAGGATAAAGAGGGTGGACTTGTAGCAGTCTCGCTTACCTCCCTCTCGCAATCCAGAGTCTCGATTGTTTCATCACATGAACGCGCATATGTTCTTGCCGCGCTCCTGGATATCAAGCAGGGGAGCGATGGTGAGGATCATTCGGCGAAGCGCAGATCTGCAATGAAATGAATTTCAGTTTCAGATGCTACGCCGACGATCCTTCTGAAGGGGTTTATTTGTTTTTGTCGGCCTTCAGGACGAAATCAATCGCCTGGATGATTTTCTTATCCGGGTTCGCCTTACAGTGAACGATGACCTCGTGAATGCCTTCCTTAACGCGCGGCACGTTAATAGCGTGCTTCTTGGCCAAACCGTTGTACCAGCCGCTATACCAAACGCCAAGGAAGTCGGCGTCTTCCTGGAAGGTTCCCGCAAGCTGCGCACAGGTCAGTTTCTGCACGTCGATATAGCCCTTCTCGTCCGCGTACGCGGAGAGCCGTGTCTGAGCTTGCGCGGCGCTGGCTACAAAAATGGCGAAGCCTGCGGCGAGTATCGGCTTCATTGTTTCTCCTCCCTAGCTTCCCGGCGAACGAAAGGCTGTTTTTGAACTGCAATTCGTCAGATCAGATCCGATTTCTGGTGCAAGCATCCTTGAATTTGGGGTCGTTGACAATAGGGAGTCCGCGTGGAGAACGCCACGCGGAGGCGCAAAATCTCGGACAGCGTCAGAAGCGCTGTTCGCACAATGGAATAGCCAAACTGCCGTTCATCTCGAACACGCTTTTCTCGTGCTTCGGTTCGAACACGCCTCGCGCCCGCGCCTTAACTTGGACGCCAAAAAGGGGCCGTCGGAGTTCAGTGATCGCAGGATTGCGCAGACGAATATGGTTGCTTGAAATGGTTCACAGGCCCGCCAATTTGATGAAGAGCCTTTGGGCTAGTTCAGCAATCGGATACTTAAAAAGAAATAGAGGCATCATCGGCAACAGTCCCGCTGCCGCGACTGATATCAACAGGCGCGTGCTTACTGGAGCCCAGCGCATATTTCGTATGATCCCGACGCTACTGGCTAAATCAGCCAGGGTTTGCAGATCAGGCATGCCGAGCAAGGGTTCTGGCGGAGCGGGACCGCCGCTCAGCCATTTCTTCTCAAAGTCGTTCACGTAACGGGCGGCGAACACCGTATAGTCTCTTAAGCCCTTCTCCTGGCAGGCTCTGAGCTTGAAGATGAAGATGGAGGGAGGCAGAAATATCAGCATCAATTCCAGGATCAATGTTAGGGCTCGGACCCATAAAGTTGTTGGCTTAGGCGCGACGTCGTGATTCACAGCTTCCGAAAGGAAGCGCCAATGATGGCTGACCGAGGCCCAGTTTGCGAAGATTGCGCCGCCCCTTCCCACTGACACGCGGGGCAAGGCGCGGGTCGACGATCGGCTCGTGATCAGCGGGATTGTCCACGTGCTGAAATCCGGCGGGCGCTGGATCGACGCACCATCGGAATACGGGCCGGGGAAGACGCTCTACAACCGTTATGTGCGATGGGCGCCCAAGGGCGCGTGTGGGTCAATCTCTTCCACGCGCTCGCGCAAGCTGGCGGCCCGCCGCCGCAGCTGCTCATCGACTCCTCCGCGGTCAGAGCACATCGCTCCGCCAGTGGCGGCAAAGGGGGGGGAGCGCGCCCAGGCGATCGGTCAATCGCGCGGCGGACGCACGACCAAAATCCATGCGCTGACAGACGCTCAATGCCGACCCGTCGCCTTCATGCTCACGGCGGGCAATGTCGCCGATTGCGCCGCTGGCGCAGAGCTTCTGTCAAAGATGCCCGCCTGTGACATCCTGCATGCCGACAAAGGCTACGACAGCGACGCCATCCGACGGCAGATCGAGAATGTCGGCGCGATGCCGAACATCCCGCCCAAGGCCAATCGCAAATGGAAGAACTGCTTCTCGCCTTTCCTTTACCGAAACCGCAACGCCCTTGCGCGCATGTTCTGCCGGTTGAAGGACTTCAGACGCATCGACACGCGCTAGGATCGAAGCGCGACTAACTTTCTCGCAGCCG
>JBPFDX010000008.1:0-3297 GCA_051061385.1 Methylocystis sp.
TCACTAACTTCAGCCAATTCATAAAGGCCATGGCGGCCTTTCTGCCGCCGTGCAGTTCGCAGGCTACGACCCCGCCGAAACCCGTCATCTGACGCCGCGCAAGATCGTGAAAATGAGAATTCGGCAATCCGGGATAGAAGACGGATGAAACGGCGGGATGGCGCTCCAACAGCCCCGCGACCGCCATCGCCGACGCGCAATACCGTTCCACGCGCAGCTCCAACGTTTTCAAACCCCGCAACAAGAGGAAGGCGGCGATCGGGGAGATTGTCGCACCGGTAAGATTACGCAGGCCGTCGCGACGGATGGTCTCGACCAGGTTCTTTGATCCAACGACGACGCCGGCGAGCAGGTCGCCATGTCCGCTGATGAATTTGGTGGCGGAGTGCGCGACAAGGTCTGCTCCCAGCCTTTAGGGGTTGTTGCAGCGCAGGCGTTGCGAAGGTGTTGTCGACCATCACAAGAGCGCCGTGCTGATGCGCAAAGCCTGCGACAGCGGCAATATCGATGATTCGAAGCGTAGGATTCCCCGGAGATTCGAAAAAGACGAGCTTCGGCGAATGCCGCTTCACAGCCGCCGAGACGGCGTCGGGATCGGTGAAGTCCGCCTTCGCGACCTCAATGCCGAATCGCGGCAAACCGCGCATGAAGAGTGCGAATGTATTGCCGTAAAGCATATGGTCGATTAGCACGCGATCACCGGCCTGCAACAGAACCCACAGCGTTGAACTGATGGCCGCCATGCCGGAGGCGACCGCGAGACCAGCTTCCGCGCCCTCCAGACTTGCGATGCGCTCTTCGAACAAGGCTTGTGTGGGAATGCACGTTCGACCGTAGACATAGCCCTGTCGTTCGCCAAGAAAAAGCGCCTCGCCTTCCTCGGCGGTTTCAAATGCGTAGGTCGAGGTCATGAAGACAGGGGGGACCAAAGCGCCGCAATAGTCGGCAGGCTTGTAGCCGACATGAATCGCCCTGGTCGCGAAACCCTTCGCGTAATTCGATCCTTTTTCATCGATTTACGTAGGTTTCCGCTTGATCTCGTCGACCCGCATCCTCGCGTCGACGATGGCGAATGACGCGCTATCAGCGATGATCGGGTTTAGATCCATCTCCGCCAACCATTTCGCCGCGACGAACCACTGCGACAGATCGGCGATGAGTCGGCCGAGACAAGCCAAATCTATCGGCGCGCGCCCGCGGAATCCCGCCAGAAGTTTCCGGCCTTGCAACTCCGCCAACATAGTTAGCGCTTCGCTATCGTTGATCGGAGCGACGCGCAGCGCCACATCGTTCAAGGCTTCGATCCACACGCCACCAAGCCCGGCCATTACGATGGGTCCGAACAGCTTATCTCGCCGCGCGCCAAAGACGATCTCCAATCCTGGCGCGGATTGTCTTTGCATTAGAGCTGGCCCCACGCCGAGACGACGCTCGAAGTCCGTGAACGTCTCAGCAACAGTTCCTGCATCCCTGAGACCTAAGCGGACGGCGCCGGCGTCGCTTTTATGCGTCAGCCCTGCACGCTCGGCTTTAAGAACGATCGGGAACCCCATTTCCTCCGCCTTGGCCGCAGCTTCTTCGGCGCTCGAAACGACGGCGAAAGGCGCGACCGGAAAGCCTGCAGCTTGGAGTAAGGAGAATGCGTCGCCAGACGACGCCCAGCCATCGGCGCTGCTCGACGACGGCACGGGAATTGACGTGCCCGCCGGAATCGGTGCTTGCCGCCGAGGGGGTTGCGCGACCGTGGCGGCAAGGATTTTGGCCGTGGCGGCGGGCCAGGAATGACACGGTATACCCGCCGCGAGGAGTTTCTCGCGATTGGCGTCCGCCGCCCGCGAAGCGACCCAACAGACATGAATGGGTTTGGTCGAGTCACCCCCGAGGGGACCGCGCCGTCGGCGATCGCTGAACAACTTTTGGCGACAGGAACGCCAGGACGGCCAAGCGCCGGACATAGCGTTCGGCGAGACCTTCGTGGGCAGCGATGGCATCGAACGATGCGGTCTGACCCGAGAGGATCGTCTCCATCCATCCGTGTGAACGCGCGATCGCCTTCAGCAGCGCCTCCCGCGTTTCGGAATCGATCGTCCCCTGGTTCCTTGGCGCATGCACAATTCCCTTCCGAGGCGCGGGTTTTGGAGCAAAGGGAATCGTCAGCTCGGTCAACCTGTTCGGCGTGATTTCAGAGTTTGATACATCCGCTTCCAGTCCCGTCTCGCGAAGAGTAACCGCGATCCGATCGGATTCAATGACGATCCGCTCGATCCGGGCTCGAATTAGATCGCGAACGCAGGCGCTATCAGGTGGTGTTGAAAGATTGAGTGACCGAGACGAAGGAGACGTCGAACTCATCGAAGAGCTCGACCAGCTTGGCGAAATCGGCGAGCGAGCGCGTCAGGCGATCGACCTTGTAGACCACGATGATGTCGATCTTACGGGATCGGACCTGCTCCAAAAGGCCTTGTAACGCCGGACGCTCCAGCGAGGCGCCGGACAATCCGCCGTCATCGAAGCGATCGGCGATGAGGCGCCAGCCTTCATGCGCTTGGCTCTTGATATAGGCCCCACAAGCTTCCCGCTGAGCGTCGAGCGAGTTGAAGGCGAGGTCGAGATTGTGCTCGGTCGATTTGCGCGTGTAGATTGCGCAGCGCTGAGGCTTGGCGGCGGCTGTTTTCATGCGCTGCGCCCCCGACTAAAAAGTGGGAGAGGCGGCGGCTCGCGAGTCGCCGCCTGAGCGTTGTGTGGGAAGGGTCGGCTCGGGCGTATTCCTGCTGGGCCGAATTGAAGACCTTGTCGGCAGGGCGCGTGACTGGATTTTCTCGTCTACATCCGCTGACCGCGCAGACTCTTCGTCGCCGCGCAGACCAAAGAAGCGAGGCCCGTTCCAATTTGTGCCCGTGATCGTCAAGGCGATGGTCGACAGGCTCGGATAAACCCGTCCCTCCCAACAGAAGCCGCCGGAGACAACGAGCACCTCCTGCGCTTTGCCCTGATACTCTCGGACAATGACGGAACCGACCTTCAAGCGTCTCGAGGGCATGCTGCCTTTCTTGGCGACCGTCGCGAGAAGCCGGCGCAAAGGGGTCTCCAATCCGCCAAGACGCTCCTCTTGCAGCCAGTTTGTAAGGGCGCGGGCCATGAGATCCTTCGTCAATGCGGCAGGCGGTTCGTGCTTCCGCTTCTCACGCCACATCTCACGCAGCTCTTCGACGTTCATCGCCGCGATGCGGCGTTCCTCCGCATTGATATCAGTGGCGTCTGGCGGGCTTGCCCGACGCCGCAGCGATGGGGATCGTG
>JBPFDX010000009.1:0-2342 GCA_051061385.1 Methylocystis sp.
AGGCCGTGAAGGTCGCGCCGCCCGTCTCCGCCAGAACCTTGGTGATCGCCGCCGTCAAAGACGTCTTGCCATGGTCGACGTGTCCAATCGTCCCAATGTTGCAGTGCGGCTTCGTGCGTGAAAACTTTTCCTTGGCCATCGCCGTGCTCCTTTGAAGAGTTCCTGCTGTCCCTTAGCGATCGAGATCAGGCGTATTTCGCCTGAACCTTCTTCGACTCCGCTTCGGGCACTTGTTCGTAGTGATCGAATTGCATCGTGTAGCTCGCGCGTCCCTGCGTGAAGGAGCGCAGCTGATTGACGTAGCCGAACATGTTGGCGAGCGGCACCATGGCGTTGATCACCACGGCGTTGGCGCGCATGTCCTGACCCTGAATCTGTCCGCGACGCGAATTCAGATCGCCGATGACCGAGCCGGTATATTCCTCCGGCGTCACCACCTCGACCTTCATGATCGGCTCGAGCAGCACCGAGCCGCCCTTCTGCAGCGCTTCGCGGGTCGCGGCGCGCGAGGCGATCTCGAAGGCGAGAACCGACGAGTCGACATCGTGGAAGGCGCCGTCGATAAGCGTCGCCTTCAGATCGACGACCGGGAAGCCGGCGAGAATGCCGGAGGTCGTCACCGACGCAATGCCCTTGTCGACGCCGGGGATATATTCCTTCGGCACCGCGCCGCCGACGATCTTGCTTTCGAACTCATTGCCCTTTCCGGCTTCATTGGGTTCGAAAATGATCTTCACGCGCGCGAACTGGCCGGTGCCGCCGGTCTGCTTCTTGTGCGTGTAGTCGATTTCCTGCTTGCGGCCGAGCCGCTCGCGATAAGCGACCTGCGGCGCGCCGATATTGGCGTCGACCTTGTAGGTGCGCTTCAGGATGTCGACCTTGATGTCGAGATGCAGCTCGCCCATGCCCTTGAGGATGGTCTGGCCGCTTTCCTGATCGGTCGAGACGCGGAACGAGGGATCCTCGGCCGCGAGCTTCTGCAGGGCGATGCCGAGCTTCTCCTGATCGGCCTTCGACTTCGGCTCGATGGCGATCTCGATCACCGGATCGGGGAATTCCATGCGCTCCAGAATCACGGGCTTCTGCTGATCGCAGAGCGTGTCGCCGGTGCGGGTGTCCTTGAGGCCGGCGAGCGCGACGATGTCGCCCGCATAGGCTTCCTTGATGTCTTCGCGGTTATTGGCGTCCATCAGCAGCATGCGGCCGATGCGCTCTTTCTTTTCTTTCGTCGAATTGACCACGGTCGTGCCAGATTCGATCTTGCCCGAATAGACGCGGGCGAAGGTGATCGTGCCGACGAAGGGGTCGTCCATGATCTTGAAGGCGAGCATCGAGAACGGCTCGGAATCGAGCGGCTTGCGCACGATCTCTTCGCCGCTATCCACGTCGACGCCCTTGATCGCCTCGCGATCGACCGGCGACGGCAGATAATGCACGACGGCGTCGAGCAGCGGCTGCACGCCCTTGTTCTTGAAGGCCGAGCCGCAGAACACCGGAATGAAGGCGATCTTGCGCACGGCGGTGCGGATCAGTCTGTGCAGCGTCTCCTCGTCCGGCTCCTGGCCGTCGAGGTAAGCGGCCATGGCGTCGTCGTCCATTTCGACCGCGGCCTCGATGAGCGCCGTCCGACATTCCTTGGCCTTGTCGAGAAGATCGGCCGGGATCTCTTCGTCGTGATATTTCGCGCCGAGCCCTTCGTCTTCCCAGACGACGGCCTTCATGCGCACGAGATCGATGATGCCCTTGAAGTTCGACTCGGAGCCAATCGGCAATTGCGCGCAGACCGGGCGGCCGCCGACGCGGGTCTTGATTTCCTCGACGCAGCGGTCGAAGTCGGCGCCGATCTTGTCCATTTTGTTGACGAAGACGATGCGCGGCACATTGTATTTGTCGGCCTGACGCCAGACGGTCTCGGTCTGCGGCTCGACGCCCTGATTGCCGTCGAGAACGCATACGGCGCCGTCGAGAACGCGCAGTGAGCGTTCAACTTCGATCGTGAAGTCGACGTGGCCGGGCGTGTCGATGATGTTGAGGCGCTTGCCGTTCCAGAAGGTCGTCGTCGCGGCGGGCGTAATCGTGATGCCGCGCTCCTGCTCCTGCTCCATCCAGTCCATCGTCGCGGCGCCTTCATGCACCTCGCCGATCTTATGGCTCTTGCCGGAGTAATAGAGGATACGCTCCGTCGTCGTCGTCTTGCCCGCATCGATGTGGGCCATGATGCCGAAGTTACGGTAGTCCTCGATCGGATGAGAGCGGGCCATAACGGTTGTCCTCGTGAAAGCTCGTGCTGCGCCTTACCAGCGGTAATGCGAGAAGGCGCGGTTGGCCTCCGCCATGCGATG
>JBPFDX010000010.1:0-28406 GCA_051061385.1 Methylocystis sp.
GAAGATGAGCCTCTCGGGATCGAGATCGAGCTGACCATCGAACCAGTCTTGGCGTCGCTTTATGATGTCCGGCCGGTTTTGCTCGCTCGCATGGGCGGTCTTTTTTTGAATGTCAGACCGCAGCGGTCGAGAAACGTCCATAGCGTCGCGCGACTGGCCTTAACGCCGCGCTCGGCGAGCAGCCACCCCAAGAGTTCGCTGATGGTCAAATCCGGCGTCGCCTTGATCAGTCCTAGCAGATAGTCGCGGTGCGGATCGAGCTTCGAGCGTCGCGGCTGCCCCTGCTTGCGCGCCGTTCGCTCGCCCGTCTCGCGCGCCCGCCGCACCCACACGATCGCCGTCGCGTCGCCGATCCCAAACCGCGCTGCGGCGTGGCGAGCCGGCAGTCCCGCCAACGCGGCGTCAATCACGCGATCACGCAAATCCTGGCTGTAAGCCCGAGCCATGCTTCGCCTCCATCGCTGTCGCAATGAAGGAATCACTGTTCAGCCGATTCGGGAATCCCACACAGAATCGGAAAACGACGAACGTGCTCTAACGAGAGCTGTGTTGCGCCGAACGGAGGCGCCCGCCGCCGCGGCGCGCCGGGAACGATTCGTCCGTCTTGCGGGTGCGTGAGCGGTAGAAGGGCGGCTGTTCAGCCGTCCAAGTTGAATGTCCTGGGACAATGCCCATTCTCCGGATGATGCAAAACGTCCCGATTTGCCACATCTCATGGTGTTCGGACCGTGTTCTCCCCTCTCCTGCAAAGCGCAGGCCTCCAATACGCTGGGGGTAACAGTCGAGCGCGAATGGGCACAATGAACTAAAGTCACCTATTCAATTGAAAACTCGAATGTTTGTCTTAAACTACAATACGCCAAGGATTTTTTATTGTTGGACATTGTGTCGCTGGGCCGCCGCTCCATTCTTCCGCGGCGCCTTCACAACCCTGTCGTCGTGCCTGTAAAATATACGCCGTCGCAAAGGGCTGGACCTTGGCGCGGTCCATCAGGCCCCCTCCTCAAAACGAGAGGCAGCCAGGGTGACCGTTTACTTTCGTCAACAGACAGTGTCGCCGCAGGCCTGCCCAGCCCTTGTGCTCAACGCCGACTACCGGCCGCTGAGCTACTATCCGCTCTCGCTGTGGGGTTGGCAGGACGCCATCAAGGCGGTGTTTCTTGAACGCGTGAACATCGTCTCGGAATACGACAAGACCGTCAAAAGTCCGAGCTACGAAATGCGTCTCCCGTCGGTCGTGTCGCTGAAGGAATATGTGCGCCCGACGCGTCAGCCGGCGTTCACGCGGTTCAATGTTTTCCTGCGCGACCGCTTCACCTGCCAATACTGCGGCGAACACGAGGAACTGACCTTCGATCACGTCATCCCCCGATCGAAAGGAGGCGCGACGACGTGGGAAAACGTCGTCGCGGCGTGTTCGTGCTGCAATTTGCGCAAGGGCGACCGCCTGCCGCACGAGGCGCATATGACGCCCGCGCAGGCGCCCTACCAGCCGTCGATCGCCGATCTGCATCGCAACGGCCGTCTGTTTCCTCCCAATTATCTGCACGAAAGCTGGATGGACTATCTCTACTGGGACTCGGTGCTCGAACCGTAATCGGCGCAGCCCAAAGAGAGAGAGTTTCAACCATGCGCCGAATCGTCGTCATGGCTTTCGGCTTCGTCCTCGCGGTTGGCGTGGGCGCCATTTTCCTCATCGTCTCGGCGCTCTTCGACTCGGCGACCCGGGAAGCGGGATTCGGCGCGGCGATGTCCGGCATATTCGCCGTGATCGAAGAAGATGCGAGCGCCGGCGGATTGGAGAATCCTCTGGCGACATTCGGATTTATCGTTTGGGCGATCATCATCGCCACCTGCGCCGCGCCCCTCGCGGTCGCCGCGTTGATCGGCGAGATCGCCGGCGCACGCTCGCTCCTCTGGTATTCGGGCGTGAGCGCGACGCTCGCGGGCGCGTCGCCCTGGATCGCACGCGCCGCAAAGGGTCTTGAGCGCGCCCGCGAAGCGAGCCCGCTCGAAATCCGCATCGCCCTGTTGTTCTTTCTCACGGGCGCGCTGACGGGGGCGATCTACTGGCTGATCGCCGCGCCGCCGCCTGCCCGTCAGTCTCGGGACGCCAAATCGTCGCTTCGGCAAAATTAGCGCGAAGGCGCGATCTTCTTGGGGCTGTGGCGCCCGTAGACGACGAGCGCGCCAAGGATCAGCGCCGCGCCCAACGCGACAGGCGCATAGCTCCAGAGAGTCGAGCCGACCGTGAAGGCGAAACGCGCCGTCTTGCGCTCGCCGTTGGGCTCGATCGCGGTGACCAGCGCGACATAGGCGCCGTCTTCCACAATTTCGCGCTCCAGTGTAAGCGCGCCGCGCGGATAGAGTCTGGGTTCGACATGTGCGATGTCGCGCGACGACGAATCGTCCCTCTCGCCGGGGCCGGCGCGAACGATCCGTAATTCGATCGGCAGCTCGCGCAAACGCGGCGTCGCGAGATCGAAGGAAAGGATGATGCGCCCGCTCGAGGGGAACGAGTCGCAATATTTTTCGCGCGAGACGTCCGGCAGATAGCCGGCCATCTGAACAATCTCCGCGCCGAGAGCCGCCTCGCAAGAATCCTTCATGCTCGAGGTCTTATCCATGCTGACTGCGCCCGCCGGCATGGCGAATGCAGCAAGAATGAGCGCTGAAGCGATCATGCGCGCCAGGGAATGCTTCATCTTCATTTGGCGATACCTTGAGTGAACTGAGGCGCATATTGGATCATACGCGCCGGCGCCCGAAAATCCCCGGATTTTCTTGGACTCCGGCGGCGTCAGGATTGACGCCCAAAGCCGGAAGTGCTCTTAAGCCTGACATGGCAGACTACCATTCTCTGATCGCGAGGGCGGTGGCCGCTCTGCCGCAGTCCACGCCGGACGCGCGCCAGGCGGTGTATGAACGGGCCCGCAAGGCGCTGTTCAATCAGTTGCGCGGCATACAGCCGCCGGTCGCCGAAGGCGACATCGCCGCCGAGGTGCGCGCGCTTGAAGAAGCGATCGAGCGAGTCGAAAGCGACCTCGCGGCGAAGGAGGCGCAAGAGTCGCAGCCTCCGACAGAAACCTCCGCGCGGCGCGCACTGGAGCGGCTCAGGACAAGACCGGGCGAGCGGACGCCCTCTGAAGACGAAGATTCAGATTGGCGCGGCGCGCCCTTCTCCGCGGCGAGCGAAGACGAGACTCCCTCGCGCGAGCCGCAGCGGCCGGCGGCGCCGTTGCCGCCCGTGCCGAAGCCGCAACGCTCGATGCGCCTTATTCTTTCCGTCGCTGGCGTCGTCGTCGCGCTGGTGGCCGTCGTCGGAACGCTCGCCTGGCAGCTTCGCGAACAGCCTGAGGATCTGGCGAAGCTGAAACCGGAGAAACAGGCGTCCAACGGGTCTGAAAGCGGCAAGATCAACGACCGCGTCGGCGGCGACGGGCAAGCGGTCAAAACGCCCACGCCGCGCAGCCCCGCCGTGCCCGTAGCGCAAAAGGCGGAAATGTGGGTCGGCTCGCTCGCCGAACCGACAAAGGTCGACAAGATCTATAATGGCTCGGCCGTCTGGCGCCTCGAGAATGTCGGCGGACCCGGCGAGCCGGTGGGATCGGCCATTCGCGGCGACGTCGACATCCCCGACGCGAAGCTGAAACTGACCCTGCTGTTTCGCAAGAACACCGACGCGACGCTTTCCGCCTCGCACACCATCAACGTCTCGTTCACCGTGGCGCCCGGCAGCCCCATCGGCGCCGTCAAAGCCATCGGTCCCATTCAGATGCGCCGCTCCGACGCGCAGTCCGGAGAAAAAGTCGCCGGCATTCCGGTGCCGATCACCGAGAATAGTTTTCTGATCGGGATGATGCGCGGCGACCACGAAGCGCGCAATATCCTGCTGTTGCGATCGCTGGCGGCCTTGGATCTGCCGATGCAGCTTGCCGACGGGCGCGCGGCGACGATCAACATGGAAAAGGGTCCGTCCGGCGAGCGCGTCTTCGCCGACGCCATTGACGCCTGGGGCAAATGATCCCCATTCGCTTCACGTGGCGGCAATAACACGGGAGCAGATCCCGCGCTCACATGACGAGCGTCAGCCTTTTCGCCGCGCGCGTCACGCCGGTATAAAGCCAGCGCGCCCGATGTTCGCGAAAAGCGAATGATTCATCGAAGAGCGTCACATCGTCCCACTGCGAGCCCTGCGCCTTGTGAACGGTGAGCGCATAGCCGAAATCGAACTCGTCCGAATCCTTGCGAAGCGCGTACGGAACGTCGCTTTCGGCGCCGAACAATTGCGGAATGACCGCCACGCGCTGAAATTTCACGCCTTCGCTTTCTTCCGGCGTCACAAGCATTCTGACCTTGCCGCGGCGCAGCGCCCCGGCGCTCTTCACCGTAAACAGCGCGCCGTTCAGAAGTCCCTTCTTGCGATTGTTGCGCAGGCACACGAGTTTTTCGCCCGACTGCGGCAGGTCCCCGATGAAGCCGCGCAGCTGACGCAAGCGCGCGTTATAGGCGCGGCGCGTTTTGTTCATGCCAACCAGCACCTGATCCGCGCCGGTGACGAGCGCAGGATCGAGCGCGTCGCGGCCGACGACGCGCGCATCGCCGAAGTCCCCGCGCTCTACGCCGTCGCCTGCGCGGATCGCCATCGACAGGCGGATGATCGGATTGTCCGCCGCCTGCCGATGCACCTCTTTCAGCATCACGTCGGGCTCGGCCTCGGTGAAGAAGCCACCGCCTTTCACCGGCGGCAATTGCGCCGGATCGCCGAGCACCAGCACCTTCTTCCCAAAGGAGAGGAGATCACGGCCGAGTTCCTCGTCGACCATGGAGCATTCATCGATGACGATGAGCTTCGCATGCGCCGCGTCGCTGTCGTCGTTGAGAACGAAAGAAGGCTCCTCGGTCTCCGTATCGGTGGCGCGATAGATGAGACTGTGAATGGTGCGGGCGTCCTTGCAGCCCTTGGAGCGCATGACAAGCGCCGCCTTGCCGGTGAACGCCGCGAAGGCGACGTCGCCCTCGACATGTTCGGCGAGATGACGCGCGAGGGTCGATTTGCCTGTTCCCGCAAATCCGAAAAGGCGAAACACCTGCGGCGCGCCTGGCGTTTCGAGCCAGCGCGCGACGGCGATCAGCGCTTGATCCTGTTCGGGCGTCCAGACGGGCATGGCATGGGCTGAGGATCGAATCGAGGCGTCACGATGGCGGACGCGACGCCGGCGAACAAGCGCCAATGTCGACCGCCGTCAGGCGCTGAACCCCGCAATGAGCAGGGCGCCGCCAAGCGCGAAGGACACCAGCGCGAATACCGGATAGCGCCTTTCGTAGCCCATCCCGGCAAAGATGTCGCGCACCGTGTCCGGCGGCAGAAAGAGCGTCAGCAGGCCGCTGATCAGCGTAATCCAGCCGACAAGCGAGACGAGCGCCGCAACGCTGTCGCTCCAGATGTCGTGGCCGATCACGATGGCGAGGCCGATCGCCAGCCGAATCATGCCGATGAATGCGATGGCGACGGGCTCGCGCGAAACGCTCTCGATCATCTGCAGCGCCACATCCCTGCGCAGCAGCATCCAGGCGGACATGATCAGCGCGTAAGCGCCGATCAGCTTTGCGAGAAAAAGCGTAAGCGGCGTCATGAACGCCTCCTTGCCGAAGCGCGCCTAAACCGCCGATGAATGGCGGGCCGGCGCAGCCTGCAGGTAGGAGTCAAAGGCGGCGGCGACAAGCCGGACAAAGGGCTTGCCGCGTTCTGTGACGGCGATCCGCCGATCCTGGACATCGATGACGCCGTCGGCCGCAAGCGCATCGAGCGACGCCTGCGCCGCGTCGAAAGCATCCTCCGAATAGCCATGACGCAAGGCCATGGCGCCGTAGTCGACGTCAAAATCGCACATCAGCCGTTCGATCAGCTCCGCGCGAGCGATATCCTCGCGCGTGAACGCGAGGCCGCGCGTCGTGGCGAAGCGTCCCGACTCGATCGCGCGTCGCCAACCTGCGAGGTCGGTGGCGTTCCCCACATAGCCTTGCGGAAAACGCCCGATCGATGAGACGCCGAACGGCAGCAGCGCGTCGGCGGCGTCGATCGTGTAACCCTGAAAATTGCGGCGCATGCGCTTTTCGCGCGCCGCGAGCGCCAGCGGGTCATCGGGCCGCGCAAAATGGTCGAGCCCGATCGATTCGAACCCCGCCTCTTCGAGAGTCTCGCGCACGATCGCCGCCTGCGCGAGGCGTTCGCCCGCGCCGGGCAATGCCGCGGCGTCGATCAGCTTCTGGTGCGACTTGAACCAGGGCACATGCGCATAGCCGAAGACGGCGAGCCGTTGCGGCGCAAGCGACGCCGCGAGCGATGCGGTGCGCGCGGCGTCTTCGACGCTCTGTTGCGGCAGCCCATACATCAGATCCAGATTGATCGCGGTGACGCCGCCGTCGCGCAGCAGCTTTACGGCGCGCGCAACCGTCTCATAGGGCTGTATGCGGCCGGCCGCCTCCTGCACATGCGCATTGAGGTCCTGCACGCCGAGCGAGGCGCGCGTGACGCCTGCGGCGGCCAGCGCCTCGACGAGATCGGCCTCGAGAATCCGCGGATCGAGTTCGATCGCGTGTTCCGTCTCGTCTGAAAGGTCGAAATGATCGCGCAGAACGGAAACGATCGAGCTGAAGCGCGAAGCGCCCAGTATGCCAGGCGTGCCGCCGCCCCAATGGATGCTCGCAACCCGCCGCGCGCGCGTCGCCTTCGAGAAAAGCGCGATTTCGCTCTTGAGCGTCTGCGCATAGGACTCAAGCGGCGCATCCTGACGCACGGCCTTCGTGTGACAGCCGCAATAGGCGCAGATCGCGGTACAAAACGGCACGTGGAAGTAGAGCGAGAGCGACGCCTCGGGATCGAGGCCTGCGAGCCAGTCCCGCGTCTCACGGTCTCCTATCGACTTTGAGAAATGAGGCGCCGTCGGATAGCTCGTGTAACGCGGAGCGGATCGTTCGGCCAAGGCCAGGGACGCTGGGTCCATCCTACTGACTCCCTCGCCGCCGCGCGGCGCCGCTCAAATTGATAGCGCGACGCGGCCCGGCGCGCAAAAGCCACACCTGCCGCACTTTGACGCGGGCGTACAGGAATCGGCTTGGCCACAGAGCGGGAAAAAGGCAGAGTGAGACGATTTCACACTGGGCGGGAGTAATGGCGGATATGGCGATATTTTCCTGGCGACGACAGCGCTGGCTGGGATTCTGCCTCGTAGCCGGCGCGGGCCTCTCGGCGTCGATCGCGCAAGCCGCAGGCCCCACTGAGGCTGCCGGCCGCTATTCGATTCTTCGCGAGGGCGACAAGGATACGGGCTGCATGCTGACGCTCGACGCCCGTGCGCGCGGCCGCGCCGGCCTCAAGGCGCAGCTGGCGCCGGCGTGCCGCGACAACGGCGTCGTGATTTTCGATCCGGTCGGCTGGGGACTGGATCGCGGGCGCCTCGTGCTCACCGCCCGCAAAGGACACAAGGCGCACTTCGACAAGGACGCCGACGGCGTTTGGCGACGTGACGCCAAGGAAGGCAAGGCGCTCGGCCTCCGCCCGATTTAACAACCTGCAGCCGTTCAGAAAAAAGAAGCCTCCCGGATTGCTCCGGGAGGCTCTCCGCCGTCGCCGCGCGAGAGGGGCGGGGTGCCGGCGACGGATGGCCTTGGCGCGATGTTTCGCTAATCGCACACTCGAACCTGGCGATGGGCGACGATCTCGCCCCATTGGCCAATGACCGGCTCCCGGACGAAGTGACATTCGCCATAGCCGTAGTAGGCGTCGACGTGATCCGCCCAGGAGCCGCCATTCGGCGCAAACCAGGCCTCGGTCCCGTCGTCGTAAGGGTTATAGCCATGGCCAAAGCTCTCGCCTTGAGCGCCGCGGCCAGCAAGGCTTTCGCTCTGGTAGGGCTCGCGGCTTTCACCCTGGTAGGGGGCGCGGCTTTCGCCCTGGTAGGAATCTCGGCCTTCAGAGTAATCGGCGCCGTGATCCATCGCAGCCGCGGGCCAGGCGGCGAGCGCCAGAACAAAAGCGAGAGCGAAGGTCTGCCACGACATGCTGGGCTCCGGTCCTTTGAGGCGTGGGCGCAGAACGAGAGGATGAAGAACTTCGCCCGCCCCGTCCCGCATAAGTTGGCGCATCTCGTCTGAACCGGACATGGCCGCGCCGTTCATCCGGCAGTCAGCTTTGCGGCGCGACTGCGGCGCTTTAAGTATGGCGTTGTCTTTGCCAGGAGAAACGCGTGAGCGAGAAAACGCCCATTCGGCTGCTGATCGTCGAGGATCAGACGGTCATGCGGAAGGCGATCGCCGCGCTTCTCGCGCTCGAGCCGGACATGCAAGTGGTCGCCACCGCCGCGGACGGCGAACAGGCCGTCAGAGCGGCGCGCGCGTTTCAGCCCGACGTCGTGCTCATGGACATGAAGATGCCGCGAATGGACGGCGTCGAGGCCACGCAGGCGATACTCGCCGAAAATCCAAAGGCGCATATCATCGCGCTGACGACGTTCGACAATGACGATCTCGTCTTCGACGCCTTCCTCGCCGGGGCTCAAGCCTATCTTCTAAAGGACGCTGAAGAGAGCGAGATCCTGGCGGCGATCCGCGCCGTCGCGCGCGGAGAGTCTCGACTGTCGCCGGGCATCGCCGAGAAGATCCTCGCCGAGTTTCGCCGCATCAAGGGCGCTCCGGCGCCCCGCGGGCCGAGCAGCGAAGAGGAGCCGCTGTCCGAGCGCGAAAAGGAAGTCCTCGACGGCGTCGCCGCGGGCAAAAGCAATCGCGTCATCGCCGAAGAGCTCGGACTCGCGGAAGGCACCATCAAAAATCACGTCAGCACGATTTTGGCGAAGCTGCATCTTCGAAGCCGCACCGAACTCGCCATCCGCGCGCTTTCGCGGCGCTAGCGAGCGTAAGCAACGCGATTCTTCAAACGCCGCGCCGCCAGATTGCGCACCCAAGCTCAAAGAACATTGCCGTGACGCCCTCCCCCGTCTTGGCGCTCGTATAAACGACGCTCAGTTCCTGAAGCGAGCGCTCCGCGCGGATAACGGGCGCGACGTCGATCTTGTTCACGATCGCGTAGGCCGGACGCCCTGGAAAGCGCGCCTCGAACTGCGCAATGAGAGCGGCCATCTTGACGATTGTGGCCGGACGGGTCGCGTCGGATACGACGATCGCGGCCGAAGCGCCGGCGAGATAAACTGTTTCGAAAATTCGGCTGCCGAAATCGCCGTCGGTGTCCCACAGAACGAGGCGCAGACGGGCGTCGTCGCACTTCGGGCCGAGGTCCAAATCATGGGTGAAGACGTCGACGCCGATCGTCGTCTTGTAGTCGGGCTCGAAGCGATCAAAGACGAAGCGCTGCGCCAGCGACGTCTTGCCGACGCCGATGTCGCCCAGCAACATCACCTTCGCAGAAAGCGTGGCCCCCTTCGTCATCTGACGTCGAACTCGCCGTCGAATGGGATCTCGAAAACGACGCGTCTGCTGCGGCTCTTTTCGAGATCCGCGTCGGCGATCGGATCGAGCGTCGCACGCCCGACGGGCGCCAGTCGCGCGCGCGGCACGCCCCGCTCGACCAGCTTGGCGACGATCATGTCGGCGCGCTTGCGCGACAGCGCACGGTTGGACCCGGCAGATCCAGCCTTGTCGGCATAGCCGACGACGCGCAGATCCGAGCCCGTCAGCTTCAGCAATGCCGCGAGTTCGTCGAGCTTCGCCTCTGTCGCCGAGGGATCGATAATGTTGTCCCGCTCGCTAAGGAAGACGGCGAAGGATTGGCTGAGACGCCGCAACTTGTCGCGGGCGTCCGCTTTGGAAATTGCGCGCGCGTCCTTCAATTCGGCGCGCAAAGCGTCGATCTCCGCCCGCGCCTCTTTCAAAATCTCCCGCGCGCGGGTTTCAGCGGCTTTGAGATGGGCCGTTTCCTGTGCGAGCGCGACGACGGCTACGCCCCGCTCGACCTTGTAGGGAGCCGCAGCCGGCGCGATCGCGTCGACGACCGCCTGCGGCTCTTCCTCATTGGCGGCGAGGCCGCGCAGGACGACGCGGCCGGCGTCATGATCGATTTCAAGACGCAGCGGGTATTGCGCCAGCTGGTCATAGGTCGCGACGGCGCCTTCGAAGGCTCTTCGGATGCGCGACTCGCGCCAGGCGCGCGTCGCAGGACCGATCGCCGCCCAGATCGCCAGCCCGGCTACGATAAGCCCGGCGCCGATCACCGGAGCCTTGCTCTTGGGCTTCATCGCCTCGGGCGCGAGGGCCTCGCTCAGCTGGGTCGCGATCGTGTCGGACGTCAGGGACTTCTCGTCGTTCTCGTGCCGCTCCACGATCGACATGAACGCCTCGTCGAGACGGCGCTCGTGGTGGCGCGGAAGCTCGCCGCCGAATTCCGCGGCGACGATGACGCGGGGCGAGGCGCGCAGGAATACGTTGCTCGAGCCCAGATCGAGCATTCGCAGCTCGCCCTTCTCATCGGCGTAGAGGTGGGCGGCGAGTTCGGTGATGGCGGCGATCAGGCCGCTTTGCAGGTCGACGTTGCCCGGCTGCTGCTCGCTGGAAGGCCAGGCCGCAAGCACCCGCCCGCTGCCGCGCTCCAGCAGCAGCGCCCGTTTGAGCCTGCCCGCGTCGACCTCCGCGAGCGCGACTTCGGCCATCGAGCGGCCGGTGAGCAGCGCGCGCAGCCTGAGCCGCCACGAATGGGCCGACACCAGCGCGTCGATGCGCGCATTCAGCGTCTCGATGAGGTCGCGAAACGCGGCGGCGACCGCCGTCGTCACGAGCCGGCCCATCATCGGATAGAGCGCTTCGACGATCATGTCCTTCGAACGCTTGATCTCGGAGCGAATGGCGGTGACGACGAGCGGAGCGAGCGCTTTCGACAGCTCGCGATGGCGTTCCGTTTCGGCGCGCTCAACCGCTTCGACCAGAACATCGCCGGTCGCCGCGCCGAGCTTCTCGGGGCCGCCAACATAGGCGTCGAGCCGGTCGACGCGCTCCGCGGTGGCGTCGAGGCGGCGCAGCGCATCGCCCCCTAGCCCGGCTGTCTTCTGATCGAGGGCCTGCCCGTCGCTCGGCGCCGACATTTGAAGGTCTCGTCTATCGCAAGAACGCGGCGCAGCCGCACAAGCTCAGTTCTTCGTTCTGGCGATCTCTGTGCGTCGCGGCAAGGCGTTTCATTTTCATCCAAGCGGTCCGATCACCTGCGTGAGGCGTTTCAAAAAGAGACGCCGCCCCCATCTCCTGTCGCGGGCGCAGCGGCCCGAATGCCCAAGAAATCGCTGTGCAACCTCGCTTCGGCGGAGGATCGGCTCAGCTGGCGCCGCCTAGCACGCGATCTGCAGAATAACGATAGATTGCGCCTAGTTGCGTCAAATTGGAACGAGCGGCGGCTTCGTGTCGATGCCAGTGCGCATTGCGACGAAAGTCATTCGGCAATGTGACCTGCCGCACTGCTGAGCAGTCAGGTTCTGACGCAAGGTGAGCGCAATCCCTCGGCCAGCAAGCGGCAAGCCAACGGCTCCGCTTTAGGCCCAAAACTGGGGATTTGAGCGCTGATGTCGATCGCGAATCCAAAACAGATGCTGAAGCCCTTCCTCGCGCGCCCGAATGGCGGGGAAGCCGCAGATGAGGCGCCGGCGCATGACGACAGCGCGCGGGGAACGCTCACGCGCGAGGACATCGCTCTGGCGATCCATCGCCGTCTTGAGGGCATATCCCGTCGCGAAGCCAAGCGCCTGACCGATCTCGTGATCGAGGAAATGGCGGCGACGCTCGCCTCCGGCGAGTCGCTGAAGCTGCACGATTTCGGCTCTTTCCTCGTGCGCACCAAGCGCGAGCGCGCCGGCCGCAATCCCCGCACCGGCGCGCCGGTCCCGATCGAGGCGCGGCGAGTCATCACCTTCAAGGCGTCGCCAAACATGAAGGCGGCGATCAATGGCAAGATTCCTTTGACGAAGGTCAAAAAGCGTGCGCGCGGTCGGCTCGCACGCCAGCACGGAGGGGCTGAACTCGTGAGAGTCTCCGCCCCGTGAATTCACGGTAGTCCGCGCTCCTCCCTGTGAGCGGACGCAGGGCCCGATCGTTTGCCGAACGCCCCGGCGAACCTTCGGGCCCTTCTCTTTTTACGGCAGAGCGGCTCGATTGAGCTTGCCGTTGGCGTTCCTCGGGAGCGCGTCGAGGAACATCACCGCGCGCGGACATTTGTAGGCGGCGAGATGCGCGCGGCAGTATTCCAGGATCGCCGTCTCGTCATGTGGCGCGCCGTCGCGGGTCACGACATAGGCCTTGATGATCGTCGCAGCGGCGTCGCGCCCCGGCCGCTCCGCCGCCGCCGCTTCGACGACCCCGTTAATCTCGAGCAACCTTTTCTCGACTTCCGCGGGCGAGACGCGGTAGCCTCCCGCGTTCATGACTTCATCGGCCCGCCCGTGGCGCCACATGTAGCCCTCGGAGTCGAATTCCACGAGATCGCCGGAGACGAACCACTCGCCGCGAAACGCCTCGCGCTCTTCCTCCGGACGGTTCCAGTAACCGAGCATCATCCCCGGATCGTCGCGCCGCACGGCGAGGAGGCCGGTTTCGCCCGGCCGAAGCGGGGTCTCGCCGCCGTCTTGCGGCAGCGCCGCGACGACCCTGCCCGGCTGCGGCTTGCCCGGCGAATCCGGACGCACCGGCGCGGTCGGCCCGCTGGAGACGAAAGTCGAAATCTCGCTCATGCCGAAGGCTTCGTAGATGTCCTTCCCCGTCCGGGCGCGCCAGTCGGCGAGCAGGCTCGACGGCAGCGCCGCGCCGGCGGAGAGCGCGTGGCGCAGGCTCGAGAGATTGGCGTTCTCGGGCGCGCCATATTTCAGGATCTGGCGAAAGACACCCGGCACGGCCGCGAAGATCGTCGCGCGATGCGCCTCGATGAGACGCGGCCATGCGGCGGGATCGGGACGCCCATTATAGAGCACGGCGCTGGCCCCGGCGGACAGCGGATCGACGACACCGACGCCCAGCGTATAGGTCCAGTTGATCGCGCCCGCGTGAAGCATCACGTCGCCGGGACCGAGCCCCGTCCAGTGCGCGCGCATCGGCCTGCGGCCCCAAGCGGCGCGATGCGCGTGCAGGACTCCCTTGGGCCGGTTCGTCGTGCCGGACGTGTAAACGAGATAGGCGGGATCATCGGCGGCTGTGTCGACATAGTCGTCGAGCGGCGCGCTTTCGGCGAGATGCGCCAGATCGGCGCCGCGCAGGATCTGGACGTCGCCTGGATAGGGCTCATTCTCGAAGGCCGCGCCCAGCGCCAGCGCCGAGGCACCGCAGTCGCGCGCCAGGAACTCCGCCTCCTCCGGCGTGAGCTGAGAAGAGGCGAGCAGCGCCACATAGCCCGCGGCGATCGACGCGAAATAGGCAAGCGCCGCGTTGGCCTCATTGCCCATCCGGATCATCACGCGCGCGCCCTCGGGCAGACCGAGATGGCGCAGCCCAGCCGCCAGTCGCCGAACCTTGAGGTCGAGTTCGCCATGGCTCCAGCGCTGGGCGCCGGCGTCGCCCACGATGGTGAGCGCCGTCGCCTCGGGCCGCAGCCGCGCGTTTTCGGCCAGGCAATAGCGGGCGAGATTGAAGCGCGGGGGAGCCGGATCGAGGATGGCGCTTGGCGTCATGCGGCGCTTTTCGCATCGGGCGCGCAGTTTGAGCAAGAGCGACGGTCACAGAGGATGGCCCGCCATTTTGTACTAGTCTATACTAGTCCAATAAAGGAGCGGTAGATGTGGTCAGTGGCGAAGGCGAAAGCGGAGCTGTCGGAGATTCTCAGGCGGGCGCGCGCGGGCGAGCCGCAAGTCATCGGCGCGCAGGACCCCTGCGTGGTCGTGTCAGCCAAGACATATGACGAGGCGATTGCGCCTCACGACGGGCGCTGGCTGGCGGAAGTCGCCCGGCGCGTCAACGTGGACATTTCCTTGCCGGATCGGAGCGAGGACCGAGAGACGCCACAGCTCAGGAACTGACCCGTGTCCGATGCAGCGCTTTTCGACACGACCGTGATTTCAGAACTTGCACGCCAGCGGCCGGACGCTCGCGTCGTGGCGTTTGTCGAGGCGACGCCACGCGTTCTCGTCAGCGTCATTCTCTTTCACGAACTGAGTTACGGATTTGAATCCGCGAACCGCGAACAAAAGCTTCGTCTCGCGGCTTTCCTGGCGGCGATGCGCGACCGCTTTGGTCCAAGGGCGATCCCAGTGGATGTGGGCATCGCCGAGACAGCCGGAGGGTTACGCGCGCTTTCAAAAGGACAGGGACGAGTCCTCACCGTAAGCGACTCGCTCATTGCGGCGACGGCGCTCGCCAAAGCGGTTCCCCTGGCGACGCGGAACGTAAAGGACTTCCAGGGAATCAACGTGCCGCTGATCGATCCTTTCTCAGACCAATAGGATCAATCGAACAGGCTCGAGACGCTCTCTTCCCTCGCGGTGCGGGCGATCGCTTCGCCGATCAGATGGCCGATGGGAATGACGCGAATGTTCGGCGCGGCTTCGACCGCAGCCGTGGCGCGGATGGTGTCGGTGACGACGAGCTGCTTCAGCTTGGAGTTGGCGATGCGCTCCGCCGCGGCGCCCGAGAGCACGCCGTGGGTAATGTAGGCGTAGACGGAGCCGGCGCCCGCAGCGAGCAGCGCTTCGGCGGCGTTGCACAGCGTGCCGCCGGAATCGACGATGTCGTCGATGAGAATACAGTTTCGGCCGTTGACGTCGCCGATGATGTTCATCACTTCGGATTCTCCGGCGCGCTCGCGCCGCTTGTCGACGATGGCGAGTGGGGCGTCGATGCGTTTCGCCAGAGCCCGGGCGCGCACGACGCCGCCGACGTCCGGCGAGACCACCATAACGTTCTTGAGGTCAAGGTGCGACTTGATGTCCACCACCATGACCGGCGCGGCGAAGAGATTGTCGGTCGGAATGTCGAAAAAGCCCTGAACCTGGCCGGCGTGCAGATCCACGGTCAGGACGCGGTCGGCCCCGGCGCGCGTAATCAGATTGCTGACCAGCTTGGCCGAGATCGGCGTGCGCGGCCCCTGTTTGCGGTCCTGACGGGCGTAGCCGAAGTACGGGATGACCGCCGTGATGCGACGCGCGGAAGCCCGGCGCAGCGCGTCGATCATGATGAGGAGCTCCATCAGGTGATCGTTGGCCGGCGCGGACGTGGACTGGATCACGAACGTGTCCTGCCCCCGGACATTCTCCAGGATCTCGACCCAGATCTCCTGGTCGGCGAAGCGCCGGACCTGGGCGCGGCAGAGCGGAACGCCAAGATGCGCCGCGATCGCCTCCGCCAGCGGTCTGTTGGAATTGCCCGCCAGGAGTCTCATCGCCGCCATTCACCCGTCCCCGCGCCTTAACGCCGCGGCGTCATAGCAGCGATGGCGGCTGCGAACAATATGACGCGACAATGGCGCCCTTCCCTGCCTAAAAACATCGACAGGATTGCCTCTCGGACGGGTAATGCTCTAAATGGTGACAGCGGCCTCACCGATGCGCGGCGGGCCGGGCGTTTGGTTTGCGCCTTCACCCATCTCGCCCCTTGCGTAGTAGACAGGCGTCGCTTCCGTTAATGACGAATAGCGTATCGGATCATGCGCCGCAGCCATCCTCGCCGCGCGAGACGCGCGTCGTCGTCGCCATGTCTGGCGGCGTCGATTCCAGCGTCGTGGCCGCTCTGCTGAAGGAGCAGGGCTATGACGTCGTCGGCGTCACGATGCAGCTCTATGATCACGGCGAGGCCACGCACCGCAAGGGCGCCTGCTGCGCCGGCCGCGACATCCATGACGCGCGAAGCGTTGCGGCGCGGCTCGGCATTCCGCATTTCGTTCTCGATTACGAGAGCAAGTTTCGCGAGAAGGTGATCGACGAATTCGCCGCGAGCTACGCCAGCGGTGAGACGCCGGTGCCCTGCGTCGCCTGCAATCAGTTCATCAAATTCGCCGATCTCATGGAGACGGCCAAGGATCTCGGCGCGCATGCGCTCGCGACCGGCCATTACATTTCAGCCCGCGATGACGGACGCGGCGGCCGCGCGCTTTACCGCGCCAAGGACGCCTCGCGCGATCAGAGCTACTTCCTGTTCGCGACGACGCGCGAGCAGTTGCGCATGCTGCGTTTCCCGCTCGGCGATTACACCAAGGCCGAAGTGCGCGAGATGGCGCGCCGCTTCGGCCTCGAGGTCGCCGACAAGTCCGACAGTCAGGACATCTGCTTCGTGCCGACCGGACGCTACACGGACGTCGTCGAGAAGCTCGCGCCTGCGTCGGTGGTGCCCGGAGAAATCGTCCATCTCGACGGGCGCGTGCTCGGGCGCCACGCCGGCGTCATTCACTACACGATCGGGCAGCGGCGCGGACTTGGACTTGGCGCGAAGGTCGCCGGCCGTGACGCGGAGCCGCTCTATGTTCTGCGCCTTGACGCAGCGCGCGCTCAGGTCGTGGTCGGCCCGCGTGAGGCGCTGGAGACGCGCGCCGTCAAGCTGCGCGACGTCAACTGGATTGGCGAGGGCACGCTCGCGTCGCTCCCGCCCGAGGGCCTCGACATCGTGGCGCGCGTGCGCTCGACGCGGCCGCCGGTTCCCGCGCGGCTGATCGCGGGAGAGGATGGCGGCGCTCTGGTGGTCTTCGCCTCAAGCGAATTCAGCGTGTCGCCGGGGCAGGCGTGCGTCTTCTACGATTCCGACGAAAATGAAGCGCGCGTGCTCGGCGGCGGATTCATCGCCGCGATCGAGCCCGCAGCGATGCCAATGACATCAAAGGCGCCGCCTCTGCGCGCCGCAGAAGCTCGAAGGGCGCCTCGATGAGCGAAGCACGAAATTTATTGCGCGAGATAGAAACGCTGGACAACGGCAACGTCGAGGCCGCTTACGCGCGCTGGGCGCCGATTTATGATCTCACTTTCGACATTCTACTGAAGCCGGGCCGCCGCGCGGCCGCCGCGGCGGCGTCGAATACGCGCGGGCCGATCCTCGACGTCGGCGTCGGCACCGGGCTGGAATTGCCCATGTTCGCGCCGAATGCGCAGGTGGTCGGCGTCGATCTGTCGGAGCCCATGCTGCGCCGCGCGGCGCAGCGCGTGCGCCGCGAACGTCTCAACCATGTCGCGGGGCTCGTGAAGATGGACGCGACGCGTATGGCCTTCGCCGATGCGAGTTTCGGCTGCGTCGTGGCGCCTTATGTCCTGACGGTGGTGCCGGAGCCGCAAGCCATGCTCGACGAGCTGGCGCGCGTGTTGCGGCCCGGCGGCGAAATCGTTCTCGTCAATCATGTGAGCGGGAAAGACGACGCCATCGCGCTGTTCGAGGCCTGGCTCGACCGCCACATGGCGCCCAAACTCGGCTGGCGCCCGCAGTTTCCCTGGTCGATCATCGGCGACTGGATCGACGGCAACCCGCAGATGAAACTCGTCGAGCGACGCCCGCTCGCGCCGTTCGGGCTGTTTACGCTGACGCGGATCGAGCGAATCGCAGTGGACCGTAAGGAACGCGAAACGTCCGCGCCGCTGGAGATGGCGCTCGCGTAACGAAACTCTCCGACGCCACTGGCGCCCGGCGGCGGGCGACGCTACATTGATCGAGCGGCGCTGCGGGGTGCGTGCAGGACCATTATTCCCCGGGGCCTTATCGATCCTTATGGGAGCTGTCCCTGGCCTCGCTCGTGGGCTTGGTCACACGGCGCCCACCTACGTTGTAGGTTCCCGGGATCGATGTCCCACGGCTCTTGTGGCCCGCACTCCCCTTCCCTGTTATTCCTCTCGCATGAGCGATCTGAAGACCGAGCTGCGGCGCCGTTCGCTGGCGCGCCGCGATCTCGTCACGCCGCATGAAGCGCATGAGGCGGCCGCCTCGGTCGCACGCCGCGGCCTCGCGCTCGTCGCCGCCCTCGCTGGCGAGGCCGCGCCGGGCGCCTCGTGCGTCGTCTCGGTCTATTGGCCGATCCGCAGCGAACTCAACACGCGCGCGCTCATCGACGCGCTCACCGCGCAGGGCTACCGCGTAACGCTGCCGGTGATGCACAAGGTGCGTCATCCGCTCATCTTCCGCGCCTTCGCGCCGGGCGACGACCTCGTGAAAGGTCCGTTCGGGCTGTCGGAGCCTGCGGACGACAAACCCGCGTTCGATCCCGACATTGTGTTTTCGCCGCTTGCGGCCTTCGATCGGCGGGGCTTTCGCCTGGGCTATGGCGGCGGCATCTACGACGCCACGCTCTCGGCGCTGCGCGCCAGAAAGCCGGTGATCGCCGTCGGCGTCGCCTATGCCTGTCAGGAAGCCGATCACGTGCCGACCGAGCCGCACGACGAGCGGCTGGATTTCCTCATGACCGAGCAGGAGACGCTGCGATTCGCGCCCGCGATCGCGTAGGCAGGCGCCGGAACCAATCGGAATGCGGCACGTTAACGCAACGATGCGGTCTATTTAATTTTCTTTTTCGGAGAGTTCGAGATGAAAGTTTATTTCACGGCGGCCGCCGCGACGGCGGCTCTTTTGTTTTTGCCGGCTGGCGCCGAAGCGACCTGCAGGATCTTCCAGCATCGGGACTATGGCGGCTCCGGCTACACGCTTCACCATCAGGAGCGCATGAAGATGGTGCGCGGCGAAAGCGTCGGGTGCACGACGAATGGTCACGGCGGCGGCTGCGAAAGCACCATCTATGATCCGTCTTGGAACGATCATGTGTCGTCCTTCCGCGTGAAGAACGGCTGCACGCTGACCCTGTGGCAGCACGTCAATCAAGGCGGAGCGCGATTCCGCTCCAACAGGAGCTATCGGTACGTCGGCGACGGCTGGAATGATAAGGCCTCCGAAGCGCTCTGCATGTGCTGAGCGCTGCTCGAACCGAGAGCAGCCTGGCGCTGGGCTGAACCTCAGCGCGCTGACGGCGACGGCAGCTTCACGAGCTGGCCTTCGCGGAGCTTCTTCGACTTCAACTCCGGATTGAGGTCGGCGAGCACGCGCCATTTGCCGGTCGCGCCATAGAGGCGCCGGGCGATCGATTTCAGCGTGTCGCCCGCGCGGGCTGCATAAACTCCAGGATCCCGTGCGGCCGTCGGCGCCGCCTCGACCGGCGCACGCGCAGCGACTTGCGGCGCGGCGGCGTCCTGCGGTTCGCTTACCGCGCCCCCTGTCTTCGCCGCTTCTTCGGGAGCTGGCGTGTTCGCCTCGACGGCAGACTCCTCGGCGCTCGGCGTTTCATCGCTCGCTGTCTGTTCGACTTGCGGCTCTTCCTGTTGCGCCGACTCTGAATCCGCAGCGACGTGCGCGCGTTGCGGCCCGGCGACGAGCAGAAAGGCGATGGCGACAGCCGCGGTCGCCAGTGAAATTTCCGCGATGCCGCGACGCCGCTGCGGCGGAAAAAGCGGCGGCCGCTCGCGGCTGTCAGCCTCGGCAGGAGGGGCGGCGTCCTGCGCCTCGCGGCCGCGCAGCCAGACGAGCGCCTCGAAAACGAAATACAGAAACAGGGCGGCCGTGACGGGCGGTTTCCGGAACGACTCCGGCGCAAACATGTAAGCGACGACGCCGAGCTGGATCAGCGCCGAAAGCCAGGGCAGACCGATGGCGCCAAGCGTCAGGCGCCGGCGCGCCGCGATTGCGGCGGCGGCGGCGAAGAGCGCAAGATAGACCCAGAGCAACGCGCCTTGACCGCTGAACGCCCAGCCGAAGGCGGTTGCGCCCAGCAGATAGGTCAGACCGAGCGCGGCCGCGGCATAGGCGGCATGAACCAGCCGCTGCGGTCCCAGGATCCTGCTCAAGTGAAAAAGCAGCGCCGCGGCAAGCGCCGCCATCAGGATCACGGCCGCATAGGCGGATGTTAGATTCGAGTTCATGACCCCGCGCTCCCTGGCGCCTCAGCGGGCGCATCGGTTTCGACTTCAATGCGCATGCTGGTGTGACAGTTTCTTGAGACAGCGCTGGCGCGCATGCGGGATTATTCCGATTTTCCGGAAACGCCGGCGCTCTCGAAGGTGGCCATGTCGCAGTGACATGCAAGCGCCGCTTTGATCAGGCCGATGGCGAGCGCCGCGCCCGAGCCTTCGCCAAGCCGCATGTCGAGATCGAGCAGGGGGCGCATGCCAATCCGCGTCAGAACCTCGCGATGCGCGCCCTCCGCCGAGACGTGGCCTGCCATGCAATGCGCGATCGAATCGGCGGCCGTCGCGTGGAGCAGCGCGGCGGCGGCGCAGCCTACGTAGCCGTCGAGCACCACGGGAATCCGGTTGAGGCGCGCCGCGGCGATCGCGCCCATCATCGCGGCGATCTCCCGCCCGCCGAGCCGGCGCAGGATCTCTAACGGATCGCCGAGATGCGGACCGTGCAGGGCGAGCGCCCGGTCGATCGCGGCGTTCTTGCGCGCTAGCCCCGCGTCGTCGAGGCCCGTGCCGCGCCCGGTCCAGCGCGCGGCCGGACCGCCATAGAGCGCCGCATAGATCGCCGCCGCGCTCGTCGTATTGCCAATGCCCATCTCGCCCAGGGCGAGGAGATCGACGTCGCCCTGGATCGCCTCCATTCCATACGCGAAGGTCGCCGCCGCCTCGCGCTCGTCCATGGCGGGCTCCTGCGTGAAGTCCGCGGTCGGGCGTTCAAGCGCGAGTTCAAAGACCTTCAGGCCGACGCCGTTCGACTTGCAGATCTGATTGATCGCCGCGCCGCCGTTCAGAAAATTCGCCACCATCTGCTGCGTGACGCTCGCCGGAAACGCCGAAACGCCTTGCGCGACAACGCCGTGATTGGCGGCGAAAACGGCCGTCAGCGGGCGTTCGACCGACGGCTCGGCGCGGCCCTGCCAGGCGGCGAGCCATTCGACGATTTCCTCCAATCGTCCCAGAGCCCCGGGCGGCTTGGTGAGCAGACGGTCGCGCGCCCGCGCCGCCGCGGCGGCCTGCAGATCGGGGCCGGGCAGAGCGGCCAACAGTATGCGGATTTCTTCGAAGGGCTGAACGGCTTGGGACATGCCGCCGGCTTTACCGGGTCGCGGCGGCGTTGGCGAGCGCCCGCCGCCGGAGAGCGCGGGCGACGGGGGCTACGCCGGTCGCAAAGTCGCCTGCGCCCGCATCGATTCGAAAGCCGCCAGCGCGCGCTCGCGCGCCTCGCCATGGTCGACGATCGGATGCGGATAGGTATCGCCCAGCCGAACGCCGGCCGCGCGCAAAACCTCCTTCGGCGCCGTCCAGGGACGATGAATGTAGCGGGCGTCGAGCGCCGCGAGCTCGGGCACATAACGCCGCACATAATCGCCGTCGGGATCGAATTTCTCGCCTTGGAGCGCAGGATTGAAGATGCGGAAGTAAGGCGCGGCGTCGGCCCCGCAGCCCGCCACCCACTGCCAGTTGGCGCTGTTGTTCGCGAGATCGGCGTCGACGAGCGTCGCCCAGAACCAGCGCTCGCCTTCCCGCCAGTCGATGAGCAGATGTTTGATCAGGAAGCTCGCCGACACCAGACGCGCCCGATTATGCATCCAGCCGGTGATCCACAGTTCCCGCATCGCGGCGTCGACGAGCGGATAGCCGGTCTGTCCCTTGCGCCAGGCGTCGAGCGACGCTTCATCGTCGCGATAAGGAAAGCGCTCGAAAGCTCTGTCCAGCGGGCGTTCCGGCAGGTCCCAATGGGCGATCAGCAGGTGGTGGCAGAATTCCCGCCATCCGAGTTCGCGAAGATAGGCTTCGCCGCCGATGCTGCCGGGCTCGTTGATCGCATGCCAGACGTCGCGCGGCGACACTTCGCCGAAATGCAGGTGTGGGGACAGCCGCGACACGCCGACCCGCCCCATGAAGTCGCGTTCCGACTTGTAGTCAGCGACATGATGGCGCGCGAAATCCGCAAGCTCCGCGCGCGCGGCCGTTTCTCCGACGAGCCAGGCCTCGCGCATGCCGCCGGCCCAGTCAGGATTCTGGGGCAGCAGCTTCCAGGCCTCGAGATCGTCGCTGTCGGGCAAGAGCGGCGCGGGATGCAGGCTCTGCGGCGCCGGCAGGGGACGCTCCGGCGGCGGCGCCGCGAGGCATGCCCGCCAGAAAGGCGTGAAGACGCGGAAGCTCTCGCCCTGCTTGGTGCGCAGCGTTTCGGGCTCGAAGAGCAGCGACTCATGGAAACAATGGGTTTCGACGCCGTCCTCGCGCAGTTGCGCCTCTATTTCCGCATCGCGCCGGATCGCCCAGGGCTCGTAGAGCCTGTTCCAGAAGACGGCGTCCGCGCCGGTCTCGGCGATGATCTGCTCGAAGACATACTGGGCGCGGCCTCGCCGCAGCGTCAGCGGCACGCCTCGCAGGGCGAGGCTCTGCGACAGCGCCGCGAGAGAATGGTGCAGCCACCAGCGCGCCGCGCCGCCGATGCGCCATTCGCCGGGACTTTCGTCGTCGAGGATGTAAAGGGCGACGAGCGGCGCGCCTGTTCGCGCCGCCGCCGTGAGCGCCGGATTGTCCGCGATGCGCAAATCATTGCGAAACCAGACGATCGCCGGCGCATTCATCTTCGCAGAACCTCGTTCGACTTTTCCGACAGGTCACGGTCGAACGTTCCGCCTCGACGAACGATCCTTGACTTAAGTCGTAACCACGCCGGAAGCCCAGGGTTCCCCAGTCGGCGTTTTCAGGCGCTCGATACGGTCCCGTAGGCGCCTAGGTCAGGCGTTTGGCGTGCTTGAGCCCATAAAAAAGGTAGATGGCGACCCCGATCGCCGTCCAGATCAGCAACCGCAGCCATGTGTCGAGCGGAAGCGCGGCCATCAGCGCGAAACAGGACAAAATTCCGGCGATCGGCAGCCACGGAATGCCCGGCGCACGGAAGGGACGCCTCATTTCGGGGTGCATTGAACGCAGGCGCATCACCGCCAGGCAGACGAGGGCGAATGCCGCCAGCGTCCCGATGCTGACCATTTCGCCGAGGATATCGAGCGGCAGAAGCCCCGCTGCGAGCGCCACGACGACGCCGACGAGGATCTGGCTCACGGCGGGCGTGCGCCACGCCGGATGAAGCCGCGCGAAGATCGGCGGCAGCAGACCGTCATGCGCCATCGCGAAGAAGATGCGAGTCTGACCGTAGAGCAGCACGAGTATCGCCGTCGTCAGTCCGGCGAGCGCGCCGAGCTTCACCGCCCAGGCGAGCCATGAGACCCCGGTCCGATCCATGACCAGCGCCATCGGGTCCGGGACGCCGAGCTCCTTGTAGTTGACGACGCCGGTCGCGACCGCCGCGACGGCGATGTAGAGAATCGTGCAGATGACAAGCGAGCCGATGATGCCGATCGGCACGTCCCGCTGCGGGTTGTGCGCCTCCTGCGCCGCCGTCGAGACGGAGTCGAAGCCGATGTAGGCGAAGAACACGACGGACGCCCCGCGCACGACGCCGCTCCAGCCGAAAATGCCGAATTCGCCGGTGTTTTCCGGAACAAGCGGCGTCCAATTCGCGTGGTCGATATGAGCGGCGCCGAAAACGATCACCATCAGCACGACGGTGACTTTGATGGCGACGATGACATTGTTGAAAAGCGTCGATTCCGTCGTCCCCCGCACAAGCAGGGCGGTCAGCAGCAGGATGATTCCCGCCGCCGGCACGTTGAACAACCCGTGCACTGCGCCGGGCGGCGCGCCATGCGCTGTGGGATCGGCGAAGTAGGCGGTGGTCAGCTCCGGCGGCAAATGTATGCCGAGGCCTTGCATGACGCGATTGAAATAGCCTGCCCAGCCGACGGCGACGGTGGCCGCGCCGGCGGCGTATTCGAGCACGAGGTTCCAGCCGATGATCCAGGCGAAGATCTCGCCGAGCGTCACGTAAGTGTAGGTGTAGGTGCTCCCCGCGACCGGGATGAGCGCCGCAAGCTCCGCATAGCAGAGCGCGACGAAGGCGCAGGCGAGTCCGGACAGCAGGAAGGAGATCATCACCCCGGGCCCGGCGTAATTCGCCGCCGCCGTGCCCGTCAGAACGAAAATGCCCGCGCCGATGATGCCGCCCACCCCGAGCGACATCAACGACGCCCATCCAAGCGCGCGCTTGAGGCCGTCGCCCTCGGCGGCGTCATGTTCGGCGATGATCTGATGGACGGATTTGCGGGTGAGATAGCTTTTAGTGGCGGGTTGGGACAAGCGTCGCCCTTTCGCAATGCGCGATGTCGCAGATGCGCCGCGCCTTTGGTCGCGCCGATTATCATTGCGGCGCCAAAACATACAAGCGGAATTGACTGCGCCGGACGAAGGCGCCCGTGGAGCCCTCCCGATCCGGCCGACGGGCGTGCGGCCCCAAACGCTCCGGTCGGGTTGCCTTGCGGCAGCCTTTGCTATAGCACGACGCGAATGCGGCGTCGGCCGCCTTTACAGGGTTGAGCTCGAGAATGGCGTCATGAGCCAGAAGCCCATCAACTATCTGCATTTATCGACGCTCGTCGCTGTGGCGATCCTCGTCGGCACCGAGCTTGTCGGCGCCTCCTGGGCGGCGGGCTGGGCGCTGGGCGGCCTGTTCCAGCTCGATCCCCTCGTCAGCCGCGCGCTCGAAGTCATTTTCTCCCTCGCCGGCCTCGTCGGACTCTTCTTCTTCATGCGGACGGCGATCCGCAATGAGCCGATTCGCGGCTGATCAAGGTTTCGCGCCGCAATGTCTCGCGCCCCACGACAGGTTCGCGGCGGACGCAGACCCAGGCGCGCCTCTCCCAAACTTCGCAATAAGGACGCCGAGATGGCCGAGAAGCAGGATCGTCGCTCGTTTCTGAAAGCGGCGGCCGCGACAAGCGCGTTGGGCGCCGTCGGCGCGCCGCGCAGCGAGGCGGCGACGAGCGTCTCCAATCTCCGGCTCGGCGAAGCGCGGCCCTTCTCCTTCGAGGCGCTCAAACAGACGGCGCAGCGGCTCGTCAAGGAGCCCTACCGCAAGCCCAATATTCCCGCTCCCGAGATCACCTCGCAGATCGACTACGAGAAGTGGGGGCAGATCACCTACAACACCGATCATGCGCTTTTCGCCGACACCAAGGAGCGCTTCCCGGTCGAGTTCTTCCATCTCGGCATGTTCTTCAAAAAGGCCGTGCGCATGAATGTCGTCGAGAACGGCGAAGCGCGCGAAGTTCTTTACGACACCAGCTACTTCAACATGCCGGCGGATTCGATCGCACGGCAGCTGCCGGCCGGCGCCGGTTTCGCGGGATTTCGCATTCAGGAGGCGAAGGACGGCGCGCTCGACTGGAAGAAAAACGACTGGATCGCGTTTCTCGGCGCGTCATATTTCCGAGCGATCGGCGAATTGCGCCAATATGGGATGTCGGCGCGCGGCGTCGCGCTCGACACCTGGCAGGCCGGATCGAACGAGGAATTTCCAGATTTCACTGAAATTTACATCGGCCCCGAGACTTCAGACGGCGTCGTTCTGCATGCGCTGCTCGAGGGCCCATCAATCGTGGGCGCCTATCGCTTCCTGATGACGCGCGGCAAGGGCGTCGTCATGGACATCGACTGCTCGCTGCATTTGCGTGGCTCTTTCACGCGCTTCGGCATCGCGCCGCTCACCTCGATGTTCTGGTTCTCGGAGACCGCGAAGCCGACGGCGATCGACTGGCGCCCGGAAGTGCATGATTCCGACGGGCTGAGCATGTGGACAGGGGCGGGCGAGCGCCTGTGGCGGACGTTGAACAATCCGAACCGGGTCATGGCTTCGGCGTTCGGCGACAACAATCCCAAGGGCTTCGGCCTGATGCAACGCGACCGCAATTACGACCACTATCTCGACAACGTCTTCTACGACCGCCGCCCGAGCGTCTGGATCGAGCCCAAGGGCGACTGGGGCAAGGGCGCGGTTCAACTCATCGAAATCCCGACCGACGATGAGATCCATGACAACATCGTCGTCATCTGGGCGCCCGAGAAGCCGGCGGTTCCCGGCGCCTCCTTCGAATATTCCTACAGGCTGCACTGGCTCGCCGATGAGCCCTACCCCACCAAGCTCGCGCGCTGCGTCGCGACGAGGCTGGGGAACGGCGGCCAGCCCGGCAAGCCGCGGCCCAAGGGCGTGCGAAAGTTCATGGTGGAGTTCCTCGGCGAGCCTCTCGCCAAGCTGCCCTTCGGCGTGAAGCCCGAACCCGTGCTCTGGGCCTCGCGCGGAACGTTCTCCTATGTCTTCACCGAACCGGTTTTCGACAACGTCGCGGGGCATTGGCGGGCGCAGTTCGACCTGACCGTCGAAGGCGCCGAACCCGTCGAGATGCGCCTGTTTCTCAAGAACGGCGACGAAACGCTTTCGGAGAATTGGCTCTACCAATATCACCCGTTCTGATCCGCGAGCGATTGACACTTTCGACGGATTAGGGCCAAGACTTCGGTAGTTGCATGCAGACCATCCATCGAAGGGCTTTCCGGCGTCGCTCGCAAAGCCTATGGGCCGACATTCATTCGCGAATGCGCCGGGAAATTAGACAATGACGAAGAGAATCACGAAGTGTCGCGTTAGCGGCTCCACCAATCTCGTCTCGGTTCTGTCGCTCGGCGACCAGGCGCTGACGGGCGTCTTTCCGGGCTCTCGCGAAACGCCTGTCACGGTCGGCCCGCTGGAGCTCGTCTGGTGTCCCGACTCAGGCCTGCTGCAGCTCGCGCATAGCTACGAAGCGGACGAGATGTATGGCGAAAACTACGGTTATCGCTCGGGCCTCAACCAGTCGATGGTGCGCCATCTGACGCAGAAAATCGCCCATCTCGAGCGTTTCGCCGATCTCAAGCCCGGCGACGCGGTGCTCGACATCGGCTCAAACGACGCAACTTCTCTCAAGGCCTATGCGACGTCCGGCTTGACGCGCATCGGCATCGATCCGACGGGCGCGAAGTTCCGCCAGTACTATCCGGACGACATCAAGCTCGCGCCGGAGTTCTTCTCTTCGCAGGCCTTCGAGAAGCTCTCGCCGAAGCGGGCGAAGATCGTCACATCGATCGCGATGTTCTACGATCTCGATGACCCCGTGTGGTTCGCGCGCGAAGTCGCCAAGGCGCTCGCGCCTGACGGGGTGTGGCATTTCGAGCAGAGCTACATGCCGTCGATGCTGCGGCTCACCTCCTATGACACGATCTGCCACGAGCACATTGAATATTACTCGCTGGCGGTGATCGAGAAGATCCTCGACGCCGCCGATCTCGAAATTCTCGACGTGCAGATGAATGCGGTCAACGGCGGCAGTTTCGCCGTCACCGCCGGCCACAAGAGCGCGCATCGCAAGCGCAATCTCGCCGTCATCGACTGGCTGCTGGCGCAGGAAGAGCGCATGGGGCTGAACACGCCGCGCCCCTACCGCGATTTCGAAGAGCGCGTGTTCCGCCATCGCGAGGATTTGCGGCGTCTGCTGCGCGCCCTCAAGGACGACAACAAGCGCATCCTGGGCTACGGCGCCTCGACCAAGGGCAATGTGGTGCTGCAGTTCTGCGACATCGGCCCCGATCTCGTCGACGCGATCGCAGAGGTCAACCCCGACAAATTCGGCTGCTTCACGCCCGGCACCCACATCCCGATCGTCTCCGAGGCGGATGCGCGCGCCATGAAGCCCGATTACTTCCTCGTGCTGCCGTGGCACTTCAAGGACGGGATCCTGGCGCGCGAGCAGGAATATCTCGCCGGCGGCGGCAAGATGATCTTCCCCTTCCCCGAGATCGAAATCGTCTGATGATCTCTTCAACGCTAGTGGCTTGGAGACGCTTAAAGGCTGAGATATTGAGAACATTGCGGCCCTCATTGAAAGAGCAGCACTCTCTGTAAGGTGCTATCGGAAGACGGCGCGATTGTCTGCCCTACGCGAATGTTCAATTTCGCTGGAGCTGCACGCTGCCAAGAAACCAGATGTCTGTTCGATCATCACCTATCACGGTGGCATGGCTCGTTTTTCCCTAAGGCGAGTCAGGGTATCGCAGATGGGTGGCGTTGCGCCGGCTTCGACTTTTAGGCGTTTGGTCCCGAAGTATGATGGCACTAATCGGATGCCGTCGATCGGGATGGACATGGGCTAGATACTTCACGACAGCGCCCGCACGACGGAGGGGGTGCGGGCGCGATACAGTATAGTCAAAAGAGCATAAGGGTGCTGCGGGCCGTGATAGAATAAATCCGAAGACAGTCGTCAAATGGAGGCGTCAGCCATTACCGCGACGCCCCGATGGGACCGAAGGCGACGTCGTCGACACGCAGATCGGCGCACAGGCGACGCGCATCGTCGCCGACTGCGGCTGTCTCGGCCACGATGCCCCGGAGGCGCGGGTCTAAATCTGGGGCCGGAGACGTCGTTCAAATTTCTCAGAGACGTTTTGAGAATGGTTGCGACGGAGATAGGGAGTGATTCAAGCTGGGGATGTGGACCCGAGCGAATCGCGCCAAGATGGCCGCCATTGAGAAGAAAACCAAGCGTTACCCGACGGATTTGACGCCGGTGAGGAGTG
>JBPFDX010000011.1:0-13295 GCA_051061385.1 Methylocystis sp.
TCGCGAGTTCTGAAGATCACGGCGGACGCTTGCTTCGCCTCGCTCTTGACGGCGACGAAGCGCATCGTGCCGTTAGGGGCCTCACAGATCGCTTCGGCGTCGGCGCTGTCGTTCTTCTGACGCTTGACGAAGGGCTTGACGCTCGAAGCTCGATCCGCACCGCGACTATCTGCTGGGACTGATCAGGGCGACGCCGGATTTGACCATCAGCGAACTCTTGGAGCGGCTGCTCGCCGAGCACGGCGTTAAGGCCAGTCGCGCGACGCTGCGGACGTTTCTCGACCGCTGCGGTCTGACATTCAAAAAAAGACCGCCCATGCGAGCGAGCAAAACCGGCCGGGCATCATAAAGCGACGCCAAGAATGGTTCGATGGTCAGCTCGACCTCGATCCCGAGAGGCTCATCTTCATCGACGAGAATTGGGCGACAACGAACATGGCGCGCAAGAGCGGGCGCGCCCCGAAGGGCGAGAGGCTGCGCGCCAGCGTCCCGCATGGACATTGGAAAACGACGACCTTCGTCGCCGGCCTTCGCCACACGGGCTTAGCGGCGCTTTTTGTCCTCAACGGACCGATCAACGGGCTCTGGTTCCAAGCCTATGTCGATCAGGTTCTCGTCCCGACGCTACGCAAAGGCGACATCGTCGTCATGGACAATCTCGGCAGCCACAAGGGCGCTGGCGTGCGCAAAGCGCAGGTCTCCTCGACAAGCGAGAGGATCAGGTTCTGATATAAGTCCGGGCGGCGTCGAGTCGAGTGGGAATGGTGTGACTCGTCTTGTCCCAGCTCAACGGTTTTCCGAGCACCTTATGCCGCCAGATGTAAATGTAGAGGGCGCGCAGGGCGGCGGAGAAGTTGATGAAGTTCGAGAAGACGACTCTCGGCGCCGCCATCAGCCCCTGGCCCCATCCATAGATTGTGGTCGTGAAGATCATCCGCTGAATCAGGCGGTTGATGAGCAAGGCGATGTTGATGAAGAACACCAGCCGCAGGGTGGGATCGAGCATCGCATAGCCGGCGATGCGCCACTCTTGGCTGAATGTGCCAAGAATCAGGATAGCGACAGCGTTGAAGGCCAGGAAATAAGCGATGACGGCGATGATGCCGGAGAGGATGCCCTTGCGGTCGCGTAGAAAGAAGATCCTCTCGGTAAGCGTATTTCCCCAGCCGAGCTTCGACGCGCCCTGGAAGCCGATGCCCAGAAGCCAGCGCGCGCGCTGGCGGTAGGCGGCTTTGTACTCGCTCGGGAAATGTTCTCGGGCGGCGATCGCGAGCGGCGTTGCGATCCGCTGCAATTCTCCAGTCCCGCTGGGAATGTCCAGTGTGTAAGGCGCCTTGTTGAGAATGAATGCGGACTTCAGGCCGAGGTTGTTCATCGCGAAAGCAACGTCATAGTCCTCCGTCAAGGCGACTGGATCGAACACCTCGGCCTGGCGCCAGACTCTCAAAGTCTCGATCGCTTTTTTGCTGAAGCAGGCGGCCACGCCGGCGCAGGGCACGACGCCCGTAAGGCGCTGTCGGACATAGAGGTCCTTGTTATGGAACTCCGCGAATTCGTCCATGTAGGTGCCGGCCGTCATCTGCAGGAGCGAGCGCCTGAACGAATATACCGGGATCTGGATGAAATCGAATTCGGAGACCACCGCGCTGAACAGTGGAAACTCCAGCGGATGAATCACATCCTCGCTGTCGTGAAGCACATAGCCCGCGAACTCGATGTTTGAGGCTTTCTCATATTCGCCGATGGCCGCGATGACGGCATTGAGACAGTCGGCTTTCGTGGTCGGCCCATCATGGGGGCCCACGACGAGACGGATATTCTCCGGACGCTCCGCCGCCGCCCTGAGCACTTCCCGTTGGGTCGCCGCGTCATTCGGATAGGCGCCGACAAAAAAGATCGTGGTCGCGGAATGACCCGCGTTTGTCTTCAGCATTTCGTAGATGACGTCCTCTTCGCGCCAGGCCGGCACCATCACGGCGAGAGGGCGTTGCGGACGTTCAAGTAGGGCTTGCTCTGTAATCTCGGACCGCTCGGCGCGGATCCGTCCTGAAAATCTCATGAGCCAGTAGACGACGTCCACGAAGACATCGTCGAGGCTGTAAAGAATGATGGCGACGCCAAAAACAAGGAAAAGTCCCACCAGCGCGTCGACGTAGGCGACGGTGGCGTCGGTCAGGTCAAACATCGGTCGTCCTTGGGCTCTTCAACCCTGCGATTGAGCGCGCGACGGACGTTCTTGTGCGCCTTGCCGCCCAGACTGGCAAGGCGCAGCGTGACGGCCTAGGCGGCCGATAATGCCGGAATTGGCCGCTCCAACCGCGCCCGCATCGCGGCGACGATCCGCTTCGACGCCTGGCCATCGCCGTAAGGGAAAACCGGGACCGACATGCGCGCATAAAGATCTGGGTCGTCGTGCAGCTGCGAAATCGCGTTCGCGACCGACGTCGTATTGGTGCCGACGACGCGAACCGCCCCCGCGCGAACCGCCTCCGGACGTTCGGTGGTGTTCCTCAGCACAAGGACGGGTTTTCCCAGCGCAGGCGCTTCCTCCTGGAGGCCGCCGCTGTCGGTGACGACAATCCAGCTTCTCTTCAGCGCCGCCACCAGATCAGCGTAGCCTAGGGCATCTGAAACGACGATTCTGGGATGGCCGCCAAGGATTCGGCGCGCCGGCTCATGCGCCCGCGGGTTGGGATGGGTGAGAAAAAACACCCCGACGTCGTCATGCCGGTCGGCGGCCGCTCTTATTCCTTCAAGCGCGCTTTCGATCGGCGCGCCGAAGCTTTCCCGCCTGTGCGCCGTTGCGAGAATTACACGCGGCAAGTTGGGAAATCCCTCCGGCGCGGGCAACTGATGCGCCGCCGTCTGCAGCAAGGCGTCGATCCCCGTATTGCCCGTGACGAGACAGTCGCTGGCTTTGACGCCTTCATGCAAGAGATTGTTCATCGACGCCGCGGTCGGCGCGAAATGCATGTCGGCGGTCAGACCGGCGATCCGCCTGTTGAGTTCTTCGGGATAGGGATCGTTGAGTTTTCCCGTCCGGAGCCCCGCCTCTATGTGCATGAAGGGCACGTTCTTGTGAAATGCGGCGAGTGACACCACCGCGACCGACGTCGTGTCGCCCTGGGCGATAACGCAGGCGGGTTGAATCTCGTCGATCACGCGATCCATTTCGGCGATCACCTTGCCGAAGAGCTCATTGAGAGATCCGTTTCGGCGTTCGAGGTTCAGCCGGCGTGACGGGACGACTCCAAAATCCTGTAGAGCGCCTTCGACGACATCGGCGTGCTGGCCGGTCGTCACCACATAGGGATAGGCCCAATCCGAACGACTGAGTTCGGCGATGACCGGCCCCATCTTGATGGCTTCGGGACGTGTCCCGACGATGCATAAACAGCAAAGTTTCGACTTATTTAGGCGAAGTTCGCTTCTCTTGATGCTCGTCAACTCGTTCATCTCAGCTCTGCTCTGCGATTTCAGTTTAGCGGAGTGTGTAATTGAATATGTGCGAGTTGTCGAATGAATAATTAGTTATCTTACCGACCGATAAAGAATGAGATTCCGATGAATGACGCCGATAATCCCAAAATGATAAGTGCTTCGGCACCTGCTGTGCCGAAAAATACCGCCCCAATAAAGCCGGTGATGGAAATAAATGTAAACAAGAGGAGGATTATTACCATGAGTTGCATTTCTTTGCTTTCTTGCATTTACCTTGCCAAGTCATTCAATCTGAGCGTCACAGAAGGCGCGTGCGCATAAGTATAGATTTTTGCTTGGTCTTCGTCGTGCGCGACATTCGGCCGCGCCTTGTTCTACGAAGCAACTGAACGCGGCGGCGCTCCAAAACGGGATTTCGCCGTCGCATTCTGAGACGCTTTTCGCCGGAATTTTGCTTTTCTACCAAATTAGAGTAGCAAAATCAGCGTGTTCGTCCCTGATTCGCGTAACCTCGCGTTCGAAGACTCGGATATCCGAAGTTCGGCTCTTTGCAAAGCAGATGGAGCGCGATCGTGGGGCGTGGTTTACGCAAGCCTTGCGCAACAATGCTGATTCTGATGTCAGCCCTCGCGGCGGCGCCCGACGCTGCTCGCGCTGGAGACAATGACGTCGTCCGAGAGCAGCCGCCGCCTGGGGCGCCCGGCTATCAGGACCTTGCATTGGCGTTTGCGCGTCTCGCCAAGGGCGATGCAGAAGGCGCGCTCAAATATGCGCAACGCGCGCGGCAACTCGCGCCAGATTATGAGATGCCGGTCAGATTGGAGGCCGACATTCTCAACAAGCTCGGGCGAACCGCCGAGGCGCTCGACGTCATAAACGCCTTTGTCGCCTCGCATAAGCATTCAATGGCGCTGATCGCCGAGCGCGGCCACTTGCGCAAGCGACTGAAGGACGTCGCCGGCGCCGAGGCCGATTTGCGCAGCGCGCGCCAGAGCGGCGCGCTGAACAGAGAACAGTCCGCCGCGGTGGACGTCGCGCTCTTTGATCTTGTCATGAGTGAAGCGTTCAAGGATTTGAACGAGTCGCGGTTGAAGGAAGCGATAGATAAGGCGCGAGCGGCGCGTCAGCTTGACCCGGCGGCGGAAGCTCCCACCCGCGTTATCGCCGAAGCATATAGAAAGCAGGGCGACGCGCAGGCGGCGTTCGCTGAACTCGATCGCTACATCTCGCAAAATAAGCCGAGCGCGCGCCTTCTCGCCGAGCGAGGATATCTGCGCCGCGCCATGAAGGATCTGAAAGGCGCGGCGTCGGATTTCCAGGCCGCGCTCGACGCGCCGGACGTCGAGCCAGGCGAAACGCAACGGCTGCGCGACGCGCTCGCGGAAGCCAACAAGGCCGAGCAGGACAGCATTGTGCAGGCCGAACTCGCCGAGGTCTACAAGGCGAGCAAGAAGCGCGATTACGCGCGTGCGGCAAAGGCGGCGCGCGAGCTTCGCGTCAAATATCCAAACGATGAAGCGCCGCTGCTTGCGCTGATGGCCGCGTTGAGCGGCTCCCGTCGCGCGCAAGAAGCGGTTCGCGAAGCCGATTCGTTCATCAAGGACCATTCGCCGAGTTCGACATTGCTCGCGCAGCGCGGCTACAGCCGGCGCGCAAGCGGCGACCTGCGCGGCGCCATTGCGGATTTTCAGGCCGCGCTCGCTAAGCCGGGTCTCGAGCCCGCGCAAGAGAAGAGGTTGAAGCTCGCGATCGCCGAGGCGCAGCGCGCAAGCGAACCGGGCACCTCGCTGGCCGGCGCGGGCGCGCAGCAGACGCCCATGCAACAGGCGCTCAACGATGGCTATGACGCGCTCAAACTCGGTCGGCCGGACGCGGCTGTCCGTGCGGCGCAGGAAGCGCGCAGTCTCGATCCCAAGGCGGAAGAGCCTGTTCTCCTCCTCCTGACCGCGCTGCTTCGCCAGGGACGCAAGGCTGAGGCGCTTGCGGAAGCCAACCGCTATCTTGCGTCTGTCCCGCAAAGCGCTGCGGTTCTCGCCCAGCGCGGCTTCATGCGCCGTCAGTCCGGCGATGTCAGCGGCGCCGCCGCAGACTTCGAGCACGCGTTGAAATATGGCCTGCCGGCCGATCAGAAGCTCAATGTCGCGCGAGCGCTCAACGAAGCGCGCTACACGCTCGTCGCCGAAAAGGCGTTCAAGGCGGCGGCGTCGCAGGATTGGGCGAACGCCTTGCGCTACGCACAGGCGGCCGAAGCGTTCCCGGGCGCCAATGAAGCCGTTTTTCGTGTGACGATCGCCGCGCTTGCGGGGCTAGGCCGCACAGACGAGGCGCTGAGGAAGTCGAACGCGCTGATCGCGCGCGGCAAGGCCTCGGGCCAGGCCTATGCTCAGAGAGCCTATCTTCGTAAGACGCTCGGCGACGCCGACGGCGCCTATGCGGACTTCGTGACGGCGCTCGAACGCGGCGGTCTGCCGCCGGCGCAAAAGATCGCGGTGGAGCACGAAATCGCGACCGCAAAATCCCTTGCTTATGAAAAGCAGGGAGACCTGACGCAGGCGCGCGCCGAACTCGTCAACTTCACACAGAGCCACCCCGGCTATGCGCCCGGATGGGCGACGCTCGGCTATTTTTACGCGCGTCAAAAGGAATATGCGTCCGCGGTCGACGCCTACGAGCATAGCCTTGCGCTCGATCCGAAAGGCGAAGTGCTGCTGAGCGCGGGCTACGCGAGCGTCTATGTCGATCGTTCGAAAGAGTCGCAGTTCTTTCGGGAGGCGATCGACCGCTGGTCGGACGATCCTTCGCTCAGCGCGCGACCGGCGCGTGATCGGGAGGTGGTCAAGACGCAGATCGTCGAGGCGGATGCGAGCGTTCGCACCAATGTGGTGATGAGCGGCATCGCCGATCGTCGCAAACGCTGGGGCGGGCATCAGATGCAGCCGAGCTTCGAAACGGTCATGCGGTTCGATGGTCGGCACCTGCCTTACGTATTCGGTCTCGAAACTCTGATCGGCGGTTTCTGGTCCCAGGATCAGACACGCTTCACCGAGAGCTATTCGCGCCTCGGCCTGCGCCTTCGTCCGCTGGACGGCGTCAATTTTTCGGTCAGCGCGGAATGGCAGCACTATTTCACGCGCAACGCGCCTTTCAATCAGCTGGCCCTGTCATGGGGCTATGGCTATGGCGGCTTCGCCTATTCGAGCACCTCCAGCGCGGGAGCCGCTGGCGCGATCGAACCAACGGACCTGAGCTACCCCTATGAGACGACGTGGCAGCCGCTGACGAGCTTCGCGACCTACGGCACCTACAGGGCCGGCGAGCGCCGCTATCTGCAAAACGCGGTCGGTCTGCTCGGCTATTCCTATTGGAACGCCGACGCCCGCGTGGTGCTCGGCGCCGCGGCGATGGGAATGGCGACATATGACAGCGCGGACACCCGCCGGTTCGCCTTCGGGGCGGGTCCGGCGGTTGTCGCCCGCACATGGCTGGGCGGAGATTTCTATCGAGCCTTCGACGGAATCCTTACGCTCCAGATCGGCTATCTGTTCCCCTTCGGCGAGAGTCGCCGCCAAGGCGGCCTCAACGGAACGATCGCCATTACTTTCTGACGCGACGCGCGTCTGGATCTGCAGATCTACTTTGCGGTTCTTCCGCTGCGCGGCATCGTGACCACGACCGAATGGAAATAGACGGCGGCGTCCTCGGAATAGAATCCGACGAGCCCGCTGGCGTAGGGCCTCTCCCGGTCAGTGAAGGTGGTTAGCAGAACGCCGTCGACATACGCGGTAAGGGTCGTGGCGCTCGGGGAGGCGGACTGAACGATCTTGACGACGTAGCGATGTCCGATCGGGAAGGTTGGTTGATGTCCCGACGCCAGGAAGCGCTGAGCGCCGGGATAAGCGGGGTCCGCTTTGCCGAGTTCCCAGCCATTCGGCTTGGGGATGAGATAATAGAAATGCGTGTTGTCGGCGTAGTCCCACAAGAGCCAGGCCACCTCCCATGGATTTGGCGCAGGTTGCCGCCGAAGCTGCTGCTCGGTGTGAAGCGCCGCTTCGATGGTGAAATTACCGCGAAGGTCAACCGGCCATGAAGGATGCGGGCCGTTGATCAGACCGGCGTGGGTCTCATTCGCGGAAATCGACTCCTTGGGCCGTATGGAGAGCGAGCGGCCGTCGAACTGGCTGGCGACCGAATTCAGACCAAAGCCGTGATAGACGGACTTCCAATTGGGAGCAAGAAGCGCGCCGTCTTCAATCCGGGTTTCGGGGGCGTGAGGAACCGCGCCGTCGAATGTCTCGGAAAGAACGATGTGGTCCGGACTCACCGTCACCATGGCGCGATGCGACGTGGACGCCGCGCCGCTCTTGCATCTGATCGTGTAGGTCGTCGTTCGCGTCGGGCGCACAGGGATAGCGCCCGAGACGCCGCGGACTACGAAGCGGGGATCGTGAGGGCGGCTCGAACCCTTGCAGAAGTCGGCGTGCGCTGCGGAAAATGCGAGAGTCGCCGATTGACCTGGATTGATCATCGTCGGCCTCGCCGACAGCGTAGCGACCGGAGCTTTCCCCGTCGCCTGCATGCGCGTCGACGCTTCCTCAGCGGCGGCGGCCGTCACTGAGATCGACGCCAGAGCGATAGATCTCACCAAAAACGCCCATGTCATTTAAGCCCAGCCACGGATGGCCCCACTCGCAAAAACACGCATCTACCCGTAGACGAATCGCCTCTCTTGCCGACCGCGAGCCTCACGAAGCTGTGCGGTCCTCCTGCAGACACTCCGCCGGGGTCCACTGGTATACCTCGTAACCGTCGACCACCTTGCCTGCGTCGCAGAAGCCGCTGCGCTGCTGCACCGGCTCGATGATCTGCTTGGCGCAAGCGATCGTGCCCGGCAGCGCATATTTCTGCATATGGCCGGCGATATCGATGACGCGATCGCTCATTTCCTCCATCGGCGTCTGCTCGTCGTAATAGACGTGGCCGGCGTTGACGCCGCAGCGGACCGTGAAATCCGACTTGATCATTTTCACATTCGCATTGAACGCCTCGAGGCCGCTGATCACTTCCTTGGCGGCCTTCAGCGCTGCGTCGATCGTGGGAAAACAGGCCATGACGCCGTCCGGCGTCCACGCCGCTTTCAGCGAGCCGTTGGCGCGGAGTTTGCTGTCGACCAGATTTTTGTATTCATAGAAATCATGCTCAATAAATGTTTTATCCTCGCCGAGTTTCATCTTGGTCGAGTCAACCACGTCGATGGCGAGGAAAGCGAGGTCGCGCCCCATCGATTCCAACTGGCGCTTGGCTTCCGCCATGACCTTGAGCAACTCGGCGCGGCTCTTGGCGTTGCGCGCGTCCATCGTCTTCATCTTTTCCTTGACCGGCGCGAGCACCCGTTCGTCGGCCCCCGCGGGGGCTGCGGATTTCAGAGCCTCGAAATCACGCTGCAGCGCGGTGCGGTAGATGGTGGCCGAGACCTTGCGGCGCAGATTGTCGACCCACATGCGCGCAGCGAGAATCCCCGCGACGATGAACCAACGCGCCAGCTCATGGCCCTTGAAGTTGGTCGGGATTATCGATTTGACCCAGCGGATCATCCGCGCGTCAAAGATCTCGACCTGCTCAATCCACCAGTATGAATTCGCATGTTTGAAGTAATGCGTGACGAGCGGCAGCAGGACGAGCGCCAGCGCGACGAGCAGGAAGGCGTTCAGCAGCCCCAGGAAGAATCTGGCCAGCCTCAGTGGGAGCGGAGATTCCGCATTGCGGGAATTTGCCATGAGCTTCTTTCAATCGAGCGTCGCCTGACGCGCGCCAGCGTTATCGCACGCACAAATCGATTCGCGCAATTCTGACCCGCGTTGTTTCGGGGCGAGACATTTGATTAAAAAAAGAAGTTGATTCATTTTCGAGCATTTGTTTGCTCAAATAAGACCTGCTAAAAATACCCTGAGCGAACGCTGCGACAAGGCGTTCCCTGGCGTCCAAAGCTTAGTTCGTAATGTCAAGAGAATTTTAGTTTAGTACTTTGGCAGATTTTTGAGGGGTTGGGCATTTTTGGGATTCCCTCGGAGGATTTTGCGTGATTCATGAATGGTTGGCGTTTCGGGGGTCCGACCATGGACGAGAGCTGCAAGTCTGAGCTTGAGCGGTGGCTCGCGCCTTATCTCAGCGCCTTTGGTTACAAGACGTTGGCACAGATGTGCGCGGTCTTTGTTGCGGGGTTGATCGCAGGAGCGTGCGGCGCGGGACGGCGCACGTCGGCTACGACCAGCTTCATCATTTCATCGCCAGCGGCGTGTGGAGAATGACCTTGTCGAGACGAGTCAGATAATCAGCGAGCCGTCGCTGCCCTCCAGAGCGTACTTCGGCTTTGAGGCGATTGACGAGATCGACGGTGGTGAAGAAGCGCTCGCGCGAGCCGGCGCAAATAGACGAGCGCCTCATTGATCGGCGTGTCCTTGAAGGCGAAGTCGTCGACATCCTTGGCGAGCGGCAGTTTTGCGATCGTGAGGTGACATTTGATTGAGCGCGCCTGCTTATCCGATGTCTCAGCCCTGAGCAGATCCCCGACGAAGCGCCGGGGTTCGTGTTTACGCTTGAGCGCCGTAGTGAGCGGCTCGTCATAGGCGCCGCGCATCCCATAGAGCTTGAGCTCTCCCATCATGTCGAGGATTTCGGTTCCTTCCATGGTCACAGGCTCCTGAGCTGATCTTATCGGGCGCAGTCGGCGATCGGCGCATGGGGGATGCGCATGCTCCTTGGCGTAGGCGATGCATTTGTCCATCAACCACGCGTTCAACTCGTCGAAGGTCTTGAACCGCAGCCGCGGCGTGAAGAAGCGTTCGTGAACAAGACCAACCTGGTTCTCGACCTGACCCTTCTCCAAGCCGGACGCCGGCATGCAGGCCACAGGAGGCTATGATTGAATTGGGTGATGGGCGCTGATCAAGCGGCGCGGTTTTCTCTGGCGTCGTTGCTTGCAACGCCATCGACGAATTTGACGCCTTCGATGAGCCGAGGCAACTGATTTGCGCCTTTCCAATCTGCGCCAGGTTTTTGACGCCGCCCGAATGAGCGTGAAGACCATGATCTTCACCGTCTTCTGCGAGAGAGCGCCCTTGGTGCGCACCGTCCGATGCCGGACGGTGGCAAATACGCTCTCGATTGGCTTGGACGTTCGCAGGTGATCCCAGCGTTCGGCGGGGAAGTCGTAGAACGCCAGCAATGCTTCTTCATCCTTGGTCAGGCAGGCGACGGCCGACACATATTTGGTCCCGTATTTTTCGTTGAAGATGTTTATCGCCGCGCGCGCCGCCGCCTTGGTTTCAGCGTGGTGGATCTCCTGCAGGTCGGCCTTGATCGCCGCCGCCATGGACTTCGGGAACTTGCCGAGAATATTGGAGATCTTGTGAAACCAGCAGCGTTGATGCCGCGCGGCTGGATTAATCTCGTCCATTGCTTTCCAGAACCCCAAAGCGCCATCGGCAACCGCAAGTTCCGGGGAGATTGTGAGGCCCGCGCCTTCAGATCAATAAGCAACTCACGCCAGCTTTGCGCGCTTTCCCGGGCACCCGCATGAAAGCCGATAAGCTCCTTTTTGCCTTCGGGTGTGGCGCCGATGATGACGAGAATGCCTTCCGCTTCCGGCTCCATCCGCGCCTGCAGATAGACGCCGTCCGCCCAGATGTAGACATAGCGGCGAGCCGAGAGATCCCGGCGTTGCCAGCGACCATGCTCCTCCTGCCAGGCCTCGATCAGACGAGCGATCACGCCCGGCGACAGGTTCGGGGCCTCTGGGCCGAGAAGGGCCGTCAGCGCCTCCTGAAGGTCGCCCACCGAGACGCCCCGCAGATAAAGAACCGGCAACAAAGCGTCGAGGCTGCGCGGGCCCGATCCCGGTCTGGATGACCCGTTCTGGCCCGACGCCATGCTGCACAACATGTTGGCGGCCATCAGGCAGCCGCTCGTGGGAAAACATCTCGACGAAACTGTCTGCTTCAGCCTTCAGCGCGGCTGCAAGCGTACGCTGCCGCCTTCTCTCGCGATCTCTGTCAGCGGGTCCGAAACCAAGGCCTCTAAGCTGCTTTGCGGCAAACCGGCTTCAATCCGTCGCCCTATTGACAGCGTTGTCGGCGCATGGCCTGACGGCGGACAAGCGAACGGCGACGCGCTGGGTGTGAGGTTGGGAAGGGGAGCGGGAAACAATGAAGCCGAGCAAACTATTCACGATTGACGCTGCAGTGGCCGCGGGCATCACTTTCGTCGGCGCGCTCGTCGCGTTCGGCGTCATCTATTATCTCTGGGGATAGAGCATCGTTACCTCAACGAAACAGCGCGGGCAAGCATGAGGCTGAGGAGAGAGCATTGAAGAGAGACGGAGGGTCGAAGAGGCCGCCAATTGCGCTTGGCGCTGCTTTGGCAGTAACATTTCTCCGCGTTTCAAGCGCGAACAGTGCGCCTGCAAACTCGTTGCGTGAGCTGTACGCGGCTGTTAGCAACTGCATTCAAACGCCAACGAGCGCAATGGGTACAGAAATCACAGTCGTTTTCAGTATCAAGCGGGATGGCTCGCTACTCGGAACTCCAAGAATTGCGTACGCGAGGTTCTTGGGTGACACAAACACCAGAAAGCGTTTTGTCGCCGACTTTCGCACCGCGTTTAGCAAATGTTTTCCCCTTAGCATCTCCAAGGGGTTCGGAAACGTAGTGGCGGGGCAGCCACTCTTCTTTCGCGTTATTGCCTCCAACCGCCGAGTTTGCTGCGTGGACCGGAGCGCCGCGCCGACTTGCAGAATGCGATTGGCGGCCGAGAAAACCGGTAGTAGCCCGCGACCGGTTTCGACGCCCCCAAAAAATATAGGGATCACTCGCGAGGAGGACGGAAAAGAATTTTCGCTACCTCAGCTTGCGATCCGCCGAAATACAGGCAATTGCGCCGATGCTGTCCGAGTTTCCATGCGCCCAAACTGATCGGACGTCCGATTCGAACTTCCTGACTAATACGTGCGCGATAGCATCAGCCGAAAACATGCCGGGGCATGTCCTTCGGCAAAAATGGACGATTACCGGTGATGTAGGCTTGCCGATTGCGCTGAGATCTCCGTATTGCGTCCCCGTCGGGTCAACAAATTCGAAATATTCGTGATGGCTTTCTAACGCCGCCACCGCCGCCTTAAGGAGGACGGCATCCCGCGTGCGGCCACAATCGAATTGAAGTTCGGGCGGAACGATTATTTGCGCCTTATCGTCTGCGATGAATTCTGCTCGCACGCCGGGCAAATCGGGAATGCCTTCGGCGCTATAGGGAGAGGCGCAACCTGATACAAGCAAGAGAAACGCCGTAAGCCAAGTTTGTCGCATGGGGACCTCGCACACTTGGCCACTCCCATACAATATGCGAGCGGCATTCGCCAAATCTGCGAACGACAACCATCTGGCCGTGCCCAGCATATTGCGGACAAGGGGACGAGGCGTTAGAGTCCGTTTGAGACTGTTGTTTCATGAGCGATCCTTCGCAAGATGAGGCCGCCCATTGTAACGTGGATCATGGCTTTTGAGACGTCGATGCGCTTTTCGTAATCTCGCACGAGGCGCCGCCAGCGGGTCATCCAGCCGAAGGTTCTCTCGACGATGCAGCGTCGCGGCAGAACCTTGGATCGGCGTCGATCCTTCGCACGATCTCTACGACGAACGCCTTGAATGCCGCCTTATCCATTAGTTTTCTGCGATCGTAGGCGCCGTCAGCGAAGAGATGTCTGACCCACAGAGCGCCGGCACGTGGATGAAAGAGCATTGGTCGGAACTTCCCGGCAAGGTTTGGGAAGTCGCCGTCAGCATTTCAAGGAAAAGCTGCTCAA
>JBPFDX010000012.1:0-33441 GCA_051061385.1 Methylocystis sp.
ATGGCCGCCTATAATTTTGCGAAACGGCTGAAGACCCTGCGAGGCCTGACGCCTCATGAATATGTCTGCAAAATCTGGAAAGCCGAACCCGCCGTCTTCAATAAGAATCCGATCCAGCTCACTTCAGGACTATACACCTAGTAGTGTGTGTCAGCGCTAGAAACTACCGCAAAGAGTTCTTTAGAGCCGCACTCGAAGATGTTGAGGTCGCCGTCAAGAGACTCGCGCCTAATGCTCCGTTCTTCAAAGATATTGAAGCGCAAGATTACCGCGAGACTCTGGCAAAACGAAACGCCGCTTTGCTAGCAATTGAGGTTGCGCCCGAGAACGCTTTTCCCGATGAGGTTTATTACCCGATAAAATCGGTGGGGCAATTTTTGGCCCTTCGCACCTGCTATCACCGTATCAACACCCCTTTGTCTCTCTCGCCAGCCGGCTGCGCCGCCGCCCATAAAGAAAGTAGATCACGAGCCCGATCGCCATCCAGATCGCGAAGCGCTCCCAGGCCACCGCCGGCAGGCGCGACAGCAGCCACAGCGAGAAGCCGACGCCGACGATGGGGGTGAGAGGCACGAAAGGCGCGCGGAAACTGCGCTTCGCGTCGGGGCGGGTGCGGCGCAGCACGATAATCGCCGAGCAGATGACGACGAAGGCGGAGAGCGTGCCGATATTCACCAGCTCCGCGACTTCCTTGATCGGGTAGAGCGCGGCGACGAGCGCGGTCAGCGCCCCGGCGATCAGCGTCGGCCGATAGGGCGTGTGAAAGCGCGGATGCACTTCGGCGAACCAGCCGGGCAGCAGGCCGTCGCGGCTCATCGCGAACCAGATGCGCGCGCAGGCGAGCAGGAAGGCGAGCATCACGCTGATGATGCCGGCCACCGCGGCAAGCGATACGACGAACGCGACCCAGGGCAGGCCGATCGATGCGAAGGCGGTTGCAACCGGCGCCGGATTGTCGAGCGTGTCATAGCGCACGACGCCGGTGAGCACGAGCGACATCGCGATGTAGAGCGTCAGCGCCACGACGAGCGACAGAAGCACGGCGCGCGGCACGTCGCGCTGCGGCGCGCGGGCTTCTTCGGCGGCGGTGGTCAGCGTGTCGTAGCCGAAGACCGCGAAGAAGACGACCGCCGCGCCCTGCGCCACGCCGGAGAAGCCATAGGGCATGAAGGGCGACCAGTTCTCGACGCGCACATAGGGAACGCCCGCCACGATCACGAGCGCCGCGGCGGCGATCTTGACGATGACCATCGCGGTGTTGAAGCGCGCGCCGAGTTCGACGCGCAGCATCAACAGGCCGGCGACGCCGAGCGCGCCGAGCGCGGCGAAGAGATCGACGACGCGGCCGGGACCTGTTCCCGACGCGCCGCTCGCCCACTCCGGCAGAGCGAGCCCGAATTGTCCGAGCAAAGCCTGCAAATAGGCCGACCAGCCGATCGCTACCACCGCAACGACAAGCGCATATTCGAGCAGAAGGTCCCAGCCGATAATCCAGGCGGCGAGCTCGCCCAGCACCGCATAGGCATATGTGTAGGCGCTGCCGGCGACGGGGATCATGCCGGCGAATTCGGCGTAGGAGAGCGCGGCGGCGGCGCTGGCGACGCCGGCGATCAGGAATGACAGGGAGACGCCTGGCCCGGCCTGGGTCGCAGCGACGACGCCGGTGAGCACGAAGATGCCGACGCCGATGAGGCCGCCGAGGCCAATCCCCGTGAGCTGCCACACGCCCAGCACGCGGCGGAACCCGCCCGGCCGGTCGGCTTCGGCTTGCAGCGATTCGATCGATTTGGCGCGCAGCAGCGAGGAGGGAAACTTCATCCACAGGCCCATGGGCGGTCGTGTCCGCCACGACGTCCATAGGCGATCCGGCCGGCGCTGTCATGGCGCGCCAGAGGGACGCAGAAATGAAAAGAGCGGTCTCACGGAGACCGCTCTCTCGTTTGGTCGAAGCGCCGCGGACTATTTCTTGGCGGCTTCGAGATGAGTCAGCGCCTCTTCGGCGTGCTTGGCCCCGACGTCGGCGTGCTTCTGCTTGCCGTGGTCGATGGCCATTTCGAGATGCGACACGCCTTGTTTGGTGTGCTCGTTCGGCTTCTCGGCCTGAGCCGCCTTGGCGTGTTTCAGCGCTTCTTCCGCATGCATGGTCAGCGCGTCCGCCTTTCCTGCCTTGCCTTCGCTGATCGCTTGCTTGGTGTGGGTGATCGCCTCGCCCAGATGGTCTTCCGCGTAGGCCAGTCGTGGCGCGAAGAAGGCTGCGATGGAAAGAGCCAGCGCGGTTGCAAAGATTCTGCGATTCATGGGCGTCTCCTCAATGCTTCGCCGCATGACGATAAATATGGTCGCCTTCGCTCAAGTATCGAGGGTCTATATCCTTCTTGCCAACGCCGGTCAGAGGCCGCAGCTTCCGCTTCGCGGCGCCATCACTGGCGGTCGGCGGCGAAAAGCTCGCAGCTCTCCCCAAACTCGGCCAGCCCGCCTTCAAGGAAGGAGGCGAGAAGCGGGACGCCGAGCAGATAAGCCGATGTGGAGCCCTCGTGCCGGGCTCGCGCTTGCGTGACAGCCTCGTTCCATTCGCTCGCGGCGAAATCGCCGCGGCCCACCCACATCAACGCAACCAGTTCGACCTGCTCGTCGATGTCCATGGACTCGATGAAGGAGGACACTTCGTCGCGCGTGGTGGAGAACGCGTCCTCCGTCAACACGCTAACGAAACCGTCGTCAGTGGCGTTCGAGGCGTCCGCCTCGACGCCCTCATCTTCGCTTTCGAGTTCGCGAGCCTTGACGACAACGAAACAGACTTTGTCCGTATTGATGGTCGGCATCTTGTGGCGCTCCCGTTCGTAAAGCCGCTTGACCTTCGCCCTTGTCGCTGAAGGCGACCCTTTGCATATATTCCTCCAAGGCGAGATTTTTACCCAAGTCGACGCCGTCTTTTTGGAGCAGGACATGCGTGTCGGCGCGCCCAGGGAAACAAAGGACAATGAATATCGCGTTGGGCTGACGCCCTCATCGGTCGCCGAACTCGCGCATGCGGGACATGAGGTATTCATCGAGCGGGGCGCAGGCGCAGGGGCGGATCTCTCGGATGCGGACTATTCAGCGGCGGGCGCAAAGCTCGTGGACGGTCCCGAGGCGCTCTTCGCCGCGACGCAACTGATCGTGAAGGTCAAGGAGCCGGAGCGGCGGGAAATCGCCTATCTGCGCCCCGACCAGGTGCTTTTCACTTACTTCCATCTGGCCGCCGACGCCGAACTCACGCGCGAACTCATGGCGAGCGGCGCCCATTGCATCGCCTATGAAACGGTCACGGCGCCGGGCGGGGGCCTGCCGCTGCTCGCGCCGATGTCGGAAATCGCCGGGCGTCTCGCGACGCAGGTTGGCGCGCATTTCCTCGAAAAGCAGGCCGGCGGCCGCGGCGTTCTGCTGGCGGGCGCGCCGGGCGTGCCGCCCGCGGAAGTCCTCGTTCTCGGCGCGGGCAGCGTCGGCGTGCAGGCGACGGCGATCGCGCTCGGGATGGGCGCGAGCGTGCTTGTCGCCGACCGCAACCCTGACGCGCTTCGGCGTCTCGAGACGCGCTTCGGTTTCGCGGCGCGCACCATTTATTCGACGCGCGCCGCGATCGCCGAGTCGGTGAAGCGCGCCGACCTCGTCATATGCGCGGCGCTGGCGCCGGGAGCCAAGGCGCCGATCCTGATCACGCGGGACATGCTGTCGACCATGAAGCGGGGCGCCGTGATCGTCGATGTCGCCATCGATCAGGGCGGATGCTGCGAGACGTCGAGACCGACGAGCCATTCCGATCCGACCTATGTGGTCGACGGGGTGGTGCATTACTGCGTCACCAACATGCCGGGCATCACGCCGCGCACGTCGACTTTCGCGCTCAATAACGCCACCTTGCCCTTCGTGCTGGCGCTCGCCAACAAGGGCTGGCGTCGCGCCGTCGAGGACGACCCGCATCTTCGGGCCGGGCTGGAGATCTCTGGCGGACTCATTCTGTCGCCGCCAGTGGCCGCCGCGCATGGCCTGCCGCTGTCGTCGAACCATAATGTGCTGGACAGCGCCGGCACCGCATAGAGGCGCCGTCCTGTGAGCTTTGAACCCGTGCGACCTTTTGCCGAATCGACGCAGGCGGCCGCGCCGACCGGCGCCGGATGGCGATATTGCATTGTAATAATTCGAGCTTATGTCCGCGGGACGCTTCTTCTCGCGCCAGGCCGGTGGAGCTTTTCTCGTCAGCGCGCAATTGTTAGACCAGAGCGACGCGGCGGTTGTGGAGCGGCGCGCCCCCATTATTCAAAACAGACAGGTTTAGGGCATGAGCGCGAACCAGGACCAAGATCCCGCCGCCAACCGGAAACGAGGGGTCACGGCGGAAAAGGGCTCCGCGCTCGGCAAGTCCGAAACGCCGGCGAAGCCGGCCCGCAAGGCCAAGAAAAAGGCTGCGGCGAAAAAGCCTTCCGCGCCCGGCGCCGCCAAACAAAAGGCGGCGCCCAGCGCTCCCAAACAAACGGTCGCGCCCGCATCGACCAAGGCCGCAGGCGCGCCCGCGCGGCTTCCCAATCTGGAGAAATTCGCCCGGCTCGATGTCGAAGCGCTCGCCGACAACATGGCGCAGCTCGTCGACCAGGGGCGTAAGGCGCTGGCCGCGGCGATCGGCGGCGTCAATCCGGACGAGGCGCGCAGCGAACTCGCCGCGAATGTCGCCGACGCGACCAAGACCCTTGGCGCCGTCGCAGAATATTGGCTATCGAAACCCGAGCGCGCCGCGGCCGCGCAGGCTGATCTTTACAGCGGATTGAGCGAGATCTGGCGTCAGACATTGCGCCGCTACGGCGGAGAGGACGTCGCGCCGATCGTTCCTTCGGATCTCGGCGACAAGCGGTTCTCCGGGCCCGAATGGAACGAGCATCCCTTCTTCGACTGGCTGCGGCAGTCCTATCTGCTCGCGTCGCGCTGGGCCGGCGACATGGTCGAGAGAGCCGAAGGGCTCGATCCGCAGACAAAGGCCAGGGCCGCCTTTTACACGCGGCTGATCTCGAGCGCAGTCTCGCCATCGAATTTCGTGCCGACCAATCCCGAACTGTTGCGTGCGACGATCGACGCAAAGGGCGAAAATCTGGTCCGCGGCCTGAAAATGCTCGCGGAAGACATCTCCGCCGGCGGCGGCGTGCTGAAGATCCGGCAGAGCGCCGACCGCAAATTCGAACTCGGCGTCGATCTGGCGAATACGCCCGGCAAGGTGGTCTGGCGCAACGATGTGATGGAGCTCATTCAATATGAGCCGACGACGGCGGAGGTCTATGCGCGGCCGCTGCTCCTCACGCCGCCCTGGATCAACAAGTTCTATGTGCTCGATCTCAACGCCGAAAAAAGCTTCGTGCGCTGGGCCGTCGAGCAGGGTTTCACCGTCTTCATCATCTCCTGGATCAATCCCGACGAGACCAAGGCCGAGAAGGGTTTCGAGGCCTACATGCACGAAGGCGTGCTGACCGCGCTCGACGTGATCGAAAAGGCGACGGGCGAACGCAAGGTGGCGGCGGCGGGCTATTGCGTCGGCGGCACGCTGCTCGCGCTGACACTCGCCTATATGGCCGCGACCGGCGACGATCGCATCGACAGCGTTACCTTCTTTGCGACGCAGGTCGATTTTTCGGACGCCGGCGATCTGCAGATCTTCGTCGACGAAGCGCGGCTCGCGGCGCTCGATGAAAGCATGGCGCGCACCGGCTATCTCGAAGGCTACAAGATGGCGAACGCCTTCAACATGCTGCGGCCAAACGAACTCATCTGGAATTACGTCGTCAATAATTACATGAAGGGAGTCGAGCCTGCGGCTTTCGATCTCCTGTATTGGAATTCCGACTCGACGCGCATCCCGCGCGCCAATCATTCCTTCTACCTGCGCAGCTGCTATCTCGAAAATCGCCTCGCACGCGGCGAGATGGTCATCGACGGCGTGCGACTGAACCTGCGTCAGGTCAAAATTCCGGTCTTTGAGATCGCGACCAAGGAAGATCATATCGCGCCGGCGCCCTCCGTGTTTCGCGGCGCGAAGTTTTTCGGCGGCGACGTGACCTTCGTGCTGGGCGGCTCGGGCCACATCGCCGGGATCATCAACCCGCCCTCCAAGGACAAATATCAGTATTGGACGGGTGGGCCGGCGAAGGGCGCTTTCGAGGACTGGATGAAGAAGGCGAAGGAGACGAAGGGCTCCTGGTGGCCGCACTGGCTGGCCTGGATGATGGCGCAGGCGCCAAAAAAAGTCCCCGCGCGGCAGCCCGGCGGCGGCAAGCTCAAGATCGTCTGCGACGCCCCCGGCGAATATGTGCGGGTGAGGGGATAGGCGCGGGCGGCGCCGCGGTCAGCGCGGCGTCACTGTCTCAATGCGCGCGGCGCCTCACTTGGGCCGCAAGCTTTTCGGCCATGCGCTTCACTTCCTGCGGATCGTAATCCACTTGCTCGGGCTCCGCCTGCGTCTCGGCGGCGCTCCCAATCTCTGCGCCATCCGAGCCATAGGCGAACCGCTTGCCCGCAGGCGTGAAGGTCACGACGATGCGCGATCCGTCGCGCTCGATGCGAAAATCATCCGGGTGAGGGGTCTTCATGGCGGCTCCATTCCGACGGGGATAGGTAGCGCGCGCAAGCCGGGGGCAAACCGATCAGATCACCCTGGAAGAACTCCGATCCGCTCCAGGAACCAGTAGACGCCCGCGATCGCAATCAGCGCCGAGACCACGTAGACAAGCTTCTCGCTGCGCCTGCCGCCCGTCTGCCTGTCGATCAGGAACAGGATCGGCATCACCGCGAACACGATGGCGATCTGCCCCAGTTCGACGCCGATGTTGAACGCCGCGAGCGCGGGCACGACCCCGCCCTGCGGGACGCCCATCTCCGTCAGCGCCGAGGCGAAGCCGAAACCATGGATGAAGCCGAACAGGAAAGTATTGCGCCACCGGTTGTCGACGTCGCGCGAGAAGTAATTCTCCACAGCCACGAAAACGATCGAGGCGGCGATCAGCGCTTCGACCAATGTCGAGGGCAGGGTGAAGATGTTGAGCGCCGCCAGGGACAGGGTGATCGAATGCGAAATGGTGAAGGCGGTGACGATCTTGACGACCGGCCAGATGCGCGTCGCCCAGAGGATGAGGGCGAACAGGAAGCACAGATGATCGTAGCCGGTGACGATGTGTTCGACGCCGGCCTTGAGGAACTTCCACATCAGCTGAGCGGTCGTTTCCATGGGCTTTGAAAGGTCGAGCGGCGGATCCTCCGGATAGAGCATGGTCTCGCCGGCGTTCTCGGTTCCCTCGAGCGTGACGAGATGCTTTCCCTTCGCGCCCTGGGCGGCGAGAAGCTTCGTTGCGTCGTAGAAGAGCGTGCCGGCCGTCGCGCCGCAATCGAAGCGAACGATGATGAGGGCGCTGTCCTGATTGGTGGGGTCCTCGCCGGATTTGACGACATTGGCGACGCAGGCGCGGCCGCTCGCATCGCGCATCGCGACGCGCTTCTCGACGAATCTGCCGATCTCCGCTTCGAGCGCGCCAGGCGCCGAGAGGTCGACGCCGGCGCGTTCGCCCATCGTCTCCTGAAACATGCGTTCGAGATCGGTGGCGAGAAAGCCGACGTCGACGGCGTAGACGCGATTGTCCTTGGGGACGATCTTGCCGGTCGAAATATCCGGCGTGTGCGCCAGAGCCGGGGCCGCGAGACCGATGCAAAACAAGATCACGGCGGCAATTATCCTGAACACCCCGGTCATACGCGCTCCCCCTGTTCGTGGCCGCGCAACATGCCAAACGAGGCTGCGGCGGACAAGACAGCGCAAGCGGCGGCGTTCAATTCACGCGCCAGTTCTATTCAGGGTCTCAGTTTGACGTCGCGCAGCGCGGCAAGCCGCGCCGTTCGCGTTCTACCGCGAGCAGCCGTGCTTTGATCGGTCGGCCGCTGGCGCCTCGCGTCAGGACGGGAGCCGGGCGCTCTCGCGGCCCGCCGCGCACGGCTTCCTTTCGGCGGCCATGCCGGCCATCGCCGCCGCGCGGTCGGGCCTGACGCCGGGGGCGCTTCCCTCGACGCCCTTTGCGAGGTCGTTTTCGGCCTCCTCTGTCGACCAGCGCGTTTCTCCGCGCGAGGGCCGGAGCGTCGCGAACGTCATGCTGGCGCCAACGCCGAGAAGGGCGGCCAGAAGCGCGTTATCCCGGAGGAAGCCGAGAATGCCTTGGCGTGTGGCTGCGCGCGTGTCTTTCCTGGGGCGGCCGCGCACGCCGCGGCGCAGCCGGCTGCGCCACTCGGACTCATCCTCCAGACGTAAGGCCCGCCGATCCATCTCGCGTTCGGTAGAGCCTGAAAGCAAGCGCCTCGCGAGCAGTCCCGCCAGCGCCACGCCCGCCAATGCGGCGGGCAGCGGGTTCTCGCGCAGCTCACCGCTCACGCCGCGCGCAAATCTGGCTGCGCCGGCCTCCAACCTCGCTTTCAGCCGGCCGAAAATCTTGGACGGCGACATGCTGCCGCGGAGTTCTTCGATCGAGTCCGCAAGCTGGGCGCGAATCCTCTCGGCTTCACTCTCAAGCTGCTCGGCGCGTCGCTTCATCTCTCATCCCCATCTGTTCCTTCGCGAGGGCAATGTCGCGGTTGAGTTCGTCCAGGGTTTTCTGCGGCTTCAACTGTGAGAGTTTCATCCGCCTGCGGCCGATGACGGTGAGAAGAAATCCGACGATGAGGGCGCCGCCGCCGAACATGGCGAGCGCCCAATGTGCGGCGACGCCGGCCGCGACGGTTGCCGCGGCCCCGGCTCCAAGCAGCAGCACGAGACCCGGAATGACGAGCGTCGCGCCAATGATCATCATCCTGACGCCGCCGGAGAGCGCCTCCAGATTTTCACTCATTTCGGCGCGCGCGAGGTTCGCCTCGGTCCGCAGCAAGGTCGATGCCTGCCGTATGATGTCCGCTGCAACCTCGGGAATCGTGCGAGAATTATCCATTCCGCTTCTCCACCGGGTATCGGGCGATTAAGAGAAGATTGCGAGAAGCGCGCCGGCCGCCGTGGCGCCGCCTTCGCCTTCACCCGCGTTCTTCGGCGCGTCTTCCGTCGAACCTCTCATTCGCCGGGTTGTTCCAACCTCAAGAGCGTTCGTTTGAGGTCTTCGGCATGAAAATCTCGACCTGTCGCGCGGCCTCAGCCCGGCTCCTGGAGCGCGGACCGCGTTGTCGCGAAGCCAGAATTTGCACGCGGCTTGAACGAGGCCTGGCGCCGCAACCCCTGCACAGGATTCGCGAGAGCCGCAGCGATTTTGGGGATGGTGGGGGAAGTAGGACTCGAAAAGGCTTCCTGTTCCCCGACATATCCACATCTATTTGAAACAGTTATCCTTTCTATAAACCGTCAAAGACAATCAGTCAAATTTGTAGCCCAATGTGTAGCCCAGATTGGGGGCCCCCCTCGCAGCCTCGAGGGACGCTCTAACATTCGCCGAAAAATACTCACGCAAGAGGGGCGTGGACATGGTGCGCATTGTTTTCACATTCCGCCGTCTGTGAAGGGACGGGGCCAAAAAATGGAAGGCTCATTCGGGGGGGATACTGCAAAAAAATACCCGCCCCAGAACACAGGCGCTTTTTCTTACGGGTCCCCTTTATGGACATCTGGGTCACACATCTTTCAGGCGATTATCCAACCGCTATCGAGATGCATGACCCAGAAGCAAGCTACTCGTATCTAATAATAGGGGTAATCCCAGTCCTCCTCAGGAAGGTAGACATCATAACCTCCCTGGTAGCATTAGCGTCAGTATCCGCCACCGCTACTGCATCATGAATTGGTAGAGCGGGTATGGACATCGACCTTAGCTGTAGCATTAGCTCCACCAGTATCTCGCTTTCATTATGCATTAGTTGTAGTCCAACTCCCGTATGGAACAGGCTTGATATTGCAGGGTGAGCCTCAGCGACACGCTGACACAACACCTCCGCTTTCTGCTTAGGCAGCTTTTCTCCGGTTCCTTTCGGCTTCTTAGTGATCGGTTTCGCACTGAACAACATGGCGCTGATCAGCGTCTTGAAGCCTTCCCTGTATCGCTCGCCAAACGGTTTGATGGCGTAGGAGTCTCCTTCGGGCGGTTCGGCTCCAACACGAGCGTAAGCCAGCCTCACGATCATTTGACCGAAATCCAACACGGTTACCGGCTGGCCTTTGATCCGAACGCCCGCCTTGCGCACGTCTTTCTTCAAGGGCTGCCAAAATCCTCCGTAAAGCCTCCCGCACTGGTCAAAGGAGCCAACGAAGATGCGGCTAAGGCAACGATCAGAGCTATCCACTGAGCCTTCTATCATCCACGGATATTCAAACCCAATGTCAGACTCAGCGAGCCACTCATTGATCAGCCACATTTCATGCCGATAGCGATTGGTGAGTTCGCTGTCTGAGTAACTTAGTAGCTTAGGATCGTCCCAATAGTCGCCCTTCGCTGCTTTAAGGATGATTGTTTCCTGAGGTGCGGCTTTATGGAAGTCCGACAGGCTTAGTTCGCTGCTCAACACCGACTGAGCAAATGCCTTAGTCGGCTTGAGCAACGTCGCTGTGTTCCTTCCGAACGGGTTACGCTCGCCAAGCGTTTGGCTCACCTTGCCAGCGGCGACCAGGAGATTGATCAGGTCAATCACTTTCTTGGTGAGGAAGGGCGGCTGATAGCGGCTGCGGGACTGAAAGACTCGGTGGGAACGTTGGACGAGAAGCCCGGCTCCGTCGCTTAGAACATCTTGGCAGAGGTCCGAGATGATAGCTGTTGCCTGCTTTTCAAAGTTCCCTTGGTCCTTCTGCTTTCGGCTCCGAACTCGTGGGGCGTAAGCGGCCTCATAGGTGAGTAGACTTTGTATCATGTCAGCCACGAAGGCTTGTGATTTCTCGCTGGCAGGTGCTCGCTGGTAATTGATAAACCGTGGAGACTTCGACTCATTACAGCTTGCCATATTGGCGGCGACTCCTTTCTGTTTATGGGACATGGACGGGCAGAGGCGGCAGGCGCAAATGAAAGCGCCCGCCTTATCCCTTTTCGGCTATGCCGCCAGCTTGAGAGATGGAAGTCCGTAGTTCTGGAACCGGATGCCCCGGTCGTCTTCAACAACCGTCAGACCGGCTGCTACGCCCACTGTTGAGCGGCAGCAGGGCGTTTGACCCCGGTAGGTTTCGATGTAGTCCTCAGGGTTTGCGAGACCCTTGGCGAGAAGCTTTCTTGATGCGGAAAATAGGGGTTCGGAACTAACGCCGAGGTCTTCCCCGTTGTGAAACATTCTCGCCTTGCCCTTCTTGGCTTCGACGAGGTCAATGTGGTGAGTCACCATTCGAGATGCGTTTCCTTTGTCAAACCTCCGCTCGCTGATGCGTCAAACTGCGAGAGGGCATGGTGGGTAGCTCTTCCCCGCCGAAACGAATGCGAGCGCCGAGGTTTGACCGGCGAGGGACCATCGATGGGGGGAGTTCATGCTTGTCTGCAACCAAATTCCACCCGCTCAAATGGCCGGGGAGAGTCGCTGGATGCGTTAGGGTTTTCAGGTGGGGGAAGGTGCGGCGATCCCGAACGGGGTTACAGCGAGCGCCGCAGGCCAAAAGAAGAGCTATGGGCCAGCGTGTAAGTTATTTTCTAAGTCGCTATGCTTCCGCCTTGAGGCTCGACCTCTGGTCATGCAAATCTCGCAAACTGCATCACTAAGGCAATCAACTCGCATACTGAGGGCCAACTAAGTTGACGCCTGAGGAGTTTATTAAGAAGTGGCAGGCCGCTGAACTCAAGGAGCGGGCGGCGGCGCACTCCCATTTCATTGATCTTTGTCGGATGCTCGGCGAACCTGCGCCGACCGATGTTGACCCGAAAGGAGATTGGTATTGCTTCGAACGGGGAGCAACCAAGTCGACCGGAGACGAGGGTTGGGCCGATGTCTGGAAGCGCGGTCACTTCGGCTGGGAATATAAGGGCAAGCGCAAGGACCTGAACGCCGCCTTTGCTCAGTTGCAACAATATGCCTTGGCGTTGGAGAACCCGCCGCTTCTTGTGGTCTGTGACCTTGATCGCTTCCGTATCCATACGAATTGGACAAACACCGTCTCTCAGGTTCACGAGTTCAGGCTTACGGACCTTAAAGACCCTGCTACTCGTCAAAAGCTCAAGTGGGTTCTATCGGACCCTGAGAAGCTTCGTCCCAATAAGACTCGCCAAGCCCTCACGGAAGAAGCCGCCGCTGAGTTTGCAAAGTTAGCTCAGAACCTGAGGGATAGAGGCCATCCGTCTGAGCAAGTCGCTCATTTCGTCAACAGACTCGTATTCTGCATGTTCGCTGAGGACGTGGACCTCTTACCAAAGAAGCTGTTCTCTCGCTTACTGAAAAGCGTCGCCAGCAATCCCGATCAGTTTGAGCCGAGAGCATCCGACCTGTTCAGAGCAATGCAGGCGGGCGGGGAAGCGGGTTGGGAAAGGGTAGATTGGTTCAACGGCGGCTTGTTCAACGATGACACGGCGCTGCCACTCGACAAGGAGGACTTGGCGCTCGTTACCCGCATAGCTGACCTCGATTGGGCTGAAATTGATCCTTCGATCTTGGGAACGCTTTTCGAGCGGGGTCTTGATCCCGGCAAGCGAGCGCAGCTAGGCGCGCACTACACGGACCGTGACAAGATCATGTTGATCGTTGAGCCGGTAATCATTCGACCTTGGCTCGCTGAGTGGGAAACGACGAAGGGCGAGATTGTCGGGGCATTGGAGAAGGAGAAGGTCGCCAAATCTGCAAGCGCCAAAACCAAGGCGCATGATCAAGCTGTTTCGATCTATCGTGCCTTCTTGGACAGACTGAGAAAGTTCACCGTCCTTGACCCTGCCTGCGGCTCAGGAAACTTCCTCTATCTTGCTCTGTTAGCATTGAAGGACTTGGAGCATCGCTTTGGCATTGAAGCTGAGGCGCTCGGTTTGCAACGTGAGTTTGCGACCATAGGGCCATCATCAGTCAAAGGCATTGAAATCAACCTGTATGCCGCTGAGCTTGCTCGTGTGTCGGTTTGGATTGGTGAGATACAGTGGATGCGTCGCAATGGCTTCGACGTGTCCCGCAATCCGATCTTGAAGCCCTTGCACAACATCGAGTGTCGAGATGCACTTATCAACGAGGATGGGACGGAGGCGCAATGGCCAGACGCAGACGCCATCATTGGAAATCCTCCGTTCTTGGGGGCGAAGCTCATGTATCGTCGCATGGGCCGCTCTGAAACTGAGCGCCTAAGGGCCTTGTTTGCTGGTCGCCTTAGTGGGTTCACTGACTTGGTTTGCTACTGGTTTGAGAAGTCTCGGGCTATGATTGCCGATGGTCGTGCTCGTCGGGTTGGACTTGTCGCTACGAAGTCGATTGCGAAAAATACGAACCTGCCGGTCATGATCAAAATCTGTGATGAGTGCACACTTTTTGAAGCATGGAGCAATGAGCCTTGGGTGATTGACGGGGCTGCGGTAAGGGTCTCACTTATCTGCTTTGGTTCAAACTCCGAACAATATCCACTTATCAGGCTGAACAACACCGAAATAGCGGCGATCAATCCCGATCTGACGACAGGGGTTGATGTTACAAGAGCGAGCTTCGTTGAAGCCAACAAGGGATGCTGCTTCGTAGGCATTCAGAAAAGCGGTCCACTCGAAGTAGCCGGAAGCATGGCGAGAGAGTGGATGAGACTGCCTACGAACCCCAACGGTCACCGGAGCGCCGAGGTTCTGAAACCATATTGGAACGGCGATGACGTAGTGGGAAGACCTCGTGACGTTTGGCTTGTGGACTTTCTTCCCGGATTGTCCGAAGCAGAAGCCGCTCTATTCGAGCAGCCGTTCGCACACGTTTCGAGCGCGCCGTACGACCCACCGGAAGATCGGCGTGTTCTAAAGGATGTTCGTGCCTTGGCACGAGACGACCATGCTCGGACTAATTGGTGGCTTCCCTATTGGGGGCGACCGGAGATGCGAGAGAAAATATCCGCACTTTCCCGCTATCTCGTGACCCCCATGACAGCAGAACACAGAGTCTTCTACTGGCTTTCGTATCCCATATTGCCTGATAACAATCTTGTGGTGATGGCGCGAGAGGATGATGCTCACTTTGGGATACTTAGCTCAAAAGCCCATGAGCTATGGACGACCGTCCGTGGCAACAGAATGGGTGCAGGCAATCAGCGCCGTTACAACGGGACTTCTGTCTTCGAGACCTTCCCTTTCCCCGAAGGCTTGGAACCGAACCGCAAGCCGTCTAAATATGACAATGCACATGCAGCGGCCATTACAGCCGCCGCCAAGAAGCTCAACGAACTCAGAGAGAATTGGCTAAACCCCGCTGACCTCGTCAAACGAGTTCCTGAGGTTGTTTCCGGTTTTCCAGACCGCATCTTGCCGGTAGACGACAAAGCCGCTGCGATCCTCAAGAAGCGGACACTCACCAATCTCTATAACGAGCGCCCAAAATGGCTCGACAACGCTCACAAGGAGTTAGACGCCGCTGTTGCTGCGGCCTACGGTTGGCCTAAGGATGTTAGCGACGATGATGCGCTTGCGAGGCTTCTGGCGCTCAACCATGAGCGAGCGGGCGTCACAGCCCCCAAAGAGCAAGAGCCGATTGAGTCCGCCTCGGCTCCACTGGCAACTGCTTCCAGCCGTTAGAACTAAGCGTTAGATTTGAATGACTAGGTCACCGATAGGAGACCGGCTCTAAGAACCTCCCGCCTCACACTCATAGCCGACCAATGCGAACCTCTCGGCGAGCGAATGCCCCGCTCGTTAAGCGCCTCAGCCATTCTTGCGTAGCTCTGCCCTTTAAGATCGTTGAGGATCGGCGCTAGGTCTCTCGCCCTGCTGTCCGCCTTAACGTTCCTCACTTCCACGCTCGCCGCCGTTCCTCTGGAGCGTTCCTGGCTCGTAAGGTTGCCCCGATCCCCACCGAGCTTCACACCTCTGGCCCTCGCCGCCGACAATGCAGCCTTAGTCCTTTGGCTGATCATCTCAGCTTCCTTCTGAGCGACTAACGCCAATACCCCCACAGTGAAGTTATCTGCATGGGGCATATCGACAGCGACGAACCTAACCCCCGCCTCTTGAAGCTCTAAGAGGAAGCGAGCATTGCGGCTGAGTCTGTCCAGCTTGGCTATGACCAGCGTAGCGTTGTGAACCCTGCAAGCCGCCAGCGCCTTCGTAAGCTCTGGCCTACCGTTATTTCGCCCGCTCTCGACCTCTGTGAAGCTGGCGACCAACCGCCAACTCCCGCCGTTCAGATAATCCTCAACAGCTTTCTGTTGAGCCTCAAGGCCCAACCCTGACTTCCCTTGCCGATCGGTGCTAACCCGATAGTAGGCGACAAAATTCCCTGCGGCCATCGCTCCATAACCTTTGCTTCAACGAGCGTTGTAGCTTATGTTATAGCGCATTGACGTGAGCTGTACAAGCTCTTCATTCGCTAAAATGTCAGAGCCGTCTGGCGTTGCCCGCATCCAGGGAAATTGAGGAACGAAGCCGTGTTGCGGGAACGCATCATCAGCGAGATACGAAGGCTCGCACAATCGAACGGGGGAAGGCCTCCGGGAAGCCGGGCTTTCGAGCGTGAGACCGGCATACGCCAATCAGAGTGGTATGGTCGCTACTGGGCGAGATGGGGCGACGCTGTCACGGAAGCGGGCTTCAAACCAAACACTCTTAATCGAAGATCGGATACAAATTTCATTCTTCGGAAGCTCACGGAAGCAATCAGACACTACGGAAAAATGCCCAGCTCAGCCGAGCTAAGAATGTATGCTAGGGCCGACGCTGAGTTTCCAAGTCACAACACATTCGCAAACCACTTCCAAGACAAGTTGGAGATGGCGTCAAAGCTGCGAGACTACATCGAAGAAAACCCAGACCTGAGCGACATAATGCCATTGCTCCCAACTCCTAAGGAAGAACCAAAGGAGAGAACGGGGAAGATCAACCAAGGCTTTGTCTATTTGATCAAATCAGGCGCTCACTACAAGATTGGTAGGAGCGATGAGCTTGAGAGGCGGGTGAAAGAAATTCGTGTTGCGCTTCCTGATGCTGCAACCCTTGTGCATTCAATCCGAACGGACGACCCCGCTGGCATAGAAGCATATTGGCATCGTCGCTTCGCTGACCATCGTGCCAACGGCGAGTGGTTCAAGCTCAATACGTCTGACGTGGCGGCGTTCAAACGTAGGAAGTATCAGTGAGCGATCATTGCAACCGTTGTCCCCGCTCGAAGGCTAACGAACTCGGGCAAACCCCGCCGACCTAATGTAAAAGGACCACCCCACCCAGACGGGGAAAAAGTTAGCGAAGCTGATATAGGTTGGGCTTTCAGATGCGTGGTGATTTTTTGAAGGGAGCTTCGTATTTCGTCCCGTTTCAAGCTACGTTAGAAATCACATATATCTGGGGAGAACCCGAAATGCTCGAGGCTGTCGCAAATGTCATCTTCGCCATCGGTCGCACGGATGCAACGGGCGTTCGCCTTCTAGGAACTGGCTTCGCAGTCGATAGGGACAAGATTGCTACAACCGCTCACGTATCGGGGATCAGCGACGCAGACTTGGTAGCCGTGTTGCCGAGGTATCGAAGCTTGAGCGATTTCCAAGACACAACAGACCAAGCTATCAGAATGATTAAGTTACACCTGTTCAGACATGACCCAGTGCATGACATAGCGATACTTTCAATTGAGAGCGGGTCGATCGAGTTCCCATACAAGCTGGGCAAGGTTGATGACGTGCAAGTTGGGTCAGACGTAGCAATCTTCGGCTTCCCACATGCAGATCAGGGGCGTCTCGTGTTAACGATGCAGAGAACAGAAATTGGTGCCAGGGTGCTTTTGGGTTCAAGGGGTGTGCGTTCGAAGCATGTTGTTCTGAACATCCAGGCTAGGCCAGGACAATCAGGCGGGCCGGTCTTCACCCCTGATGGACAGAAATTAGCCGCCATGGTCCTCGGCAGCTTTGCGCCAGGAGGAGGCGGCGGCATTAGCTTAGGAGGAATAGATCCTCATTCACTGCATCAAACTACACATGCCATATCCGCTGAATACATTAGCGAGCTATTGCAATGACTGGCGAAATTGAGCTGTCGAACTACGAGCCGTCTGACTGGATAAGTGAGCTACCACCCGCACTTCGGCGCACTATCGAGGAAATGTTGGGGAAAGGGCTGACATTCGATCAGATTGCTGACGGGTGGTTGTCCGCATCTGGTCCAGACAACACTTTCCCATACGGTGGGGAACGAGCCAATGAAACCCTATTCGCAAATGTCAGGGCCGAGCTATACAAGCTGATCTGCGGTGACCCCGCGTATGAAGATATTCGTCAACAAGCACGCTCGCTTATTGAACAGCACAAGACTCAGGTGGCAACGGTTATTGCAGGCGCCGTGGGAAGTGTATTGGGCATTGCGGCTGCCGCACTTCTGCCAGTGGTGTGCCTGGTCCTTGCCTCCGCAACAAGCGTCGGCGTTAATGCGTGGTGTAACAGAAAAAATGACTAAGCCGTCAATGGCTGTCCCCATAGCCGCAGCCTTTACGCTCTTCTTAGTTTTTTGGCCTTAGTTGCCAACATCGCAGGCAAGGCGCAGAGACCTCCCCGCCCTTGCCCGCCTATCTCACGCTCTAGAGAACGCCCAAGCGACCAATCCCTTTGGAAGGGTCTGCGGCCCGCTTCATGTAGATAGCAGTTAGACCTCGTCACCTACTCCTGAATTTTGCGCCTGTCCGCTTCTCCCTTGGTATACGAGACTCGTTCAACTATTCCCCGATAAATCTCTGGGTCCACCTTTCCCGCATACCTTGCCGTAATCCCTCCCCGGTGGCCGACAATCCTGGCGATGGTCGCCTCGTCAACGCCGAGGCTCGTCAGCTTGCTCGCAAAGGTGTGTCGGAAGGCATGGAAGTCCCGCTTGTGCTGAACCCCGTCTATTTCGATCCGCTGAGGGATGTTCAGCTTGGCGGCGAGACGCTGCGTCTGCTTCGTAAGTGTCTGCACATTGATTGGTTTGGGAAGGACCACAATGCGCTTCACAGCTTCCCTGGCGAGGGGATGGCAGGGGACTCGGCGCACAGAACTCTTCGTCTTCGCCTTCTTTTCAACGACTACGAGTTGATCCTTGTCAGCGTCGTAGACGAGGCCGCAAACCTCTTGCCGACGCAAACCTGAGTAAGCAGCGACGGTTATAGCATCCCTCAGCCAACCTTGATCGCCTCTGGTCGGCACTGACTCGGCGATCAACCTCAGCACTTCCTCGTCAGTCCAGACGCCTTTGTCAGTTGCCCGCTTACCTGCATCAATCCGATGATGAGACATCACGGAAGGGTCAAGCCCATGAGAGGCTAACAGCGATCTGGTCGCCGTTCGCAGATTGCTTACAGCCTTCGCCGTGGTGTTCTCAGCGTAACCCCGGAGAAACTTCAAAGCTCGCTGTCTTGTAATATCCTCAAGGAAGGCGAACTCAGCCGCAGTGAGCTTGAGCATCTTCCGATATAGGCTTTTCGTTGACGGCTTTAGGCTGGCTCTTTCCAAGAACTGTTCGACTGCCAACCCAGTCGGCGTCCGCTCACCCGATGCAATACCGTAGAACTCGCTAGCCTTCGCACTGCCTTTCCGGCCAAAGTCGCTCTCGAAAACGTCGCTTCCATAAAGCTCCTTCGTTCGATCCCCGATGGCTTCCTTCCACTCGTCTACAAGCGCCGGGTCGCTCTCGGCCAACAAACCCTGCCGAAGCTCAAGCGCCTCTCGCAGTTCATCTGCCTTGAGCATCCCCCTGGCTTTGACTCGCAGGGTTTGACGAGCTTTGGCCCATTCGAGTTCCAAGAGCTTGAGCCTCTCATCCCTCAGCTTCCTTGCAAGGGACAGGTCGGTCGTCTTGAGGCTTTCCTTGAAAACGGTGGAGCCGACGAGCTTCTGCACGTCCTCAGGAACTCGCCTGACGACGTAGTAGGTTCGCCCACGCTTCTTGAGATAACGGTTCACCGTCCGCAATGCTCTTTGTAGCCCGGATTGTAGCCCATCATGTCATTCGATGGGCTTGATTATCAAGGGTTTCAAAGAGAAGTGATGGTGGGGGAAGTAGGACTCGAACCTACGAAGGCTTAGCCAGCGGATTTACAGTCCGCCCCCTTTGCCGCTCGGGACATTCCCCCATCGTCCCGCGAGCGAGACGCGGCCGCGTGCGGCCGATGAAGCGGCATATGCGGCCCCCGCCGCTCAGTGTCAACCTTAAACTCCCCCGCCGGCTCCGAGGGGGCTCCTGGACCCGTGCGCGCGTCCAGAATTGCGATCGGCTCAAGCATAGCGCGCGTCGCTCAGCTGGATGAATCGAGGGCCGGCGCAGCGGACGACAGTTGGGCCAGCTCGGCGTCCGAGAACAGCCGCGAGCGCGTCAGAAATCGCAGGCCGGTGCCATTGTCGAGCGAAAACATGCCGCCCTGGCCCGCGACCACGTCGATGACGAGCTGCGTGTGCTTCCAATAGTCGAATTGCGCCGCCCCGATGTAGAAGGGCGCGCCGCCGATCTCGCCGAGCAGCACGTCGCCGTCGCCGACCAGAAATTCCGCGCGCGGATAGCACATCGGCGCCGAGCCGTCGCAGCAGCCGCCCGACTGATGGAAGAGGAGATCGCCATGTTCGCGGCGCAGACGCTCGACGAGATCGAGCGCCGCGGGCGTGGCGAGGACTCTCGCAGGTGTCACTGTCGTCATCGCCCCCTCCCTGTCCCTCCCCCGCTAAAGCGGGAGAGGGGACGCTCGCGATCGGCGTTGTTGATGAAGGCCACAGACGGACCCCCTCTCCCGCGAAGCGGGGAGGGCTGGGGTGGGGGTTAAAAGAACCCGAGCTTCTTCTCGCTGTAGCTCACCAGCATGTTCTTCGTCTGCTGATAGTGGTCGAGCATCCTCCGGTGATTCTCACGGCCGATGCCGGACTGTTTGTAGCCGCCGAACGCCGCATGCGCGGGATAGGCGTGATAGCAGTTCACCCAGACGCGCCCGGCCTGAATGGCGCGGCCGAAGCGGTAGCATCGGTTGGCCTCGCGGCTCCAGACGCCGGCGCCGAGGCCATAGAGCGTGTCATTGGCGATGGCGAGCGCCTCCTCGTCGTCCTTGAAGGTCGTCACCGACACAACCGGACCGAAGATCTCCTCCTGGAAGACGCGCATGCGATTGTGGCCCTTCAGGACCGTCGGCTTCACGTAGAAGCCGCCGGCGAGTTCGCCCGCGAGCGAATTGCGCTCGCCGCCGGCGAGCACCTGCGCGCCCTCCTGCCTGCCGATGTCGATGTAGCTCAGGATCTTCTCGAGCTGTTCGGAAGACGCCTGCGCGCCGATCATCGTCTCGGGGTCGAGCGGGTTGCCCTGCTTGATCTCGCCGACGCGCTCCAAGGCGCGCTCCATGAAGCGGTCGTAGATCTTCTCATGCACGAGCGCGCGGCTCGGACAGGTGCAGACCTCGCCCTGGTTGAGCGCGAACATGACGAAGCCTTCGACTGCCTTGTCGAGATAGTCGTCGTCCTCGCGCGCGACGTCCTCGAAGAAGATGTTCGGCGACTTGCCGCCGAGCTCCAGCGTCACCGGAATGAGATTCTGGCTGGCGTATTGCATGATGAGCCGGCCGGTCGTAGTCTCGCCGGTGAAGGCGATCTTAGCGATTCGGCTCGACGAGGCGAGCGGCTTGCCGGCCTCCAGCCCGAAGCCGTTGACGATGTTGAGCACGCCCTTTGGGAAGAGATCGCCGACAAGCTCAGCCCAGACGAGAATGCTCGCGGGCGTCTGTTCCGCCGGCTTGATGACAACGCAATTGCCGGCGGAGAGCGCGGGCGCCAGCTTCCACGCCGCCATCAGCAGCGGGAAATTCCACGGGATGATCTGGCCGACGACGCCGAGCGGCTCATGGAAATGATAGGCGATGGTGTCGTGATCGATTTCCGAGATGCCGCCTTCCTGGGCGCGGATGGCGCCGGCGAAATAGCGGAAGTGATCGATCGCGAGCGGAACGTCGGCGGCGGTCGTCTCGCGGATCGGCTTGCCATTGTCCCAGGTCTCGGCGGCGGCGAGCAGTCCGAGATTGGCCTCCATCACATCGGCGACGCGGTTGAGGATGACGGCGCGCTCCGCCGGGCTCATTTGGCCCCAGGCGTCCTTCGCAGCATGCGCCGCATCGAGCGCGGCTTCGACGTCGTCCTTGTCGGAGCGCGCGATCTCGCAGACCTTCTGGCCGGTGACCGGGGAGATGTTGTCGAAGACGCGCCCAGACTTTGCGTCCTTCCATTCGCCATTGATAAAATTGCCATATCGCGGCTTGAAGGGCGGTTTGAGCGCGGCGAAAGTCTCGTGCTTGGTCATGGGGCGTTCCTCGCATTGCCGCGGGCGGCGGCGTTTTTTGAGAGAAGGTAGTTGGAGCGCCGCGTTACGCCAAGTGCGCCGCGGGGCGCGACCCTGAGCGCGACTAGTCGAGACACGCCTTGGCCAGCGCCTGGAAGGCGCGGGCGCGATGCGACAGCGCCTGCGAGCCGTCGCCGGGCAGGGCATGTTTTTCCGCCGACATCATCTCGCCGAAGGTCTTGTCGAGCCCGTCGGGCCTGAAGATCGGGTCGTAGCCGAAGCCCTTCTCGCCCTTGGGCGGAAAGACGAGAACGCCATCGACGCGGCCCTCGAACGCTTCGATATGGCCGTCGGGCCAGACGATTGCGAGCGCGCAGGCGAAGTGCGCGCGATAGGGCGGCGCGGCGCCGCGCGCCTCAAGCTCGCGTTCGACGCGAGCGCAGGCCGCCTTGAAGTCGCGGTCTTCGCCAGCCCAGCGCGCCGAATAGACGCCGGGCGCGCCGTCGAGCGCGTCGACGCAAAGACCGGAGTCGTCCGCGAAGGCGGGAAACCCCGAGGCCATGGCGGCGGCGCGGGCCTTCAGGAGCGCATTGCCGGCGAAGGTTTCCTCGGTCTCCTCAGGCTCCTCGAGGCCGAGTTCGCCCACAGAGACCGCCTCGACGCCATGCGGCTCCAGCAACTGCCTGAGCTCCCAGAGCTTTCCAGGGTTATGCGTCGCGATGACGAGCTTGCCGGCAATTTTACGCGAACCCATCTGACCTTCCTCCGCTGCGCGCCTTTTGCGCGGGGCGGGCGTCGCCATAGCGCAGAATTCTCAACAACTTGGCGCGATTCGTCCCCGGATCGCCTTAACGGCGCCTTTCGGCCTTGGACGGCGGGACGGAAGGCGCTACAAAGTTACATCCTGGCGCGGTTAACCCCGCCTTTACTATGCTTGGCAACGATTGAGGAGCCGCCAAGACGGCTCCGGGAGGCGCCAAGCCCGAGGCGGCGACGTTGGCCGCCATTTGATCCCGGAATGCAAGGGACGAAATGACAACGATCCTCATTGCCGACGACGATCCGGTTCAGCGTCGTCTCCTGGAAGCTATGACGCGGCGTTTTGGTTATGAGGCCGAGACCGTCGAAAGCGGCGAACAGGCGATCGCCCGACTGACGCAGCCGGGCGCCAAGCCCATAGCTTTGTTGATTCTGGATCTCGTCATGCCCGACCTCGACGGCATGGGCGTGCTCACCCGCATGCGCGACATGAAGCTCGCGACGCCGGTGATCGTGCAGACCGCCCATGGATCGATCGAGACGGTCATCTCGGCGATGCGCGCCGGCGCCCATGACTTCGTCGTGAAGCCGGTCGGCGCCGAGCGCCTGCAAATTTCGATCAAGAACGCGCTCTCCGCCGACGCGCTCGCCGACGAAGTGCGCCGCATCAACCGTCGGGCGCAAGGCGCGCTGAACTTCAAAGACCTCGTCTCGCGCAGCGACGACATGGCGCGCGTCATCAGACTGGGACAGCGCGCGGCGCATTCCTCCATTCCGGTGCTGCTCGAAGGCGAGTCGGGGGTCGGCAAGGAGATCGTGGCGCGCGCGATCCAGGGCGCATCGGATCGCAAGGGCAAGCCCTTCGTCACCGTCAACTGCGGCGCGCTGCCGGCCAATCTCGTGGAATCGATTCTCTTTGGCCACGAGAAGGGCGCTTTCACCGGCGCTACGGAGAAGCACACCGGCAAATTCCTCGAAGCCAACGGGGGCACGCTGTTCCTCGACGAGATCGGCGAATTGCCGCTCGACATCCAGGTGAAGCTGCTGCGCGCGCTGCAGGAGGGCGAAATCGATCCCGTCGGCGCGAAGCGCCCGATCCGCGTCGATATACGATTGATCTCGGCGACCAATCAAAACCTCATCGACCTCGTCAAGCGCGGACTGTTTCGCGAGGACCTTTTCTATCGGCTCAACGTCTTCCCGATCAACATTCCGCCGCTGCGCGGGCGCCGCGAGGACGTGCCCGATCTCGCCAGGCGCTTCGCGGCGCGTTTCGCTGCGGAGGAAGGCCGCAACATTCGCGGCTTGACGCCGGAGGCGCTGTCGCTGCTGACAAGCTACGACTGGCCGGGCAACGTTCGCCAGTTGGAGAACGCCGTGTTTCGCGCCGTGGTGCTCGCCGACGGCGACGAATTGACCGTGGCCGAATTTCCGCAGATCGCCGCGCATGTCGAAGGCTATGAAGTGCGCGTGCCGCCTGCGCCCGCGCCGGGCGCCGCCGGGGCGGCGCCGCGCGATCGCGAGATCGTGCGGGTTGAAATCCGCGATCCGAATGTGATGCCGCTGCTCGCCGCGAATGGCGAGATGCGCACGCTGGAAGATCTCGAAGCCGCGACGATCCGCTTCGCCCTGACGCATTACCGCGGCCAAATGTCGGAGATCGCGCGGCGGCTCGGGATCGGGCGCTCGACGCTTTATCGCAAGATGAAGGAATACGGGCTCGAGGAAGAGTCCGAGAGCGAACCTGAGCCTTCCGGAACGCTCGTCGCTTAGCCGGAAGCTAACGCGCCTCTATCCTGTGCGAGGGCTTCATGAGTTTGTTCGACATTGAAGCGACGACGATCGACGGCGCCAAGAAGAAGATCGGCGCCTACGCCGGCAAAGTGATGCTGATCGTCAATGTCGCCAGCCGATGCGGCTTCACGCCGCAATATGCGGGTCTCGAAGCGCTTCATCGCAAATTCGCCGATCGAAATTTTGTCGTCCTGGGATTTCCCTGCAATCAGTTCGGCGCGCAGGAGCCGGGCGCTGAGAAGGAGATCGCCGCCTTCTGTTCAGCGAATTACGGCGTCACCTTTCCTATGTTCGCCAAGATCGACGTCAATGGCGAGAACGCGCATCCGCTCTATCGCCTGCTCAAGCGCGAGGCGCCCGGAATTCTCGGATCTGAAGCGATCAAGTGGAATTTCACCAAGTTCCTCGTCGACCGCGAGGGACATGTCGCGAAGCGCTATGCGCCGACCGACACGCCGGATGAGATCGGCAAGGACATCGAGGCGCTGTTGTGACCGCCATCGACGTGCGCAGGATCGAAGACGGCGATCCGCTCGTCTTCGAGGTGAAGGTGCGCGATCAGGGAAGCGAGACGCAGCATCGCGTCACGCTCTCACGAAAGGATCTGCTGCGCCTCAGCGGCGGCGTTGACTCTGAAAGCTTAATCGATGGGGCCTTCCGCTTTCTTCTCGAGCGCGAAGCGAAGGAGAGCATTCTCGCGCGCTTCGACGTCAGCGTCATCACCCGCTATTTTCCGGAGTTCGAGCAGAAGCTGCCGCGCTATCTCATGTGAGGGGCGCAATGTCGGGAATCCAGAGCAACAGCACGCATGCAGAATTGCCGCTAGATTCCCCATCGCTTCGCTTTAAGCGAAGCGTCGGGAATGACAGTTGGCGCCAGCTCCGCCCTTCGGACCCGTTGTGAATAAGGGGGAAAGCTTTACTCAGAACGCGGCGCGGAGTCTCAGGCCGAAGACGTTGAGCGGCCCGCGCGCGCTGTTATGCGCGGGATTGACCAGCAGCTGATAGTCGAAGGTCGCGTCGATGTTTTTGCCGAAGCCGACTTTGTAATAGGCTTCCATATTCTTCTCGCCGGCGTAGGACAGCGCGCCGTCGCCGATGTAGACGCTGGTTCCGCCGAGTCCGAAATAGCGCACCCGGTCGCCATGCAGGCCGCTCAATGCCCCGGCGAGTCCGATCTCGTCGTCGTCGCGTCCCCACCAGGTTCCGCCAGCGACGACGCCCATCGAAAGCTGCCGATCGATGTCCGTGTAATCGACCGTTTCATACCGTCCGTCGGCCATGCTGGCGCGCAGGAAGAAGCCGAGATGCGGCGCAAGCTGTTGCCTGATGTTTATGCCGCCGCCCGTCTTCACGGCGCGACCCCGCGCAGTATCGACGCGCGGCGGGAATTCGCCGCTGAGATAGGCGTAACGGATCACGTCGTCGATCTTGCTTATGCGACCATTATCGCCATAAGCGAGGAATTTGACCGCGCCGGGCTGATCGAAGAGATCGTAGCGCGCCTCGAATTCGGCGACGCTCATGAACTGGCGAAAGAGCTGCGGTTCGATTTCCAGCCCGTTAGGGATTGTGGAGAGCTGAAACACGCCGCCGCGCGCCGTCCACCAGTCCTGCTTCCATTCGACGGCGAGTCCGTAGGTATAGCCCCAGGCGTCCGCCGCATAGTCGAAGGCGCCCATGTCGTTGAAGGCGAAATTGAGAAAGCCGGTGGTCGGATCATGCGCATAGACGTTGTCGTCAAAGACGTCGGGCACGGCGAATTTGCCGAGCGTGATGACGACGCGGTCCTTGTCGACCCTTCCCGAAATCTGATTTTGGGTCGATTCCAGCACCTCGCTGCGAGAGCCGATGTCGGGATCTCCCCGCCGCTCGCCGCCGTTCAAACCGATGATCTGGCGCAGGAAGTAACGCTGGAAGCGCATATAGGGGGCCGTCCGGCCGACTTTGGCGACGGCGGCGTTCACATAAGCGCCCGCGCCGACCGAATTGGCGAGCCCATAGCCGGCGTCGATCTCGGGGTTGAGATAGACGGCGCCTCCCTCCCATAAGCGCAGGCCTAGAAAAAAATCCGTGGTGGAGCCGACATTAGCCTTGCCGCCGGACGGAAAACTGTTCGGCCCGTCATAGAGCGCGCGAAACCGCGGATAGGCCTGAACGACATTCGTCGTCTGCGCGTGAACGCTGTAGCGTTCGGGCGCATCATGCGCGCCATTGTTTGCGTGATTTGCGGAATTCTGGCCATTGCCATGCGAATGCTGGCCATAGTGCAATTCGCCGGCAATTTCGTTCATCTCGCCAAAATGATAGTTCAAGCCAAAGCGTATGAGATGGTTCTCGTTGCGTGTGCGCGACGCATAGACAAAGCCCGCGCCATTATCGAAAGCCTGAGTGTTCAGCGATTGATTGAGAAAGAGATATTCCCCCCGCGCCGACCAATTGTCGGCGAAGGCGTATTCGAAGCCCGCGCCGATCGCATATTTCATTCGAGAGGATTGCGACCAGGGCGCATAGAAAATCGCGTTGGGTCCGCCGACGCCCAGCGTCAGAGTCGCCGGACCTCTCGCGCCGCCCGCCGCGACGCCCCCCGTCAGATAGAAAAGCGCGCGCTCCCATGCGTAGCCGACGCGCCCGCGAATGCTCGCGAAGAAATTGGCGCTGGAATTCGATACAAGCGCAAAGACTGGCGGCGCCGGATAGGCGGGCGAAGCCAGATAGGCGCCCGTCGGTCCACGCCTTCCGTCGAGAAGGCTCAAGTCCGTCTCGAATCCCCAGACCCATGGCCCTCTTTGCCAATTATAGCCGGCCTGGGCGCCAACCGCGACGCCTGGGCGCGCCAAGCCGCTGGGATAAAGATCAAAGGCGGGCGAGCCGAAGCCGCTCGTCGCTTGAAGCCGTTCGCCGGGGTGCAGCGGTATGCCGCCGCCGAGACTCGCGCCCAGATACAAGCCGGCCCAGTTGAACATCGGCGGCGACGCGTCCTCCGCCGCCCCGGTCGACGTCAGCGCGCAGAAGGCGACGCCAAGAAGGAAGACGGAATAAGCGCGTGCGCCGGCGCCCGCCAGCGCGCTATGAAGGGTGGCGACGTTCGAACGCGGGCAGAATAGAGGCCTATGCATGCGCGCACTCAGAACCTCGCGGCTGCGTTTCCGTTGAATAGACGATAGGCTTCGCCAAAACATCTCATACGCCGCGCGAATCAACGCACGGCCAATAGTAAAACTCTGTGACAGATTTTCGCAGCGCTATTGGCGCAGTCCTTGCTACGAACTGGGAAAAAAGGGGCCGGCAGCCGCGGAAAACAAGCGGCGGCGCCGCTAAGAGGGAGTTCTCGCAATGGACTCACGCATGACGCAGTTCGATGAACTGGCTGGAGCGGACGGCCGCACCCGCGCCCCTTATCGAAAGCTTTCCCAATGGCTCGCGGAAACGCCGCCCGAACTCCTGGCTTCTCGGCGAGAGCAGGCGGAGCTGCTGTTTCGGCGCATCGGCATCACTTTCGCGGTCTACGGCGCGCAGGAGGCGACCGAGCGCCTGATTCCCTTCGACATCCTGCCGCGCATACTCGCGCGCAGCGAATGGGCCACGCTCGAAAGGGGGCTGATTCAGCGCGTCGCTGCGCTCAACGCCTTTCTTGCCGACATCTACGGCGCCGGCGAGATCTTGAAGGCCGGAGTCGTTCCCGCCGATCTCGTCTATCACAACCCCGCCTATTGCCCCGATATGGCCGGGCGGCGCGTGCCCTACGACATCTTCGTGCATATTGCCGGCGTTGATATCGTGCGCACCGACGATCAGGGCTTCTTCGTTCTCGAAGATAATGCGCGCACGCCCTCCGGCGTCTCCTATATGCTCGAAAACCGCGAAGTGATGATGCGGCTTTTCCCGGAACTGTTCGCGCTGCATCGCGTCGCGCCGATCGAGAACTATCCCGACGAACTGCTTGCGACCTTGCGCTCCGTCGCGCCGCCGCGCGCCAATGGCGATCCGACGATCGTCTTGATGACGCCCGGCCAGTATAATTCGGCCTTCTATGAACACTCGTTCCTCGCCGACAAGCTCGGCGTCGAACTCGTTGAAGGGCGCGATCTCTTCGTGCGCGACGACGTCGTCTATATGCGCACGACCGAAGGCCCGCGCCGGGTCGACGTGATCTATCGGCGCATCGACGACGACTTCCTTGATCCGCTGTGCTTCCGCCCGGATTCGGCGCTTGGCGTCGCCGGACTGATGGGCGCCTATCATGCAGGCAATGTGACGCTGGCGAATGCAGTGGGCGCGGGCGCCGCCGACGACAAGGCGATGTATACCTACATGCCTGAGATCATTCAGTTTTACCTCGGAGAAGCGCCGATCTTGCAGAATGTTCCGACCTTCCGCTGCCGCGAGCAGGACGCGCTTGCCTATGTCCTCGATCGCCTCGAGGACCTGGTCGTCAAGGAAGTGAATGGCTCCGGCGGCTACGGCACGCTCGTCGGACCGCATGCGAGCAAAGCGCAGATCGAGGAATTTCGCGCGAAGCTCAAGGCGCACCCGCAAAATTTCATCGCTCAGCCGACGCTGGCGCTCTCGACATGCCCGATCGCCCTCGCGAGCGGCGTCGCGCCCCGCCACGTCGATCTGCGGCCCTTCGTGCTGCAAGGCGCGAATGGCGCGCGCGTCGTGCCGGGCGGCCTGACCCGTGTCGCCATGACCGAGAAATCGCTCGTCGTGAATTCGAGCCAGGGCGGCGGCACCAAGGACACCTGGGTGATCGACGACGCGTGGGGCGCCGAAGAGGCGATGGGGCAAGCGTGACAAGACGCTCGCAAACGCCGCGATGAACATCGATGATCCCCAAGCGAATTATAAACGGACGTGCTGATGCTTTCGCGCACCGCCGACAATCTGTACTGGCTCGCCCGCTACATGGAGCGCGCCGATTTCCTGGCGCGCGCCATTCAGGCGTCCCGGCGACTCGCCGCGCTGCCGAAGGCCTATGGCGGCGACGAAACCGAGTGGGAAAGCGTGCTGCTCTCGTCGGGCGCGGCGCTCGCCTTCGAAAACTCCGGACGGCCGGTCGATGAGGCCAATGTCATCGAATTCCTCACCTTCGCCCCGGAGAACCCGGGATCGATCCGCAACTGCCTCGAACAAGCCCGCGCCAATGCGCGCGCCGTCCGCACGGCGTTGACCATCGAAATGTGGGAGTCGATCAACGACGCCTATCTTGAAATGCGCGCGCTCGAGTCGCGCGGCGTCGTTCCCTGCGCGCAGGAATTGGCGCGCTTTCTCGAAGTCATCAAGCTGACGTCGCTGACCTATGACGGCGGCGCCTATCGCACCATGCTGCGCAATGACGCCTATTGGTTCTCGCGCGTCGGGCTTTTCATCGAACGCGCCGACAACACGGCGCGCCTGCTCGACGTCAAATACCACGTGCTGCTGCCGGAAAAGGAAGTGGTTGGCGGTTCTCTCGATTATTTCCAGTGGTCGGCCATTCTGCGCGCCGTCTCGGCGCATACCGCCTATCACTGGGTTTATCGCACCAGCATGAAGCCTTGGCTCGTCGCCGACCTGTTGATCCTCAGGCCGGAAATGCCGCGCTCGCTCATTTCCTGCTACGAGTCCATCGTGCGCAACCTCGACAATCTGGCGCGCGCGCACGGGCGTCAGGGCGCGGCGCAGCGCCACGCCCGCGGCGTTTACGGCAAATTAGAAAAGCTGAATATGGAGAGCGTCTTCCAGGGCGGATTGCACGAATTCGTGCAGGGCTTCATCGCCGAGAACAACCGGCTGGGCGCGCTCATTTCCGAGCAATATCTCTTCTGAGCGGAAACTGATGCGCATTCGCATACGGCATGAGACGACCTATCGCTATGCGGAGCCGGCGCGAACGGCCGTTCAGCACCTCCGCCTGACGCCGCGCAATCACGACGGGCAGCATGTCGTCAGCTGGCGCATCGACGTCGATCGCAATTGCCGGCTCGTCCAGTCGGAAGACGCCTTCGGCAATATGCTGCACCGCTTTTCGGTCGATGGGCCGATCGAGTCCATCTCGACGGTGGTCGAGGGGGAGGTCACGACCTTCGACATGTCCGGAGTCGTGTCAGGCGCTGTCGAGCGCTTTCCGCCGCTCCTCTATATGCGCGAAACGCCGCTGACGGCGCCGAGCGCGGCGATCCGCGCATTCGCCCGCGAAGCCGCCTCCAAGGAAAGCGGGACGCTCGCCAAGCTCCACGCGCTTCTTGGCGCGCTCTACGAGTCCTTCACATTCGACGCCGACGCCACCCATGCGGCGACGACGGCGGCGGAATGTTTCGAGCAGCGCAGGGGCGTGTGCCAGGATTTCGCGCATCTCTTCATCGCCTGCGCGCGCGAAATCGGGGCGCCGGCGCGCTATGTGAGCGGCTATTTCCTGCGCAACGACAGCGACGATCAGGTCGCCGGACATGCGTGGGCCGAGGCCTATGTCGAGGACCTCGGCTGGGTTGGCTTCGATCCCACGCATGGCGTCGCGCCGCACGAAAATCATGTGCGCGTCGCCGTTGCGCTCGATTATCTGGGCGCGGCGCCGATCCGTGGCGCGCACTCGGGCGGCTCGGGCGAAACGCTGGAGGTCAAAGTGCGCGTCGCGCAGGCGGCGGCTTTTAGCCAGTCGCAATAATTGACCTCAAAGGCCGATCGATTGACCAAGCGCCGCGCTTTCGCGCGCATCGACATCGCTTCGCGCGCGCTCTCGTAAGCCCGTTCCGTCGCACGGCGCGAAGCGCAACCCGGATTGATCGTATTGGAAATCTCACTCGCCGTTCTGACCGAGCGCGGCGATGACGTTTTCCCAGACGCCTTTCCTGTCCCAGCGATGATAGCGGGTGTAGGCGGTGTACCATTTGCCGAACTGAGGCGGCAGACTGCGCCAGGGCGAACCGGTGCGGATGACCCAGAACACCGCTTCGAGAAAAAGCCGATTGTCCCGCCCGCTGCAGCCGGGGTCGCCGGCTTTTCCGGGAAGAACCGGAGCGACGGCCTGCCAATGTTCTTCGGAAAGGTACTGCTCACAATTGATCCTCCGTCGCGGCGCGCGCGACGCCGACCCGGTCGCAGGCGCCTTTGACGTGAAAGGCCGACAAATGACTCTACCCCAGGTTGTAAATTATGGCAATACAACCTAGCTCGGGCTCGAGCCGCGGCCATGCGATATGTTGGACCCGAGTGAGTACGAAACGCGCGCGCGCTTGCGACTTGCGCGCCCCTGTGGCACACAGTCGCCGAACGCGCCGACACCGCTTCTAGGCGTTTCGGGCGATCAAGCGCTGCAGTAGCTCAGTGGTAGAGCACTCCCTTGGTAAGGGAGAGGTCGAGAGTTCAATCCTCTCTTGCAGCACCAGCTATCTAGCTGAAATAAAATAAGCTTCTGATTTCGTTGACCATTCCGCGGCCAACTTGCTACACAGAGCTGCTACACAAATGGTCCTTCGGATGGCCCGCCCAATCACCCGACCCGGCACGAACAACGTCAGCTACCGGAAGCGCATTCCGGCGGACGTGAAACGCATCCTTGACAAGGTCCCCAAGTCCTTCCGGCCCGCTGGTTGGGGGAGAGACGAAATTGTCATAGCCACCGGAACCGCCGATAAACGGAAAGCCGATGCTGAACTCGCTCGCATCGCCACCGAAGTTGAAAGGCGTTTCGCTCGCCTCCGAGCGGGGGTCAGGACGCTCTCTCACAAGGAAGCCGTGGCGCTCGCCGGGACGATCTATCGAGCCTTTGCCGACTGCCTAGAAGACAACCCCGGCTCACCTGAAAAATGGGACAAGATGCTTGTCGGCAATGTGGTCGCCAAGGTTGGCAAGTTGGGGAAGGGGCCGTTGCTCATCGGTGAACAAGCCAAGCGCCAAGCTTCCATGGAGTTCCGCTTTGGTCCTTTTGTAGATGCGAACTTAGCCACGGAATGCCTGCTCGTTAATGATGACAGTAGGAAGCTGCAGGTAGCAAGCGCCACCAATCAAGCCTTCACCAAGCTGCGAAGGAACGCTGAGGGCGACTACAGGCCCGATGAAGACGCCGGCCGCTTTCCTGTCTGGAAAAGCAACGCCAAGAAGCCTGACATAGGCGGCAAGAAGCTCACCCTGTCCGACCTGTTTGAGAAATGGGCGAAGCATCCTGAGCAAGCCGACCAAGCGCCTCGCACTGTCTCCCGCTACAGAGGAGTCTTCGACGGCGTCTCGACCTTCTTGAAGAACCCAAGAAGCTCTGGCTCTGCCGAATCAAAGTTCCAAATGGAACCGGCTACATCTACCGGGGCACGGGAACTTCCGACTTTTACCAAGCGAGGAAGTTCGCTGACGAATTGCTCGACGAACTCCGGATCAAGACCAAGCTCGGGCAGTCCATCACGGGTCCGAACCTCGCCAAGATGGTCGAGGAATTCGAAGCTTTCGCGCGGGCCAAGGGAGAGCCGACGAAAAGGAATCTCTCCATCATCGCCTTTCTCAAGAACTACGCCGTTCCCTACTTCACCAAGAACAAAATTACCGACATCAACTCCAAGGAGATCGCCAAGTTTTTCGACTGGCGGAGGACAAATGCGAAGGGGAAGGCTCCAAAGGAGACGACCATCCTTCATGAGACCAGCCAATTCGCGACCTTCCTCGGTGTTTGGTCCCGCAGTATGATGGCGCAGATTCGGATGCCGTTGATCGGGATGGATTATGGGTGAGATACTTCACGGGAGCGCCCGCACGACAGAGGCGGTGCGTCGAGCGATACAGCATAGTCAAGAGAGCATAAGGGCGCTGGCCGGCCGTTACGGGATCAATCCGAAGACAGTCGCCAAATGGAAGCGTCGGACCATCACCGCCGACGCCCCGATGGGGCCGAAGGCGCCGTCGTCGACCGTGCTCACCCTCGAAGAGGAGGCGATCATTGTCGCTTTCCGCAGGCACACGCTGCTCCCCCTCGATGATAGCCTTTACGCCTTGCAGGCGACGATCCCGCATCTGACGCGTTCGTCATTGCATCGCTGCCTGCAAAGGCATGGGATCAGCCGATTGCCGGAGATCGAAGGCGACAAGCCGAACAAGAAAAAGTTCAAGGCCTATCCGATCGGCTTTTTTCACATCGACATCGCCGAGGTGCGAACCGAAGAGGGAAAGCTCTATCTTTTTGTGGCGATCGACCGCACCTCGAAGATCGCTTTCGCCAAGCTCGAACACGAAGCCAATCGTCTAACGCCGACAGCTTTTCTCGAAGCGCTCATCGAGGCGATCCCCTACAAAATCCACACCGTCCTGACCGACAATGGCATTCAGTTCGCCTATCTGCCCAAGAACCGCAACGGCCCAACGGCCCAATTTGCGACGCACATGTTCTCCCTGCGCTGCCGCCAAAACGGCATCGAGCATCGCCTGACCAAGCCCAATCATCCCTGGACGAATGGTCAAGTTGAACGAATGAACCGAACCCTCAAAGAGGCGACAGTCAAACGTTATCACTACGACAGCCACAACCAGTTGCGTGAGCATCTCGCAGCCTTCATGGCCGCCTA
>JBPFDX010000013.1:0-53996 GCA_051061385.1 Methylocystis sp.
GACGGCGAGCATATAAACGCCGAGCGCGACGAGCCCGGTCACGGCCAAGCCAAGCGTCATATAATTATAGACGCCAAGCATATAGGCGCGCAGGCCCTGATCGATCTCAGCCGTGGCCGGCCGCGCGACCCCGCGCCCGTAGCCGAAGCTGGTGTTGCGGTCGAAGTTGGACATTTGATCCTCTTGGTCTGTTTGGCCGTTCCGCGCTTCGCGATAAAGAAAGCGCTCCCAGCCTCGCGCTGAATATGGCTCCGCCTTAATTGGGAGGCAAGCTTCCCCGTGATGAACTCTTGTTAAGGTGGTTTCACGACGAAGAGCCGCCGGAGAATATTTTTCTGATTTTAGTCAATTTCGTTTCGCACTGCAAAATGCATTTCTCGGAGCGGCGTTCGTTTGACTGCTGGCGGTTTTCCAAGGAGCGCCGCGCGTCGAGAGCGCCGCCACGTTGCGCACCGCGCAAACAGCGGCTGATTGTCGCACCCTTGCTGATGCGCCGGAATCCGCTAACATCAAGCCTCAGGCGTTGTTACGAGCGACCCTCGAGCGTAAGCTTAACGGGCGTAGCTTGTGCGGCGCAAAGGCAACATTTCTGAGAGTCGCGTGTTCTTGTCACACGAAGACCCAGGAGGTCATCATGCGTGATGGAAATCCGGATGCGTATTCCGCGCCGAATTTGAGCGAAGATTGTTTCGCTCGGCGAGACGTTCGGCGTCTTGCCGGAGGGCTTCGCCTTGCTGTTTTGTCCGCCGCGACGCTTGTCATAGCGGCGGTCGCCGGCGCTCCTACTCCGGCGAAGGCGCATGGGCGCCTGGGCGCGGCGGAAGGCCGGTGCCGGCTGTTCATCGGCCCAGACATCATGAATTTCACCGGCTACCTGCCGGAAGCGTCGAAAAACGAATTCTGCGAGGACATTCCGGCGACCGGGCCGATGATCATGGTCCTGGACGCGGAGCAGGACGAACTTCGCGACATGAAGGTCGAATTGCGCATCGTGAAAGATGTCGGCGGGGAGGATAAGGAGAACGAGAATCTCGAATCCGTCACCGTCGCCTATCGCGAGCCGAAGAGCTATCCGACCGGCACGATCAATTTCGAGCATACTTTCAATGAGCCGGGCTATTTCGTCGGCATCGTCACGGTCACGGGCGATCACGGCGAGCGCTGGGTATCGCGATTCCCCTTCTCGGTGGGGAAAAGCTTTATGCGCGACCTGCCGGTTTACCTCACACTAGGGCTCGGGACGCTTGCCGCGTTCACCATCTACCTCGTCCACCGCCGCCGCGAAACGGCCGCGACCAACGCTCAGAAACCGCCGCCGCCGCCGCCGAGCGCGCCGGATGAGGATCATGGTCCCGAGGCCACCCCAGCGGAATGAAGAGCGTCGACTGGGGTTCGCTGTCTGAATTGACGCCGGCGCGGATCGCGCCGGCTTTTTTTTGGCCTAACGGCTCATTGCTGATAGGGCGAAGCGCCGCCGCCGCCGTCAATCTGGCGGCCGATCTGCGCGATGGCGCGCTGGTAGACCGAGGCGGCGTTCCAGGCCTGGATCGCCGCGAAATTGCTTTCGCCGGGCTGATAGCCCCCGCCCGCGCGCCACCCGTGAGCATGAAGGAAATTCGCCGTCGCGTTGAGCGCGGCCGCCGAATTGTCGAGATTGCCGCCGCCGGCATAGTTGAGGATATTTTTCGGCAGAAACTGCGTCTGGCCGATTTCCCCATGCATCGAGCCTCGCGCGCTCGGCGAGAGCGCCCCGCGATCGACCAGGGTCAGCGCGGCGTAGAGCTGATCGGTGAAATAGTCGGAGCGGCGGCAGTCATAAGCCAGCGTCGCCACGGCCGACAGCGCGTGCTGATTGCCATGCACCGCGCCAAAGCCGGTCTCCATCCCCCAGATTGCAAGCAGAGGTCCCGGCGGAACGCCGTAGCGCTGCTCGATTTGCGCGAAGAGTCCGCCGTATGAGCGCTTGAGCGCGCGGCCGCGCGCCACGATGGCGGGGCCGCCGCGCTTCGCCAGAAACTGATCGAGCGAAAGATGGAAGCTCTTCTGCCCGCGGTCGGCCGAAATCGTTGGGGCGTTATAGTGCGTGCCCATGAGCGCGCTGATTCCCGCCTGACCGATGCCTTGCGCGCGCGCCTCCTGAGCGAACTCCTGTTTCCAATTGTCAAAGCCCGCCGCCGAGCGTCCGCACTGGGCCGCAGTCGCCGGATGAATGATCGCAGTAAACGCGAGCGCAGTCGCAATTGTGAGGGCAGTCCGCATAGCTGTTTCCCCTTGATCTCGGCTCTCTCTTTTACTCTCTTCGGCGACGCCCGTGGACGCTCGCTGCAGCTTTGGCTAACGCGGCCTTTCGTTGTTGTATCCAGCGGCCAGCGAGAGCTTACCCTCATTTCTGCGCAACCGTCACGTGGAGCGCCCTAAGCTCGACAGTCTCGGACCATGCCAGGGCTTGGCCGCTGAAAGGAGGATGATTGACGCTCGTTCTCAGTCGGCTAGCATCGCATGTCTGTAAACCTCATGCGTTCCCGGATGATCGTCGCTGCGCGATACGCGGCGGCGGAGCCGGTGAGTGGGGAAAAGCTTGGAAAAAATTCTAGAAAGCGATTGGACGCTCGCCGCCGTCAAGCGTCGCGAAGAGGAACGGCTCAAGGGCGAGCGCGCCCCAGCCCCGACCGATGTCGAAGCGGCGCCAGCGCGTCCTGCCCGCGATCTATCGGGCAATAGTTGGATCGCTGAAGCCTTCAGGCGCCGACAGGAGGAAGAGCGGAAAAAAGCGGCGAGTCAGCTGTCTCGTGGCGGCGGGCGCGCGGATGCGGCGGACAGGGAAGTTCCTGTCGACAATTGGCTCATCGAAGGCTTCAAGCGTCACCAGGAAGAAGAACGGCGACGGGAAGCGATTCCTCCGCTAGACGAATCCGCGGCTGTTCCGGATGACGGTTCGACCTTGGACCTGGAGCCGTCGGCTTCGCAGGATGTCGTGGCCGCGATGCAGGTCAGTCTGTCCTCGGATCTCGCCGGCCGGCTGCTGGCGCCGGACGCCGGAGATGAGGCGCCGGTGGGAGGCGCCGCACCCCTGTCCGCCCCCCTCGATGGAGCAGCGGTCGACCGGCGGCAGGGCCGCGCCGCCCGCTGGACCACAATCGCCGGTCTGCTCGCGGTGGGCGGGGTGATCTCCTACATCGGGCTCAAGGCGGCGCTTTGGAGCCCTCCCGAGTCTTCCCGAGGCTTCGATCGAGGCGATGCGCCAGGCGCGGCGCCGCCGGCTAAGCTCGAAGACGCGGCGCCAGGCGTATCTCCAAGCGTCGAGACATCAGCGCCTTCAAAGACAGAGCCCGAGAAGAAGGAAGAGAGTGCGCCGACGGATGGTCCGGCGGCCCATCCCCGCGACGTCGAGCCGCCGACGGCCAGCGACGCCCTGACGGGTCCTGCGCCAGCATCCCAAGCGCCGGAAAAGTCCGAGCCGAATCCTGCCACGCCGCGCGCCGAGGAGGACAGCAAAGCGCAGGCTCCGTCAGCGGAGCCAAGCGACAAGGCTGTTCAAGAGAATGGCGCAGCGCCCGAGGCGCTTCCGCCTGCCCCCTTCCCGCGTCCCGCCACAGGCGCCGCGCCGCCGGAGAAGAAGCCAAACGCCGAGCCTGCGGCCGTCGCGCCAGAAAGAGCGCGTGAGCAGATCAAGCCCGAACACGAGCAGAACGCCTCTGAGACCAAGCGCCGATCGAATGTGGACGCCAAACCGAAACAGCAGGCGAAGGAAAAGAACGCCGGCCGACACGCGGGTCGAAAGGCCGACGGGCTCACCACCTTTCTGAAGCGAACCGCAAACTCCGTTCGCAAATTTTTCGGACGCCTTGGCGAAAGGCAGTAGCGCGCCGGCGCGCGAGGCCGTCGTTTAAAGTACAGCCCAACGCTCGACGCGCTCAAGATCGTCACCGCAGCGCGTGACGAACCGCCGAATCCGAGCGGTCAGATAACCTACGACGCAGGGCAGCGCGCCCAGCGGCGCTCGGGGCAACGGCGTCATGTGGACCGGCTGCGCGACGATGCCCATTTGAAGAGCAACGCGCCCGACAATCCATTGTCGAAGGAACGATCGGTTGCGGCTTTCAACGACGCGAGCATTCCCGTGAGAACGATCATCGAGCCGTTTCGCATCAAGATGACGGAGGCGCTGCCGATCACCACGCGCAGCGAGCGCGAGGCGCTTCTCGCCAGGGCGCACAATAATGTTTTCCTCCTCGACGCCGACCACGTCACCATCGACTTGCTGACCGATAGCGGCACGGGCGCGATGTCGGACCGTCAGTGGTCGGCACTCATGCTTGGCGACGAGAGCTACGCCGGAAGCCGCTCCTGGCGGCGCTTCGAGCAAACCGTGCGCGAGATTACCGGATTCAAACACATTTTTCCCACGCATCAGGGGCGCGCGGCCGAGCGAATCCTCGCCGCCACGCGTCTCAAGAAAGGCAACGTCATTCCCAACAACGGCCACTTCGACACGACGCGCGCGAATGTCGAATATGTCGGCGCGATCGCGACCGATCTGCCGTCGACCGAAGCGCGCGACCTCCAGTCCGAGAAGCGCTTCAAGGGGAATATGGATATCGACCGACTGGAAAGATTGATCGACGCGGAAGGCGCCCAAAATATCCCTTTCTGCATGATCACCGTGACCAACAACACCGGCGGCGGCCAGCCGGTGTCGATGGAGAATGTCGCTCGCGTCAAGAAAACGCTCGAGAAGCACAATATCCCATTGATCATCGACGCATGCCGCTTTGCAGAAAACGCCTTCTTCATAAGGGAGCGAGAGCAGGGCTTCGCCAATCGCAGCCTGCTGGAGATTGCGCGCGAGATGTTTTCATTCGCGGATGGGGCGACGATGAGCGCGAAGAAGGACGGGCTCGCAAATATCGGAGGGTTTCTCGCCTGCAACGATGATTCCTGGGCCGCCGACTTCCGCAACCTGCTCATCCTCACCGAAGGATTTCCGACATACGGCGGCTTGGCGGGGCGCGACCTCGAAGCGATCTCCGTCGGCCTCATGGAGGCTCTGGAATACGACTATCAGCGCTATCGTCACGCGACCGTCGAATATGTCGCCAAGGCGCTGGTCGCGCGCGACATCCCTATCGTGCGTCCGGCTGGGGGTCACGCCATATTCATCGACGCAGCCGCCTTCTGTCCGCATCTAAAGGCAAGCGACTATCCCGGAATCGGGCTCGTCAACGCGCTCTATCTCGAAGGCGGGGTTCGCGCCGTGGAGCTCGGCAGCGTGATGTTCGGAAAACCCGCGCCGGGCGGCGGAGAGGAAATCGCGGCGCCGCATGAATTGGTGCGCCTCGCGTTTCCGCGCCGGGTCTATACGCAGAGCCACTTCGACTATCTGATCGAAGTGCTGGATGTCATCGCGCGCCAGCGCGCCGCGATCAAAGCCTATCGCATCACTGAGCAAGCGCCATTCCTAAGACACTTCACGGCGCATTACGCACAAGCCGGTTGAGCCCGCAAACTGCGGGAAGCATGCGCGAGGTTGCGTCGCCGCTCAGGCCGTCGACGACGGTCCGCCTTGAGCCGCCTGAAACTGCTTGAGTTCAGTCGCCGAATACTCGCCGCTTGCATTGCAGTTTGGGCAGGTCACGCGGAATGTGGCGGTTCCGGACAGCTCCAAGGCTCCGGTGCCTGTCGGTTCGCTCAAGATGGCGAAGTGCTGGCGGCACTGCTTGCACGCAAATCCGATATACCAGCTGCCTGGGATAAGCGCCGTCAACACGGATATATCAAAAGCGCCGGTGAACTGGATGCCTTGGGCCATAGAGCGCCTCCTAAATCAGATTTCGATATCATGTAGCGCCGGGAGCGCTCGATGGCGATCCTTGGCAGGTTTGCGCTCGCCGGGGTCCGGCGGCTAGCGGCTGGAACTGCCTTGAGGCGTCGCATTCCTGAGCGTGCAAATTGAATAATACCCGTAAATAGGCGACGCCAACGGCTCGGTCGGCCAATAGGTTCGATGCAGGTCGGCGAGCGTGACGTGATCCAGCACGCTCGCGCCGCAACGAGCGGCGAGTTCGGGAAGATCTTCGAAGCCGTACGTCCAGGGGGCGCCCATCGCGGCGAATCTTCCGACGACGTCAGTGATTTCAGAATCGCCGGTCGCGTTTTCAATCACCTCCTCGGCGAGATAGTCGAATGACGCCGAGCAGCTTTCGATATGGCGCATGAGGTCTGTCAGGATCTGAGAAACGGACGCGTCGTTCAGATACATGGTGTTGCCTTCCCATATGACATGCGTGGGAAGGTTGAACTGACATCCGTTCCGTTGCAGGAGATCGATCATGCCGTCCGAAACATAATCCGCCCCGATGTATCGGGTGTTGGGTTCGACGCCATTTGCTTCGAGTTTCGCTTTCTTGAACGCCTGGGTTTCGGGGGCGTCGATCTCGAAATAGGCAACGCCGTCGGCCGCGATCCGTTGCGGCCTGGTGTCGAGGCCGGCGCCAAGTATGACGACCTGCCGGGCCCCCTGCGCGATCTGATCGCGAAGCCGGTCGTCGAAGTAGCGCGTCCTTAAGCGCACATTGTTCCTGATCGGCGGAAACGACTGGGAAATGCGATCCGCGGCTTTTTTCGACTCCTCATCAAGGAACAGATGGACAAAGGGATCGCGGTAGAGCGGATGCGCCTCTTTGTTCTCGTCATTGCGGTATTCGGCGACGACGAAAGCGGTTCCAACCACCTTTTGTATTCTGGTCATCTGGCTTCCCGATCTGACCGCTCGCCGTCGAAGTCATTTCTGAGGATAGCGCTCGAGCAATTGCGCGAGCGGTTCGGAATTCACGGCATTGGGCGGCGAATAGGGTTCATCGACGGAGGCGACGAGCGATATCGGCACGATCGCCGCCAGAGCGAAGATGGCCTGCGCGAGAAGCTGCGGCCGGGGTCGATCGAGATGCGCGACCGCGATAGCCACTTGCGTGATGAAGGCGATGATGATCACCGCCGCCCATTTGCGATCGTCGGGAAAGCCGCCCGCGAGAGCGAGCCGCTGTTCCCGCGCTGACCGCAGACGCATCACCGTATCGATCAGCGTGCGCTGGAATACGGGCTCGATTTTAGCGTCGGCGACGACGCGCGTGAGCCTGTTCAGCGCGGCCTCCGTCTCGGGCGCCTCCTTGCCGTCCTCCATGGTTTTCCATTCGAGGCCGACGACGGTCTCCACATAGTCGCGCACCGCGCGCGGGATGTCATTCGTGTTATCTCCATTGCTGGAGAGCGCCGTGAGCATCGCAAGTTGTTCACGCTCCAGCGTGACGGCGCGATAGGCGCTGCGATTCGCCTCCCAGACGTCCTGCGAAAGGAACGTCATCATCAGGCCGAAGAGCGTCGCCGGAACGGCGACGAAGGGCGGAACGACGCCTTTCCAGTTCTGCGCATAGGCTGAAAAGCGCGAAGCGAAGCTCAGCCAGCAGAGCAAGAGCGCAAAGGCCGCCATCGCCCCCGTGAGCATGAGCCCCATGACGAGCGTCGTCTGCGACATCCAGAATTTTAAGAGCACGCGTCCCTCGAATCGGCGATCCTGCCGCCGGACATTCTAGTCGAATTTCGCACGAGATCGCGCGGCCCTTGTGCCGAACGGTTCTTGTGGAGGTTGTCGACTCGCGCGCTCCCGACCGGGCGGTTGAAGCGACGGCGGCTCAGCGTGGGCCGATCCCTCCGGCGGCCGGGGCCGCAGTGAGATTTCACCATCCGCCCCGCATTCCGGGGTTCCTCTCGCGCCCAAGCGCGTTACCTTTCGCGGAGTTGCCCCCGAGCTGAAAAGGCATGGCAAGCAAGAGCGACATGTCCCATTATGCGAGTTCGATCCTGGAGGCCGTATGCCAGCCTTTGTTGGCGCTTGATCCAGAGCTCAGGGTGGCGGTCGCCAATGATGCGTTTCTGAAACATTTTCAGGTCGCGCGAGAGGAGGCGGTCGGCCGGCGCGTCTATGAGCTGTGCGACGGTCAGTGGGACATTCCGGAGCTGCGGCGCGCGCTGGAAGAAATTCTACCGCGGCAATCAAGTTTCGATGATCTCGAAATCGAACATGCCTTCGGGCGCGTCGGCCGTCGCGTGATGCTGCTGAACGTCCGCCGGCTCGATGATATCGGTCTCATCATTCTCGCGATACGCGACATCACGGAGCAGCGGGGCAGGGAGGTCACGCGCCGCGAAGGCGAGTCCCGAGAGACGCTGCTCCGAGAGCTGAACGACGGGCTGCGTTCACTCCATGATCCGCAGGCGATCCAGGCCAGGGGCAGCGAGATCTTGGCCCGCCATCTTCGAGCGGAGCAGGTCGCCTTTGCCGAGATCGACGAGGCGGGCGGATGCGAGCGGACCCAAGACGGCGCATCGCCCGATAGCGCCGGGCGCGACATGCTCGCGAGTCTCGTCGCGCCGTTTATCGGCGATCTGAAGCGCGGCAGGACAGTCGTGGTTGACGACATCCACAGCGATCCGCGAACGGCGTCGGCGGAAATCGCCCGCGGCTTTGAGAATCGGTCAGTCTCGGCGTTGATCGATGTTCCCGTGCTCGAGGACGGCCGGCTTGTCGCGACGCTCGCCATTCATTCCGGCGCGCCCCGAAAGTGGAGCGCGTCTGAGGCGGCGATTGCGGAGGACGTCGCCGGCCGCGCCTGGCCGGCCATGTCGCGGGCCCGGGCGGAAACGGCGCTGCGCGATTGCGAAGCGCGGCTCGCGGGATTGCGGGAGGCGCTCGAAGCGGCCCTGAACGACGCGCCCTTGGACGTATCGCTTGGGGTATTGGCGCGCATGGCGACCGCGCGGCTGGGAGGGAACGCTCGGGTCGCATTTTACCTCGCCAACCCTCAGCGGACGGAACTCCATCATGTCGTCGGCATGCCCGCGGACTACGCGGTGGCGGTCGATGGACTGAAAGTCGGTCCGGAGTCTTTGGCGTGCGGGCTCGCCGCTTACTCCCGGTCGCCGGTCCTCACCAGCGACGTCGCCGAGGAGCCGCGCTGGGCGTCATGGCTCTGGCTGGCGGAAAAATTCGGATATCGGGGCTGCTGGAGCTTCCCGATCTATACCAGGACCGGCGCCTTCGTAGGGTCATTCGCGGTCTATTCGCCCCACCCGCGCCAGGCGACCACGCGCGACATCGAACTCGCCGGGCTGATCACCCAGACCGCCGCCATCATCATCGCCCGGCACGCAGAAGCCGAACTGCGCAAGCAGGGCGAAGAGGCGCTCCGCGAGAGCGAAGCGCGCTATCGCTTCCTGTTTGAATCAATCGACGAAAGTTTCACCGTCGTCGAGCCGCTCCATGAGGAGGGACAGCCTGTCGACTATCGCTTCATCGAGGTCAATCCGGCCTTTGAAGCGATTACCGGACTGAAAAAGGCGGTCGGCCGCACCGGCCGCGAACTCATCCCCAGCCTGGAAAAGGACTGGATCGACACAATCGGCAGAGTCGCCGCGACCGGCAAAGCCGAACGCGTCCTTCGCAGGGCGCGATCGCTTGGCAAGATTTTCGACGCCTTCGTCTTCCGCGTCGAGGGATGGAAAAGCGGTCGGGTCGCGATCCTGTCGCGGGACGTGACCGAGCGTGTTCGCGCCGAAGAGCAGCGCAGTCTTCTCATGCGGGAGCTCAATCACCGCTCGAAGAACATGCTGAGCATCGTGTTGGCCATCGCGCGGGCGACAGCGGGGAAACAGGGACGCGACTTCGAAGACAAATTCCAGGAACGGATCTTGTCTCTCTCTACGAATCAGGACCTGCTTGTCGCCAGCAATTGGCAAGGCGTCCTGCTGCAGGATCTCGTGCGTTCGCAGCTGGCGCATCTGGAGGATCTGCTTGACGGCCGCGTCACGATCAGCGGCCCGCCGCTCACCATATCGGCTGCGGCGTCGCAATCATTCAGCATGGCGCTGCATGAACTTGCGACCAACGCCGTCAAATATGGCGCGCTGTCCAATTCGGATGGTCGCGTCGACATCGAATGGGGCATCGAGACGCTGGGGGACGCAAGCCGACGGTTCACCATGCGCTGGCGCGAGACGGGCGGCCCGGCGGTTGTCGCGCCCGGCCGCGGCGGCTTTGGCTCCACCGTCATTCGCGACATGATCAGATTGAACCTTCGAGGCGAGGCGCGGCTGGAATACGACAGCTCGGGCGTGCTTTGGGAGTTCGACTGTCCAGTCGAGAATGTGCTGGAGGCGGCGGCGTTTCCGAAGGCGTGACGCCGGCGTAGAGCGTTTCGAGCACGCTGGCGGGCTGACAATCCAAGCAAGCCGACATGAGAGGAAGCCGACGCCTATGGCGTGCCGCCGCAACAAGGAGCGCTCGGTCGGCGGTGCTCTGCGGGCTCTTTTGCCGCTCGCAACGAAGAACGCCCCGCCGTTACATCCACGGTCGGGGCGCTTTCCGGAAGCGCCGTCGGCGCTTCGGTCCTGAACGTGCGGCGGCGCATCCGCCGCGCCGTAATCTATCGGCGATCGCCCTGGTGATTGAGGCCGGATGAACTGCGCGACAATCTCGGCCGCGGCTGGCTCAACCAGCCGCCTGAGTGCGGCAGATTATCTTCGCAGAACGGGCGAATTTCGAGGTTTTGCAGAAGCGTCCTGATGGCGCTTCGCCTTCGCTGAAGCCTTCTGCTGGTCATTGGAAATCTCCTTCTTTAGAGACGGACCACAGAAACAACCGATTTATCGAGCGTCATCCTAACAACGATTGAAATCAAGCTCTGTTCCGAACTTCTCGCCGTACTGATCGACGAATTTCGTCAAGCGTTGCAAATTTGTCGCCACGTTTTTTGCAGCGCAACCGACAGAGGATGCCTACCAATACACCTGCGCGCGCGCCTCGAAGAGATCAGGATGCGCGCCGTCGAAATAGGGGCCCTGCCGCAGAGGAACGCCGGTGGCGAAGAGCGCATAGTTATTGAGCGGCGCAGAGGCCTGCAGCACATGAACCCAGTTGAACTGAAAGTGGAACCCATTTTCGGGATACCAGTTGATTCCCAAGGTGACGTTTTGCTGGCGGCCGCCAACGACGCCAGCGTTGGCGATGTAAGAGGTCGCGAAAGGGTTCGGCGCGATGAGCGTCGTATAGGCGAGCATGTTGTATAGGCCCGAGCCGGAAAAAGGCCCGCTGTTGAGATTGAGCGCGCTGTAGCGCGCCGCGATCCCAACGGCGCCAAAGCCGCCTGCGCTCATCGGATGCTTGATCGTGATCTGGTTGAAATTCGCGCCCAGTTTGTTGGTCACGTCATATGCGGCCGCGCGCTCCTCGCCGGTCAGATACCATTGCGCATAGGCATAGAAGCCGCTGAAATAATGCGAGGCGCCTCCGGGCGCGAAGGCGCCTGCCAGACGCGCGAGCATGATCCTGGTCGGGTCGCGATTGACCTGCTGCGCCAGATATTCAGCTTGCAGGGAGAATGGTCCATGCGCCGCGGACAGCTCCACGCCAAAGGACTGCACGTTGTTGACGCAGTGCGCGGAGGCCGCCGCCGTCCATCCCGGCAGAGCGAGGCTTCCACAGGAGAGATCCGGCGTGCCAAGCAGCCCTTGATTGAGGATGTAGGCTTCCGAGCGAATGCGGTTGCCGAGCCGCAGCACGCGATCATCCGACAGTCCCGTGGCGCTGTTTGGCTGGTGATAGCGGCCGGAAACGCCGATGTGCAGGAGATCGTGCTCGGTCATGATCGGCGCGTAAGTCGCACGGCCGGTCAGTTCGAAATACTGACCGCCGCCCGTGGGGAACCAGCCGGCGCGCGGCGGAATGCCGATCAGCGGCGGCGCGCCGACGGCGGGGTTGGTGTTCAGATCTTCGAAGCTCGTCGTGAAAATTCCGCCGTTCGCCGTCCAATTGTCCCCATAGGCGCCGACCGCCGCGCCGAGGTGACGGCTCGGCGCGATGGCCTCGACCGCCATGGCGCGTTCGATGAAGTCGCGGAACCGCGACGAGGCCGTGAATTCGAGACTGAAGGGTTCGAAATAGCTGCCGATATGAATGAAGGCCGGCTCCTCCGTGAAGGGCAGCGCGAGCAGGGGATGTTGCAGGCCGAGATAGAAATCACGGATGCCGCCTTGCACGGGCGCATTGAAGGGCGTGCCGTATTGCGAACCGGCGAAATCATACTGGAGTTTGTAAAACCAGTATTTCGCCGCCTTGCCTTCGACCTCCAGCCGCACCTGGCGAACGCCGGCCTGGTTTGACCAGCCGTTCAGAGGTTGCGTGGCGCCGCCGCCGTCGAACTGCATGCGCCCGCCGATCTTGAAATTATACGCCTTGTCTGCGCTCTCGACGAACAGCCCGTTCTTGAACGCGACGAAGACCGGCGGCATGAGTGGCGTCGCGTTGTGCGCCGCCTCGGCTTTCGCGGCGCTTTTCTGAGCGGCGTCAGCGGCCCGCTGCGAGTCTGCCTTGGCCTGCCGCGCCTCTCGCCGCAGTTTCGCGATCTCCGCTTCCAGTGTGCGCAGCCTTGCTTCGATGGCCTCGCTCGACGCCGCATGCGCGGCGGTCGACGAAAGAACGGCGACGATTCCGCTTGCAGCGACGCCAAACTTGCAGCGGTAGAACTCCATCAGCAGCCTCGCTCGCATCTCGTTCGCAGTGAACGACGCCAAGCCCTGCGCGGGGGCCGGACCACTGCGGCGACGAACGCGCAAGTCACGGCAAAGCGCTCAAGGGACGCTTTGTTCTAGCTGCGCTTTTGCGATGAGGTTTTTCTGGAATCTATCTGGCGGCGCGCAAATGTTGCTCGCCAATTACGCAACGGCGGCTTCGGCATGTCGAGACGTGCGGCGCCGCTTTTCACAAGAGTTAGTGAACCATTTCATTGCATATTTTCAACGAAGGCGATCAACCCTTTGAGCAGCGTCGTCGGATCGGGCGGGCAGCCGCGAATGTGCAGATCAACGGGAACGACCTTGGCGACGCCGCCGACGCATGCGTAGCTGTCGCAATAGACGCCGCCGTCAAAGGCGCAGTCGCCGACCGCGATCACCCATTTCGGATCAGGGGTAGCCGCATAGGTTCGTTCAAGCGCTTCGCGCATGTTCTTCGTGACCGGACCGGTGACGAGCAAGACGTCGGCGTGACGCGGCGACGCCACGAAGCGCATGCCAAATCGCTCGAGATCATAATAGGCGTTGTTCAGCGCGTGAATCTCCAGCTCGCAGCCGTTGCAGGAGCCCGCGTCGACTTCGCGGATCGAGAGGCTTCGACCGAGTTTCTGGCGCGCCGTGCGCCCCAGCGTGTAGCCAAGTTCGGCGATCGCAGACGCATCCGGAACGGGCGCACGTTCGGTCAGCGCGCGGCGGAGCAAACCCTGAAGCATGAATTTCTGCATCGCGCGGCCTAGAGATCGTGCCCCGAGTAGGAGCAGTTGAAGGATTTGTTGCAGAGCGGAAAGTCGGCGACGATGTTGTCCTTGATCGCCGCTTCGAGCAGCGGCCACTGGAACCACGAGGGATCGCGCAGATGGCAGCGCTGCACCACGCCGTCAGCGCGGATGCGCAGCCAGACGAAAATGTCGCCGCGAAATCCCTCAACCAGCGCGACGCCTTCGCGCATCCAGTCGTCTGGAAGAGTCCAGGCGGCGATGAGCGGGCCCTCGGGCGCTTCGTCGAGAATCTGTCTGACGATTCGCAGCGAGGCTCTGATTTCGTCGAAACGGACCCAGACGCGGGCGTCCACGTCGCCGTCCTTTGAACCGCCGACCTCAAAGGCCAACTGCGGGTAGGGAGCGTATCCGATCGCCTTTCGCGCGTCGAAATCACGTCCGGACGCGCGCCCGACATAGCCGCCGCAGGCGTATTGCTTGGCGAGCGCTTCGCTGACGTATCCTGCCCCGACGGTCCGATCCTGCAGCGAGGTCGTGTCGCCAAACAGCGCCATGAGCCGCGGAGTCATGAGTTCGATCCACTCGACCAGCACATAGAGCGCGCGGAACTTCTCTCGCTCCAGATCAACGAGCACCCCGCCGGGGGCGATGCGATCCATCATCAGACGGTGTCCGAAACAGTTCGCGGCTTCACGCAGGATGCGTTCGCGCACAATGCCGCATTGCGCATGCATCAATGCGAAGGCCGCGTCGTTGCAGATGGCGCCGACGTCGCCGAAATGATTGGCGAGGCGTTCGAGTTCGGCCATCAGGGCGCGCAGATATGCCGCACGCGGCGGAACGTTCACGTCGAACGCCGCCTCGACCGCCTGCGCGAAGGCGAGGCTGTAGGCGACCGTGCTGTCGCCTGACACGCGTGCGGCGAGACGCGCCGCGCGCTCGATCGAAGCGCCGGCCATCAGTTGATCGACGCCCTTGTGCACGAAGCCGAACCGCTCCTCGAGCCGCACGACCGTCTCGCCATTCGCCGAGAAGCGGAAATGGCCTGGTTCGATAATGCCGGCATGCACGGGCCCGACGGGGATCTGGTGCAGCGGTTCGCCTTCGGCGGGAAGGAAGTCGTAGCGGTCGCTGGTGGTCTCAATCATTTCAGGCGCGCCGCAGGGATGACGCAGTCCCCAGCGGCCATGATCGAGCCAGGCGCGCTCGTCCGGCGCGCCCTCCGGCTTTAAGCCAAAAAGATCCCGGATCGCGCGTTCGAGCCTTATCGCCGGCGGGTGCAGTCGCCCGACGGACGGGAACGAGCCTTCTGGGCATTCGAGCGTGATGATGCGCAGGCGCGGCTGCCGCTCTTCGAGCACCGCCATGTGAACGCTCGAACTCTCGGCCCAGAGGCTCAGCAGCTCGCGCTCGCCCTTCGCGAGACTTTCGGCGAAAGCGAGCCATCCAGCTTTATCGACGATCTCACGCGGCCAGGGCAGGCACGTCGGCGGCGGCGACTGGGTCGGCGTCTGTTTGCTGGCGAAGTTCATCTTTGCATCCTTAGAGCTCAACCCAAGAGCCGCGCGACGTTCTGAAACCAGGCCACGAGATGAGAGGGAAGATAGATTCCTGCGAGCAGGACAAGCGACAGATGCGCGTAGACGGGCAACATCGACGCCTTGACCTCGCCCTCGCTCCGGCTCGGCTCGCCGAACGCCATTCCGATAAGCCGCAGCAGCAAGGCGCCAAAGGCGAGAAGAAGTCCGAACACGAGCGGCACGGCGAGAAGCGGCTGACGCGCGAAGGTCGAACTCACGACGAGAAATTCGCTCATGAAAATGCCGAGCGGCGGCAGCCCGATGATCGCCACGACGCCAGCGACGAGCGACCAGCCGAGCGCCGGCTGGCTCTGCGTCAATCCTCTGATGTCAGCGATTCTCTGCGTTCCCTTGACCTGTGCAATATGGCCGACCGAGAAAAAGATCGCCGACTTCGTCAGGCTGTGCATGGTCATGTGCAGCAGGCCGGCGAAATTGGCGAGCGGGCCGCCCATGCCGAAGGCGAAGGCGATAATGCCCATGTGCTCAATGGAAGAGTAAGCGAACAGCCGCTTGATGTCGCCGCGGCGGTACAGCATGAAGGCGGCCATGATGAGAGACGCAAGGCCGAGCGTGATCATCAGCGGGCCCGGCGTGATCGCCGCCGCATTGGCGGTCAGCAGCATCTTGAATCGCAGCACAGCATAGAGTGCGACATTTAGAAGAAGGCCGGACAGGACCGCCGAGATCGGCGTCGGACCTTCCGCATGCGCATCCGGAAGCCAGGCGTGCATTGGCGCCAGACCCACCTTCGTGCCGTAGCCGAGCATCAGGAACACGAAGGCGACGTTGAGCATCCGGGCGTTGAATTGCGGCGCCTGCTGCATCAGCGTCTTCCAGACCATGGCGTCGTAGCCCTGTCCCAGCACGGGCTCCGCCGCCATGTAGATGAGGATCGTTCCGAAGAGCGCCAGCGCAATGCCGACGCTGCCGAGGATGAAATATTTCCAGGCGGCCTCGAGAGCGTGCGGCGTGCGGTAGATCCCGACCATCAGCACAGTGGTCAATGTGGCGACCTCGATGGCGACCCACATCAGTCCGATGTTGCTCGCCAGCAGCGCCAAATTCATCGCGCACATCAGCGACTGGTACATCGCGTGATAGAAGCGGACGTTCGTCGGCGTCAGCCGGCCAGTCTCGATCTCGTGATCGATATAGCTTGCGCTGTAGACGCTTGTCGTGAAGCCGATGAAGGTCGAGAGCACGACGAAGACGATGTTGAGGTCGTCGACGAAGAGATAGCCGCCGCTTTCGGGTTCGACGATCAGAAGAACAAGCGCGAACAGAAAAGTCGCGCCCGAGGCGCAGACATTGAGGATCGCGGAGCGCCGGTATTCCGGTTCGAGCGCCACCGCAACGGCCGCCACAGCAGGAATGCCGATAAGCGCGTTCGAGACCATAAATAGATCGGAGCTCATCAACGTCCTCCCCGCACCCGATCAAGCTCCAAGAGGTCGACGTTGTCGAATCGCTCTCGAATGCGAAACAAAAAGATCCCGATCACGATGAAGGCGATCAGGATCGAGAACGCGACGCTGATTTCAACGACGAGCGGCATGCCGTTTGCGCCCGCCGCGGCGAGAATCAAGCCGTTCTCGAGCGACATGAAGCCGATGATCTGGCTGACGGCGTTGCGTCGCGTGACCATCATCAGGAGTCCGAGCAGCACGATCGCGAGAGCGAAGGCGATGTCCTCCCGCGCCAGCGGGTCGGCGGAGGCCGTCGCCGGCAGCATGACGACGAGAGACAGCGCCATCAGAAATATGCCGATGAGCATGGTTATCCCGACGCCGCCAACGACCTCCACCGTGCGGTGGATTCCCAGGCGCCGAATGATGCGGCGGAGACTGAAGGGAATGATCAGCGCTTTGAAGATCGCCGCGACGCCGGCCGTTACATAAAGATGTGGCGCGCCCTGGTAGTAAGCCTGCCAGGCGACCGACAGCGACAGAATGACGGCGTGAAGCGTATAGATGTTGATCAGGCCCGAGAGCCGGTCCTGGTAGAGCAGCATGAAGCTCGCCAGCACGAGAGCGCCCGCGAGGACATGGGCGATGTCAACCGTCAGAAGCTCCATCAAAGGCTCCGTGTCACAAAAACGAGCAATGTCGCGAGGAGTCCGAGCATCAGCCCCGCGCCGAGGAAGTCAGGCACGCGGAAGACGCGCATCTTGGCTGTGGACGTCTCGAAGAGCGCGAGCGCGGCGCCGCCGATCGCGAGCTTCAGGATGAAGGCGTAAAGCCCGATCGCCATCGCCTTGAGACCCGCATCATGTGATGCAAGCCCAACGGGGAAGAAGATGCAGGCGATGAGCGAGACGTAAAGGAGCAGCTTGAGCGCGGAAGCGAGCTCGATGAGCGCAAGGTAGCGCCCCGAATATTCGAGAATCATCGCCTCATGCACCATCGTCAGCTCCAGATGTGTCGCTGGATTGTCGACGGGAACGCGTCCATTTTCAGCGATGGCGACGATGAGAAGGGCGACGAGCGCCATGCCGACCGAGGCGCGCAATTCAAGATTGGCGGCCATATAGGACGCGATTTCGGAAAGCTGGGTGGTTCCGGCGACGAAGGATACGGTGAAGACGATCATGATCGTCGCCGGCTCCGCCAGCGAGCCGAACATCGCCTCGCGGCTCGAGCCAATCCCGCCGAAACTCGTTCCGATGTCCATGCCAGCCAGCGCGAGAAAAAAGCGCGCGCTGCCGAGCAGGGCGATGACGGCGATAAAATCGGCCGACCAGCTGAACATCAATCCCGTGGCGAATGTCGGCACGAGCGATGCGGCGACCCAGGTCATCGCAAAAATCAGATAGGGCGCCGAGCGGTACAGCCAGGAAGCGTTGTCGGCGACGACGACCTCCTTGCGCAGCAGCCGGATGAGATCGCGCCAAGGCTGAATGATGGGCGGCCCCTTGCGGCGCAGGAGGCGCGCCTTCAACTTTCTCACCAAGCCGATGAGCAGCGGCGCGAGCGCAAGCACCAAGAGCATTTCGAAGCCCTGCGCGATTAGGTTCAGGAGAAGGGTCATATTGCGATCAACATCAGCAGGAAAACGAGCGCCGCAAAAACGAGCGCGAGATATTGTTGGATCGTCAGGAGACTGAGGATGTTCAGTCCGGACGCGCATGACTCCACCGCTCGCGTGAGCGGCGCATAGAGATAGTTGAAAACGCGATCCGTGATCTCGACGCTCAAGCGCGCCGCCCGCGTTTCGCCGGGCGCTGGCATGTCCAAGCGCTCCCGCGTCGAAAAGGCGATGACCCCGAGGGTGCGTCGGATCGGCTGTGCGAAGCTGCTGGCGGTATATTGCGCGGCGGAGCTCGTTTCGATGTAGCCGCAGTCCCATGCCGGCGCGCGTCGCGACCGCGCCGAACCAAATCTATGAATGACCCAGCGCGCGGCATAGGCCGAGAAGAGAATGAAGACAAAGACCAGGAGGCCATTGTAGGAGCTTCGGCTTTGCGCAATCGGCGCGATCGAGAGCCACGAGAGTTCCGACTGAGCGGGCATGCGGGCGCCGACAAAATCCCTCGCGGCCGGCGAAATCGTGTCGATGAGCAGGCTCGGCAAGAGACCGGCCATCAGGCAGAGCGTCAGCAAAACGGCCATCGTTCCGAGCGACCATCGATCGGGGTCTTGCGCACAGCGCGCGGCTTCGCTGCGCGGACGTCCAAGAAAGGCGACGCCATAGGCGCGGATGTAACAGGCTGCGCCGAGCGCCGCGCTCAGCGCCAGCGCCACGCCAACCGCCGGCACAAGAAGCTTCACTGTCCACTGCGGCAACGACGGACTGAGCAGCACCGCCTGGAACACCAGCCATTCCGAGACGAAGCCGTTGAGCGGCGGCAAGGCGGAAATGGCGACGCCGCCGCCGAGAAAAAGGAACGCGGTTTTCGGCATGGCGTGGATGAGGCCGCCGAGCCGCTCGATGCTTCGCTCGCCGCTCGCATTCAACACGGCGCCGGCGCCGAAAAACAGGAGGCTCTTGAACAGCGAATGGTTGAAAACGTGAAACAGCGCCGCGGTAAAGGCGAGCGCGGCAGGCAATGCGAGACCGTTGGCCTTGAACGCCAGGGCAAGCCCCAGCGCGACGAAGATGATCCCGATATTTTCAATCGTGCTGTAGGCGAGAAGTTTCTTCAAATCGCTCTGCACGGTCGCAAAGAGCACGCCGATGAGCGCGCTCGCCGCGCCAAAGCTCATCGGCTCGACCGACCACCAGAACGAAGGCGGTCCGAGCAAATCGAAGATGACGCGAATGAAGCCGTAGACGGCGACCTTCGTCATGACGCCGCTCATCAGCGCCGAGACATGGCTCGGCGCCGCCGGGTGCGCGAGCGGCAGCCAGATATGCAGAGGCGCGAGTCCCGCCTTGGACCCCATTCCGACCATGGCGAGCGCCAGAACCAGTCCCGCTTTCCAGGCTTCTTTGTTCGATTCCCGAATCGCGGCGAAATCGTAGGCGCCTCCCACGCCGCCGAGCAGTCCGAACGCCATCAGCAAAGCGAAGCCGCCGAAAGTCGCCATCAGCAAATAGACGAAACCGGCGCGCCTGTTTTCCTCGTCATGATGATGCGTCAGCACAAGCGCCCACGACGCGAGCGACATGAATTCCCAAGCGACGAGAAAGGTGAAGGCGTCGTCCGCCAGCACGACGACATTCATGCCGGCGAGAAAGGCTGGATAGAATGGCAGCACGCGCATGGGATCCTTTTCATGCGCGCCATAACCGACCGCATAGGCGCTCGCCGCCGCGCCGCCCAGATTGACGACGGCAAGAAAGAAAGCGCTCAAGACGTCGAGGCGAAAATGCATGCCGATCCACGGCAGACCGAGAGGCAAAGCGCACGATACGACATTCGCGCCTCTTGGCATGACCGCCGCGAGGAAGAGAGCGCCGCAGAGGCCGATACAAAGACGGTAGACGTTACGGCCGATGTCGTGATTCTGCCTGCCAACGATGGCGTAGACGCTGACGGCGAGCAGCGCGCCGACAGAGGCCAGCGCGAGGTAGAGCGGCATTGCTTATCACCTTCGGATCGACGCGAGGTCGCGAAATACGCCTTACGCGAAGCTTATGAACTAGGCGCTGCGCTTGCGGGGCGCGAGAGGATGCTTGGAGGTCGCGACGTGATGATCCAATCCGCGAATCTCCGCGCACCCGCCGTTTGCTTCGTAGTCCTCGCAGAAGTGATGGAGGTTCTCCATCACCGTATGATCGACGCACCAGGACTCCGAGAGATCGCAGATGACCGTCTTGCCGCGGGGAAGTTTCGCGAGATCGCCCTTGAGCGCGAGGTAATTGGCGAAGAAGGCGGCGCCGCCGATTCTGACGTGGTAGACGCCGGGTTCAATCTCCACCACCTCGCGGCGCAACTTGAACACCTGTCCCCAATCGACGCTGCGCCACACATGGAAAAGGAGCTCGGCGGCGATCCCGATCGCTACGCCGATCAGGAGATCGGTCGCGAGCACGCCGGCGATCGTGATCACGAAAACGGCGAGCTGATCCCAGCCGATCGCCAGCGTCTTTTTGAACTCGAGCGGCGAGGCGAGTCGATAGCCGGTGAACACCAGCAGCGCCGCGAGCGAGGCAAGCGGAATCTCGTGAATGACCCTCGGGAATAGCGCGACGAAGATGAGCAGGAAGAGACCATGGAAGAAGTTCGCCCAGCCGGTTCGCGCGCCATTGTTCACATTTGCGGAGCTGCGGACGATTTCCGCGATCATCGGGAGGCCGCCGATCAGGCCGCAGATGATGTTGCCGAAGCCGACCGCCGCGACGTCGCGATTGAGGTCCGAGGTTCGCTTAAAGGGATCGAGCTTATCGACCGCCGCCGCGCTGAGCAGGCTCTCCAGGCTTCCAACGAGACAGATGGCGAAGACCTGCTGCCAGAACATGCTGGAGCCGATCAGAGAAAAATCCGGGAAGGCGAAGCCCGAGAGAAAGTTCTGCGGGATCGAGACCAAAAATTTCGGGCCGATCGTGTATTCGTGATGCGGCAGAAAGGGATAGTCGGGAAGGAAGAGATAGATATGCTCGTCGTCGAGATCGAAATACTGCGCTAGCGCCATGCCGACGATCACGACGACCAGCGGCGCAGGGATCATTTTCAGCCGGCGATTCTTTACAAGCGACCAGGCGATCAGGATCAGAAGCCCGAGACCGCCGATAATCGCGACCTCCGGATTCATGTCGCGAAGGCTCGCGGGGATAGCGCCGATCGTCTCGAACAGCGTCTGCGCATCCGGCTTCACGCCGAGCATGACGTGAATCTGCTTGGCCATGATGATGATGCCGATCGCCGCCAACATGCCGTGGACGGCCGACGCCGGGAAAAAGGCGCTCATCTTTCCCGCCTTCATGACGCCCATCAGCATCTGGATGACGCTGGCGCATACGATCGCCGCCAGGGTGTAGTGGTAGCCAGCTTTGGCGTCGCCGCCGCCAAGCGCCTGCACCGAGTCCAGGATGACGACGATGAGGCCTGCCGCCGGTCCGGTGATGGTGACGAAAGATCCGTTGATGCGCGAAACGAGGAGACCGCCGACGATGGCGGTGATGATGCCCGCCTGCGGCGGAAAGCCGGAGGCCATCGAAATGCCAAGGCAGAGCGGCAGGGCGATAAGGAAGACGAGGAAGCCGGAGAGGGCGTCGGCGCGCCAGTTTTCCACTAGTCCGGCGAGTCCGGTATTCGGTAGGCGGCGGGCATAGGTCGCCTTGCTCATATCTTGCTGATACACAGTCTTCGCGTCGCGGCTCTCGTTTTCACCGATGGCTGATGCTTCCAAAGCTGAGGCGGAATCGCTAATGCAAGAATCGCGCCATTCGCCCCGCGCGAAGTCGAGGCCTCCGGATCCTGTAGCGTGACCCGACGAGCCTTCCAAACCATCCGGGAGAGCGTGAGCCTTGCTCTTCATGCTTAGTCCTCGCAACGGTCAGATCAGGGAAAATTTAGGCGCTGTACGACCCAGCGCAGCTCCACCATAAGACCCGCCAGCGCACTAGGTGTATCTCCACCTTTTCGCAGCGCAGCGATTATTTCTGGTTCCTTTCTGAATTGGGACGCCACTGGGTCATGAGACCAGAAGGAAAGCTAAAGCGCCGCGCGACAAGCTATGGAAACACTCTAGAAACATTGCATTATTAGTTTCGCGCTCCCTTTACCAAAACGGATCACGTTAACTCTTGACCTCTCCAATCTCCATTCTGATCGTCGAGGATGACGCCGAAATCGGCGAGTTCATCTCGCTTTACCTCGCGGGCCACGATATTCAGACGAAAGTCGCCGCCAACGCTCAGGAAATGGACGCTGCGTTCAGCGCCGGGGCTTATGACCTGCTGATCCTCGATCTCAATCTTCCCGGCGAGGATGGATTTTCGATTTGCCGGCGTGTGCGGGCCGAGAGGCGCATTCCTATCATCATACTGACCGCGCAATCCGAGGATATCGACAAGATACTGGGGCTGGAGCTGGGCGCCGACGACTACATTGTTAAACCCTTCAATTCGCGCGAACTCTTAGCGCGAATTCGCGCGGTGTTGAGGCGAACGGAAACACCGAACGCTGTCGAGGGTCGCGCCGCGCGGCAAGCGTATCTGTTCTCGGGTTGGCGCGTCGACGTGCTTGCTCGAGAGGTCGTCGCGCCCTGCGGCGTAAAGGTCGCCATGACCGGCGCTGAATTCGATCTGCTGCACGCCTTGTGCGAAAATCCCAATCGGGTGCTGACGCGCGAGCAACTCATCAACATGACGCATGGCCCGACGACCGGCCCGTTCGAGCGCAGCATCGACGTGCTGATCAGCCGGCTTCGGCAGAAGATCGAAACGGATCCGAAGAAGCCCGGCTTCATCCAGACGGTTCGATCCGAAGGCTATATCTTTTCAACGCAGGTAACGCGCGCATGACTTCAACGAACGCTCCTTGGCGGTTCCGGCCCAATAAGCTCGCGGTGCAGATCACGCTGCTCATGCTTGTGTCCATCGTCGCCTTCCAAACGATCGTGATCGGCATGTTTCATGTGTTCGGCAGACGGCACATTGTTGATCAGGGGGATTTCATTGCGAGCATCATCCTGGCTCTCGACGTCGCGCCGAATGCGGAGCGCGCGACGATCGTTTCAGAACTGTCTCTCGCCGTTCCCTACGCGAATATCGAGATCCAGGAGACTCGTCCGCCAGCGGCGGACGCTTCGTCGGATAGCGACGTGGCCTTTGACAACGAAATCCGCCATATCGATTCGCTCTTATGGAAAGGCGCGGACGTGTTCAAGGTCGCGAGCTCGGCGCCAGGAGATTACGACGTTCTCGCGGTCGAATTGCGCAAAGGAGGTTACGCGACGGTCTCGATCGCGCAGGATCAGAAGTCGCCTGGCTCGATTTGGCGATGGCTCTGGCAGCACGCAGAGGACGAACCGATCATCGTGACTCCGGGGGCGCGAGCGGCGCTGTCTTTCATCATCTTCACCGCGATCTTCGTATTCTGGGCGCTGAACGCAATCATGGCGCCGCTGCAGCGGCTCGCGAAATACGCTGAGCAGATCCCGAACGACATCGATGCGAAGACGCCGCTTCCCGAACGCGGTCCCCACGAGGTGCGCGAATTGACGCGTTCGCTCAACCGCATGCAGGCGCGCATCAGCAAGATGATCGCGGCGCGCGCTCATGTGCTCGCCGCCGTCAGCCATGATTTACGAACGATTATCACCCGTCTGAAGCTGAAAACCGAGTTCGTGCCAGATCAGAATCTTCAGCAGCGCATGATGCGCGACGTCGACCTCATGGACGCGATGCTGTTCAAGAATCTTCAGTATCTGCGCGCCGAAAGAGACGACACATACGATTGTTCTCTGGTCGATCTCGATAGCGTTCTGCAGACGGTCGCCGACGAGTTTTGCGACCTCGGGCATCACGTGACCTACCACGGCGGCGGCCACCAAATGGTGTTTGGATCGCTCAGCGACGTGCAGCGCATTTTCACCAATCTCGTCGAAAACGCGACACATCACGCCGAAACCGTGGACATCTGTATGAGGGAACGTTCCGAGGAGCTGATCGAAGTCGATGTCGTCGACGATGGTCCGGGAATGTCAGCGGAACGCAAGGAGACTGCGTTTGAGCCCTTCGTTCGCGGTCAGCCAGGACGAACGCTTGACCAGCGCAGCGGATTTGGACTCGGTCTGTCGATTGTGCGCTCGCTCGTGGATAATCACGGGGGATCTGTGTCGCTACTCGATCGAGAACCTCATGGACTGATCGCGCGCGTGGTCTTGCCGCGCGCGACTGAAAGGCGACGAGACGACGTCGCCAAAGGAGTCCACGGCGGCGCCGGCGCTCTTCTGATTTGATATGGATTGGCATCTGGTTGCTGATGCACTTCTCCAGGCCGCGAGATCTTCAGGCGGGCGCAAGCAGCAGGCTAGTTTCGCTTCGCGCGATGCCTTCGATCATTCTCACGCTCGACAGCACGCGATCGAACTCCTCAAGGTTGGCGCATTCGATTTCCGCGATGAGGTCGAATGGCCCGTTGGTGCTGTAGAGTGCGTGGATCTGCGGCAGTCCGCGCAGCGCATGCGCCACGCGGCGGGAATTCTTGCCGGCGACTTCGACCATCATAATCGCCCGGATGCGATCAGGCGCGGCTGGATTCTTCAGCCGAACGGTAAAACCAAGGATCACATCAGACGCGATCAGCTTGTCGAGCCGGTTTTGAACCGTCCCGCGCGAGACTCCCAGCGCCTTTGCGAGCTGCGAGAGGGACGCTCGCGCGTCGGTCCGCAGCAGGGCGATCAGTCGATGGTCGAGGTCGTCCATGGCGCAACGCCGTTGTGATTTTTGCCAATACTTATGGCTGAAACGACAAAAAGCGATTCATTTTGACAATTTATGGCGATTTCGGTTGGCGCCGCCGCGACTTAGGCTTTGTGCGTTCGCAATCAATGGAGAACGCATGGTCACGTTTCTCAGCGCGCGAGACATCGCCTGCGTCGTCTCAGAGGTCGGCGCGCGCCGCTTCTGGCTGCGGCTCGTCGATTATCTGCGAGAGGATTTTACACGCTGGGACGCGTTCGAGAAATCGCCGCGCTACGCCAGCCATTCGCCGGGCGGCGTCATTGAGCTGATGCCAACGGGCGACGGCGAGGCTTTCGCTTTCAAATTCGTCAACGGCCATCCCGGCAACACGAAATTGGGCCTTCAGACCGTGATCGCCTTCGGCGCGCTCGCCGACGTCGCAACCGGCTATCCGACGCTTATCGCGGATATGACGCTCGCCACCGCTTTTCGCACCGGCGCGATCTCTGCTCTGGCGGCGACGCATCTTGCTCGCGCCGACAGCAAGATCATGGCGCTGATCGGTCTTGGCGCTCAGTCGGAGTTTCAAGCCTGCGCCTTCAACGCGGCGCTGGGCGTCGATCGGCTTCGCGTCTTTGACGTCGATCCTGCGGCCGTCGACAAATTCGAACGCAACATGGCCGACTTCGGCGTGACGATCATTCGTTGCGCCGATGCGGGCAGCGCCGCCGCGGGCGCAGACATCATTACGACGATCACGGCGGACAAACGATACGCCACGATCCTCGAAGACGACATGGTCGCCCCCGGAACGCACATCAACGCGGTGGGCGGCGATTGCCCCGGCAAGACCGAGCTTGCGCGCGCGCTGTTGCTGCGCTCCGAGATCTTCGTCGAATATGCGCCGCAGACGCGGGTCGAGGGGGAAATCCAGCAGCTCGCCGCCGATCATCCGGTGACGGAACTGCGCGAGGTGCTTGCCGGCGATCGGCCCGGACGCACGTCCACTGAAGCCGTGACCGTCTTCGACAGCGTTGGCTTCGCCGTCGAGGACTTTTCGGTGCTGCGTCTGCTGCGAGACGCCGCGAACGAGACGGGCGTCGGTCGCCAGATCGAGCTGATCGCGGAACCCGCAAACCCGAAAGATTTGTTCTCGCTGCTGCACCCGCTCGACGCGGAACAGGAAGACGCCGCGCTTCTCCTTAGCGCGAAACAGACGGCGTGACTGACGGTCGTTCAATGCAAAAGGAACCGCTGATGAACTTCGACGCTGAAGCCGCTGTCCTTGGCGACGTGCCGCACGCGCTTGCGCGAGAAGACGCGGCGCCGAAGCGCGCGCCGGCGCCTGGCGGGCTTTTAATGTGCGCGCCGGATTACTTCGGCGTCGACTACATCATCAATCCATGGATGGAGAATCAGGTCGGCCGCGCGGCGCTGCCGCGCGCCCGGGCGCAGTGGGAGAATTTGCGCCGTAATCTTTCGGCGCATAGCCATATTGCGCTTGTCGCGCCGACGCCTGGCCTGCCCGACATGGTTTTCACTGCCAATGCGGGACTGGCGATCGGAGACAAGGCCGTCGTCAGTCGATTCCACGCCAGGGAGCGGCGGCCCGAAGAGCGTCTGTTTTGTGAATGGTTCGAAGCGCAGGGCTATTCGATCGCGCAGTGGCCTCGCGACATTACCTTCGAAGGCGCCGGCGACGCGCTTCTCGATCATGCGCGAGGCGTCATCTGGTGCGGCTACGGCTGGCGCTCGGGCGAAGAGTCGCCCAGGCATCTGCAGAAAATCTTCGGGCGTCGCGCGATCGCGCTGAAGCTCGTCGATCCGCGCTTCTATCATCTCGACACGTGCTTCTGCCCGCTGAGCGGTGGCTGGGTGATGTATTATCCGGCGGCCTTTGACATCGCGTCACTGGAAGCGATCCGCGCGATCGTTCCCGCCGAGAAGCGAATCGAAGTCGGCGAGAAGGACGCGCTCGCATTCGCCTGCAACGCCGTTGAAGTCGCCGGCTGGATTTTCCTCAACGCCTGTTCCGACGAGCTTCGCGCGTGTCTTATCGACGCCGGCTTTACGCCGGTCGTGACGCCCCTATCGGAGTTCATGAAGGCGGGCGGCGCCGCGAAATGCCTGACGTTGCGTCTGCCCGGCGCCGCCTCCCCCGTCACGCCGCAGGGCTGAGCGTTTCGCCGCCGACCGGCCGGTTGCAGGCGCACAGGGCGCCGGTCTGCAACGCGTCGAGCACGCGCAGCGTGTCTTCCGGCGCGCGGCCGACGTCGAGATTCGTCGCATAGACATGTTGAATGACGTTGTCGGGAGCGACCACGAAGGTGGCGCGATAGGCGACGCCTGAGGGCGCGCGCACGCCGAGGCCATCGATCAGATCGCCCTTGGGATCTGCGAACTGCCAGATCGGCAGATCCTTCAGGTCCGCGTGATCGCGCCGCCAGGCAAGCTTCACGAACTCATTGTCGGTCGAGCCGCCCAGAACGATGGCGTCGCGCTCGGCGAATTCATTCGACAAGCGTGCGAAGGCGGCGATTTCGGTCGGACAGACGAAGGTGAAATCCTTCGGATAGAAGAAAATCACTTTCCACTTTCCCGGAAAGCTCGTCTCGCTCAGCTTTTCGAAAGCCGATTCGCCGTTCTCTTCGATCTCGTTGAATCCCGGCTTCACGCCGATGATGGAAAACTGCGGCAGGCTGTCGCCGATTCCTAACATAACCTTCTCCCTGCGAGCGCCGTCGGCGCGCTATTGCGGATTGTCTCTGGAGACATTCGCGTCGAACTCCTCGAGCCGCGAGGCGCAGCGCGGTCCAATGCTTCCGCCGGGCGCGCCATAGAGTTCGGCGCGTCGCCAATCGATGAAGCGCTCTTCCGTTTCCCACATGGTGACCGAGAAATAGAGGACGTGCGGGCCGATCTCCCTCCCTTTATGGAAGCGGAAGCCGATGAGTCCAGCCGCTTCCCGCAGCCGGACGCTTGTCTCTTTCCAAGCTGATTCGAATGTGTCTTCGCAGCCCTTGACGACCTTGAACTGGTTCGACGCCATGAACATCGCGCGTTCCCTCTTTGCCGCCGCCAAATGGCTCAGGACGTCTGCAGGGCGTGCTGCTGCGCGCGGCGCGACAGCACGACGAGCGCGGCGAACTCGTCGCATCTCTTGCGCATGCATTCATCCGAACAGGACAGCGCATAATGGCTGCGCAGCGCCGCAAGTCCGTGCCCAGCGAGTTCGAGTTCATCGATCGATGTTCGAACCGATTTCTGGTTCATCGCTTCGGCGAGAATCGAGTCGATGCGTTTTCTCTCGTGCGCAATTTCGCACATCGTTCTCTCCTTCAAGGATCGGAGACGGCGTGGTCGGCGCCTTCAACCTGATCCCTTGCTTGAGGATGAGCGTTCAGCTCAGGGCGGCGATTTCCGACGTTGAAAAATGTCATCGCCGCGTGCATTGCGCAAGATTTAGCAAGCAACTTCGCGCGTCAATACAATCGATCCTTGATCGGAAATCTTTCAGATAACATCTTTCGAAATGTTCTTATTTGCAAAATGTTCTTATTTGAAAGAACGCCCGGCGCGATGTGACGTCCGTCGCGGTGGCATCCGTCGGCGCCGTGATCCATCAGGCCATCGTTCTGGCGCAAATCTGGGGTGATTGGCGATGCGCCGCAAAGGTCTGGCCTGAGCGCCATGCGGCAAACTATGAAAAAGGGAAAATAATATGCACAGCATCGCCACGCCCCGCCGGGTCAGGAAAGCCCTCGTCATCGCGACGCTCTTGACGGCGTCAGCGCCGCTCTATGGCTGTTACACGCCGGCGGAGCGCGCTCTCGGCGGCGGCGTCATCGGGGGTCTCGGCGGCGCCGGCATCGGCGCGCTGGCTTCGGGCGGCCTCGCAGGGCCGACGCTCGCCACGGCGGCGGTTGGCGCAGCGGGCGGCGCGCTCGTTGGCGCCGCAACGGCGCCGCGCCCATATTACCGTCGACGCCATTATTACTGAGCAGGACGGCCTCGCCCAATGTGCGGGCGTTTCACGCAGCATCTCTCGTGGGAAGAACTTCAACGGCTGGCCGACCTGATCGGCCAGCCGCGCAATCTGCAGCCGCGCTATAATGTGGCGCCGACGACGACGATCGAAGTTATCCGGCCGTCGTCCGCGGGAAATGAACTTGTCCAGATGCGCTGGGGCCTGGCGCCGTCATGGTGGAAGAAGCCCCTGCGCGAACTTCCCGCGACCTTCAACGCGCGCGCCGAAACGATCGCCGAGAAGCCGATGTTTCGCTCCGCCTTCGCCGCGCGGCGCTGCATCATCCCGGCGTCAGGCTTCTATGAATGGACGGGCGCGAGAGGCGCGAAGACGGCGCATTATTTCTCGGCCTGCGACGGCCGGCCGCTGGCTTTCGCTGGATTATACGAATGCTGCCGCGACGTTGAGAGCGACGCCAAGGTTAATTCGGCGACGATCATCGTTGGCTCAGCGAATCACTGGATGAGCCGCTTCCATGATCGCATGCCCGTCATCCTCGATTGGCGCGACGCCGACGCATGGATGCGGGGCGAGGACCCCGGCGCATTGCTTCGCCCGCCGCCGGAAGACGCTCTGCAGGAATGGATCGTGTCGCCGCGGGTCAACCGCTCCGGCAGCGCCGATGATGATCCGACGCTGATCGAGCCGAACGTCACTGTCGCATGAAAGATCGGAGTGAACGCGGGCGCTATGCGCCGCGTTAGCCGAGTTCGAGGGTCGTGACGCCATAGCAGCGCTCCATACGGCCTTGCGGCGTTCCTCTCGTATACATGCGCGCAGTGTCGAACACGGTGGCCATCCGACGCCGCTGAGCGAGTTCGATGGCGGCGGGGTTCGCTGCGGGGGCGTCGAGAAACACCGGCGCGCCTGCGGCTCGCGCGCACAAGCCTTGAAACAGCGCGTCGGCGATTGCCGGCTCGTTCGCGAACAGGGGGCCGATCTTGTAGCCTTCTCGGCAAGCGCGCAGCACGCCATAGCCGGCGAGCCGCCCATGCGTCATATAGGCGAGCGATGCGCCGCGCGGCTGAGAAATCCAGCGCGCGAGAAATTCCGAACGCGGTGCGGGAAAGATCGTCTGGTCGTACCGCAGGAGTTCTTCCAAGGGCGCCGACGCCAGCTCCGTCACCTCGGACGGCGCCTCGCCGCCGCCTATGCACTGATGCCGTATGACGCGATAGGCGAATTTGAATCCGTATCGCGCATAGGTTTCTCGCATGGCGATCGCGGCGTCGAGACCGACGTTGCGTCCCTGCACATGGCGCAGCGCAACGTTCAGGAGGCGAAGCCCCACGCCCCGTCCGCGATAGGGCGGGCGAATGATGAAGAGTCCGACGTAGCCGAAGCTCTCGTCATAGGCGACTGCCGAAACGCAGCCCAAGGGCTCGCCCGCCGATTCCGCGATAAAGAAGCCGTCCGGATCGACGGCGTAAAAACACTCGGCGTCGTAAAGTCCAGGGTTCCAGCTTTCGGTCGCGGCCCAATCCAGCGCCACAGCAAGCTCGCCTTTGGACATTCGGCGAATGACGACGTCTTCAAGATTCATGCAACGCTTGTGGCGCGAGTTCTTTCCGGACGCAACCTGAGCGTCGCGCGCACACTAGGCGCCTTCGAGAAGGTCGGTGATCGAACCGTTTCCGTGCAGCCGGCGGATCGCCTCGGCGACGAGACCGGCGACGCTGAGCAGCGTCAGTTTATCGCCGAGCGCGGTCGCCACGGCCGACTGCAGCGGCGCTGAATCGGTGATGATGAGTTCGTCGATCGGGGCGTTCGCGAGCGTCGACGCGGCCTGTTCGGAAAACACGCCATGCGTCACCGCGACCCAGACACGCGCCGCGCCATTCTTTCGGCAGGCCGCAGCGGTGCGCGCCACCGTGCCGCCGCCGGCGATGAGGTCGTCGATAATGATTGCGGTGCGATCCTTGACGTCGCCGGCGAAAATCTCGCCGGTGACGCGGCCTTCGCTGCGAACCTTGTCCATGAAGGCTTTGGATACCGGCCGCTTCAGCACGCGCTCAAGCCGAAGCCGGAAAAGCTCCGCGCGCTTCTCTCCGCCGAGGTCTGGTGAAACGACGGCGACGGCGGAGTCTCCGATATTTGCGACGACGTGCGCGGCGAAAAGCGCCTGGGCGTCGAGATGCACGGTCTCGCAGCGAAAGGCGTTCTGGAAAGCCGCTATGTTATGCACGTCGATGCAGACCAGACGATCAGTGCCGAGCGCTTCAAAGAGCTGCGCGACGTAACGCGTGGTGACCGGATCCCGCGGCTTCGTGCGTCGATCCTTTCGCGCGAAACAAAGATAGGGGGTGACGGCGGTGACGCGCTCTGCGCCGGCGTCCTTCAGCGCGCCAATGAAGAACAGCAGTTTGCACAGCTTGTCGGCGCTGGTCGCGACATGATCGCCATTAAGGGTGAAGACGACGTAGCAGTCGCGGCCGCGCACGTTTTCGAGCGGCCTGATCTTATATTCGCCGTCTTCGAACTCGCGGTCTTCGAGCGGCGTCAGCTCAGCGCCGAGCAACTGTGCGACATCTTCGCCAAATGACGTGCTTGCGCCCAGCGCAAAAATCGCAAGGCTGCGGTCCGCGGCCGCACGCGGCGCCCAGGCGGGCGCGCCATCCAGAACCTGCGCTGAGATTGCGGTGAGCGCCGAGTCGATCGTGCGCCCGTCTTCAGAGAGCGGCGCCGCCAGAATTTCCACGATCGCCCGATCGCGTCCATTTTCGACGCGCGTATATTGCGCGAGCACGGGTTGACCGGTACGCCGCACTTCCGTCAACAGACGGCGCAGCCGCACGGCGCCGCGGCGATTGGCTGCTCCGCTCAATCTGTCGCCGATTTTGCAGGGGCCAAGCATCGCCGCCGCGGCAGACGCGCCTTCGGTCAGGACGCCATCATCGTTCCCCGCCTCGAAGCGATGTACGAACAGCGCCTCGGCGGCGCCGCGATCCTGCGGCGAGAAGCTGATCGCGCTTCTTTTGGGCGCTACGGCGCGGTCGCGCGCCGCCTCCCAGCGTTCATGCACGATATCGAGCTCGAATCCTTGCGGCTGCGGCGCAAAATCCAGTCGCTCGAAAAGCCGTTTGAGCGGCGGATCGGTCAGCGCCATAGTCGTCATTTCGTCAAACCTTCCATCGTCGTGCAAATTCGGCGAGACTATTCGTTCGCACCGCTCAGCGTCGCGCAAAGATGCTCGATGAACCAATTGGTCGCGCGCTCGACGACGCTCTCCAACGTGCCGGGCTCCTCGAAGAGATGGGTGGCGCCGGGCACAATGTCGAGGCGGTTCCGACATCTGAGCAGCTGCTGCGCGCTGCGATTGAGTTCGATGACTCCATAGTCGAGTCCGCCGACGATCAGCAATGTCGGCGCTTGAACGCGCTCCAGCGCGTCGCCTGCAAGATCCGGCCGACCACCCCGCGAGACGACGGCGGCCACGCGCGGTTCGTCGGCGGCGGCGACCAGCGCCGCCGCGGCGCCCGTGCTCGCCCCGAAGAGGCCGATCGGCAGGATCGAAACCCTGCTCTCGGCGCCGGCCCAGGCGATCGCCTCGACGACGCGCGTCCCCAGCAGTGGGATGTCGAAGACATTGCGGCGAAGTTCGCCTTCCTGGGCGGTCAGCAGATCGAACAGCAAACAGGCGAAGCCCCGGGTGGCGAGACGCTCGGCGACGAGTCTATTGCGAGGGCTGAAGCGTGAAGAGCCGCTGCCATGCGCGAAGATGATCAGCCCCCGCGGCGACTGAGGCAGGTACAGCGATCCCTCCAGCCGATGCGGCGCAATCGCGACGTCAGCGGTGGTGAAGTCGCTCGACATGGTCGGACCTCGTGTGAACTGGACGATTCAGCCTACATGGCGTTGCTTTATGAGTCTTCTATCTGGAGAAGCCGCTCAGCCCTCGCCATATCTCTCTTGGGACGCTCATCTGTGCGCCTTAGCTCTGGGAGGATTTTCGATGGAAACGCAGCCCAAGATTGATTTTCAGGGCGTTGAGCCTTCATCCGACCGGCAAGACAAAATCATGCGTCTGATCGAGAAGCTGGAGGAGCGCTACGGACGTGCGACAGCCTGTCGCGTCGTCGTCAAGGGCCCTGGCGCGCATCATCATACGGGCGGGCTCTATGAGATCAACCTGCATCTCGTCCTTCCCGACAAGCGCGAGGTGGCGATCGAGCGCACGCCGCAACTCGACGAGCGTTTTCAGGATTTCGATTTCGCGCTCAATGACGCGTTCAAGCGCGCGCGGCGCCGGCTGCAGGACCAGGTGCGGCGCATGCGCGGCAAGGTGAAGCATCACGAGTCGCCGCCGACCGGCGTCGTGAAGAAAATGATGGCGGAGGAGGGGTATGGCTTCATCGAAGGCCCCGATGGCCGAGAGATCTACTTCCACCGCAACAGTGTCGAAGATCCCGGCTTTGACGCATTGAAGCCCGGCGCGCGCGTTCGCTACCGGGAGGAGGACGGCAAGGAAGGCCCCCAAGCGAGCCGCGTCACGCCTCTCGGCCGCGACGCCGCGTGATGCCGGCGATCGCCGCCGTCAGCGATCCCTCAGCGGTCGCGCGCTGGGAGCATTTTCCGCACGACGCCGACATTGGCGTGCGCGGCTATGGCGCGACGCCCGGCGAAGCCTGTGAACAGGCCGCCCTCGCCATGATGGCGACGATCCTTGATCCCGCGACCGTCCGGCTTGATGAGGCGGTCGAGGTCGCGGTGGAAGCGCCGCGCCTCGACTTGTTGCTCGTCGACTGGCTCAATGCGCTCATATACGAGATGGCGGAGCGCCGCATGGTGTTTGGCGCGTTCGACGTTAAGATCGAGAATAATCGTCTCGAGGGCCGCGCTCTCGGCGAGGCCGTGTCGCGCGGGCGACACGCGCCCGCGGTCGAAGCGAAGGGCGCGACCTACACAGAACTTGCCTTCGTCGAAGATCGGCCAGGACTATGGCGGGCGCAATGCGTGATTGACGTTTAGCCGCGGGAGGGTGCGATGGACGTTTCACGTTTCGAAAAGCTTTCGGACACGGCTTGGCGGATCGAGCCCTTCGCGGGCATGCGCGTCCCGGCGATCATTTACGCGACTGAAGACCTGGTGAAGGAAATGGACGACAAGGTCTTCGATCAGGTGACGAATGTCGCGAAACTTCCGGGCATCGTGCGCGCTTCCTACGCCATGCCCGACGCGCATTGGGGCTACGGCTTCCCCATCGGCGGCGTTGCGGCCTTCGATGCGGATGAAGGCGGCGTCGTGTCCGCGGGCGGCGTGGGGTTCGACGTCTCATGCGGCGTGCGAACGCATCTCACGCATCTGACGCGCGAACAGATCATCTCCGTTCAGCAGGATCTCGCCGACGCGCTGTTCGAACATGTTCCGGCCGGCGTCGGCTCGGAGGGCGAGATCGCTCTCGATGAAGAAGGCATGAACGGCATGCTGCTTGGCGGCGCGCAATGGGCGATTGCGCGCGGCTTGGGCCGCACGGAGGATCTTGATCGCATCGAGGAGGAAGGCTGCGCCGCCGGCGCCGAACCGGCGGCGGTGTCGGAACATGCACGTAAGCGGCAGCGCCGCGAAATGGGCACGCTGGGCTCGGGCAATCATTATCTCGAGGTGCAGGAAGTCGCCGAAATCTTCGATGCGAAAACCGCCGCCGCATATGGCCTCGTCAAAGGCGAATGCGTCGTCACAATCCATTGCGGCTCGCGCGGCCTCGGTCACCAGATCGGCACGGAATATCTTCGCGAGATGGTGCTGTCGGCGCAAGGCTACGGGATTGATCTGCCGGATCGCGAATTGGCCTGTGCGCCGATCACATCCGAGCTTGGGCAAAAATATCTCGGGGCCATGCGCGCCGCGATCAATTGTGCGCTCGCGAATCGCGAGATTATCGGCCATCTGGCGCGACAGGTCTTCGCCAGGTTTTTCGCGCATGGAGAATTGCCGCTCATGTTTGACGTTTCACACAACACCTGCAAGGTGGAGCGTCATGCGATCGACGGCGAAACACGCCAGCTCTTCGTTCATCGCAAAGGCGCGACGCGCGCGTTTGGCCCCGGCCATGAAAGTCTGCCCGAGGCGCTCAAGCCACATGGCCAGCCGGTGCTGATCGGCGGCAGCATGGGCGCAGGCTCCTATGTGCTCGCCGGCATGCAGACGAGCGAACGGCAGGCGTTTTCCTCGGCCTGTCATGGGGCGGGACGGCGCATGAGCCGCCATGCGGCGACGCGTGCTTGGCGCGGCCGCGAAGTCGTTGACGATCTTCGCGCTGCAGGAATCATCGTCAAGAGTCCGTCGCTGCGCGGCGTCGCTGAAGAGGCGCCCGGCGCCTACAAGGACGTGCGCGCGGTCGTGGATTCCGCCGAGGCGGCAGGATTGGCGAGGAAGGTCGCCTTTCTGAAGCCGCTCATTTGCGTCAAGGGCTGAAGAGCGCTCGATGCAATCGATCCCGCAAAGCCGAGCAAGCGCTGTTTGCGACAGGGGCGAACCTGTAACCGCCGACAAGGTTCGATTCCTCAGCGCGCCTCACGCCTATCCGCATGCGCCGGCGTCGGTCGCCGTGCTCGAAACGCATATGTCCTATGTTTTTCTCGCAGGCGACAGGGTCTACAAGCTCAAGAAGCCTGTCCGCTATCCCTTTCTCGATTTCTCGACGCTCGGCGCCCGCGAACACAATTGTCGCGAGGAGGTGCGCCTCAACCGCCGGCTCGCGCCCGACGTATATTTGGGAGTCGTTCCGCTGACCTATATTCCGGAGCGCGGCATGGCGCTTGGCGGCGACGGCGCCGCCGTCGACTGGCTGGTCGCGATGCGTCGTCTGCCGCAGGAAGCGATGCTCGATCGGCTGATAACCGAAGATCGGCTGACCGAGACAGAGATTGACGCGCTCTCCGATACGCTGGCCGATTTCTATCGCCGTGTGGAGCGCTCTTCGATCAGCGCCGAGGATTATGCGCTGCGCTTCTTCCGGGAGCAGGAAAAGAATCGGGATATTCTGACGCGTCGGGATTTCGCGCTCGATCATGGGCGCACGCCCATTCTGCTCGATCTTCTCGATGCAAGACTCGCGGCCAGCCGATCGCAGTTGCAGGATCGCGTGCTTGAAGGCCGCGTCGTCGACGGACATGGCGATCTGCGGCCAGAGCATATCTGCTTTCGCGATCCGATCGCCATATTCGACTGTCTGGAGTTCAACGCCGAGCTGCGACAGGTCGATCCCTTCGACGAACTCGCCTATCTGGGCGTTGAATGCGCGCTCATTGGCGCGAAGGCGCTCGGCGCCGAAATCGCCGAACAAGTCGCGCAGCGGCTCTCATGCGAAACGCCGCGAAGATTGATTTCGCTCTACGCCGCTTGGCGCGCGATGCTGCGCGCGCGGCAGTCCGTGGCGCATCTTCTCGACGAGACGCCGCGCGATCCGGCGAAATGGGAGCCGCTTGCGACGCGCTATCTTAATCTCGCGCAATCGGCGCTGGCCGCAGAAAATTAGACAGGGAAGGCGAGGGGTCATCATGTCCTTCTACGACCGAACCGACGCAGGACGCCGCCTTGCCGCCGAGCTTGAGAAATTCAAGGGCGAAGATGTCGTCGTCTTCGCCCTTCCGCGCGGCGGCGCGCCGGTCGCAGAGCCGATCGCGGCTTCGCTCGACGCGCCGCTTGATCTCGTGCTCGTCAGAAAGATCGGCGTGCCCTTTCAGCCGGAGCTTGCGATGGGCGCCGTGGCGGATGGCGGCGATCCGGTGGTCGTGCGCAATGAGGATGTGATCGCCATGGCGGATATCAGCGAGCGGGCGTTTCAGGAGGTGTGCGCGCGGGAGCTTGAAGAAATCGAGCGCCGGCGGCGACTCTATCTCGGCGGGCGCGCGCGTCCTGAGGCGAAGGACCGGGTCGCGATTGTCGTCGACGACGGCGTGGCCACAGGCGCGACAACACGCGCGGCCTTGCGCGCCGTCCGCGCACGCGCACCGAAGAAGCTTGTGCTGGCGGTTCCGGTCGCGCCGCCGGATACGCTCGAATCTTTGGCGCCCGAGGTCGACGAAATCGTCTGCCTCGAAACGCATCGTGCTTTTGGCGCGATCGGGTTCTTCTACCGCGACTTTCGTCAGATCAGCGACGACGAAGTGATCGAAATCCTCAATCGGCAGGCGCAAAAAGTCGCCAGCGCGCCGAAGTCCGGAACCTGAACATCGGAGCAGATGGATGTATGTCGTCGCCGATGTGGGTGGAACCAAGACGCGGATCGCCGGCGTGTCCAGTCCCGCTGAACTTGCCGAACCCGCCATCGCCGAAACGCCGAGCGACTATCGGGACGCGCTGGAGTTCCTATGCGCTGAGGCGTCAAAGGCGGCGGCGGGCGCGCGGATTCGCGGGGTCGCCATCGGCGTTCCGGGCGTGTTGTCACGGGACAAGCGCATTCTGGTCAATGCGGCCAACCTTCCAGAATGGAATGGCGCGGCGCTGGCGGACGACATTGAAGCCAGGCTCGGCGCTCCGGTCTTGCTGGAGAATGACACGGCGCTGGTGGGGCTTGGCGAGGCGAGCGCCGGAGCTGGGCGAGGCTCCGCGATTCTCGCCTATGTCACGATCTCGACCGGCGTGAATGGCGTGCGCATCGTCGACGGGCGAATCGACCGGGCGACATATGGTTTTGAAATCGGTGAGCAATTTATCGACGGCGGCGCGCTCAACTTCGAAGAGCTGGTTTCAGGAGCCGCCATCGCCCGCCGCTTCGGGGTGGAGCCGCGCACCCTCGGCGCGGATCACCCAGTGTGGGATGAACTCGCCGCGATAACGGCGCGCGCGCTGCATAACACGATCGCGCACTGGTCGCCGGATCGGATCGTCATGGGCGGCGCCATGATGAGCGAGATCGGCATCTCGATCGATCGCATAGCGACGCATTTACGGGCCCTGCCGCACAAGAACCCGGCGCTTCCCGATATTGTTCGCGCGAAGCTTGGCGATTGCGGCGGTTTGTGGGGCGCGCTTGCAACACTGCGTCAGGAAGGTGATCGCAGACCAGCGGCGGCGGGAAGTTCGTCGGGCGGCTGATCAGGCGCCGCTTCCGCTGAACCAAGCCGCGTATCGAGCGTCAAATGCAGGATTCGGCGGAAAAACAGGTCCTGGCTCTTTGGCCCGCCGATATGCACCAGCGCCGTATCTGCGAGCTCCTTGTCGAGCGCGTCGAAGAAAAGCTGGCGGGCGTGCGACGATAGCGAGTCGAGCGCTTCATCAACAATGACGAAGCGCGGCTTGTGAAGCGCCACTCGGGCGAAGGCCAGCTCCTGCTGCTCAACGTCCGTCAGCTCCTGTTCCCATCGCGCGACCCGATCGAGCCAAGGCGTGAAATGCGCTAGATCAAGCTGCGTCAGCGCCGCGATATAGGCGTCATCGGCAAAGCTCGCCGGGGGCAGCGGATAAGAAAGCGCGCTCCGCAGCGCAAGATCGGGAAGATAAGCGCCCTTAGGGATAAAGAGCATGTGCTCGGGCGGCGGCGCGCGCACGACGCCGCTCCCCGCGCTCCACAGACCGGCGAGCGCCTGGAACAGATGCGTCTTGCCCGACTTGCGCTCGCCGACGATCAGCACGCGATCGCCGGGCGCAATCTCGACGTGGGATTCGCTCAAGCTTGTGTGGCCGGCATAGGACAGGATTCGCAGCTCGTCGATGACCAGAAGATCTTTGTCAGTCCGCTCGAACGAGATACGGGGCGCGCGGGCAGGGACCCTGTCGGTTTCCAGAAGCGCCGCGCGAAAGCCAGCGACGCGATGCAAGGTGGCGCGCCAGTCGGCGATGACGCTCGCATTATCGACGAACCAGCGCAGCGACTGCTGCACCTGCGTGAACGCCCCGACCGCCATCAGCAGGCCGCCGAATGTGAGATTTCCGGCGAAATAAGCCGGCGATGCGACGATGATTGGCGCGACGATGGTGAACCAGCCGTATCCTGCGGTGACCCAGGCCAGATTCGTCGTCGCCGTGACGAGCCGGCGCAGCACCGTCAGCAGGCGATCGAATTCCCGATGCAGACGGCTTTCCTCGACATCCTCGCCCCTGCAGACCGCGATCGCCTCGACATGCTCGTTGACGCGCATGAGCGCGAAACGCAGTTCGGATTCTCGCCCATAGCGCTCGGCGCCGAGTTCGACGAGCGGCCGGCCGACCCGCCAGCTGCCGAAGGAAGCGATGCTCGCGTAGAGCAGCGCGCTCCACACCATGTAGCCGGGAATGGCGATCCTTGTTCCGGCAATGTCGAAGGTGACGCCCGCTGACAGCGCCCAGAGGACGCCGATAAAGCTCACGAGCAGCAATGTCGCCTGTAACAGACCGACGCCGAGATCGGTCGAAACTTCGGCGAGACGCTGCGCGTCGGCATGTATGCGCTGGTCGGGGTTGACGCCGATTTCGCCCATCGCTGCAATGCGGAAACCGCGATGCGGCGTCAGCCACTGAAGGAACAGGTCGCGGGTCAGCGCCTCTCGCAGTTTCAGCTTGGTCATGTTCGCCAGCCAGGTCTGCGAGACATTGAGGACGAGCAGCGCGCCGGCGATGATCGCGAAGACGATAAGCTGGTCGCCGACGCCGGAGAGATCCTTGCGCGCAAGCGCGTCATAAAAGGGCTGGTTCCAGGCGTTGAGCCGAATCTGGCCATACGCCGTTGCCGCGACGATGACCACAAGACCGACGCCCAGCCAGATCAGCGCCGACCGCTGGCGCGAGCATTTCAGCGCGGCGACAACCAATCTCAGGTGCGACGGGAGATCGTCGGCCGCGATCTCGCGCGTGTTTACGGGCTGAGCTTCTGTGTTCGCCATCTCAGGACCGATCGCCCCGCTTTCCGTCTCGACCGCGATTGCTTTGTGACATTGCGGTCTAACAATCCGCTTATGATAGCTTCAGCTTAGAACGGATCGTTGCGCCGAAGCGAGGCTGATATTTCGCTGCGGCGCACGCCAAACCGCGGGCGACGACTTGAACCGTATCGATGCCTTACTGCGTGCGATGACGCTCGACGAAAAGCTCGGCCAGCTCAACCTCATCACGGCTGGCCAGGCCATCACCGGACCAGTTGTCAGCGGGAATACGAGCGAAGACATTTGCGCCGGCAGGGTCGGCGGCGTCTTCAATCTCTGGGGCGTTGAGGCGCTCATGCGCGCGCAGCGCTGCGCGGTCGAAGAGAGCCGGCTGGGCGTACCGCTGCTCTTCGGTCTCGACGTGCTGCATGGCTTTCGGACGATTTTTCCCATTCCGCTCGCGGAAGCCTGCGCCTTCGATCCTGATTTATGGGAGCGCACGGCGCGCGCGGCGGCGCTGGAGGCCGCGAGCGAGGGAATCCATCTCACTTTCGCGCCGATGCTCGACGTCTCGCGCGATCCGCGATGGGGGCGAATCGCGGAAGGTCCTGGCGAGGACCCCCTGGTGGGAGAGAAATTCGCGCAGGCGAAAGTGAAAGGCTTCCAGGGCGACGACGTTTCGCGGTCTTATCCAATGGCGGCGACCGCAAAGCATTTCTGTGCGGGCGGCGCGGCGACGGCGGGACGCGACTACGCCGCGGTCGACGTCTCCGAACGCGCGCTGCATGAGGTTTATCTGCCGCCGTTTCGCGCCGCCGTGGCGGCCGGCTGCGCGGCGATCATGACGGCGTTCAACAATGTCAATGGCGCGCCGATGTCGGCGCAAGGCCGATTGCTGAACGGATATCTCAGGGGCCGGCTGAAGTTCGACGGCGTCATCATGAGCGACTACACGGCGATCGCCGAACTCGTCGAGCATGGCGTCGCCGCCGATCCGGTCGAAGCGGCGGCGATCGCGCTCAAGGCCGGCGTCGACATGGATATGGTCAGCGGCGTCTATCTTGCGCACATGCCGGAGGCGCTGGCGCGCGGCCTCATCGACGCGCGCGATGTCGACGCCGCGGTCGCGCGCGTGCTGCTGTTGAAGGAGCGGCTGGGGCTTTTCGACGATCCCCATCGCGCCGCTCGGCGCGATGGCGGAGTCCAGGAAACTCATCGCGCGCTTGCTCTAGAAGCGGCGCGGCGGTCGGCGACTCTCCTGATCAACCGCGGGCTTCTGCCGCTTTCCGCCAGCGTGCGCCGCATCGCGGTCATCGGCCCTCTGGCGGACGCCGGCGCGCAGATGCTGGGCCCCTGGTCGGCGGCGGGCGCCGCCGAGAATTGCATCACGATCCTCGAAGGGCTGCGCCGCGCTCTCCCCAATTGCGAGATCGCGCATCACAGCGGCGCCGCGATCGAAGGCGACGATGAGAGCGGGATCGCGCCCGCCTGCGCTCTGGCGGAAAGCGCCGACGCCGTCGTGCTCTGTCTCGGCGAGTCTGCGGGCATGAGCGGCGAGGCCGCCTGCCGCGCCGCTCTTGGACTTCCCGGCAAGCAGCGCCAGCTTGCGGAGCGCGTCATGAGCGCCGGCGCCCCGACGGTCGCGCTCCTGTCCTGTGGGCGACCGCTGACCCTCCCCTGGCTTTTCGAACGCGCGCAGGCCGTTGTCGCGACCTGGTTTCTCGGCGACAGGGCAGGCGAGGCGATCGCCGACATTCTGACGGGCCGCTTCAATCCTGGCGCGCGACTCGCCGTCACCTGGCCGCGCGATGTAGGACAAGTTCCGATTTTCTATTCCGCGCGATCGACCGGCCGGCCTTTCGACGCCGCCAATTTCTACACAAGCAGATATCTCGACTGCCCGAACGAACCACAGTTTCCTTTCGGCCATGGTCTTTCGTTTGCGCGCACGACCTTGTCGAATTTGCGCGTCGACCGCGCCGAACTGAGCGCAAACCAACCGGCAAAGCTGAGCGTCGACGTGCGCAACGAGAGCGACATCGCGACCGAGGAAACGATCTTTCTCTTCGCGCATGACAGGGTTGCGAGCGTGGCGCGCCCGCTGCTGGAGCTGAAAGACTGGACGAAGATCACGCTGCAGCCGCAACAAAGCGCGAAGGTCGATTTCCTTCTCCACGCGGAGACGTTCCAGTTTCCCGGCGAGGACATGGAGCCGATCGTTGAGCCCGGCGACGTCGATATTTTCGTTGGTTTCAGCGCCGATGCGGAGAAACTGCTTTCGGTTCGCCTATGCATTGTTTCCGCATAGCGCCGCGGGAGACGCGTCATGTCCGATGAGTGGTGGCGAGCGGCGGCGATCTACCAGATCTATCCGCGCTCCTTCCAAGATACGGATGGCGACGGCGTCGGCGACCTCAATGGCGTGCGTCGAAGGCTCGACTATCTCGTCTGGCTCGGGATAGACGCGATCTGGCTTTCGCCCTTCTACCCGTCGCCCATGCATGATTTCGGCTATGACGTTTCGAACTACTGCGACGTCGATCCGCTGTTCGGATCGCTGGATGATTTCGATGCGCTGATCTCGGCCGCGCATGCGAAGGGCTTGAGGATCATCGTCGACTTCGTGCCTAACCACACGTCCAACGAACATCCGTGGTTTCGTGCGAGCAGAAGCAGGCGCGACGATCCGAAACGCGACTGGTATCTCTGGCGCGACGCTGCGCCGGGCGGCGGACCGCCCAACAACTGGTTCAGCCATTTCGGCGGCGGCGCCTGGAGCTGGGACGAGGGAACACACCAGTACTATCTGCATTCGTTCCTGCCGGAGCAGCCCGATCTCAACTGGCGCAATCCGCACGTGCGCGCCGCGATGTACGACGTGCTACGCTTCTGGCTGCGGCGCGGCGTTGACGGTTTTCGCGTCGACGTCATCTCGCATATCGTCAAGGACGCCGCCTTCAGGGATAATCCGGTCAATCCGGATTTCATCGGCGAGGGGCCGGACATCGCCCGCCTCGCTCAGACCTATTCGTCCGATCAGCCTGAAGTCCACGACGTGATCGCCGAGATGCGGCGCGTCGTCGATGAATTTCAGGGCCGCGTGCTGATCGGTGAAATCTATCTGCCGATCGAAAGGCTCGTCGCCTATTACGGCAGGGAACTCGGCGGCGTGCATCTGCCGTTCAATTTTCAGTTGCTCGACGCGCGCTGGGACGCTGCGACGATCGCCGCCCTCATCGAGAAATATGAGGCGGCTCTGCCGCCCGGCGCATGGCCGAACTGGGTGCTGAGCAATCACGACAGGCCGCGCATCGCGGCGCGCGTCGGCGCCGCGCAAGCGCGGGTCGCGACGATGCTGCTATTGACGCTGCGCGGCACGCCGACGCTCTTTTGCGGCGACGAGATCGGAATCGGCCATGTCGACATACCGCCGGAGCGCGCGCAGGATCCCTGGGGGAAGCGTGAGCCCGGTCTTGGCGTCGGTCGCGATCCGTCACGAACGCCGATGCAATGGAACGCAGACGCCTTCGCCGGATTTTCGACGCGCGCGCCTTGGTTGCCGCTCACGCAAGACTTTGCGACGCGCAACGTCGCGGCGATGCGCGAGGACGACGCGTCTATCCTCCGCTTCACCAGCAAGCTGCTGCATTACCGACGTGCGAACGCCGCGCTTTGCACAGGTTCTCAGCGACTGTTTCACGCCAGCGACGACGTTCTCGCCTATGAACGGCTGCACGGCGCCGACCGGCATCTGGTCGCGCTGAATTTTTGTCATGACGCGCGACGCTTCACGTTGCCCGAGAGGCTTGCCGGCGCAATCGTGCTATCGACGCATGGCGACAGAAGCGGCGAACGCGTCGACGACGAACTCGATCTTCGCGGAGACGAGGGGGTTGTGATGGAAATCGTATAGCGAAGCTCGCTCGCTACTCATGAGCTGCACGACGCCGACCCGAAATCAGCCATAATCGCCCAAAAAGCTCTGCGCGCGGCTTTTGGGAGATCAGCCATGCGCCAAAAAATCAGATCGATAGCTCTCGCGGCGCTTCTCTTGACGGCGCCGGCGCAAGCCTTCGACAGCCCGATCAATCGCGGGCCGCTCGCCGATTTCCTCAATGTGTTTCGCGAGCAGGCGATACCGCGGCAGATCGTTTACTGGCGTCATCCGCAGTTTAAGCGCGGCACGGTCGTCATCTCGACGAAGGATCGTCGGCTCTATTATGTGCTCGGCGACGGACGCGCGATCGAATATGGCGTCGGCGTCGGCCGGATGGGCTTCACCTGGTCCGGCGTAAAGACGGTTTCTCGCAAGCGCGAGTGGCCGGACTGGAGCCCGCCGCCGCAGATGCTCAAGCGCCGACCGGATCTGCCGCGCCATATGGCCGGCGGCATGGACAATCCTCTTGGCGCCCGGGCGCTCTATCTCGGCTCGAGCCAATATCGCATCCACGGCTCCAATGAGCCGGACACGATCGGCGCCGCCGTATCTTCTGGCTGCATCCGCATGACCAACAAGGACGTCGTTGACCTCTACGGCCGCGTGAAGGTCGGGACGAAAGTCGTCGTGCTCAATTAAGGGCGATTGGAGTTGGTCTCGTCCTCGGGCGCGACCGCTTCGCAGACCGGGCGCTGGCGCCAAACGCCATAGCGCCAGGGCGTGAGCGGGTTCGCGTCGGCGCGCAAGGTCTCGGGCACGGGATCGAAGCCGGAGCGGCCGCCGGGCCGGCAGCGGCAGATGCGCGCGAAGCCCATCCAGCCCCCGGCCCACAGGCCGTGTTTCGCGATCGCCTCATCGGCGTATTGCGAGCAGGTCGGCGCATAGCGGCAGAAACGCCCCGCTATCATCGAGAAGGTGACGCGATAGAAAAGGATCAGCGCGCGCGCCGCGCGCGCGGGGAGGGATTGGGAGGACATGGCGCCAATCTATGTCGTCCACGCAGAGATCAGTAGGGCAATGAACTCCATTATCAGCTGCTAACAAAAAGGCCGCCCATTTCCGGGCGGCCTTCTTGTGGATTTCAGCGTATGCCGCGCGCTCACTCCGCAGGCGGAAGCGCCGGCGCAGGCTCGGCCGATTCGGCGCGCTGCTCGATGATGAGCTCGTCGCGCCCGCCCGCGATGGAGCGGAACTTCGACATCGCCGCGCCGGTGCCAGCCGGAATCAGCCGGCCGACGATGACGTTCTCCTTGAGGCCGACGAGCGGGTCGATCTTGCCGTTGACGGCGGCCTCGGTGAGGACGCGCGTCGTCTCCTGGAAGGACGCCGCCGAGAAGAAGGAGCGCGTCTGCAGCGAGGCCTTGGTGATGCCGAGCAGCACCGGCGTGCCCGTCGCAGGCTTGCCGCCATTCTCGATCGCCTTGGCGTTCGCCTCGTCGAGTTCGATATGGTCGACCTGCTCGCCTTCAAGGAAGCCGGTGTCGCCGGGATCGACGATGTCGATCTTCTGCAACATCTGACGCACGATCACTTCGATGTGCTTGTCGTTGATGTTGACGCCCTGCAGCCGGTAGACCTCCTGGATTTCATTGACGAGGTAAGCCGCGAGCTCCTCCACGCCCTTGATCGCCAGAATGTCGTGCGGCGCCGGATTGCCGTCGACGATGTAATCGCCCTTTTCGACGACGTCGCCGTCCTGAAGGTGAATATGCTTGCCCTTCGGGATCAGATATTCGACCGGCTCGGCGCCATCCTCCTGCGGGACGATGGTGAGACGCTGCTTGTTCTTATAGTCCTTGCCGAACTGCACGATGCCGGAGATCTCCGCGATGATCGCGTGATCTTTCGGACGGCGGGCTTCGAACAGCTCAGCAACGCGCGGCAGACCGCCGGTGATGTCGCGCGTCTTGGCGCTCTCCACCGAAATACGCGCGACAATGTCGCCCGCTTTCACCGTGCCGCCGGGCTCGACCGCGATGATCGAGTCGACAGGCAGCAGATAGCGGGCGTCGCCGCCGCGCTGCAGCTTGCCGATCTTGCCGTCGGGGCCTTTGATCACGATCGACGGCTTGAGGCTCGCCGAGCGCAGGTTGAGGCGGTAGTCCATCACCATGCGCTTGGCGATGCCGGTCGACTCGTCGGCGGTCTCGGACATCGACTGGCCTTCAACGAGGTCCTCGAAGCCGATGACGCCGTCGATCTCGCTGATGATCGGCCGCGTATAGGAATCCCACTCGGCAAGGCGCTGGCCGCGCTTCACCTTGTCGCCTTCGTCGACCTTCATCTTGGCGCCGTATTGGATGCGGTTGACCGCGCGCTCCTCGCCATTCGGGCCGAGGATCACGATGGCGACGTTCCGCGCCATGACGATCAAATCGCCATCCGAGTTGCGGGCGAGGTGGCGGTTGCGCACATGCACCTTGCCCTCGAAGTTCGACTCGATGAACGACTGGTCAGCCAGCTGCGCCGCGCCGCCGATGTGGAAGGTGCGCATCGTGAGCTGCGTGCCCGGCTCGCCGATCGACTGCGCCGCGATGACGCCGACGGCCTCGCCCATGTTGACGGGCGTGCCGCGCGCGAGATCGCGTCCATAGCACTTGGCGCAAACGCCGTTCTTGGCCTCGCAGGTCAGAACCGAGCGGATCTTCACCTCCTGAATGCCGGCGGCGTTGATCGCCTCGATGTGCTCCTCCTGGATCATCTCGCCGGCGGGCACGATCACGGTCTTGCCGTCCTGCGACCGCAGATCCTCGGCGGCGGTGCGGCCGAGGATGCGCGAGGTGAGCGAGGCGACGACCTGGCCCGCGTCGATGATCGCGCGCATGCGGATGCCGTTCTCGGAGCCGCAGTCCGTCGTCGAGATGATCGAATCCTGCGCGACGTCGACCAGACGGCGCGTGAGATAGCCGGAGTTCGCCGTCTTCAACGCCGTGTCGGCGAGGCCCTTGCGGGCGCCGTGCGTGGAGTTGAAATATTCAAGAACGGTGAGGCCTTCCTTGAAGTTCGAGATGATCGGGCTCTCGATGATCTCGCCCGAGGGCTTGGCCATCAGGCCGCGCATCGCCGCGAGCTGCTTCATCTGCTGCGGCGAACCGCGGGCGCCCGAGTGCGACATCATGTAGATCGAATTGATCGGCATGTCGCGGCCGTGCTCGTCCTTCTTCACCGAGGAGATGCGAACCATCATCTCTTCGGCGAGCTTGTCCGTGCACTTCATCCAGGCGTCGACGACCTTGTTGTATTTCTCACCCTGGGTGATGAGGCCGTCATTATACTGCTGCTCGTATTCCTTGGCGGCGGCGCGCGTCTCGGAGACGATCTTCTCCTTGTTTTCCGGCACGACCATGTCGTCCTTGCCGAAGGAGATGCCCGCCTTGAAGGCTTCGCGGAAGCCGAGCGCCATGATCCGGTCGCAGAAGATGACCGTCTCCTTCTGACCGCAGTTGCGGTAGACGGTGTCGATCATGTTCGAGATTTCCTTCTTCGTCATCAGCTTGTTGACGACGTCGAAGGGGATCTTGTTGTGCCTGGGCATGAGCTGGCCGAGCATCATCCGGCCGGGCGTGGTGTCGAAAATCTTCGACACGCGCTTGCCTTTCTCGTCCCAGGTCCAGGCGCGTCCCTTGATCTTGCTGTGCAGCGTGATCGCCTTGGCGGCGAGCGCGTGCTCGATCTCGCCCTGGCTCGCGAAGGCCATGCCCTGTCCCGGCTCGCCGTCACGGTCGAGCGTGAGATAATATAGGCCGAGAACGATGTCCTGCGACGGCACGATGATCGGCTGACCATTGGCCGGATGCAGGATGTTGTTCGTCGACATCATCAGGACGCGCGCTTCAAGCTGCGCCTCGAGCGACAGCGGCACGTGCACGGCCATCTGGTCGCCGTCGAAGTCGGCGTTGAAGGCGGCGCAGACGAGCGGATGCAGCTGGATCGCCTTGCCCTCGATCAGCACCGGCTCGAACGCCTGAATGCCGAGGCGGTGCAGCGTGGGCGCGCGATTGAGCAGCACCGGATGCTCGCGAATGACCTCGTCGAGGATGTCCCAGACTTCGGGCTTCTCCTTTTCGACGAGCTTCTTCGCCTGCTTCACGGTCGCCGAATAGCCCTTCGCGTCGAGGCGCGAATAGATGAACGGCTTGAACAGCTCGAGCGCCATCTTCTTCGGCAGGCCGCACTGATGCAGCTTCAGCTCGGGACCGACGACGATCACCGAGCGGCCGGAGTAGTCGACGCGCTTGCCGAGCAGGTTCTGGCGGAAGCGGCCCTGCTTGCCTTTCAGCATGTCGGCGAGCGACTTCAGCGGACGCTTGTTGGCGCCCGTGATCACGCGTCCGCGGCGGCCGTTGTCGAACAGCGCGTCGACGGCCTCCTGCAACATGCGCTTCTCGTTGCGGATGATGATGTCCGGCGCGCGCAATTCGATCAGTCGCTTCAGACGATTGTTGCGGTTGATGACGCGGCGGTAGAGATCGTTCAAATCCGAGGTGGCGAAGCGGCCGCCGTCGAGCGGCACGAGCGGACGCAGATCCGGCGGAATGACCGGGATTTCCTTGAGGATCATCCATTCCGGGCGATTGCCCGACTGGATGAAGGCCTCGATGATCTTCAGGCGCTTGGCGAGCTTCTTCGGCTTCAGCTCGGTCTTCGCCTCGGAGATCTCGATGCGCAGCGACGCCGCGATCGCCTCTAAGTCCATCGACTCGAGAAGCTTGCGGATCGCCTCCGCGCCGATCATGGCCGTGAACGTGTCCTGGCCATATTCATCCTGCGCGCGCAGATATTCCTCTTCCGAGAGCAGCTGACGCTCCTTGAGCGGCGTCAGGCCCGGATCGATGACGATGTAGGACTCGAAGTAGAGGATGCGCTCGAGATCCTTGAGCGTCATGTCCAGCAGCAGGCCGATGCGCGAGGGCAGCGACTTCAGGAACCAGATGTGGGCGACGGGCGCGGCGAGCGAGATGTGGCCCATGCGGTCGCGCCGCACGCGCGCGAGCGTCACTTCGACGCCGCACTTCTCGCAGATGACGCCCTTGTATTTCATCCGCTTGTATTTGCCGCACAGGCACTCATAGTCCTTGATCGGACCAAAGATGCGCGCGCAGAACAGCCCGTCGCGTTCGGGCTTGAACGTGCGGTAGTTGATCGTTTCGGGCTTTTTGATTTCGCCGTAAGACCAGGAGAGGATCTTCTCCGGGCTCGCGATCGAAATCTGAATCTGGTCGAAGGCCTGCGTCGCCACGACCGGATTGAAGAGATTCATCACCTCTTGCTGATTCATGGTCTTCTCCTAAGGCGCTGCGGAGCGGCTTCTGACCGTGATCCGCGCGCCGAAATCTCAGTTCGGGTCGTCATAGCGAGGAGCGAAGCCATAAAGCGCTTCCGTCTTCTGAACGGCTTCGCTGCGCGCGCGATGACGTCTATTCCGCCGCCTCTGCGGGGGCTGTCGGCGGCGCTTCCTCTTCCGGCGCCGCATTGGTCAGTTCGACGTTGAGCGCCAGCGAGCGCATTTCCTTGATGAGCACGTTGAAGCTCTCCGGAATGCCCGACTCGAAGGTGTCGTCGCCGCGCACGATCGACTCATAGACCTTGGTGCGGCCGGCGACGTCGTCCGACTTGACCGTCAGCATCTCCTGCAGCGTGTAGGCGGCGCCATAGGCTTCGAGCGCCCAGACCTCCATTTCGCCGAAGCGCTGGCCGCCGAACTGCGCCTTGCCGCCCAGCGGCTGCTGAGTGACGAGCGAGTAGGGGCCGATCGAGCGCGCGTGGATCTTGTCGTCGACGAGGTGATGCAGCTTCAACATATAGATGTAGCCGACGGTCACCTTTCGGTCGAAGGTCTCGCCGGTGCGCCCGTCGAAGAGCGTCACCTGGCCGGAGGACGACAGTCCCGCCTTCTCCAGCATGTCGACAATGTCCTTCTCGCGCGCGCCGTCGAAGACGGGCGTCGCGATCGGCACGCCGCGCTTCAAATCCTTGCCGACGTCCACGAGGCTCCTCTCGTCGAGCGAGGCGAGCTCCTGATCGTCGCCGTAGATCTCGGTCAGCTTGCTGCGCAAAGGCTTGATGTCCTTGTCGCGGTAATAAGCGTCGACCGCCCGGGACACCTGTTTGCCGAGACCGGCGCAGGCCCAGCCAAGATGCGTCTCGAGAATCTGTCCGACGTTCATGCGGCTCGGCACGCCGAGCGGATTGAGCACGATGTCGACAGGCGTTCCGTCCTCGAGGAAGGGCATGTCCTCCTGCGGCACGATGCGCGAGACGACGCCCTTGTTGCCGTGACGGCCGGCCATCTTGTCGCCGGGCTGGATCTTGCGCTTCACCGCGACGAAGACCTTGACCATCTTCATCACGCCGGGCGGCAGCTCGTCGCCGCGCTGCAGCTTCTCGACCTTGTCGAGGAAGCGGTTCTCAAGCCCCTTCTTCGACTCGTCATATTGCTTGCGCACGGCTTCGATCGACGCCATCAGCGCGTCATCCTCGATGACGAAGGTCCACCACTGCGAGCGGGGATATTCGTCGAGGGTCGCCTGTGTAAGCTTCTCGCCCTTCTTGAACGACTTGGGGCCGGCGATGGCGACCTTGCCGATCAGCGTCTCGGCGAGACGCGCATAGACGTTGCGGTCCAGGATCGCGAGCTCGTCGTCGCGGTCCTTGGCGAGCCGCTCGATCTCCTCGCGTTCGATCGCCTGCGCGCGCTCGTCCTTCTCGACGCCGTGGCGGTTGAAGACGCGCACTTCGACGATCGTTCCCTGCACGCCCGGCGGAACGCGCAGGGACGTGTCGCGCACGTCGGAGGCTTTTTCGCCGAAGATGGCGCGCAGCAGCTTCTCTTCCGGCGTCATCGGGCTTTCGCCCTTGGGCGTGATCTTGCCGACGAGAATGTCGCCCGCCTGCACTTCGGCGCCGATATAGACGATGCCCGCTTCGTCGAGATTCTTCAGCGTCTCTTCCGAGACGTTGGGAATATCGCGGGTGATCTCTTCCGGACCGAGCTTCGTGTCGCGCGCCATCACCTCGAATTCATCGATGTGAATCGAGGTGAAGACGTCGTCCTTGACGATGCGTTCGTTGAGGAGGATCGAGTCCTCGAAGTTGTAGCCGTTCCACGGCATGAAGGCGACGAGCACATTGCGTCCGAGCGCCAGATCGCCGAGATCGGTCGACGGACCGTCGGCGATGATGTCGCCCTTCTGCACAAGATCGCCAACCCGAACGAGCGGCTTCTGGTTGATGCAGGTCGACTGGTTCGAACGCTGGAACTTCATCAGCCGGTAGATGTCGACGCCGGGCTTGGCCGGGTCGAGCTCTTCGGTCGCGCGGATGACGACACGCGTCGCGTCGATCTGGTCGACGACGCCGGTGCGGCGCGCCGAAATGGCGGCGCCCGAGTCGCGCGCCACTACCGGCTCCATGCCGGTGCCGACGAGCGGCGCGTCGGCTTTCACCAACGGCACCGCCTGACGCTGCATGTTCGAGCCCATCAGCGCGCGGTTGGCGTCGTCGTTCTCGAGGAACGGAATCAGCGCGGCGGCCACCGAGACGAGCTGCTTGGGCGACACGTCCATCGCGTCGACCTTCTCGCGCGGCACGAGCATGACGTCGCCGGCGTGACGGCAGAGCACGAGGTCCTCGGTCAGATTGCCGTCCTTGTCGACCTGGGCGTTGGCCTGGGCGACATGATATTTCGCCTCCTCCATCGCCGACAGATAGGCGACCTCGCCCGTCACCTTGCCGTCGCGCACGCGACGATAAGGCGATTCGATGAAGCCGTATTTGTTGACGCGGGCGAAGGTCGCTAGCGAATTGATCAGGCCAATGTTGGGGCCTTCCGGGGTCTCGATCGGGCAGATGCGGCCGTAATGCGTCGGGTGCACGTCGCGCACCTCGAAGCCCGCCCTTTCACGGGTCAGGCCGCCCGGACCAAGCGCCGAGAGACGGCGCTTATGGGTGATCTCCGACAGCGGATTGGTCTGGTCCATGAACTGCGACAGCTGCGAGGAGCCGAAGAACTCGCGCACGGCGGCCGCGGCCGGCTTGGCGTTGATCAGGTCCTGCGGCATGACCGTGTCGATATCGACCGACGACATGCGCTCCTTGATGGCGCGCTCCATGCGCAGCAGGCCGAGGCGATACTGATTTTCCATCAGCTCGCCGACCGAGCGCACGCGGCGGTTGCCGAGGTGGTCGATGTCGTCGATTTCGCCGCGACCGTCGCGCAGATCGACGAGCGCCTTGACGACCGCGAGGATGTCCTCGCGGCGCAGCGTGCGCGTGGTGTCCGGCGCGTCCAGATCGAGGCGCATGTTCATCTTCACGCGGCCGACGGCCGAGAGGTCGTAGCGCTCCGCGTCGAAGAACAGCGAGTGGAACATGTTTTCCGCCGTGTCCATCGTCGGCGGCTCGCCCGGGCGCATGACGCGATAGATGTCGAACAGCGCTTCTTCGCGGTTCGAGTTCTTGTCGACGGCGAGCGTGTTGCGGATGTAGGGGCCGATATTGATGTGGTCGATGTCGAGCACCGGCAGTTCGTCGAAGCCCTTTTCGATCAGCAGCGGCAGCGTCTTCGCCGTGATCTCGTCGCCGGCCTCGGCGAAGATCTCGCCGGTCGCGGGATCGAAGAGGTCGTTGGCGAGATACTGGCCGTAAAGCTCTTCGGGCGCGACGCGGATCGCCTTCACGCCCTTCTCGGCGAGCTGGCGCGCGGCGCGCACGGCGAGCTTCTTTCCGGCTTCGAGAATCACCTGGCCCGTGTCGGCGTCGACCATATCGGCGACAGCCTTCACGCCCTTGATGCGCTCGGCGTCGAACGGCATGCGCCAGTTCTCGCCGTCCTGCGTGTAGGTGATCGTCTTGTAGAAGGTCGACAGGATTTCTTCGCCGTCGAGGCCGAGCGCGAACAGGAGCGACGTCACCGGGATCTTGCGGCGGCGGTCGATGCGCGCATAGACGATGTCCTTGGCGTCGAACTCGATGTCCAGCCAGGACCCGCGATAGGGGATGATGCGAGCCGCGAACAGCAGCTTGCCGGAAGAATGGCTCTTGCCCTTGTCGTGGTCGAAGAACACGCCCGGCGAGCGATGCATCTGCGAAACGATGACGCGCTCGGTGCCGTTGACGATGAAGGTGCCGTTCGACGTCATGAAGGGCATGTCGCCCATGTAGACGTCCTGCTCCTTGATGTCCTTGACCGACTTTGCCTGCGTGTCGGGATCGACGTCGAACACGATCAGGCGCAGCGTCACCTTGAGCGGCGCAGCAAAGGTCATGCCGCGCTGGCGGCATTCGTCGACGTCATATTTCGGCGCTTCGAACTCGTAGCGCACGAATTCGAGCAGGGAGACCTGCGAGAAGTCGGAGATCGGAAAGACGGACTTGAAGACAGCCTGCAGCCCCTCGTCGGGACGGCCGCCTTTCGGCTCGTCGACAAGGAGGAACTGATCGTAGGAGGCCTTCTGGACCTCGATCAGATTGGGCATCTCCGCGGCTTCGCGGATATGGCCAAAGAATTTGCGGATGCGCTTGCGACCGGTGAACTTTCTCGCCGACGTCTGAGCCATGTCGCCTTTCGAGCCTCTTTCTTCTGAGGGCCGACCGTCCCGCTGCGAGAGGTCCTTTGCCCGTCAGGCGCTCTTGCGTGCGGCGTGGGTTCCGCGTCTGTGAGCGCCTTCTTGTTTGTTGGCCGCAGCCCCGGAGCCCGGGACTGCGGCGATCGTGGCGCCGCCGTTAATTTGGCGGCGAAAGGATTTACTTGAGTTCGATCTTGGCGCCGACCTTCTCGAGGGCGGCCTTGATCTTCTCGGCTTCTTCCTTGCTCGCGCCTTCCTTGAGCGGCTTGGGCGCGCCTTCGACCAGATCCTTGGCCTCCTTGAGGCCGAGGCCGGTGATCGCGCGGACCTCCTTGATGACCTCGATCTTCTTCTCGCCGGCCGCGGCCAGGATCACGTTGAACTCGGTCTTCTCCTCGGCGGCCGGCGCGGCGGCTCCGCCACCCGCGCCCGGCGCGGCGGCGACGGCGACGGCGGCGGCGGCCGAGACGCCCCACTTCTCTTCGAGCATCTTGGCGAGTTCAGCCGCCTCGAGGACGGTGAGAGCCGAGAGGTCTTCGACGATCTTTTCCAGATTTGCCATGATTGACGTCCTTTGAATTTGGTTCTGAGTGATGGCCTCTTAGGCCGCGTCTCGGTTGGCGTAGGCTCCGAACACGCGCGCAAGCTTGGCGGCCGGCGCGGTGGAGAGCTGAGCGATCTTGGTCGCGGGCGCCTGGATGAGGCCCACGAGCTTCGCGCGCAGTTCGTCAAGGGACGGCATCGTCGCGAGCGACTTGACGCTGTCCGGATTCAGAGCAGTCTTGCCCATGGCGCCGCCGAGGATGACAAACTTGTTGTGATCCTTAGCGAAGGCCACGGCGACTTTCGGCGCCGCCACCGGATCGTCCGAATAGGCGATCAGGGTCGGCCCCTTGAGCAGGGGCGCGATGGAGGCGACGTCGGCGCCATCGAGAGCGATCTTGGCGAGGCGGTTCTTCGCGACCTG
>JBPFDX010000014.1:0-21474 GCA_051061385.1 Methylocystis sp.
ATGGCCGCCTATAATTTTGCGAAACGGCTGAAGACCCTGCGAGGCCTGACGCCTCATGAATATGTCTGCAAAATCTGGAAAGCCGAACCCGCCGTCTTCAATAAGAATCCGATCCAGCTCACTTCAGGACTATACACCTAAGGACGACCTCTTCTCTCCACGGGATGCCCTGCCACGCACTGGCGGGGCGTTTTCTTTGGGTCGGGCGACGGGAGTCTCTGCGGCAGTTCCTCTCGCCGCCCTATCCGCGCAAGCCACACCATGGCGGGGTTAGGCGGCGCAGGTGGCGGGTAGATGGCGTGCGGGAGCGATCGGGCAACCGATCGTGCGTTGGCGGCGCTTGCTTCTACCTCTCGACGAGCGTACGGTCGGCCTGCGTCGGCGCCCCAAGGGCCGATGCAGCGATTCCAATGTCCAAACCACCTCCAGCCCGGCCGGCGACGACCGGGCCTTTTCGTCAGCCCCGCGCCCGATACGGCGGCCAATCCGGCATGAGCACACCTTGCTCCCACCGAAGGCCGTGCAGGTGAAGCGGCGGACGCGCACAAGATCGGGAAAGCGCGTCTCGCCCAGGACGGCGAGCGCGTCAAAACTGACAACGCTGAAGTGTTTGCATTCACGATCGACGCAAGAGACACGGACGCCCCGGACGCCTTCAGCGCGAAGAAAGGCGATCGTCGGCAGGGCGGGACGCTGCATCCGGGGAGCATAGACGTTCGTGCGCAGAGGGGGAGGGGCCCGTGCTACCCCGACAGAAATGACACCTCGGCGGCCGAAACGGCCGCCTTTATTTCCACAAGTTTTTCAAGGTGTTGCTTGGTGGAGCTGGGGGGATTCGAACCCCCGACCTCTGCAGTGCGATTGCAGCGCTCTCCCATCTGAGCTACAGCCCCGCTCCGGCGCGTGGGGTACACGGGGGGCGATATCCTGTCAATTGGGTTTGGCGCGCGCCGGCGTCACGGCTTGCCATTAAGAATTCTTGACGCTGCTCAAACTTGTCGACGGATTTCGCGAAGGCTCCTTCGTGCCGCTTTCGCAGCAGCCGCCCATTCGCGCGCTGCTGTTGCCGATCGGCGGCCTCGGCTGGACGGCGCTGCTCGACTACCGGCTCCTGCCCGGACTCTAGATTAGCGGCGCGCCGGCGGGCGGCGGCCCGGCCGCGAGGCGCGCGGGCAGGGCTCAGGCCAAGGATTGCCGCCGCGCGGCAGGGACGCTAGACAGTCGGCAGCCTCATCCGCGGGAAGCCTCCTTATGTCCTACGCCATGGTCAAACTTCTTCTCACGATCATCGATATTTACTGGTGGATTCTGCTCGCCACGGTGGTCGTGTCCTGGCTCATCGCCTTCGACGTCATCAACATGCGTTCGAACGCCGCCTACCAGATCTGGAAGTGGCTGAACGCCATGACCGAACCGCTGCTCGGACCCATCCGTTCGGTGCTGCCCAGCGTCGGCGGGCTGGACATTTCTCCGCTGATTTTGCTGCTGCTCATGCAATTCCTGCGTGATCTCATCGCCAGCAGCGCCGGCGCCTACGAGCTTGGGTGAGGAGGGCGCAGCGAAGGCCACTTCAGCCTGGGCGGTCGAATCAGGAGGCGTGGCCCTCTACGTGCGGCTGACGCCCAAGGGCGGACGCGACGCTCTTGAAGGCGTCGAAGCTCTCGCCGACGGCCGCAGCGTGTTGAAGGCGCGGGTGCGCGCCGCGCCCGAGGACGGGCGGGCGAACGAGGCGCTCATCGCGCTGATCGCTTCCGCCCTGCGCGCAAAAAAGAGCGCGATCTCGATCCGCGCCGGCGCGACGAGCCGCGTCAAAACAGTTTTCCTCGCGGGCGCGCCCGCGCTTTATCTCGATGCGCTGGCGAAGCTGGCGCCAACAAACGGTTAGGACATGAGCAAGTCGAAGATCAACGTCGGCAATTTCTTCGAAGACTTCAAAATTGGCCAGGTTATCCGCCACGCCGCGCCGCGCACCGTCACGGTCGGCGAGGTCGCGCTCTACACGGCGCTGTATCTGCCCCGCTTCGCCGTGCAGTCGTCGAGCGCCTTTGCGCAGGCGATCGGCTATGAGCGCGCGCCGATCGACGATCTGCTCGTATTTCATCTCGTGCTCGGCAAGACGGTGCCCGACGTTTCGCTCAACGCCATCGCCAATCTGGGCTACGCCGATTTCAAGTTCCTCGTTCCCGTCTATCCGGGCGACACGCTGTCGGCGACCTCGGAGGTCATCGGCCTCAAGGAGAACTCCAACAAGGAAACCGGCGTCGTCTATGTGCGCACGACGGGCGCCAATCAGCGCAGCGAGACCGTGCTGAGCTATGCCCGCTGGGTGATGGTGAAGAAGCGCGACAGGGACGCGCCCGTCGGGCCGGAAGTTGTGCCCAGCCTGCCGAAGTCCGTCACGCCGTCAGAACTTGGCAAGGCGGCGCCCGCGATCGACGTCGCCGCCTACGACAAGGCGCTCGCCGGCTCGCCCTACTTCTGGGGCGATTACGAAAAGGGCGAGAAGATCGATCATATCGACGGCATGACCGTCGAGGAAGCCGAACACCAGCTTGCCACCCGGCTCTACCAGAACAACTCGAAAGTCCATTTTAATCAATACTATGAGGCGCAGGGCCGGTTCGGCAAGCGCATCATCTACGGCGGCCATGTCATATCGCTCGCGCGGGCGCTTTCGTTCAACGGGCTTGAGAACGTCTTCCATATTTCGGCGGTGAACGGCGGTCGCCACGTCAACCCGCTGTTTGCCGGGGGAACGGTCTTCGCCTGGTCGGAAGTATTGGACAAGGCGGAAATTCCCGGGCGCAGCGACATCGGCGCATTGCGCCTGCGGCTCGTCGCAACCAAGGATAAGCCCTGCGCCGACTTCCCGTTGCAGGGCGCGGACGGCAAGCCCGATCCGGCGGTGCTGCTTGATCTTGATTATTGGGGCGTGCTGCCGCGGTGAATCAGCTATGATGCGCGATCCTATCAGCGATCTGGGGGGATTGATCGAATGAACAGAACTTTGCTTATTGCGCTCTCCTTCGGCATGGCCATGGCGGTCGCCCAGCCTGTCGTGGCCCAGACGGCTGCGGCGCCGGAGAGCAAGGTCGTCGTGCCGATGGAGGCTCTGCCGCGCTACGGCTCGCTCGTATCGGCTTGGTACAAGAAGCCGATTTACGACACCAATGAGAAGAAGGTCGGCGTGATCACCGACATGCTGTTCTCGGGCGGCGAGATCAACGCCGTCATGGTCGACGTCGGCGGCTTTCTCGGCATCGGCGCGAAGCACGTCGCCATTCCGGCGAACGACATCACGGTCACCGAAAAGAACAACAAGACCTGGCTGACCATCAATACGACCAAGGACATCGTGAAAAAGGCGACCGGCTACAAATACGACGCCAAGGAACACGCCTGGAAGCAGATGTAGAAAATCGCCGAGGCGCGCTTCGCTCAGCAGCGCTCCCTTGCGCCTTTGGAAGAGGATTTTTCATGCTCAAAAAAGTCATCGTCGCAGCCTTGTTCGCTGGCGCCGCCGTCATGCCGTTGCCGGCCGGCGCGCAACAGGCCCAGACCGAAACCGTTGTCGTCGTGCCGCTCGAAAGGCTGCCGGTCTACGGCTCGGTGGTTTCCGCCTGGTACAAGCAGCCGGTCTATGATCCCAACGAAAAGAAGCTCGGCACCATCGCCGACATGCTGTTTTCGGCCGACGGCTCGATAAACGCGGTCATGCTGAACGTCGGGGGCTTTCTTGGCCTTGGCGTGAAGCATATTGCGATTCCCGTGTCGGCGATCACCATCACGCAGAAAAACAACAAGAGCTGGCTGACGCTCAATACGACGAAGGAGCTGCTGAAGAAGGCCCTCGCGTATAAGTTTGATAAATCGACCGGTCTGTGGGATCCCATCTGATCGGCTGAAGCTATTCGTAACGCGGCGCATCGGTTGCCGCGTTCGAGTATCTGCCGCGAAGCTTGGAACATCGCTCTTCGGGCGCTCGTTCTAGGCGCACACGAACTTTCGTTCGCTGTGAGCCTTCAACACGCACGGAGAGAATTATGCTCAAATCCTACGTCCTCGCGGGCGCGCTCGTCGCCACGATGTCAGGCGCGGTCCTGGCCCAACAGATGAATCGCCCCGGCGGCGCTATGGACCGGCCGGCGACGGGACCGGAACGCTCCACCGACGGGACCATGAGAGGCCCGGGCGCCGGAAGCATGGACCAGTCCGCCACGGGCGCGCCGCAGTTTCTCAGCACGCTTCCGCAGAACGCGTTGCTTGTCTCCAATATCCACAATCAGAACGTTTACGATCGCCAAGACAACAAGCTCGGCGAAGTAAAGGACCTGGTGGTCGATCGCAGCGGCAGGATCAACGCGGCCGTTCTCTCGGTCGGCGGTTTTCTCGGCATCGGCGAAAAGGACGTTGCGGTCGCCTTCAGCGATCTTCAGGCCGTCCAGACCGACAGTAACAAGTGGCGGCTGACGTTGAACGTCAGCAAGGACGCGCTGAAGAACGCCACCGGCTTCCGCTACGACAAGAACAAGGGATTGTGGACGCTCGGCAGCGTCAAGTAATCCGACGCAATCGCAGGGGCCTCGCCTGAACGGCGGGGCCTTTCTCACATTCGCGCCGGCAGCTTGTCTTCTTCGGCGAGATTCGAGAAGCGCGTCACTTCCGCCTCGAAGGCGAGCTGAACGGTCCCGGTGGGGCCATGGCGCTGCTTGCCGATGATCGCTTCCGCGCGGCCGTGCGCGCGCTCCATGTCGGCGATCCACTGAACATGTTCTTCGGTGCCTTCGCGCGGCTCGCGATTGCGAAGATAATATTCTTCGCGAAACACGAAGATGACGACGTCGGCGTCCTGCTCGATCGAGCCTGACTCGCGCAGATCCGACAGCTGAGGCCGCTTGTCGTCGCGGCTTTCCACCTGGCGGGAGAGCTGCGAGAGCGCGATGATCGGCACGTTCAATTCTTTCGCGAGCGCCTTTAGGCCTGTCGTGATCTCGGTGAGCTCCTGCACGCGGTTGTCGTTGCGCGAACGCGAACCCGCGAGCAGTTGAAGATAGTCGACGACAAGAAGATCAAGGCCCTTTTGACGTTTAAGGCGCCGCGCCCGCGCGGTCAGCTGCGCGATCGAGATGCCGCCGCTCTGGTCGATGTAGAAGGGGATGCTCTGCATCTCGCGCGCGGCGTCGGCGATACGGCGAAAATCGTCCTCATTGATGTCGCCGCGGCGAATCTTGTAGCTCGGCACGCCGGACTGTTCGGCGATCACGCGAGTCGCCAGCTGTTCGGCCGACATCTCCAAAGAGAAGAAGCCGACGATGCCGCCATTGACGGTTTTATGCGTTCCGTCGGGTTCGGCTTCGAATTGATAGGCGCTCGCGACATTGAAGGCGATGTTCGTCGCGAGCGCGGTCTTGCCCATGCCCGGTCGACCGGCGACGATGATGAGGTCCGACTTCTGCAGGCCGCCCATCTTCTCGTCGAGGTCGAGGAGGCCGGTGGCGACGCCGGAAAGATGGCCGTCGCGCATGTAGGCGCTGCTGGCCATGTCGAGCGCGGTGGTGAGCGCTTCGGCGAAACGCTGAAAGCCCCCGTCGTACCGGCCGGTCTCCGCGATCGAATAAAGCTGCCGCTCGGCTTCCTCGATCTGCGCGCGCGGCGGCGAATCGATCGGCGAATCATAGGCCGTGTTGACGATGTCCTGGCCGATGACGATCAGCTCACGGCGAACCGCGAGATCATGAACGGTGCGGCCATAATCCTCGGCGTTGATGATCGTCGTCGCCTCGGCGGCGAGCCGCGCAAGATAGGCCTGAATCGTCACGCCGGCCGGAAGCTCGATGTCGCCAAGAAACGTCTTGAGCGTCACGACGGTCGCGAGCTTGCCGGCGCGAATGAGTTGCGCTGCGACCTCGTAGATGCGTCGATGCAAGTCTTCCGAGAAGTGCTCCGGTTTCAGGAAATCCGAGACTCTGTCGAACGCGTCATTGTTGACGAGGATCGCGCCGAGCAGTGCCTGCTCGGCCTCGATGTTGTGCGGCGGCGCGCGATAGGCGGGCGCGTCCGGCTGCGCGACTTGAAAGCCGCGCCGGCCCGCCAATTGTTCGATTGGTGGCATGGATATTTGTGACTTTGCGAGTGACCGCCCCTCAACTCCGAACGCGACGCGCGAGTCGTCGAGGCTCGATCAACGATACATTAAAACGTGATCGCCGCCATCGCGTTTTCGAGGCGCCGCGAACCGGCGCGAGGTTGCGAGTCCTTTGCACATCCGTCCACAAGGCAAAAAAAGATTTCTCGCTTGTGGTCTGCGGCGCTCTTGCATGCAGCGAATCGAGGGGCGGGACGAAAACGGCGGCCGAGACGGCCGCCGCATGATCGCGCAAGAAGCTTGTGAGAAGCTTGGGAGCTACTACAGCTCGACGTCGCCGGCTTCAGCCAGGGCCGCGCCGACTTCAAGTCCGAGATCGTCCATCGACGTCTCTTCCTTGAGCGTGACGCTTTCGCCGCGCGCCTGACGCTCCGCCTCTTCGTCGGAACGTGCGACGTTGATGGTGATCGTCACATCGACTTCAGGGTGCAAATGCACCGGCGTCGGATGAAGGCCAAGCGTCTTGATGGGGTGCACCAGAACGATCTGATTGCGATTGACCGAGAAGCCGCCGGCCGTCGCCGCGTCGGCGATGTCGCGCGCCGAAACCGAACCGTAGAGCTGGCCGCTCTCGCCCGCCTGACGAATGATCGTGAAGCTCTGGCCGTTGAGCTTTTCGGCGACCGCTTCGGCTTCCTTCTTCGCCTCGAGATTGCGGGCCTCGATCTGCGCGCGTTGGGTCTCGAAATGCTTCTTGTTGTTTTCGGTCGCCCGCAGCGCCTTGCCGCGCGCCAACAGGAAATTGCGGGCGTATCCGTCGCGCACGCGAACGGTGTCGCCCATCTGGCCGAGCTTGGCCACGCGTTCAAGCAGAATGACTTCCATCTTTGCTGACTCTCCAGGATTGCGGGCTATGTCGAGAAAAACCGGGCGAAAGTCAATCCGGTTTTTGCATTGCGGTTGGCCCGGGGTCCGTTCTCCGGGCCCGATAGTTGAAGACGAGATCGGCGAGGCCGAGCGCCGCGAAGAACAGAATCGGCCATCCCAGCAGCCCGAGCGTGAAATAGATGATCGAGAGAACGAGGGCGCTCGAGCGCGAGCCGCGAATGAAAATGTGTGCGACCGCTAGTCCCTGGAAAGCGAGAAGCAGTCCCAGAGTGGACGCGAGCACCAGTCCGATTGCGCCGGCGAGCCCGGCGAAGAAGGTCAGCGCGATCCCGCTCAGAAACAGGCCGCCCACAGGCTTCGGCAGCCGGAATTCCTTGGCGATGTCCGGCCAGGGCCGGCCAAGCAGTTTGGAAGCTTCCGCAATCCTCGCGGCGAGCCACAAGTTGATGACGTGGATCAGCAGGCCGTAGGCGGCGAGAAAAGCGGGAACGGCGCGCGCGACCGATCCGGAAAGCGTCGTCGGATCGATCTTATCGCCAAGGTCACGCTCCTTGACCATTATGTCGAGGAGGATGAACGCGCGCGCCCGGATGGGGTTCAGCGCCTCGTCGAGCGAGCCGAAGACGACTGTGGCGACGATCAGCCAGAGGATGATGGCCGCCGCCAGAAAGGTCGCCGGCGCGAGCGCCGCCCAGGCCGGAAGATGGCTGGTCAGCCTGTCCCTGCCGCCGCGCGGGGCGCCGAGCGCCGCATAGACGGCCGACCAGGCAGGCACCGCGATCAGCAGCGCGTAGCCCATCCCGACGACAGGATGGGGCCAGAAGGAGAGGATAATCGCGGCGAGGATCGCAGCTGTCGCGCCGTGGATCAGCCCGAAGGCGAAGGCGACGATCATGATCGGCAGCGGCGCGACATGCGCCAAAAGGATTCCGCCGATGCCGCCGCGAACCACGACAGCGAATATGACGGCCGCCGCGACGCCGCCAAGAATGGACACGGCGAAATTCGGCCAGGAAAGGACGCTCTTGTCGGGCAAGATGGGGGTTCCGCTGACGGCGCGTCGCCGCATGGGCATGACGCAGATGCGCGGTCCGACGGACCGTCGACGCAGTGAGGTTTTAGGAGGTCGAAGCCGAAAGGGCAAGGCGGCGCGGCAGCTGCGATTTCGGCGCTTGGTCGTCTCCAAGCGGCTACGCTCGAACAAACCGGAATAGCGAAAGTTATCTCCCTGGAACGTCGAGGCCCTTGAAGCCTCGCCGGCTAGGAGAACGCCAATGAACCGAATGTCTTACGCTTGCGCGGCGGTTGTCGCGGCGGGGCTTGGTTTTTATTCAGCGGCCCCGGTGCAAGCCCATCATCGCTTTTTGATCGAGTCGTTTCCGGCCTCCAAGCAGGTCGTCGTCAAGCCGGTGCGACAGATCAAGCTGGTGTTCAAAGGCAAAGCTGACGCGGTGATTTCAACAATCACGCTCAAGGCGCGAAACGGACTTGTCGTCGCCAAGGCGACGCAGAAAGAGGCTTCCCGAGAGATGGTTCTGGATACGCCTGTTCTGCAGCCGGGCCTTTATGAGGTCGTCTATCGTGTCCTCGCGACAGATGGAGATATCGTGGAGGGCTCATTTCCCTTCGTCGTCGAGCAGTTTCTCTCGGCCTAGAGCTCGCGCAGCTCGGGTCCTGGACGCCGCGACAGCGCGCGCCAGGTCCCGGCGAGGCCGAGAGCGATGGTGATGGCGAGCGTCGCCAGGGCGATCAGCGTCGCCGTCCAGGGCAGGAAGGCGAAATCGATCTTCATCAGGATTGTGGTCATGGCGTAGGCGGCGCCGGCGCCGGCGGCGACCGCGATGACAGTGGCGGCGAGGCCGACAATCCCGAACTCCAACGCATAGGCGGCGGCGAGCCAGGGCCGGGTGGCGCCGAGCGTTTTCAGCACGACCGCGTCATGCAGCCGCGCGCGCTGGCCGCTGGCGAGCGCGCTCGCAAGCGCCAGGACCGCCGTAACAATGGCGAGTCCAGCCGCTGCGCGCGCAGCGAGCGCCAACTGCCCCGCGATTTTGTCAATCGCGGCCAGGGCGTCCTTCACGCGCACCGAGACGACGTTCGGAAAGCGTTTCGCCGCCTCGCGCGCTAGCCGCGCGTCCTGCGCGTCGCGCGCCACGGTCGTCGGCGCGCCGTAAGCCACCGTGAAGAGTTCGGTGTAAGGCGCGCCGTTGAAGACGTTGGGCGAAAACACCATGACGAAATTGATGGCGTAGCTGCGCCAGTCCACCTTGCGCAGATTGGCGATTTTCGCGGTTATTTCCCTTCCGAGCACATTGACCCGGATGTCGTCGCCGATCGCCAGACCCAAACCCTCGGCGATCCTCTGCTCCAGCGAAACGAGCGGCGGACCGGCATAGTCCGACGCCCACCAGTCGCCCTCGGCGAGCATGGAATTCGCCGGCAGCATCCCGGAAAACGTCACGCCCCGGTCGCCCTCGAGCACCCATTTGGCGTCGTCCGCCACGGCGGTCCTGTCGACAGCCGCGTCTTTCACGGCGACGATGCGCCCGCGCATCATCGGCACATGCTCGATGCGCGCGCCTGCCGTCTCCGCCGCGAGAAAATCGGCGAAGGCCTGGGCCTGAGCCTTGGGGACGTCGATGAAGAAGAAATTGGGGATTTCTCCCGCGTCGGCGCGCGCTAGCTCCTTGTGGATCGAGCCTTCGACCAGGGCGAGGGCGATGAGCAGGGTCTGCGTCAGACCGATCGAGATCATCAGCGCCGGCGTCAGGCTCTTGGGCCGCCTGACGTTGGCGAGCGCGAACCGCAGGCGCGCGTCGCGAAAGCGGGGGAAGACGCGGGCAAGCCACATGACGAGCCAGGCCGCCCCGCGCAGCAGGGCGAAGGCCGCGACGGCGGCGGCGACATAGGCGGCGCCGAGCTTGACGTCGAAGGATGCGCCCATGACAAGCGCGGCGAGCGCCAGCGCCGCAAGCCATGCGCCGGCGCGGTAGCGCGCAAGCGTCGCGCGCCGCGGATCGTCGCGGAGCAGGGCCGCCACGGGAATCTCATGGGCGCGCCCGAGCGGAACGAGCGCGAACATGAGAACGACCAGCAGCCCGTAGAGCGCGCCGTAGAACGCGCCGCGCGCGTCGAGCGACGCCGACACCGGGAGATCGGCGATATCCCGCAAGGCTTCCGCCGCCGCCCAGGGAATCGCCGCGCCGACAATGAGCCCGAGCAGTATGGCGAAGGACGCGGCCGCCAGAACCTCAGCGAGCGCGATCCGGAAGACCCGGGACCCCTCGGCGCCGAGCGCCTTAAGAATCGCGAACTGCGCGCGCTTGCGGTCAACGAAGCCTTGAACGGCGTTGGCGACACCGGCGCCGCCGGCGACGAGAGCGGTGAGCGCGACGAGCGTGAGCAGCTGGGCGAAGCGGTCGAGATTGCGGGAAAACTGAGGAGAGACAGCGTCGCGCGTCCGCGCTTCCCACCCGGCCTGCGGAAAGGCGTTGGCGGCGTCAGCGGAAAACGCCTTAAGGTCCGCGTCGCCTGCGGGGCCTTTGAGCGCGATTCGGATGACATGTCTGACGATCGAGCCCGGCGACGTCAGTTCCGCGCGCACGAGCGCGTCGCGCGTCATCATCACGCGAGGTCCGAAGCCGATCCCTCCCGCGAGCTTGTCGGGTTCGCTTCGCAGCATCGCCCGCAGGACGAAGCGCGAGACGCCGATCATCACCGTATCGCCGAGCTTCGCGTCGAGGCGCGCCAGCAGCATCGGGTCGACGACGACGCCGGGCAGGCCGTCCCGCGCCTCGAGCGCCGCGGACAACGGCATCTCGGGTTCGAGCGATACGGGGCCGAACGCAGGATAGGTTTGCGGATCGACGGCCTTGATCTCGACCAGCGCCGCTTCGCCGTCCTCGCGGCGCGCCATCGCCCGCATCAGCGAAACCTCGGAGAGGCGGCCGCGCGCCTCGAAGAAGGCGCGCTGCTCGGGCGAGAATTCGCGCGAGACAAGGCTGAAGGAGGCGTCGCCGCCGAGGATGGTTCGACCCTCGCGCGCCAGTCCCTGCGCCAGCGAGCGCGAAAGTCCGGAGACGCCGGAAATCGCCGCCACGCCGATGACGATGCAGGCGATGAAGACGCCAAAGCCGCGCGGGTCGCCGAGCAGATCGCGCAGGGCGAAGCGCAGCGCGAAGGGCAGGGCGGCGAAGCGCAGCGCCGTCATGACGCCGCCGGCTCGGCCGCGTCGATCCGGCCCGAGCGCAGCAGCACCTTACGGCTGCAGCGGGCGGCCAGCGCCGGGTCATGGGTGACGAGCACCAGCGTCGCGCCGCGGCGCCTCTGCTGCGCGAAGACGAGGTCGATCACCGCGGCGCCGGTTTCGGAATCGAGATTGCCCGTGGGCTCGTCCGCCGCGAGGATCAGGGGATCGGGAGCGAGCGCCCGGGCAAGGGCGACCCTCTGCTGCTCGCCGCCGGAAAGCTGCGCCGGATAGTGCGAGAGGCGTTCCGTAAGCCCCACCGCCGCCAGTTCGGCCGCGGCGCGCTCGAAAGCGTCTGACTTCCCGGCGAGCTCCAGTGGAATGGCGACGTTCTCCAGCGCCGTCATAGTTGGGATCAGCTGGAAAGACTGGAAGACGATCCCTATGTTTTCTCCGCGGAAACGCGCCAGCGCGTCTTCCGAAAGCGCGCCGAGATCGCGCCCATCGATCCTGACGCTCCCGGCGTCAGGTCGCTCCAGTCCGGCGAGGGTCATGAGCAAAGTCGATTTGCCGGAGCCGGAGGGACCCAGAAGAGCGAGCGTCTCGCCCTCAGTCACGCTCAGGCTGACATTCTTGAGCACATGCACGCGGGCGGCGCCTTCGCCGAGCGTGAGATCGACGCCCTCAACTTCGATAACTTGTCGCCGCACGGAGCACACACCTTGATTGACGCGCCGCATACGACGCCCGTAGTTCAGTGGCCTTATTGCGCTTTCCGGCGCTCTCTCCAAGCCGCGGCGCTCGCCGCGTTGGCGCTGCTGGGGATCGCGCTCGCCCCGGCGCAAGCGGAGCCCGTGCGAATTCTGGCGTTCGGCGACAGCCTTACGGCGGGCGCCGGCGTCGCGGCGGAGGATTCGCTGCCGGCGCAGCTCAAACGACGCCTGACCGAAGATGGATATAATGTCTTCGTCGTCCAAGGGGGCGTTTCCGGCGACACCACCACGACCGGGCTCGCGCGTCTGGAGTACACGCTCGGAGCCGGCCCGTTCGACGTCGCGATCGTTGAACTCGGCGCAAACGACATGCTGAACGGGCATGATCCCAAGGTGACCCGCGCCAATCTGGATCAGATTCTCACCGCGCTGCAACAGAAAGGCGTTCGTCCGGTGCTGACGGCGATGGTTTCCAGCGCGAATCACGGGCAAGCTTACAAGCGGGAATTCGATTCGATTTATCCGGATCTTGCCGCCAAACATCAGGTGCCGCTCGTGCCTTTTATTCTGGAAGGCGTCTGGGGTTCGCCCGCGCTTCTCATCGGAGACGGCGTCCATCCGAATGCGGCCGGCGTGGCGAAGATCGTCAAGAAGCTTGCGCCCTATGTTGAAAAAACGCTCGCCTCCATGGGGGCGAGCAAGACTTCGCGCGCGCAATGAGGCGGCGCGATCCCGCTCGGGGAGGATGTCATGCCTAGACTGTTCACGGCCTTGGAGATTCCCCGAACGGTTGCGGATAGCCTCGCGCGGCTGCGTGGCGGCGTGCCTGGCGCCCGCTGGATCGACGTCGAGAACTACCACATTACCCTGCGCTTCATCGGCGATGTCGATGACGCCTTCGCGCGCGACGCGGCGAACGCCCTCTCGTTCGTTCGCCGTCCGGAAGTCACCGTCACCTTCGACCAGTTGACGTCATTCGGCGGCGACAAGCCGCGGGCGATCGTCGCCCGCGCCCGGCCGGAGCCGATGCTCATGGACATGCAGGCGGAGCAGGAGCGTCTGCTGCGCCGGCTCGGCGCGCCGCCAGAGGCGCGCAAATTCATCCCGCATGTGACGCTCGCAAGGCTGCGCGGGGCCAGCGCGGGCGCTGTCGCCGCCTATCTCGGCGCGCGCGGCTATTTCCCGCCGCTGCGCTTCACGGCCGAGCGCTTCGTGCTTTATTCGTCGCGCGATTCCGTCGGCGGCGGTCCCTACATCGTCGAGGCGGAATATCCCTTTATGGAGGCGCCGCAGGCGCTGACCGGAACGGCGGGGATTTAACCTCGAGCGGGAAAGATGCTCGCTGCGTCCTTGCGCCGCGTCACTCCTCGACCGGCGTAGGACCTCCAGCGCTCGCGCGCCCTTTCGCGACGATTGACGCAAGGGAGGGGTCTTTCGCGACCGCTTCGGCGATCAATCGGTCCGACGCCTCTTCAATGTCCGTCGAGAGCTTTTCGAAAAACGCGCGCGGCTTCATGCCGGGGGCGATCAGCGGCAGGAATTCGATGACCACCGTTCCCGGCCGCACGATGAAAGACCGGCGTGGCCAGAAGAGTCCCGAGTTCACCGCGACAGGCAGCACCGGCGTATCGGTCGCGGCGTAAAGCTGGGCGATGCCAAATTTATATTGCGGCGGCGCGCCGGCCGGTCGCCGGGTGCCTTCGGGGAAAATGAAGAGCTGCCGGCCTTGCGCGAAGATCTTCTTCGATTTGGCGATCAGTTGCGGCAGGAGCTTGCCGCCTTTCGCGCGATCGATGGCGATCTGCTCGGCCGCCAGTAAATACCAGCCGAAAAAGGGCAGCCAGATCAGTTCGTGCTTCAAGATGTAGCTGAAGTCCGGAAATCTGATCGGCAGAACAAAGGTTTCCCAGATCGACTGATGCTTGCAGGCGACGATCACCGCGCCTTCCGGAATGTTCTCGAGCCCGCGCCAGTCGATCTTCGCGCCGCAGATTTTGTCCAGCAGCCACAGATTCGTGCGTCCCCAGGTGCGCCCGAGCTCCTGATTGATCTGGCGGCGCATCATCAGGCCCGGGAGCCAGATGATCATGAGCGCGAACATGTTCAGGAAGAACATGATCTGAAAGACGAGCGAGCGCAGAAAGAGCATCAGCGAGATCATGGAGTCAGGGGATGTCGCGCGCTTTTACGGCGCCTTGGCGCGCCAAAACAAGATTTCACTCATAGGCGACGCTGCGGCGAAGCTGCGGGGGCGCCTCCCCGCCATCATTTTGGCGGAACAGCTTTGTGCGCAGCAGCGAGCCCAGATATTTCACATATTCCTTGCCGATAAAGCGCGCGACCCGCGCGTCGCTGGCCCAGTCGGCGACATTGATATGTTCGCTGACGACTGGAAACGGATAGAGCTCGACATCCGGCAACGCCGCCGAGATTTCGACGAGCGCCCGCGGCATATGATAGTTCGATGTCACGACGATGAGCGTGCGGGTGATGTTGTGCTCGCGCGCCCAATCGCGCGTTTCTCTTGCGTTGCCGGCCGTGTCGAGCGCCTCGTAACCGAGATCGACGCAGCAGTCGAAGAGTTCGCGCGACATCGGCAGTATTTTCGCGAGCAGCGAGCTGCGCGTCGAAGGATTGACGCCGGTGATCAGCATGCGGTGCGCCTGCCCGGTCGCGAGAAGAGTCGCCGCGTCGAGCACGCGGTCCGAGCCGCCGGTCAGCGCGACGACGCCCTCCGCCCGTCCCGGAATGGCGAACTCCTCGCGCGGCAAAGACAGCGCGAAGCCGGCGTAGCCCATGACGAGCGCCGCGCCGAGGAACGCTCCGCTGGCGACGATTACATAGGCCGCCTTGCGGAGGGCGCTGAAACCTCTGTTCACTCCCTGGCGCGCGGGGGTCGTCAATCTTGGGGTCCTTCGCCCATGCTTCCTGACATGAACGCGCGAGGCGCGATTCTGAGGCGACTATAGGCTGAATTAAGCGTTGATGTTATCGGCCTCGCCGCTCAGGATGCGCAGCTCAGCCGAGCCGCTGCAGGTGACGTAGCACAATGAACTGCGAGAGGTAGCCGGTCAGCGCGGCGACTCCGCCCGCGAGCAGAACGATGACCACGAAACCGCCCGGACCGATTGTGAAATCGCCAAACATCGCCTCCATCTGATCGCCGCCGCCGGTCGCGCGCCACCGCTGCGCGATGAACTGCGCCACAGCGAAAAAGGCGATCGCGCCGCCGCCGCCGATCAGAGCGCCGCGCAATCCCAGCGCCATGAAGCGGCGCTGGAATTCCCTGGCGATGAAAGAGTCGGCGGCGCCGACGATGTGCAGCACTTCCACGATCTCGCGGTTTGTCGCGACGGCGGCGCGGGTCGCTGACGCCACGGCGACCGCCATCGCCGCAAGGATCAGGACGAAAATCAGAGCGGCCGAGGCCACGGCCGCGCGCGCCATATCGCCGAGACGCTCGATGAACACATGATGATCGTCGAGCACGGCGCTGGGTACGACGCGCTCGAGCTCCATGCGCAGACGGTCGAGATCCGCCCGATTCTGCGTGTCGAGCTTGAGCACGATCATGCGTGGCGTCGGCAGTTCAGAAAGGTCCAGGCCTTCGCCGAGCCAAGGCGTCAGCAGCGCCTCGGATTCCGATTTGGCGTAAATCCGCGCCTCCCGCACGCCAGGCTGCCGCCGCATCGCCTCCGCCGCTTCCCTGAGGTCCGCTTCGATGTCGCGGCCGGCGACCGGACGCACCTGGACGGTCGCCTCGCGCGCGACGTCGCTGCGCCATTCGACGCTCGCGTCGGCGACGAGAATCGCGACGTTGGCGGCGAGCGCCGCGAGGAACGTCATGATGGCGATGACGATGACGAGCGAACGTCCGGCGACAGAGTCGGCAGGCACGAGCGCGCTCTGCGCCGGCATGTCATCGGCGTCTTCGTCGACGTCTGACGCTGCTAGGCGAGTCGAAGACCAAAATCGCATGACTGCCGTCGTCCGCTCATTCGAAAATGTGGAGCCTTCCGTCGGCGAGCACGAGCCGACGCGCTTCATCATATTGATCCATAAGGCTCAAGTCATGAGTTGCGATGATGACGGCGGTTCCGGATTTATGCAGCTCGATAAAGAGGCGCAGGATGCGGCGCGCCAGCGTGGGGTCGACATTGCCGGTCGGCTCGTCCGCGAGCAGCAATTTTGGTTGCGAAATCAGCGCCCGGGCGATCGCGGCGCGCTGCTTTTCGCCGCCCGAAAGGATTGTCGGGAAGGCGTGCGCGCGCTCGCCGAGGCCGACCCAGCGCAAGAGTTCGATCACCTCGGCGCGGTAGCCCGACTCTTCGCGGCCGAGCACGCGCAGGGGCAGGGCGACGTTTTCGTAGAGCGTCAGATGATCGAGCAGGCGGAAGTCCTGAAAGACGACGCCGATCTTGCGGCGCGTCTCGGCGACATCCTCATTGCTGAGCGCCGCCGTGTCCTTGCCGAAGATGTTGATCAATCCCCGCGTCGGCCGCAGCGCCATGATGATCAGGCGCATCAAGGTGGTCTTGCCTGCCCCTGACGGGCCGGTCAGAAATTGGAACGAACGCGGGGCGATCTGGAAATTGATGTCGCGGAGGGTTTCGGCCCCGACGCCATAGCGCAAGCCGACATTCTCGAAGGTCAACACGAAGCCGTCTCTCCCAAAGATGGCCCCAAACGGCAGGGGTTCGAAGGATGCCCGGGACGCATGAGCGCCGCGCCACAATAGCAGTTCATCCCTGCTTCGCCATAACCCCCTCATGTTCTCCTGTCACGGAGCTTTTCCTGCGCTGCGCAGGCGCTGCGGGATGTCGGCGAGAGCCCGCGCCGTCGCGCTAGGCGTCGGCCTGGCGCTCTTCCAGAGGCAGCACGAAGCTGAAGATCGTTCCGCCGCCGGGGTTGGGCTCCGCCCAGATCTTTCCCCTGTGCGCCTCGATGATCGCGCGCGATATCGAGAGTCCGACCCCGAGACCATGAGGCTTGGTGGTCGTGAACTGTTCAAACAGCCTGTCATTGATCTCCTGGGGCAGTCCTGGACCGGTGTCGGCGACGTCGACGCGGATGAGGTTGGCTTCGACCAGACGAGTCGACACTCTCATTTCCCGTCGCTCGCAGTTCTGCATCGCCTCGATCGCATTGCGCTTGAGATTGACGACGACCTGCTGGATCTGAACCTTGTTGATGACGACCGTGTCCGGCGACGCCTCGAGATCGATCGTCGTTTTGACGTTGTGCTCCTTGGCGATAGCGTCGGTAAACTCGCAGGCGGTTCTAACAACCGCGTTCAAATTCTGCGGCGTTCTTACGGTTTCTCCGCGCGCGATAAACTGCCGAAGGTTGTCGATGATTTCAGAGGCGCGAAACACTTGCGCATTCGCGCCATCCAGCATTTCCTCGACCTTCGCGACCGAGAAATCTTTCTGCTTCAATTGGCGATGCGCGAAATTGATGTAGGCGGCGATCGCCGCCAAAGGCTGTTTGAGTTCGTGCGCCAGCCCGGCAGCCATATTTTCCATCAAGTCGAACCTGTTCGTCTGCAGCTCATGGAGCCGACGTTCGAACCGACGCGTCTGGCTGAGGTCGTGAATAAGGCCGACGAACACGCGCTTGCCTTGGGTCTCGGCGACGCTCACGCCAAGCTCCATCGGGAATATGGAGCCGTCCTTGCGCATGCCTTCAACCTGGCGGCCGATGCCGATGATCTTCGGCGCGCCGGTACGGCGATACTCGCTGATGTAGGAATCGTGTTTTCCGCGGTCCGGCTCGGGCATCAGCATTCGCACGTTCTGGCCGATGACTTCAGAAGGCGTAAATCCGAACAGCTTGGCCGCCGCCGGGTTCATCGACAGCACCACGCCTCGCTCGTCGATGGTGATGACGCCATCCACGACCGCATTCACGATTGCGGTCAGGTAGCTATCATCTTCTCGCGCGCCCGCGGCGCGGCCGCGAACGTCCTCAGTTGCGGAACTCGGCGCAACCGGCGGAGCCTTGAGGTTAGGGAAGTTCATGGTTTCTTCCGGGAGAGGCGCAAAGACGCCATACGTGCTCCCAACTCGCGGTAGCTAGGCGATTTCAGCGCAAGGTCAACCCCGCGCCCCGCCCGCGCGCATTTCCAACCCCGGAGAAATGGCCTAAGCAGGCGCCATGTCGCCGCCTCAAGCTCCAGCGCCGCTGTTCTTCATCAACGCCCGGCTGATCGATCCCGGCTCAGGGCGCGAAATGCGCGGCGGTCTCGTGATGCAGGACGGTCTCATCGCCGCTGTCGGCGACTCCGTTCGGCAGGGCGATGCTCCAGAAGGCGCGCGCGTCATCGACTGCGCTGGCGACGTCGTCGCGCCGGGCCTCATCGACATGCAGGCTTTCGTCGGCGAGCCTGGCGCGGAGCATCGCGAAACCATCGCCAGCGCCACGCTCGCCGCCGCTGCGGGCGGCGTGACGACGCTCGTGTCCACGGCGGCGACGCTGCCGCCCGTCGACGATCCAGCGGTAGTCGACTTCGTTCTGCGCCGGGCGCGCGACACCGGGCGCGTGCGCGTCGCGCCGATGGCGGCGCTCACCAGGGGCCGCGACGGCAAGGAGATCGCCGAACTCGGCCTGCTTCAGCAGGCCGGCGCCGTCGCCTTCTGCGATGGCGCCCGCTCGGTGCGAAACGCGCTCGTGATGCGCAGGGCGCTCACTTACGCGCGCGATTTCGACGCGCTCGTCGTCCATTTCGCCGAAGACCCGGATCTTGGCGTCGGCGTCATGAACGAGGGGGATTTTGCGCATCGGCTCGGCCTCTCGGGCGCGCCGCGCGAAGCCGAGGCGATCATGCTTGATCGCGACCTGCGGCTCGTCGCATTGACCGGCGCGCGCTACCACGCGGCGATCGTGACCACGACCTTATCGCTGGACGCCTTGCGGAAAGCCAAGGACGATGGACTGCCCGTAACCTGTGGGACCTCGATCAACCACCTGACGCTGAACGAAAGCGACATCGGCGACTACCGCACGTTCCTCAAGCTCAGGCCGCCGCTTCGCCACGAGGATGAACGTAAGGCGCTCGTTCGCGCGCTCGGGGACGGCCTGATCGACGTGATCGTGTCCGACCACGATCCTCAGGACGTCGAGACGAAACGGTTGCCATTCGCGGAAGCGGAGTATGGGGCGATCGGCGTCGAGACGATGCTGGCGGCGGGGCTTCGGCTCGTTCACTCGGGCGACGTGACGCTGATCCGTTTGCTCGAGGCTATGACGTCGCGGCCGGCGGATATCCTCGGCCTGCGGCAGGGCAGACTGAAAAAAGGCGCGCCCGCGGACATCGTCCGCTTCGATCCTGACTCGCCTTTCGTCGTCGATCCCGCCGCGCTCCACTCCCGCTCCAAGAACACGCCATTTGATGGCGCGCTGCTCCAGGGCGTCGTCAAGACGACCCTGGTCGCGGGCGAGATCGCCTACGAGGACGAGTCCTAGAGGCGAGAACGCCCGGCTGTTCTAACGGCTTCAACGATGATCAGCAGGAACGGCGCTCCCAGAATCCAGGCGGGGACGAACCAGGCATAGTTCTCCATGACAGCTCTCCATTGGTCGAACCCCAGCGCGGCTTAAACTGCGTTGGCTCAGCGAGGTTCCGACGCGCGCTGATTTTTGAAGCGGTCTATCGCGCTCACGCCAATGCGACGGCGAATTTGTGTCTCGCCTTCAGCGCCTCCATGCTGAGCCACACGCCGGCTCCAGCCCCAATGAAATGAGCAACTAGCAAGTTAAAGTTCGCCATTAAGATGAAGACGTCGAGCGCGCGGACGATCTTGTCCGGATCGGTGATCGCAATCCCCGGCGGCTGGGACACCGTCTTGGCGACGAGCAAGGCGATGCTCAACCCCACGCCGACGAACGACACGATGGCGCCAAGCACGTTGACGAGCGAACCGACGCCGAGAAACCACAACGCCGTGGGTTGATCTGCCGCGAGCATGCTCGCCGGATCGCTCATCAACCTGCCGGACGCGATGGTCGAGAAGAAGTCGAGGAAGAGCGACGCCAACAACAGGGCCAGTCCGACATATCCCCAGTGGATCGGATCGCTGACCCAGATCGTCGAGCTGATCGACTGCCCGACGGCTCCGAAGGCCAGGAGCGGCGCGCTCAGGAACGCCAGGATGAAATCCACCCAAAATCCGATCCAGCCCATGAGGCGGATGCGCCGGCCGAGATCCTGGCCCAGAAGCGCCGACTGCGGAGAGAGCGTCGCAACGTTTCTCTGCGGGGCCGCGGCGACAAGCGCGGTGGACGTCGTATATTTCGCGGGGCCCGCCAATGCGACAAAGCCGAGATAAGCGATCAAGCCGGCCGGAAGCGTGAAGGCGGCGATCCGGTTCATGGCCCGCCAGAAGTCGGCGAAGGCCGGATCCGCCAGCCTTGGCGATCCGATCGAGAGCCCCAGAACGTCAAGCGAAGCGCCGCTGAACAGCGCTTCCAGGCCGCCGCTGACAATCAGCAGGCCCGCGGCCGCATAGATCAACTGGCGCAGCGGATAGGCGGCGAAGCGCCTCCGGGCGGGACCCCAGGTGAAAGGGTAATTGGGAAACCAAGCGCGCCAAAAATACTGAAGGGCGAGCAGCAGAACGACGAGCGCGGCGAAGTTCAGCGACAGATTCGTCAGCGCACCGCCGAGCGACGGCTCCCAGAGACGCAGTCCCCAGCCGACGAGAACGAGCATCGCGAAGAGCGCGGCGAACGCCCAATCGATCGGATCGTCGAAGAAATCGTACGTCAACTCATGAAGTCGCAATTGGCCCCCGCCAAAGAGTCAGTTGGCGCGTGGGCCGGCGATTTCAATGTGCAGCGCTCTAGTCAAGCGCCGCGCAAAGTCAGAAGGCGCTTGCGGACAGACGAGAGCTTCTAGCCCTTTATGCTCCGGGAGTTGGCCCGTGGCTCTTGAGGAATGTGTGAGCCGCCATAAGAAGGTACAGCCGCTTCTACGAATTAGGAGTGAATTTATGAAAGCGCTTTTCGCCGCAACCGCCGTTTTCGTCACAATGGCCCTTTGTTCCAGCGCTCTGGCGCAAATCCCTAGCTTCCCGAAGGATGAGCCTTACGCGTCGGCGCGCAAGGTTCTCGTGAAAAAGGGGTGGAAGCCCGTCCATGAGCCGGAGGCGGGATTTGTCTGTCATAAGGACGATCCGCGCTGCAAGGGACGGCCCGAGACCGTCTCTTGCGCCGGAACGGGGAACGCCAATTGTATTTTTCGCTGGAAGCGCAAGGGCGTGGTGATCGACGTCAGTACGGTGGGCGAAACGACGCCGGTGATTAAGGAAGTGACCTGCCATTCCGGATGCAGCTGATTTCCGACCGTCGCGGCTTAAGCTCTTGGCGGGCGCCTAGGCCGCCCGCCACTTGAAGAATCTCGCCGTTGGCCTTAAAGCCTCGCCGCGCGCGAGCGACGGGCTCGTGACCACTTGGAAACGGGACGATGGCCAAGGAAAAGTTTTCACGCACGAAGCCGCACTGCAACATTGGGACGATTGGACACGTCGACCATGGCAAGACGTCTTTGACGGCGGCGATCACCAAGGTTCTGGCGGAGACGGGCGGCGCGACCTTCACGGCCT
>JBPFDX010000015.1:0-14332 GCA_051061385.1 Methylocystis sp.
TCGAGGCTTCGCATCCGGTTCCGGACGCCGCGGGGCGCGAGGCGGCGAAGCGCATCCTGGAGAGAGTGCAGGGGCTTTCCGAAGACGATCTCGTCCTCGCGCTGATTTCCGGCGGCGGCTCGGCGCTGATGGCGCTGCCGGCCGAGGGCGTCACGCTCGAGGAAAAGCAGGCGGTGAACAAGGCGTTGCTGAAGAGCGGCGCGAACATCTCCGAGATGAATTGCGTGCGCAAGCATCTCTCCGCGATCAAGGGCGGGCGTCTCGCGCGCGCCGCCGCGCCGGCGCGCGTCGTGGCGCTGATGATTTCGGATGTGCCGAATGACGATCTTTCGGTGATCGCCTCGGGCCCCACGGTGCCCGACCCGACGACGCGGGAAGACGCGCTTGCGGTGATCGCCAAATATAAGATCGACGCGCCGGCGGCCGTGCTCGCGCATCTGCAGAAGCCCGAATGCGAGACGCCCAAACCCGGCGACGCCATCTTCGAGAAAGTGCAGAATATCCTCATCGCCACGCCGCAAGGTTCGCTCGACGCGGCGGCGGCCGTCGCCAAGGCGGCCGGATTTACGCCCTGCATTCTCGGCGACCTCGAGGGCGAGTCGCGCGACGTCGCGCTCGTCCATGCGGGCATTGCGAAACAGATCGCCATTCACGGCCAGCCTTTCGAGCCGCCCGTCGCCATCATCTCGGGCGGCGAGACGACCGTCACGGTGCGCGGCAAGGGACGCGGGGGCCGCGACGCGGAGTTCTTGCTGGGGCTGACCCTCGCGCTCGAAGGTTTCGGCGGCATATCGGCGATCGCCTGCGACACCGACGGCATCGACGGCAGCGAGGACAACGCCGGCGCGATCATGACGGCGGATTCGTTCGCGCGCGCGAAACAGGCCGGCGTCGATCTGAAGGCGCATTTCGCCAACAATGACGCCTATACCGCCTTCGAGAAGCTCGGCGACCTCGTCGTGACCAAGCCGACGCGCACCAACGTCAACGACTTTCGCGCGATACTGGTGCCGAAGCGGGTGTAACGCCAATTGTCTGGCTGATTGAATGTCATTCCCGGCGCGAGGAGCGCGATCAAGAATCCAGAATCACAGCGAAAATTTGGAACTTTGTATTTTGGATTCCCGGTCAGGCGTTCGGCCTGCCGGGAATGACACGCATTGTGGTTGGCTGACTTTCCATGGCTTAGCGAACCTTCTCGGCAAGCCAGATTTTAATGAGCGACTGGTAGGGAACGTCGCGCTTGTTGGCTGCGATCTTGATCTGCTCGAGCAGACTGACCGGGAGCCGCAGAGAAATCGACGTGGTCGACGGCTTGAGATTAGGCATCCGGACGCGCTTCGCCTTGCTCCAGTCGACATGTTCCGCCGAGTCGTGACGTTCCCAAAAGGCGCGTTCCTCAGCTTCATCTGTGAAGGTCGGCACAGGCTTAGTCGTCTTGCTCATAACGTTGTCGTTCCTTGCGGCTCATGTCGCGCGCGGAGATGATTCGAATGCGCGTGCCGTTTGCGCGGAGCGTGAATGTGATGTGCAACAGTCGAGACGCATCCGTTCGGCCGAGAGCGTGGTAGCGGGGCTCGCGATCGTTGTGAGCCACATCGTCCGTGACGACCAGCGGATCGTTGGCGAATATTTGCTCGGCTTCCGCTTGGCCGACGGCGTGCTTTTCGAGGTTCTTGCGCGCGTTGCCATGATCCCATTCGAACCCGACGACATGCTCGAAATTGACCATTCATGTATATTTTCATAATATACAGTAAAGTCAATTAAGAGAACATGCGGAGTGTTGCGCCAGCGGGGCAACCCGCCTAAAGGAACGCCCATGAACAAGCCTGTGAGCCCGGAGACCATCGATCCGCGCGGCGCGGCGGCGATGTTTGAGCGCTATCGCCGCGACGATTCGCCAAAGCCGAAGCAGTGGAACGATACGCTCGACCTTATTCTGGCGCATCGTTCGCATCGCAATTTTCTGCCCGAGCCGCTGCCCGAAGGCGCGCTGGAGATCATCGTCGCCGCTGCGCAGTCGGCGTCGACATCGTCGAACCTGCAAGTCTGGAGCGTCGTCGCCGTTGAGGACGACGCCCGCAAGACGCGTCTCGCCGACCTCGCCGGAGGTCAGAAGCATATTCATCGAGCGCCGCTTTTCCTCGTCTGGCTTTGCGATCTCGCGCGGCTTGAAAATCTCGGACGCGAGAGAGGGCGAGATGCGGCGGGACTGTCTTACTTCGAGATGTTCCTGACCGGCGCGGTCGACGCGGCGCTCGCTGCGCAGAACGCCGTCACGGCGCTTGAGTCGATCGGTCTTGGCTGCTGCTATATCGGCGCGATGCGCAACAAGCCGGAGGAAGTCGCCAGGGAATTGAACCTGCCGCCCAACGTTTTCGCCGTCTTTGGCATGGCCGTCGGCGTTCCCGATCCGACGGCGAACGCTGCTGTCAAGCCTCGCCTCGGACAAGGCGCTGTGCTTCATCGCGAGCAGTATGAATGGGGCGACGCGCAGCGCGATGCGATCGAGACGCTCGACGAGAAGTTCAAGGACTTCCAAAAGGAGCAGGGCCTGCCGGATCAGGGCTGGATCCGTCAGGCGCTGTCGCGGATCCGCGGGCCGGAGGCGTTGAGCGGACGCGATCGCATTCGCGAGGCTTTGCAAGCGCTGGGCTTCGGCCTCAAGTGAGCGGGCGATGAAGGGGCTGACGTAATGGACGCTGAGGCGAGCACCGCATATTCGGGCGAGATTTTCGACCTCTGGGACACCTATAAGAAGGTCGTCGTCGAGGATTTCATGTTCCACGCCGCGCTCAGCCAAGAGGTCGAGCGCGCCTTGCGGGCGCGCTTCCAGGGCGGCGACTTTTCACTGCTCGATCTCGGCTGCGGCGACGCGCATGTCTTTGCGCCCATTCTGCGCCGCATCCCCCCTGCGCGCTACAAGGGCGTCGACCTTTCCGACACCGCGCTCGCGCTCGCGGCCGAGAACCTCAAATCACTGCCGTGTCCGGTCGATCTCGCGCACGGCGACATGCTCTCCGCGCTATCCGAGGGCCGCTCCTACGATGTGCTGCACAGCAGTTTCGTTCTGCATCACCTCGCAACCGAGGACAAAGCGGAGTTCTTCCGCCGCGCGTCGCGCGCCCTCGCGCCGGGCGGCGTGCTGTTGCTCGTCGACACGATGCGCGAGGAAGACGAAACCCGCGACGACTATCTGAAACATTATTTCGATTGGATCGAGAAAGATTGGACCTTGTCGCGCGACGAGAAGGACGCGGTTTACCACCACATCTCGACAAGCGATTACCCCGAGCCCTTGTCGCTTCTGGAGCAGCAGGCGCGCGCCGCCGGGCTCAAGCGCCTTTCCGGCGATGTTCCGCATCGTTGGCACCATCTCATGCGCTTCGAACGGGCCTGACGATGTCGGAAGCGGCGGTCGCAGCCGCGCAAAAGCCGAGCGCGCCGCGCGAGGCCGTCGACGCCGATCGGGCCGTCGCCAAGGCGGCGCGGCGACTCATTCCCTTTCTCGTCACGGGCTTCATCGTCGCCTATCTCGACCGCGTGAACATCGGTTTCGCGGCGCTGACGATGAACGGCGAACTCGGCTTCACGCCGGAATTCTTCGGCTGGGGCGCCGGCGTCTTCTTCATCGGTTACTGCCTGTTCGAGGCGCCCAGCAATTACATCATGCATCGCGTCGGCGCGCGCATTTGGATCGCGCGCATCATGGTCAGCTGGGGCTTCGTTTCGGCGCTCACCGCCTTCGTCTGGAGCGAGGCGAGCTTTGTCGTCTTGCGCCTGCTGCTCGGGGTGATGGAAGCCGGTTTTGCGCCGGGCGTCATTCTCTACCTCACCTATTGGATTCCCGCCGCGCAGCGCGCGCGCGTTCTCGCCGGATTTCTCATCGCCGTGCCCGTGTCGACCGCGATCGGATCGCCGATCTCCGGACTTATCCTCGCGTCGCTCGATGGCGTCGCCGGGATCAGCGGCTGGCGCTGGCTGTTCTTGATGGAGGCGCTGCCCTCGGTCATTCTCGGCGTCGTCTGCTTTTTCTACCTGCCTGATGGGCCACAATCGGCGAAATGGCTGACGTCCGGCGAAAAGGCGTCGCTGCGCGCCGCGCTCGAGAGCGACGCGGGACAGGATCACGGCGATCACTGGCGCGCGCTCAAGGATGCGCGCGTGCTCATGCTCGGCGTCGCCTATTTCGGAATCGTGCTTGCGCTCTACGGCCTGGGCTTCTGGCTGCCGCAAATCATCAAGGCTTTCGGGTTCGGCGTCATCGTCACAAGCCTGCTGGCGTCAATTCCCTACGTATGCGCCGCGCTCGCGATGTGGGCGTGGAGCCGCAGCTCCGATCGCCGGCGCGAGACCGTCGGTCATACGGCGCTCGCGGCCATCGTCGGCGCGGCTGGACTGGCCTGCGCCGCCTACGCGCCGACGCCATTGTTGTCGATGATCGCGCTCTCCGTCGCCGCCGTCGGCGCGATTGCGGCGCTGCCGACCTTCTGGAGCTTCACGACGCAGACGCTCGGATCGGGCGACGCCGTCGTTGGCGTCGCGGTGATCAACTCGATCGGCAATATCTCCGGCTTCGCCGGACCCTATCTCGTGGGACTGATCAAGGGCGCGACCGGCGAGTTTTCCGACGCGCTGCTCGCCCTTGCCTTCGGCCCGCTAATTACGGCGCTTCTGCTTTGGCGGGCGCGGCGTTCAGCGAATAATATATATCCAGCGCTCGGCGCTTCAGTTCGTCGACGGTGACCTCTTCCTTGCGCGTCGCGAACGCCCAGACATGGCCGAACGGATCGCGCACCGTTCCGCTGCGATCGCCGTAAAACATATTCTGCGGACTGCTGACCTTGGTCGCCCCCGCTTCGATCGCCTTGATGAAAATCGAATCGACGTCCGGCACATAGACGTTCAGGCTGACGGAAGAGCCGCCGAGGGTTCTCGGCGCCGTCAACCCGCTGTCTTCGTAAACATCGGAGATCATGACAATGGAATCGCCGATCATGAGTTCGGCATGCGCGATGAGCCCGTTGGGGAGTTCGATGCGCACGCGCTCCTTGGCGCCGAAAGTCCCTTTGTAGAACTCGAGCGCCTTGGCCGCGCCGGCGATGCAGAGGTAGGGCGTCACTTTGCCGTAAGGCGCTGGAACCGATTTGTCGGTCATGTCTTCTCCCCCGCTCTGAAAAATGGATAACGCGCCAAGTCTAGGGCAAGCGCGGGATCCATTCTATCCCTCGATCTCTTCGCGCTTCATTTCGAGCTCCAGCCATTCGTCCTCGGCGGCGGAGAGGTCGGCTTCGGCCGCGGCGAAAGCTTCGCTCGCCGTGGCGAACCTTGCCGGATCGCGCGAATAGAGTTCGGGATCTTCAAGCAATCGCCGCAGCTTCGCGCATTTTTCCCGCAGTTCGTCGATCCTGCCGGGCAGGGTCGCGAGCGCATGCTGCTCCTTGAAGGAGAGCTTCTGTTTTGTCGGGCCCTTCTCCCGCGGCGCCGGCTTTTCTTTCGGCTCGCGCGCCGGAGTCGCCGTCGCGCCCCGCGCCTCGACGCCTTTGCCGCGTTGCGCGACCATGTCGCTGTAGCCGCCGGCGTATTCGATCCAGCGGCTGTCCCCTTCGCTCATCAGCACGCTCGTCGCGACGCGGTCGAGGAAGTCGCGGTCATGGCTCACGACGATGAGCGTGCCAGGATAATCGGCGAGCATTTCCTCCAGAAGATCGAGCGTTTCGAGGTCGAGGTCGTTGGTCGGCTCGTCGAGCACGAGGAGATTCGACGGCTTGGCCAGGGCGCGCGCGAGCAGCAGGCGTCCACGCTCGCCGCCCGAAAGCCTGCCGATCGGCGTGCGCGCCTGTTCCGGCTTGAACAGAAAGTCCTTCATATAGCCTACGACGTGACGCCGCTCGCCATTGATCTCGATCGTGTCGGAGCCGCCGCCCGTGAGCGCGTCCTGCAGGGTGGTTTCCGGATCGAGACTCGCGCGGTTCTGTTCGAGTGTCGCCATCTCGAGATTGGCGCCCTGCCGCAGCTTGCCGTGATCCGGCGCGAGCGCGCCGGTCAGGAGATTGACCAGCGTCGTCTTGCCGGCGCCGTTCGCGCCGACAATGCCGAGACGATCGCCGCGCAGAATGCGCGTCGTGAAATTATCGACAATGATGCGGGCCCCGTAGGATTTGCCGATCTTGACCGCCTCAATGACCAGCTTGCCGGAGAGCTGCGCTTCGCTCGCTTCAAGCTTCACGTCGCCGGTCGGCATGACGCGGTTGCGCCGCTCGGCGCGCAAATGGTGCAGCCCGGCGAGCCGTTTCATATTGCGCTTGCGCCGGCCCGAAACGCCGTGGCGCAGCCAATGTTCTTCGGCGACGATCTTGCGCTCCAATTTGTGCTGCTGCTTTTCCTCTTCCTCCAGTTCGCGATCGCGCCAGGCTTCGAATTCCCTGAAGCCGCGCGCGAGGTGCCGCGTTCGGCCGCGGTCGATCCATAGCGTCTCGCGGGTCAGATCCTGGAGAAATCGGCGGTCGTGGCTGATGAGCACGAGCGCGGAGCGCAGGCTCGCGAGTCTTTCTTCGAGCCAAAGAATCGTCGGCAGGTCGAGGTGGTTCGTCGGCTCGTCGAGGAGCAGAATGTCGGGTTCCGGCGCGAGAACGCGGGCGAGCGCCGCCCGCCGCGCTTCGCCGCCAGAGAGGCGCGTGGGGTCCTCGTCGCCTTGCAGCCCCAGATCGTTGAGCAGCGTCCTGGCGACGTGAGGATCATCCAGCGGCCCAAGCCCGGCTTCCACATAGGCGAGCGTCGTGGCGAAGCCGGAGAAATCCGGCTCCTGCGGCAGATAGCGCAGCGACGCGCCGGGCTGCAGGAAGCGCACGCCGCCGTCGGACTCGATGTCGCCCGCCGCGATTTTGAGTAGCGTCGATTTGCCGGAGCCGTTGCGCCCGACGACGCACAGCCGTGCGCCTGGGGCGACGGAGAGATCTGCGCCGTCGAGGAGCGGCTTTCCGCCGAGGGTCAGCGCGACGCCCTGCAGGGCGAGAAGGGGCGGCGGAGGCATTTGAAGCTTAGCAGCGTGTGAGGGACATGAGATAAGCTTTTCCACGCCACCGCGCGCTTTGTCACCCCCTGCCGCACTCATTGTCATGGAGCCCCAGCGATGCCCGTCACCAGCGAGCAGATTCATGCCGGACAGGCGGTTTACACGCCAAAGATGCTGGCGATCTACGACGTTCTGGTGCTCGGCCTGTCCAATCGCTGGATCTGGAAATGTCCCACGCCTCGCCTGCTCGCCCATTACGACCAGCATGTCAGCGGCAATCACCTCGACGTCGGGGTCGGCACCGGCTATTTTCTCGATCGCTGCCGCTTTCCGACCGAGGCGCCACGCATAGCGCTGATGGATATGAACCGCGACGCGCTGCAATATTCGGCGCGCCGCATCGCGCGCCGCCAGCCCGAGACCTATGTGCGCAACGTGCTGGAGCCGATCGATTTTAATGGCACCAAATTCGACTCGCTCGGCGTCAATTATCTGCTGCATTGCCTGCCCGGAGACATGGCGACGAAAGCGCGCTCTTTCGATTTCCTGTCGCCCTTGATGAACCCCGGCGCCATCGTCTTCGGCTCGACGCTGCTGCAGGGCGGCGTCGAGCGCAGCTTCGCGGCGCAACGGCTGATGGGGTTCTACAATTCCAAGGGAATATTCTCGAATGCGCAGGACGATCTCGAGACGCTGACGCGCGAACTCGAAAAGCGCTTCGACGCCGTCAGCGTCGAAACGGTCGGCTGCGCCGCGTTGTTTTCCGCGAAAGCGAAGGGCTCAGCCGTCTAACCCCAGCGCCTTTCGCACCCGCGCCGAATAGCCGTAGATATCCGGACGCAGGACGATACGCCCGCCTTCGTCGGCATAGGCGGTAAAATATTCGATGTGGATCGGCAGCGGCTTGGAGAGATTGATGTAGCGCTCCGAGCCCCCGATCAGCCGGCGCACGCGGCCTTCCGACCAGCCGCTGCCGGGGCCGAGCACCGCTTCGGCGAGCGCGAACGGCGCGTCGACGCGCATGCAGCCGTGGCTGAAGGCGCGATGCGAGGCGGCGAACAGATGGCGCGACGGCGTATCGTGCAGATAGACCGAGAAATCGTTCGGGAACATGAATTTGATGCGGCCGAGCGCATTGCGTTCGCCGGGCGGCTGGCGCACCACGAGCTTGCCGCCGCGATAGGAGACGTTGAAGCCGCTCGCCGCGATCGCGGCGACGTCGCCGTTCGCCTTCGGCAGCATCTCCTTGTTCAGGATCGACGGCGGCACGTTCCAGTAAGGATTGACGATGATGTATTGCAGCGCGTTGGAGAAGATCGGCGTCGGCGTCTGCTCCTTGCCGACGATGACGCGCGTGCGATGCGTCACCTCGCCGTTGCGCACGACGGCGAGTTCGAAATCGGGGATATTCACCTCGATCCGCTCTTCGCCGAGATCGCGCGGCAGCCAGCGCCACCGCTCCATATTGGCGATGATTTCCGCCTCGACGCGCGACGTCGACGCTCGCGCGAGCGCGGCGGCGCGGCTCCGCTTGGACTTGTTCGCTGGAGGCAGGGCGTCGCTCTGCGGGACGCCCTCAGCAGCCGCGGCGTAAAGTCCGTCGGAAGCCGGCGCGCTCGCGCGCTGCGCCCTCATCTCGATCAGCTTTTCGCGCAGCTGCTGATAGCCGTAATGCGGCGGATTATAGGCCTGCAGCGCGTCACCGGCGGTTTCGCCTGCGCCGGCGATTTCTGCCACCGCCACCGCCGGATCGGGGAGGGTGGTCTTCGCGCCGACGAGGCGCGACACGCGCTCGGGATCGACGCGCGAGCCGCGCGCTTGCAGGGCATAGGCGGCGACGGCCTCCGAGAGCGCGAGATCGTCCGCGGCGGTGGGCGCGGCCTTCTCCGCGTCAGGCGTCGGGTGGGCCTTCAGATTAAGCCCATCGTCGGCCGCGAGCGCGAGGCGCGCGATCGCGGCGCGGGCCGAGGCGCGCCATTCTCCGTTCTGCGTCCAGAAAGGCGTGAAATTTCGAGCCGCATAGGCCGTGGCCAGAGCCGCACGCAGGCGACCGCGCTCCGGCGCCAGGGCCGCGTCGGCCGGGGCCGCCCAGGTATCGAGCGCGACGGCGAGATCGCGATTCTCTGCGGGCTGAAGGCTCCAGGCGAGATCGAGCGGGTCCGGCGCCAGAGGCTCGGCGCGCAGCGCGACGTCGAGCAGGAGCGCCGCGGGGGGCGCGTCCGTGACGGCCAAATCTGGATTGTCCAGCGGCGCGCGCGTCGGAACGCGCTTCACGCCAAACAGCGCGACGAGCGGCGGCGGCTCGAAGAGTTCGGCGCGACGCGGCGGATATTGCCCCGCGAGCGTGGGTCCCGCGAACGGCGAAACGATCGCGGCGGCAAAAACCACACGGAGAATTCGCCCGGCATTTTCGCCAGCGGTCATGGCAATTCCTCGCGCGAACCTCGTCGCGGCGAGGTCTTCAGCGCCTTTCCTAGTTCAAAGATGGGCTGACGCCGCCGCGCGGCAATCCGCCATTGCTTCATCGAGACAGTAATGCGCCGAGCGAGGCTTGTGAATCGGTGTGGACGCGCACACCTAGTTGACTTGCCGAAAAAAAGCGACTGTGGCGGCGACGCCACAATGTCGGCAATGGCAGCAATGGCAGGCGGGCCGCGAAAGCGCTATGATTTGCAGGTGATCCGAGAGGCCGCCGATGAAGCCCTATATCGTCATCGTCCATAAGGACGAAAACAGCGCCTATGGCATGAGCTTTCCCGACGCGCCCGGATGTTTTTCGGCCGCCGACGAGATCGACGATCTCTTCGCCATGGCGGCGGAGGCGCTTGAGCTTTGGGCGGAGGGGATGCGCGAAGATGGCCTGCCGATTCCCGAGCCACGCGATTTCGAGGTCTTGCGGGCCGATCCAAAATGGGCCGAGAGCTTCGCCGATGCGGAAATTGTTATCGCCGTCGAAGCGCCTTGGAATCAGAGGCGACAAGCGGCGGAATGAGTTAATCTTTCGGCCATCCTGCGCTTTCATAAATGCTGAGCACGGTCTTTGGCGGCATGTCTTTCCTGGGGTGCGCCACGGTCACGCGGCCGACTTTCGTCGGATGCTTGAACTGGCGATGTGAGCCTTTGGAGCGCACAAGCCGCCACCCTTCCTTTTCGAGGCGGCGAATGATGTCGCGGCTGTTTGTGAGCATGTGAGCGCCTTTTCGATACGGCGCTTATTATTTCAGCAAGAAACAGCCTCTGGCGGACGAAGTATAGTTTTCCGCGTTATGCACATTGCGGTGACGAAATACGGGGAGATTGGGGAAGACGTTGGTCAAGCCTTGACTGTCTCGAATCACCCCGCCTCGACGAAACTCTCCAGCACCATCTTGCGGCCCGCCTTGTCGAAATCGACCGTGAGTTTGTTGCCGTCGACCGCCGCCACCGAGCCCGGCCCGAACTTCAAGTGAAACACCCGCGCGCCCACTGAAAAGCGCGAGCCGCCGGACGAGCGGGCGATAACTTCGCCCTCGATCGTCATCGGTTGTTTTCCGCGCGACTCGCGGGCTGCGCCCCGTGCGGCCTCGCCCCGCGCCGCCTGCGCGCGCTTCCATCCGGGCGTCGAATAGTCGGAGCCATAGACGTCGAGATTGGCGAAGCGTGAGACGCCGTATGAGCCATATTGGGAGGCGTTCGGCGCCTCGACCACCTCAACGTTCTCGGACGGCAGATTGTCGATGAAGCGCGAGGGCACGGTCGGCTGCCACAGACCGTGAATGCGCCGGTTGCTGGCGAAAAAAATCTTCGCCCGCCGCTTGGCGCGCGTCAGCCCGACATAGGCGAGGCGGCGCTCTTCCTCGAGGCCGGCGCGCCCCTGTTCGTCGAGCGTGCGCTGGCTCGGAAACAGCCCTTCCTCCCAGCCGGGGAGATAGACCGTCTCGAATTCGAGGCCCTTCGCGCCATGCAGCGTCATGATCGACACGCGCTCCTGATCTACGGCGCTGTCGGCCTCCATGACGAGCGACACATGTTCGAGGAATGATTCGAGATCGGGAAAAGCCTCCATCGCCCGGACAAGCTCTTTCAAATTGTCGAGCCGGCCAGCGGCCTCCGGGCTCCTGTCGGCGCGCCACATCTCCGTATAGCCGGATTCGTCGAGCACCTGCTCGGCGAGCTCGTGCTGCGGCTTTGCGTCGATCAGCGCGCGCCAGCGGTCGAAATCCGCGATCAGGGCGCGCAGCGCGCCGCGCGGCTTCGGCTTCAGCTCCTCGCTTTCGACAAGAAAGCGCGCCGCCTGCATCAGCGGCGTGCGCTCGCGCCGCCCATATTCATGCAGCGTTTGCAGCGTCGCGTCGCCGAGACCGCGTTTTGGCGTATTGACGATGCGCTCGAAGGCGAGATCGTCGGCGGGCTGCGCGACGCAGCGCAGATAGGCGAGCGCGTCGCGAATTTCGAGCCGCTCGTAGAAGCGCGGGCCGCCGATGACGCGATAGGGCAGGCCGATCTCGACGAAGCGCTCTTCGAATTCGCGCATCTGAAACGAGGCGCGCACGAGAATGGCGATCTCTTCGAGCGAATGGCCCTTGCGGCTCGACTGTTCGATGTCTTCGCCGATGACGCGCGCTTCCTCCTGGCTGTCCCAAACGCCGGTGAGCGTCGGCTTCTCGCCGTCGTCGCCGTCGGTGAACAGCGTCTTGCCGAGCCGACCTTCATTGTGGGAGATGAGATGCGAGGCGGCGGCGAGAATATGCCCGGTCGAGCGGTAATTGCGTTCAAGGCGAATGACCTTGGCGCCCGGAAAATCCTGCTCGAAGCGCAGGATGTTCTCGACCTCGGCGCCGCGCCAGCCGTAGACGCTCTGATCATCATCGCCGACGCAGCAGAGATTTTGCTGACCCTGCGCGCGCCCCTGCGAGATCAGTCGCAGCCACAGATATTGCGCGACATTGGTGTCCTGATATTCGTCGACGAGAATATATTTGAAGCGGCGTTGATAGTCGGCGAGCACGTCCGGATTGTCGCGAAAGAGCCGCAGGCTCTCCATCAGGAGATCGCCAAAGTCGACGGCGTTGAGGACTTTGAGCCGCTCCTGATAGAGTGCGTAGAGCGCCGCGCCTTTGCCATTGGCGAAGCTCTCGGCCTCCCCGGCGGGCACCTGCTTCGGCGCCAGCCCGCGGTTCTTCCAGCCGTCGATGCGCATCGCGAGGGCGCGCGCCGGCCAGCGCTTGTCGTCGATGTTCTCCGCCTGCAGCACCTGCTTGATGAGGCGGATCTGGTCGTCGACATCGAGAATGGTGAAGTTCGGCTTCAGCCCGACGAGTTCGGCGTGGCGGCGCAGAATCTTGGCGCTGATCGCGTGAAAAGTGCCGAGCCATTGCATGGCTTGCGCGCCTTCGCCGACTAGCGCCTCGACGCGTTCGCGCATTTCGCGCGCCGCCTTGTTGGTGAAGGTGACGGCGAGGATTTCATAGGCGCGCGCCTTGCCGAGCGCCAGAATATGGGCGATGCGCGTCGTCAGCGCCCGCGTCTTGCCGGTGCCGGCCCCGGCGAGCACGAGCACCGGGCCGTCGAGCGTTTCGACGGCGGCGCGCTGTTCGGGATTGAGCGCGTCGAGATAGCGCGGCCGCCCGGCGTTCGCGGCCGCCCGCGCGGCGAGCGCGCCCGCTTGCGGCGCGTAATCGTCGGTCTGAGGCGACAGGCTGCTTTTCATGATTCTCCAATCATATAGGAGAACGGAAGGCGAATCACCGTGGCCGGCTAATTGATATTGATCCCTCATCCTGAGGAGCCGCGAAGCGGCGTCTCGAAGGACGAGGGATCAATGACTTCCTCACCCTCGTGCTTTGAGACGGCTCCTTCGGAGCCTCCTCAGCATGAGGGTGAGCGTATGGCGCTGGCAGGACCGTTTAGTCAGTCTTGTCCGGCCAATTCTTGGCCCGATGGGAAGAGGACGTCAGAACTCGCTCCAGCACGAAGACCCGCAGCGCCGAGGAGAGATTGGCGTCGCCCCGTCCCGCGTCGACGCGGGCGATGAGCGCCGCGAGCGACACGCTGTGCTGTGCGGCGATGTCCTTCAGCGCGCGCCAGAAGGCGTCCTCAAGCGACACGCTGGTGCGGTGGCCGGCGATGACGACTGAATGTTTAACGACGCGGCGGGAGCTGGCGTCCTGCGGCGCAGCCGGCGCCTCGCTCACGCCTGATCGTCCACGGGCTCGCGTCTATGTCCCTCGAGCCGCGCGCTTTCCAGCCGCGCCTGCGCGTCGGTCAATCGCCGCTCGGATTTGCTGCGCCCGTGAACGACGCGGCTGGTTTGCGCCGCCTCTTCCTTGGCGCGTCGGTCGCGCTGTTTGCGCGCGCGGCGCAGATTGACGATTTCCCCCATCAGGGCTTCTTGCGGAAGGCGTCGATCGAGACGACCTTCTCGTCGCCGTCTTCCTTGGTTTCGACGGGCTTAAGCCTTCGCGGCTTCTCGGCGCTAGGCGCCTGGTTCGGCTCTGCTTTGGGCGGCTCGGCTTTGGCGGAATCAGCCTTGAAAGGCTCGACTTTGGCCGGCTTCACCTCCTTCGCCGGCTCGGGCTTTCTGGCGACGAGGCTCGGTCCCGGCGAAGGGGCATCGTCCTCCTCTTCCTCCTCCATTTCCTCGGGCGACTCTTCGTCGCTCTCGAAGCGCAGGCCAAATTCGACCGCGGGATCGAAGAAGCCGGTGACCGCGGAGAAGGGCACGTGGAGGCGCTCGGGAATCGAGCGGAAGGACAGGGTGACGCCGAAGCCTTCGTCGTCGACTTCGAGACTGGAATATTGGTGCTGCAGAATGATCGTCAGCTCGCGCGGCCATTGCTCGGCGAGGCGCCGCGAGATCGTCACGCCTGGCGCGTCGGTGCGGAAGCTGATGGTGAAGTGATGGTCGCCCGGCAGATAGCCGCTCTCGGCGACGTCGCTCAGGACTTTGCGCATGACGCCGCGCATGGCGTCCTGAACGAGAAGATCGTAACGGATAAGGTCTTTGGCCATTGCGTCGCGCCAGACTGCCATGTGCATGGTCGACGGGCTGCCGCATCCGACCATCGTGCTTGCCGCGCTTTGCGTCACGGCTGCGCGGCGCGAGTGAATTAAGTGGAGGCTTCTGTTGCCAGGCGCCTCCGGACCCCGCCTAGAAGTGCAAACCCCTAGGGCTTAATTCCCAGTTTGGGCGCTACATTACGCAGCGACGGCCACCGGAGCATAGTTGTCGTTGGCAACTATAAGGTTTGACCCGATAACGGCGGTATCATGCCGAGCGAAAAATCACCCTTTACGCCCTCGTCGATCCTATTTCGCCCCCGCCGAAACCCGCCG
>JBPFDX010000016.1:0-47867 GCA_051061385.1 Methylocystis sp.
ATGGCCGCCTATAATTTTGCGAAACGGCTGAAGACCCTGCGAGGCCTGACGCCTCATGAATATGTCTGCAAAATCTGGAAAGCCGAACCCGCCGTCTTCAATAAGAATCCCATCCAGCTCACTTCAGGACTATACACCTAGCTTTCTCTTAACAAACACCGAAGACTCGCCGCTCGCGAATGCGGCGCCTCATCCCACCGGCGGATAATAGGCCGTTCTGAACAGGACGCGCGTTGCGTCGCGAGACTCGCGCACGGCGGTTCCAGGCGGCAGCTCGCGCAGTTCGTCCTCCGAGAAATTCGCGGGCAGTCCGACGGCGACGGCGATGCCTGAGCCGATCGCGCGCCGGACCAGCGGCAGCGGGTTCGGCGAAAAATCTCGCCAGCCGAAGCGCGCTTTCCTGGCGTAATCCGGTCCGCCCCAGGGCGGGTCGATATTCAGCGCGTCGAACGACAGGCTGGCATAGGCTTCCACGACGTCGGCATGGATGAATTCGATCTGATGCGCGACGCCATAGATCTTGGCGTTATGCCTCGCCATGGAAAGCCGGTCGCGATCGATGTCGACGGCGATAACGCGCTTTCCGCATCTGGCGAAGCCGATCGCCGAGCCGCCGATCCCGCAGAAGGCGTCCAGCACGACGGCGCCGCTGAGCAGCTGGCCGATCTCGAGCGCGAAGCGCTCCGGCTTCACCGAGAAGAGGCCGACCTCATCGGTTGCAATGCCTTCATCCCATTTTGAAAACAGCTCGTAGCGGCGCTCCCAATATTTCTGGGCGCCCTCGCTGAAGGGATTGCTTGTGCCGGTCATGACGCGAGCATAGCCGCTCCCGGCGCTCGATCCCATGGATCGCTCCCAGGCTGGGCGGGACGACGCATCAACGCGCCAAACCTTGGGGCAAAGAAAAAGCCCGGCCAGGTCGGCCGGGCAGTCCAAGGGGGGAGAGGGGAGCTCCGTGTCGATGAAACACGTGGGGGGCGGGAATTGTTCCAAGCCGCGCGCTCACGCCTCTCAGCGACCGCAGCCGGCGCCTGCTTAGCTCGGCGGCGCCGAACCGCTTTGCCCCTCCGCGACGGCGCGCCGCCTTGACGAAACCGCGACGCTCATGCCTTTTGGCCGCGATTTCGACCGCGCCGGCGCGCCATTGCGCCAGGGAGACACAAGCCCATGAACATCCACGAATATCAGGCCAAGGCCGTTCTGCGCGAATTTGGCGCGCCCGTCGCTGACGGCTTCGCCGTGCTGCGCGCCGAGGACGCGCGCGCCGCCGCCGAAAAGCTCCCCGGCCCCGTCTATGTGGTGAAGGCGCAGATCCATGCCGGCGGGCGCGGCAAGGGCAAGTTCAAGGAGGCGAGCGCCGGCGACAAGGGCGGCGTGCGCATCGCCAAGTCGATCGACGAGGCCGAAGCCTTCTCCAAGCAGATGCTCGGCGCGACGCTGGTCACGCTGCAGACCGGCGACGCCGGCAAGCAGGTCAACCGCCTCTACATCGAGGACGGCGCCGCCATCGACAAGGAATTCTACCTCTCGATGCTGATCGACCGCTCGACCTCGCGCATCGCCTATGTGGTGTCGACCGAAGGCGGCATGGACATCGAGAAGGTGGCGCATGACACGCCCGAGAAGATCGTGACATTCTCGGTCGATCCCGCGACGGGGCTGATGCCGCATCACGGCCGCCAGGTCGCCGCCGCGCTCGGCCTGACCGGCGATCTCGCCAAACAGGCGGGCGAACTCACCGAAAAGCTCTACGCGGCTTTCGTGGCTAAGGACATGGAGCTTCTCGAAATCAATCCGCTGATTGTCACCAAGGACGGCAAGCTGCGCTGCCTCGACGCCAAGGTCAGCTTCGAGAACAACGCGCTCTACCGTCATCCGGACATGGTCGACCTGCGCGACAAGAGCGAAGAGGACGAGAAGGAGATCGAGGCGTCGAAATACGACCTCGCCTATATCTCGCTTCCCGGCAACATCGGCTGCATGGTCAATGGTGCCGGCCTCGCCATGGCGACGATGGACATCATCAAGCTCTACGGCGAGTTTCCGGCGAACTTCCTCGACGTCGGCGGCGGCGCCACGACTGAGAAGGTCACGGCCGCGTTCAAGATCATCACCGCCGACCCGAATGTGAAGGGCATTCTCGTCAACATCTTCGGCGGCATCATGCGCTGCGACACCATCGCCGAAGGCGTGATCGCGGCCGTGAAGGAAGTCGGCCTCAAAGTGCCGCTCGTGGTGCGCCTCGAGGGCACCAACGTCGATCTCGGCAAGAAGATCATCAATGAGTCGGGCCTCAACGTCATTCCCGCGGACGATCTCGACGACGCGGCGCAGAAGATCGTCGCGGCGATCAGAAGCGCGTGAAGCTTTGCATTAACGTTCCCGTCTGAAAGCGCGGCCAAGGCGCAAGTTCTTGCGCCTTGCGTCGGCGGCTCAAAAGGGCCATCTTTTAGCGCGACCTTCAACTTTTAGGCCGCCTTCCCGACGAGGGCGGCCAACGCGCGCGAATGCCGCCTTTTAGGGAAGCGCCTGTGCCCAAATCAGCTCTTCTGCCTGCGTCCCCGGCCAGCCGCGCGAGACGCGCTCTGGCGCGTCTGACTTGCGTCCTCATTGCCGGAGGCGGCGCCTTCGCGCTCTCCTGCGACAGCAGCCTCGCGGCGCGGGAAAATCTGATCGTCGCCCGGCCGTTCGAGGTCGGATCGAGCCTTTCTGGCAATTATCTCGCGGCGATCGTCGCCGGCGCGCAGCGCGACACGCTCGCCGCTTCGACCTTCTTTCGGGAGGCGTTGCGCGACGATCCCAAGAACTCGGATCTCGCCGACCGCGCCTTCGTCGCCGCGCTCGCCAACGGCAATATGTCGGAGGCGCTGTCCCTCACCGGCCGCGTCATCGCGCATGACCGCACGAACGGGCTCGCGCATCTGACGCGCGGCGTCGACCTGATCAAGAATCGCAAATACGCCGCCGCGCGCGCCGAGCTCGCCAAGGGCGGCGGCGACCGTCGCCGCGACATCACCTCGACGCTGCTCTCCGCCTGGAGCTACGCCGGCGCCAAGGACACCCGCCGCGCGCTGGCGACGCTCGACACGCTCAACGACGAAGCCTTTCTGGTGTTCCGCGACTATCATGCGGGGCTGATCGCCGACATGGGCGGCGACAAGGCTGAGGCCGAAAAGCGTTTCAAGTCGGCCTATACGGCCGAGAAGAACACGCTGCGCCTCGTCGACGCGTACGCGCGCTTCCTTGCGACGCGCGGGCGGCGCGACGAAGCTAAACAGCTCTATCTCGCCTTCGACGAGGTCGCGCCCAATCACCCGATCGTCGTCGCCGGCCTCGCGGCGCTCGACGAAGGCAAGCCGCTGCCGCCCTTCGTGCGCACCGCCGACGAAGGCGCGGGCGAAGTGCTCTACGGGCTCGGCGCCGTCGGCGGCCGCCAGGGCGACGAACTCGCTTCGCTCATCTATCTGCGCCTGTCGCTCTTCCTCGCGCCGGAGAATGCGCTCGCCCTCGTCACGCTCGGCGACGTCTATGAGCGCATGAAGCAGGAAGAGGCGGCGATCGATCTCTATCAGACCGTGCCGAAGGACAGCCCGCTGCGCGTCAACGCCGACGTCCAGGCGGCGCTGCTGCTTGAAACTCTCGGCAAGACCAAGGAGGCGACGGAATCGCTGACCGCGATCGTGGCGGCGAATCCGAAGAATCAGGAAGCCTTGACCGCGCTCGGAAATCTGCAGCGCTCGCGGAAGTCCTTCGCCGACGCCGCCGCGACCTATACGCGCGTGCTGGATCTGCGTCCCAAGGCCGACAAGGGCCAATGGCTGCTCTATTATTATCGCGGCATCGCCAATGAGCGGCGCAAGGACTGGCCGTCGGCGGAAGCCGACCTCAAGAAGGCGCTGGAGCTCAACCCCGATCAGCCGCTGGTGCTGAACTATCTCGGCTATTCATGGGTCGACAAGGGCTCGAATCTCGACGAAGCCTTCAAGATGCTTCGGCGCGCCGTCGATCTGCGGCAGCGCGACGGCTATGTCGTCGACAGTCTGGGCTGGGCCTATTACCGGCTCGGCCGCTATGACGACGCCGTGCGCGAATTGGAGAAGGCGATCGACCTGAAGCCTTCGGATCCGGTGATCAACGATCATCTCGGGGACGCCTATTGGCGCGTGGGCCGCAAGCTCGAAGCCCATTTCCAGTGGAACCATGCGCGCGACCTCAACCCGGATCCGGACGATCTGCCGAAGATCCTCGACAAGATCAACAACGGCATGTCGGACGCGCCGACGGTCGTCAGCGACAAGGCGGCGCGCAACGGCGGGTAGTAAAAGTGGACTTTGTGGCTAGTTGTTGAGGCTAACGAGTTTGGTATGGTCCCTAAGCGGACGACTTGAAAATTCCTTCTCTGTGAGCACTGTGAAGTCGATGCATATGCCCACAACGTTTTCGATTTCAATCAAGAGCACGCATAGCGTGCGATGCAATTCAGCTAGTTGACTATCACTCGCTGAAACGACAAAAAGCAGGTCGATGTCATTAAAGGGTTCATTCCGAAAAAAAGATCCAAACCCATAGACACATTTAATCTTATCGTTTGTAATAATAGATTTCATTTCCGTCATCATCTTTCTGAGTATAGTTCCAGTACTCATCTTTCCAGAGGCCTCCATTTAGCTCCTTTGTATTATATAAACCGATATGCTTCTGTATGCAGTAGTCCTTCGCTTGAATGGAGTACCCATTCCAAGCACCGCCAACGCAAATAAAATTGATATCTCCAAAATCCTCCAGCGCCCTGTAAACAAGTGTTAGGCTGAATGCATATTCATCACCTCCTAACAATTGCAGGGTTTGATTTTGCTTCTTTCTTCTAAATGTAAAAAGAATGTCCTTTTCTCTCCGTACATTTTCTATGTTATCGTGGTTGTTGAGTATCTTTAAAAGAAAGGATGTTCGAGAGAAAGGGACATCCCAAGGATTAGCTGGTCGGCTCATCCGAATCGCTCCGCGAAAGACTGGGGGAAGGTTGGATAGAAATCCGTTCTCCCAAATTGCTGCTGCTCATAGGCAAGAGCATGATCCTTGAAGGCTGCAAACGCTCTCCAGTCTATGCTGTCGAGTAGCTCTGCATTGGCTTCGACAACGTTGATAATTTTTTTGTTGTTTGGAAGGATTGTATCAAGTTTTCGAGCCTCCCAAATGCTCACAGCGTCTGATCCAGGATCTTCATCTGCTATGTTTGATTTTGGTCCTACGCTTGAAAAAATTTGATGATTTTCGGCGAGCAGCCGGCCAACGAACGCTCTTAACATGTCAGCAGAAGAAAATTTCTCGTCCTTCCCAGCCAGCTCAACTTCTGATTCGCGATTGCTTTTCCATTTCCGTAGCTGCCCTTCTGGATATGAAGCCGGATTCTTATCAATGGCCGTGTGGCAGTTAGCACAGAGCAGAATTAGGTTGTCGTATGTGTCTTCGCCTCCGCCTGCTTCTCCTCTAGGTCCGTCGGCGCTCCGTGCAATTAGATGTGCCATTTCTCCTATGTGGAATGCCCTCGAGCCTTCAATCATTTGCGTAAGATTGGCGCGGCAATCGGGGTTCGAGCACCGTCCACCAGCCCGACCCCAGAGAATCTTTATGTCAGATAAGCTAATCGACATTTAGTGCTTTCGATGACGAGACCGAGAACCTTTCCAGGAGGTCCTTGGCCTACGCCTTCTCGCCCGCCATCTCCAGAACGACCCGCCACTCTTCGTCGGTCACCGGCTGCACGGAGAGTCGCGAGTTGTTGACGAGCACCATGTACTTGAGGCGCGGCTCGGCTTTGATCTCGGCGAGCGTCACCGGCTTTTTCAGCGGCTTCGCCGCCTTCACGTCGACCATGCCGAATTTGCCGCTCTCGTCCGTATGGTCGGGATAATAGGTCTTGATGATCTCGACGATGCCGACGATCGCCTTGTCCTCGTTGGAATGATAGAAGAAGCCCTTCTCGCCCTTCTTCATCGCCATCAGATTGAGTTTGGCCGAGTGGTTGCGCACGCCGTTCCAGAACGTGCCCTTGGCGCCCGCTTCGACCTGCTGATCCCAGGACCAGCTCGACGGCTCGCTCTTTAGCAGCCAGTGCGCCATCAGAGCTGCGCTCCGACGACGCGTTTCCATTGTTTCAGCTCCACCGAGGCGAAGAGGCCGGCGGCGGCGTAAGGGTCTTCGCCGAGCAGCGCGCGGGCGGCCGCCTCGTTCTCGCAATCGAGAATGAGCATGGAGCCGACCGGCGTCTCGCCGTCGAGAAACGGGCCGCCGAGCTTTACGCGCGCGGCGTGCTTGTCGAGAAAGGCGAGATGCGCGGCGCGGGTCGACATGCGCAGGTCGACGTGACCGGGCTTATCCATGCAAAGGGCGACGAAGAGCACAAGCGGCCTCGCGTGAGAGGGACGAACGCGCAACTTGTTCCAAAGCGCGCGCCGCCGGTCAACAGCAGCGAGGGCGATATGCCCGCTTCATGTGTCGAGGCTGGCTTGGGCGCGCGATTGGCGTCGTCAGGCGCGCTTTGCCGGCGCCTGCCGCTCCTGCGCGATCACGCGGTCGCCGAAATCCACGATCGCTTCGCGCAGCGATGCGATTTCCGCGTCGCTCGCCGCGACGGGAACGACGGACAGCCCCTTGGCGCCATTGACGGCGCGGCGCAGATTGGCGCGCTCGGCGCGCAGCGCCTCGACGGCCCCTTGCAGCATGGCGTTGTCGGCGCGCACTGATTCGAGCTTGCCGGCCGCGTCATTCGCCGCAGCGCGCGCGACGCGCAGCGCGCCTTCCAATTGATCGGAGCCGCTCGTCTGGAGGTCCTGGGCGGCTTTGAGCTCCGCTCGCGTCTCATTGAGTTCGGCGGAAAGCGTCTCGCCCTGCGCGCGGGTGGCGGCGAGTTCGCCGGAAAGGCGCGCCACCTGATCTTCGAGTTCCGTCGCCCGCGCGGCCGACTGCGCGGCGCGCGCATGTTCTTCCTGCAACGCCTCAAGCGCGCGCTGCATCTCGCCATTCTGCTGATGCAGCGCCGCCACGCGCGATTCATAGGCGACGAGTCCCTCGGGCTGCGCCTCGGTCTCGTCGAGCGGCGCGGACTCCGACCCGACCAGGCGCAGCCGCGCCACGCGGCTTTCCGCGCGGTCGGTCATTTCGTGCAGCGCCAATTCGGTGGAGCTCAAGAGCTCGGTGCGCTCGGCGAGGACTTTCTGCGCTTCGCCGAGCCGTGCGTTCATCTCGCGCATGTCAGCTTCGGCGCGTTCGAGCTGCGCTTCGAGATCGACGATTCGGGCCAGGTGGCGGCCGATCGTCGCGAGATCGTCGGCGCGCGCGGCCTGGGTCGCCTCCATCGCCTGTTCGAGGCGCCGCTCGCGGACAGCGAACTCGGCGCGCAGCAGGTCGCGCTCGGCGACGACCTCGTCCATCGACATCGGCGCAAACATTTGCAGCCGCCGCATCGAAAGACGCATCGCGCGCCGCCAGAAAGCGGGCAGGAACATCAAGGCGAAAAGCCCGGCGACGAGGAAGCCGAGCGCGAAATACATCGCTTGTTCGATCAAGACGCAGCAATCCTTGATCCGTCTCAAGGCGGACGGCGCCGCCGATTTTGCCACGTAATGAAGTGGAACGCAAAGCACGAGCTGCGACCGTCGCATGCGCCGAAGCGGCGCCCACGGCGCGGCTTCCGTCTTCGTTCATTTGGATGAGGACTTTCTTGCCCACGGACCGCAGAACACCCGAGAGACAAGCGTGCGCGCCGCGCTCGCGGAGCGGCAGGAGAGGGGCATATGTCGTTATCGGCTGGCTTTTTTTGCAGTGGGCGCGAAAGCGGGGCGCCGCATTCGGCGCCGGCGCCGATCCGCGTCAGGCGTTGTCCCGGCGCTCCAGCGCCTCTGTTCGGCGACTTTCGCGATCAGCGCCCGCATGCCGCGAGCGCCGGGGACTTCGCCACGACGCTGGCGGCTGACGAACGCTTTCTGGCCGCCGCGCTAACGCAGGGGGCGCCGGAGTCGCGCCACCGATTCGCGCCGGCCTGTATCGAGAACGACTGCGCGCATTGGAAGGTTGGCGGATGCGAGCTGCTGGGCCGCATCGCCCAGCTGCTCGCCGAAGCGGAGGCGCCGGTGAAGCCGCGTCCCGCTCATGATTGCAGCATTCGCCAGGATTGCCAGTGGCGCCGCCAGCGTGGCGATGCGGCCTGCGGCATTTGCGGTTTCGTCGTGAGCTAATCCCGCGAAGCCGGCTCTCTCATCTGCGTCGGCGCGGCCCTCGGATCAGAACGGGTTCCAGGTCGATTCCGGCGTGAATTTCAGATAGCCGAGATTGAGGCCAAGCCGCGCGCCGAGGCCGGAGCGCACCGGCATGACGACGACCTCGTCATTGTTGAGCGCGGTGAATCCAAAGCCGCCGACGAGATAGGCCGAGCCATTGGCGCCGGAGAACCGCCGATAGATGGCGTCGACCGCCGGCAGGTTATAGACGAGCATCATCGTGCGGGCGCCGTCGGCGCCGGCGTCGACGCCGATCGAAGGACCTTGCCAGAAGACGCGCTGCTTGCCGGCGTTGCGCGTATACATCGTGCCCTCGCCATAGCGGAGCCCGCCGACGAACGCGCCGCTCGCCTCCTGGCCGAGAATGTAGGCGTTGGGGCTGCCCCACTGGTGCGACGCGCGCTCGACGCCCTCCGCGAGGCCGCGGGAGATCGAACCGAAGAAGCGGTGGCCGTTCTCGACGATCTCGCCACTCGAAAAAGTTTCGGGCCGCTGCGCGGCGCGCGCGAAAGACGCAGGAGCCGCCCACGCGCAGGCCGAGGCGGCGGCGAGACGAAACAGGTCGCGGCGCGAGGCGGCGTCGAACGAAGGTTTGCTCATGGCGACGAAACTCCGGAACGAACGTGTTGAGGGCCATGCGTCGGCGTCAAGGATGGCCAACGCGCGGCGCGGTTGCGTCGCAAAGGCGACGCGCGGCGTTGCGCCCGCTAAAGTCGCGCGCCGTAGTTAAGGAAGCGTTGCGGCGGCTTCGCGCGCGGCCGCATCCGCCCAGGCGATGAACGGGCCGTTGCGGTAGTCGGCCGCCCGCTTGCCGTAGCGCAGCGGCGCGCCGTCCGGATCGATCGTGGCGCCGCCCGCCGCGCGCAGCACGGCGTCGCCAGCGGCGGTGTCCCACTCCATCGTCGGCCCGAAACGCGGATAGACGTCGGCTTCGCCGTTCGCGAGCAGGCAGAATTTGAGCGAAGAGCCGACCGGCACGCTGCGCGCGATATTCTGTTTGGCGAGAAACGCCTTTGTCTCCTCGTCGAGGTGAGACTTCGAGATCAGCGCGACCAGACCCTCCGCCGGCCGCGGCCGCGCGCGCAGCGCGCGCCAGTCCTGCGATGGGGGCAGGGCGCCGCCTGGCGCCGCCTGCGCCTCGTAGCCATGGGCGCCGGCAAACCAGACGCGAGACTGCGCCGGCGCGTAAACCGCGCCGACGCGCGGCGCGCCCTTCTCGGCGAGCGCCACATTGATCGTGAAATCGGCGCTGCGGGCGAGAAACTCGCGGGTGCCGTCGATGGGATCGATCAGCAGAAAGGCGTCGCCTGCATCGAGCGTCTTGCCGCGCGCGACGCTCTCCTCGGCCAGAAAAGGCACGCCAGGCAGAGCCGTTTCCAGCTCGCGCAGCAAATAGGCCTCGACGCGCTCGTCCGCCTCGGTCACCGGCGACGTATCGCCCTTGAGGCGCGATTCGATGCTGGATTTGGCCAGCGTCTCCATCGCCAGCGCGCCTGCGGCGATCGCGATGTTGGCGAACAGGCGGGCGAGTTCTTCGATATCCTTGGAGGTCCCTGCCGATTGAAAAAAATTCTCCGCCGCCATCGCTCAATTCCCTCAACATCCGTTTACGAAATCAGGCCTTACGTCATTTGCAATCCGCGCGGCGCCCGCTAGTTTCGTTTAGCCTGATTGCAGTGATTCGCGCGACGCGTCAGTCCGCCGCGCAGCCTGCGGGAAGAGTGGATCAAACTTCCTTCAGACATCGCCGCCTTCGCCCGATCTGGATGGCATCATGACCAAATTCTCGCTCGACTCTCTCGATCTTGCCGCGCTCCTTTCTTCAAGGGTCTGCCATGACGTCATTTCGCCTGTCGGCGCGATCGTCAATGGTCTCGAAGTTCTCGAGGAGGAGAAGGACGCCGAAATGCGCGGCCATGCGCTCGCGCTGATCAAATCGAGCGCCAATGAAGCCTCGGCGCGGCTGCAGTTCTGCCGGCTCGCCTTTGGCGCCGCCGGGTCCAAGGGCGCGTCGATCGACACGGGCGACGCCGAGCTGGTGACGCGCCAGCTCATCGCCGACGAACGCACGCAGCTCTATTGGAGCGTCCCGCGCGTGCTGATGTCCAAGAACAAGGTCAAACTGCTGCTGAACCTCTGCATCATCGCCGACGCGGCCATTCCGCGCGGCGGCGTCATCTCCGTGAGCTCGGCGGGCGAAGACGAGAGGGTGGTTTTCCGCATCGAGGCGAAAGGCGTCAATGCGCGCGTCGCGTCGAACGTGCCGCGTCTGCTCGAAGGCGAATCGGAAGAGGGCGCGATCGACGCGCGCTCCATTCAGGCCTATTACGCCGGCCTCGTCGCCAAATCCTGCGGCATGCAGGTTGTCGTTTCGAGCGAGCCCGAACTCGTGACCATCGAAGCGGTCCCGCAAGCTCAAGCCACGGACGCTTCCGCGGAGAGCGCCGCGGCCTGAGGAGCCTCTCAAATTCCGAGCGCCATGCCGACGAGTTTCGCGACCGTGTTCATGTTTCGCGCGGTCCCTTGGCTTGCCGCTGGAATTTTCAGTTTTGAACGGCCCATGCCAGCGCCGTAGCGGACGTAAATCTCCCGCGCGCCCAGACGCATCTCCTCGTCCGATTTACCCACAGCGTGATCCAGCGCATCCGACGGCGGCTTTGCGTCAAGAAAAATGGCGACGGTTCGATTCGCCGGATGGTCTCGGAAGGGGTTTCCTTCCAGCACGGCTTTCATCTCGGCGGCCGTTCGGACCAGAACCCCGACCGGCTTTCCGGCGTAGGCGAGCAAACGCGCCTCCAGCGCGGATTTCACCTTTGCGGCGGAATCTTTCGTTTCGAAGACCACGTTGCCGCTGGCGATGTATGTTTCGACATGCTTGAACCCAGCTTCGAGACATCGGGAGCCGGCCGGTTCCTCCGACGTTCACCGCCCGCAGCAATGCGATGTGCCTGGTCACGCCGAAGGTGACCACATAGGAATGGCATAGGTCAACTTCGGACGCAGGACGCGATGCGCCGGCATCGGCGCGAGCAAATTCCCTGATCATCCGCGCAAGGACCCGCGCCAGACTTGAGCGCGGGTCCTGCAATCTTCACCGAGCGAATTATCGGCCGATCTACCTGTCGGCGCTCGTGCTGCGCTGCGTTGCCCGCGGCAGCGCCTTGGCGTCGCGCAGATGCTGTTCGAGCGAGGGAATGGCGTTTTCCGCCCATCTCTTCAGCTCGGCGTCCGTGCCGCTCTTCGCATAGTTCTGGAAAAGCTTCACCGCTTTCTCATGCCCGTCGATCTGCTGGGTCCGGAAACGCTCTTCGAAACGCGCGCCGGTCGCCGAGGACAATTGCTGCAACAGGGCCTGGTGTTCCTTGTCGAGTCCAGCCGGAGTCTTGAGGCCGCCTTGCTGCAGCATCGGCCCGAGCTCATTGTCCAGGTTCGTATGATCGCGAACGATCATGCGGGCGTAATCCAGAAACTCTCGCGTATTCGCCTTGTTCTGCGCTTCGCGTCCGGCCTGGATCTCGAAATTGTTGACGTTCCACGCCTTGTCCACGAAGTTCTGGGTCGCGGCGTCGGCTCTGTTCGGCCGCGTCATCGTGTCGGTTGAACCTGATGTGGCCGGTGAACCTGATTTCGACCAGGACGCGGCGAGAGCGTAGCTCGGCGCCAGAAGCGCGAGCGCCATCGCGCCGGCCAGCAGGGGATGTCTCATCTTCGTCTCCTTGGACGTTCGCCCCCCGCACGTAAACCGATCGCGCACACGCCTGTTCCGCAAGACGCTCGGTATCGCAAAAGAAAACGCCGCATTTCCGGATGCGGCGTTTTCTTTTGTGCTTGTGATTGCGCCTTTGCTTCAGCGCTGGCGCTCGCGCGCGTTTAGGCTGTGATGCGTTCGTCCGCTTCGCTTGGTTCGCGCAGCACATAGCCGCGGCCCCAGACGGTCTCGATATAGTTGCGGCCTTCGCTCGCGTTGGCGAGCTTCTTGCGCAATTTGCAGATGAATACGTCGATGATCTTCAGCTCCGGCTCGTCCATGCCGCCATAGAGATGATTGAGGAACATCTCCTTGGTGAGCGTCGTGCCTTTGCGCAGCGAAAGCAGCTCGAGCATCTGATATTCTTTGCCGGTCAGATGCACGCGGGCGCCGCCGACTTCCACCGTCTTCTGGTCGAGATTGACGACGAGGTCGCCAGTGATGATGACCGATTGAGCGTGGCCCTTGGAGCGGCGGACGATGGCGTGAATGCGCGCGACAAGCTCGTCCTTATGGAAGGGCTTCGTCAGATAGTCGTCGGCGCCGAAGCCCAGACCCTTCACCTTGTCTTCGATGCCGGCGAGCCCGGAAAGAATGAGGATCGGCGTCTTCACCTTGGCGACGCGCAGCGTGCGCAGCACCTCATAGCCGGACATGTCGGGCAGATTGAGGTCGAGAAGTATGATGTCGTAATCGTAGAGCTTGCCGAGGTCGATGCCTTCTTCGCCGAGATCGGTCGTGTAGACGTTGAAATTCTCGGATTTGAGCATGAGCTCGATACTTTGAGCCGTCGCGCTGTCATCTTCGATCAATAAAACGCGCATGTTGGTTCCCCACCGAGCTCCATCGTCCGCGACTGACGCGTGCGAATGACGCGCGCCAGCGGGCCGGCGAGAGTCCTCGCCCCAGCGACCTGACCGACCTTCCAGCGAAGGTAAGCGGAATTGGTTAATAAACCTTCACTTACGCCTCAAACGCGGCCCAAAGTCTTAATCTTGGGCGCCAAGCGAGGCGGACGCGACACGCTACGTCTGGAAGGATACGGACTGCGACGCGAATCACGCGTCGTTTCCAATCTATACGCCGTCGTGAGTCAGGTGGGCAAAGACAAAATACGCGACGCGTAACGAAATGCGCGGACCTCCAAATGAGGTTGGCGCACGCGCTCCTCGCCGCCTCCGCGACATGATTCGGTCCCATGCGCGGCGCGAATGAGGCTGTGCGACGCAGCGATCGCCATGGCGCGAGAACAAGCGCCATCGACATCTCTCCCGCGCCGTCCGAGCCGGCGCAGCCGTGTCGCGCGACCGCCGCTTGCCAAACTGAGACGACTGGTCATATTATCGCGTCGCCATGAGCCGACGCGACGTCAAAGAGCTGAGAGAGAAGCTTCTGGACCGGGGGGTCGTCCTGCTGATGGAGCAGGGCTATCACGGCACCGGGCTGCAGGAGCTGGTCAAAAGCGTCGGCGTGCCGAAAGGCTCCTTCTATAATTATTTTGACAGCAAGGAAGCCTTCAGCGCCGAGGTCGTCAAACATTACATCGATCCGTTCATCAAACGCCTCGACGGACAGCTTCAGCGCAAGGATCTAAGCGCAGCGGCGGCGCTGCGCGCCTATTTCGATGAGCTGATCGAAGAGACGGAACGCACGGATTTCCGGGGCGGATGCCTGCTCGGCAATCTCATCGGCGAGATCGGCGACACGAGCGATCTTTGCCAGACGTCGCTGCGCGAGGCCGTGCACCGCTATCGCGACAAGCTGCGCGAGGGAATCGCCCGCGCTCAGCGGGAAGGCGGTTTCCGCGCCGACATGGACGCGAAGGAGATGGCCGACCTTCTCGTCAATTTCTGGCAGGGGGCGTTGCTGCGCATGAAGATCGAGCGCTCGGTGCGCCCGCTGACGCAGTTCTGCGACATGCTGCTCAACGGCGCTTTCAAGGCGTGATCGATTTGCGGCCAAATGAGACGACCGGTCATATCAGTATCGACGCTAGGTAGGGAGAAGACGATGCCGAAATTCATCATCGAACGGGACATTCCCGGCGCCGGGAAAATGACGCAGGCCGATCTCCAGGCGATCTCGCAGCGCTCCTGCGCCGTCCTGCGCGCGCTTCACCCGCGCGCGCAATGGATCGAAAGCTACGTCACCGACGACAAGGTCTATTGCGTCTACATCGCCGAGAACGCGGCGGCGATCAAAGAACATGCGGAACAAGGAGGCTTTCCGGCCAACCGGATCAGCGAAATCAGGGCGATCATAGACCCTGCGACAGCCTGACCAAAGACCGACTGAATAAGGGAGAGTGGTTGAATGAAAAGCTTGCCGATATGCGCAGCATTGTGCGCGCTTGTCTCCGCCTTTGCGCTTGCGCCCGCTGTCGCGGATGAGACCTGCAACTCGCCGTTCATGACCGGGCTGATCAAGGGACAGGAGCAGTATCTCCATGTCTGGACGCTCGGCGAGAAGGGCGTCGGCGATGGATCGGACAAACTCGTCACGATCGAGGTCATTCCCGGCTCCGCGACCTACGGCAATGTGATCCACGCGATCTCCGTCGGCGGGCGCGGCGAAGCGCATCACATGGGATTCACCGACGACCGCAAATATCTCTGGGCCGGCCGTCTCGACGACAGCAAGATCTTCATCTTCGACGTTGGCTCCGATCCGTCGACGCCGAAGCTCGTCAAAACCATCGACAATCTCGCCGAGAGCACCGGTTATGTCGGCCCGCATACGTTTTACGCATTGCCCGGCCGCATGCTCGTGCAGGCGCTGTCCAACAAGAAGGATCACGGCGGCGTCACGGGCCTGATCACCTACAACAACGCCGGCGATCTCGTGACGACGACGCCGATGCCGCTCAACGACGGCGGCGACGGCTATGGTTACGACATCGCCATCGATCCGGCGCAGAACCGCATGCTCACGTCGAGCTTCACCGGCTGGACCAATTACATGATGGATCTCTCCCAGCTGATCCAGGATTCTTCCGCGATGAAGAATTTCGGAAACACGATGGCAATGTGGGATCTGAAGGCGATGAAGCCGCTGAAGGTGTTTTCCGTTCCCGGCGCGCCGCTCGAAATTCGCTGGGCGCTGAAGCCCGGCGCCAATTGGGCGATCACCGCCGGCGCGCTCACGTCGAAACTTTACCTGATCAAGCAGGACGACAAGAACGAGTGGCAGGCGAAAGCCGTCGCCGACGTCGGCGATCCGTCGAAAATTCCCTTGCCGGTCGACATCTCGATTTCCTCTGACGCCTCGTCGCTGTGGGTCAACACCTTCATGGACGGAACGGCGCGACTCTTCGATCTTGCCAATCCGGAAGCGCCGAAGCAGGTCTATGCGAAAAAGATCGGCGCTCAGGTGAACATGGTCTCGCAGAGCTGGGACGGGAAGCGCGTCTATTTCACCACGTCGCTGCTCGCCAATTGGGACAAGAAGGGCGCCGACAATGAGCAGTTCCTGAAAGGCTATTCCTGGGACGGCAAGGAGCTGAAAGAGGACTTCGTCGTCGATTTCCACAAGGAGGGACTCGGCCGCGCGCATCATATGAAATTCACCGCGCGCGCCCAGAAGGCGGAGCTGCCGTGAGCGCTCGACGCAAAGCGGCGCGCGCCGTCGCCGTCTTGACGCTCGCGCTCACAGCGGCTTCGGCCTTTGCGATGGAGCCGGCGGCCTCGAGGCTGCCGGCGCCGGGAACCTATGTACTGCGCCCGATCCAGCGCATGCCCGAGGCGTCGCTGCTCGACTCCAAAGGCCAGCCCGCGGCGCTTGCCGCCTTCACTCGGGGCGCTGTGACGGCGCTCGGCTTCTTTTACTCGCGCTGCGCCGATCCTCTCGGTTGTCCTGTCGCCTGGTCGACCTTCGAACAGGCGCGAAAACAGGCCGAAGCCGATCCGCTGCTGAAAGGCAGGCTGCGTCTCGTCTTCGTTAGCCTCGATCCGACGCGCGACACGCCGTCGGTCATGCGCATGCTGGAGACGGAAGAGAAGGGCGGCGAGGTGCCCTGGGTCTTTCTGACCGGCGCGAGCGAAGCGCAGATGACGCCGCTCCTCGCCGCCATTGGGCAGGATGTCGCCTATGAGACGGGTCGCGCCGGCAAGCGCACCGGCGCGATCCACCATATGCTCAAGGTGTTCCTCATCGATCCAGAAGGCTGGGTGCGCGAGATTTACAGCGCGGCGTTCCTGACGCCCGACGCCCTGCTCAATGACGCGCGCACGCTCGCGCTGGAGTTTCCCGACGCGCGCAATTCGGCGGCGATGAGATGATCGGCGCGCCGTTCGTTGTTGCAAGGCGCGTTATCCCTCCCCTTCACGGGGAGGATCGAACCGCGAAGCGGTTCGGGGTGGGGCGACTTTTTCCCCCACCCCCAACGCGGCGGCGCGTCGCGACCTCCCCGCAATGGGGCGGTGTCGCGCGCGTGCTGCTCGCGCTGACGATGTTGGTTTGCGCGGGAAAGGCCGCGGCCGAGGACGTTAAACAGCCTCTCGGACTGCCGCAGGTTCCCGCGGACGTCGCCGGCACGCCGGCCATGCGCAGGCTCGGCGAGAAGCTCTTCTTCGACCGGGGCCTTTCCGCCAATGGCACGCTGTCCTGCGCCATGTGCCACATTCCCGCGCAGGGCTTCGCGTCAAATCAAAGCGCGCTCTCGATCGGCATGGAGGGGCGCTCGCTGCGGCGCAACGCGCCCTCGCTCTATAATGTCGCCTTCAAGAACTTCCTGTTTCATGACGGGCGCGAGACCGATCTCGCCGCGCAGGTCTGGGGACCGCTGCTCGCGCCCGACGAAATGGGCAACGGCGGCATCGGCCCGCTCGTCGCCGGGCTTCGCGCCGACGCCGATTATGGGCCGCTGTTCGAAGCGGCTTTTCCCGGCGAAGGCGCGACGATGATGACGCTGGGGCGCGCCATCGCCGCCTATGAAGCCTCGCTGCTGCGCGGCGGCGGGCGCTTCGATCGCTGGCTCTACGGTGGGGAGCGGCAGGCGCTGACGCCACAGGAGCGGCTGGGCTATGAGCTCTTCGTCGGAAAGGCCGGCTGCGCCGCCTGCCATGCGATTGGACCCGAGACGGCGCTGTTCACCGACCAGTCCTGGCACAATACCGGCGTCGCGTTCCGGTCGCAGGCGACGGACGGAAAGCGACAGGTGCAGCTCGCGCCCGGCGTTTTCCAGACCGTCGACATCGCCGAGATCGGCCTCGCTCAAGCCAGGGGCCCGACCGACCTCGGCCGTTTCGAGATCACCAATGCGCCCGGCGACCGCTGGGCCTATGTGACGCCCATGCTGCGCGCGGTCGCAGAGAGCGCGCCCTACATGCATGACGGAAGCCTGAGCACGCTGGCGGAGGTCGTCGAATTTTACGATGGCGGGGGAGGGCCCAATCCGGCGCTCGATCCGAAAATCCGTCCCCTGGGCCTGACCGCGCAAGAAAGGGCGGCGCTTGTCGCGTTTCTCGATGCGCTCTGAGCCCAGACTTTGCGCCGACAAACATTGACTTGAACGCGCGCTTTCTCCTATATGCCTGCGATCGGCGCCGCTCCAAAAGGGGCGGCGAATGTTTTGTGGCGGCTGCACGCCGCCGCGGGCGCCGAACCATTTCCAAGCCTCGTCTGCGGCTCAGCCGCCGACCGGCGGTCTAGACGAGCGCGGGAGCGGGCGTAACGTCCCTTTCGCCAGCGGAGAAGAACGGTGAAACGGACATTTCAGCCCAGCAAGATTGTGCGCAAGCGGCGTCACGGCTTTCGCGCCCGCATGGCCACTGTCGGCGGACGCAACGTAATCGCCGCGCGGCGCGCCCGTGGACGCAAGCGCCTCTCGGCCTGATCCGGCTTCTGAAGCGGATGAGGCGGATGACTGCATGATGGCGCAAGTCCCCGCCGAAAACGAGAAGTCCTCGCGCCCCGAGACGCTGCGGCGGCGCGGCGATTTCGTGCGCGCGTCGCATGGCGCGCGGGTTGGAATGCCGGCTTTCACGGTGCAGATGGCGCCGCGGGAACTCACAGATCAGCACGCGCCGGCGCGTTTCGGCCTCACCGTCACGCGCAAGGTCGCGGGCGCGGTGGGGCGCAACCGCATTCGCCGCCGGCTCCGCGAAGCCTTGCGGCTTGGCGGCGCCCTTGGCGCGAAGCCCGGTCGCGATTACGTCTTCGTCGCGCGGCGCGCCGCCCTCTCCGCGCCATTCGCCGAACTGCTCGCGCAGATGACCGAAGGACTCGCCAGATTGAATGATCGCGGCGCGGCGGGTTCGAGACGCAAACAGGAAGACAGGCTTACGCGGCCATGAATGAAAACACCAAGAACATGCTCCTCGCCGCGGCGTTGTCGCTGGTCTTCATCGGCCTGTGGGACTATTTCTACGCCTTCCCCGAGATGGACAGGCAGCGCAAGTCGCAATCCGAGCAGACGCGCCTCGCCCAGACTCCGAAACTCGGCGCCCCCGAGCAGAAGACGGCCGCCGCGCCTCCGGTCAAGGCCGCGCCCAAGACTCGCGCCGAGGCGCTGGCGCTGAGTCCGCGCATCGCCATCGATACGCGGTCGATCTCCGGCTCGATCGCGCTGAAGGGCGCGCGCATCGACGACGTCTCGCTCAAGAACTACCGCGAGACCGTGGACCCCTCGAGTCCGATCATCACGCTGCTTTCGCCCGAAGACGGTCCGAGCCCCTACTACGCTGAACTCGGCTATCTGACCGCCGAGACGGAGAATGCGCCGGCTCTGCCGACCACCGAGACGCTGTGGACGGCGGACGCCGACAGGCTGACCGCGTCGCGGCCAGTGACGCTCACCTGGGACAACGGCCAGGGCCTCGTCTTCAAGCGAGTCATCTCGCTTGACGACGAATATCTCTTCACCGTCAAGGACAGCGTTGAAAACAAGGCCGGCAAGCCCATCACGGTTTACAACTACGCGCGCGTGAGCCGCGTCGGCCACCCGCCCTCCGCCGGCTATGCGGCGCTGCACGAAGGCTTCGTCGGCGTCGTTGGCGACTCGGGGCAGGAGGTCACCTACGACAAGATCGAGAAGGAGGACAACGCGGTCAAGACGTTCAAGGGCGTCGGCGGCTGGGTTGGACTGACGGACAAATATTGGGCGGCCGTCGTCGCGCCCGATCAGAACGCGCCGATGGAGGCGCGCTACGCGTCGATGGGCGGCGCGTTGAAAACCTATCAGGCGGACACGGTCAGCGATCCCAAAACGGTCGCTCCCGGGGAGTCGTCCGAGGCGACAACCTTTGTTTTCGCCGGCGCCAAGGTCGTCGACGTGCTCGACGCCTATAAGGAAAATCCGGGCCTGAAGCGCTTCGATCTCCTGATCGACTGGGGTTGGTTCTACTTCATCACCCGGCCGATGTTCCGGCTCATCGACTTCCTCTACAAGCTGCTCGGCAATTTCGGCCTCGCCATTCTGGCGGTGACGGTGATCGTCAAGCTCGCCTTCTTGCCGCTCGCCAACAAGAGCTATCAGTCGATCGCCAAGATGAAGGCGATTCAGCCGAAGATCAAAGAGCTGAAGGAAAAATACGGCGACGACAAGCACAAGTTCAACATGGAGCAGATGGAGCTTTTCAAGCGGGAGAAGGTCAATCCCGCGAGCGGCTGTCTGCCCGTGATCGTCCAGATTCCCGTGTTCTTCTCGCTCTACAAGGTGCTGGTCGTGACGATCGAAATGCGTCACGCGCCCTTCTTCGGCTGGATCAGGGATCTTTCGGCGCCGGACCCGACCAACGTTTTCAATCTGTTCGGCGTGCTGCCCTTCGATCCCACCCATGTCGCGATCTTCGGCCCCTATCTCGCGCTCGGCGTCTGGCCGCTGCTCATGGGCGTCTCGATGTGGCTGCAGATGAAGATGAATCCGGAGCCCGCCGATGAGATTCAGAAGACGATGTTCGCCTGGATGCCGGTGATCTTCACATTCACCATGGGCGGCTTCGCCTCGGGCCTGCTGATCTACTGGACGTGGAACAATCTCCTGTCGATCGTTCAGCAGGGCGTGATCATGAAGCGCGCCGGCGTGAAGTTCGAATTCTGGGACAATCTGCGCAAGACGTTCCAGCGCGCCTAGGGACGGCAGTCGGGCTTCGGCAGTCGGCAGTAGACAAACCGATTGCCGATTGCCCATTGCCGACTGCCGGTCTCATGCACGAAGCAGCAGAGAATGACTTCACCGAGCAGGGCCGCCTTCTCTTCGCCGGCCCCTGCGACTTCATTTTCGCGAGCGCCAAGGCGAGCGATCTGCCGCCGCTTGGACCGCCCGAGGTCGCCTTCGCCGGACGCTCCAATGTCGGCAAATCCTCGCTGCTCAACGCGTTGACAAACCGCAAGACGCTTGCGCGCGTCTCCAATACGCCGGGCCGGACGCAGCAGCTCAATTTCTTCGCGCTTGGCGGCGCGCCCGGCGCCGAGCGGCTGCGTCTCGTCGACATGCCCGGCTATGGCTACGCGGCCGTCGGCAAGGAAAAGGTCGCAAGCTGGTCGCAGCTGATGCGCGATTATTTGCGGGGCAGGGCGAGCCTCGCGCGCGTCTTCGTGCTCGTCGACGGTCGCCGCGGCGTGAAGCCGCTCGACGATGAGATGTTCGACCTCCTCGATCAGTCGGCTGTCTCCTATCAGGCGATCCTGACCAAGCGCGACGAGTTGAAGGCGGCGGAGCGCGAGGAGGTCCTCGCCGCCACCTTAAAGGCGCTGGAGAAGCGTCCCGCCGCCTATCCCGAGGTCCTTTTCACCTCGGCGCATGGCGGCGAGGGAATCGCCGAACTGCGCGCGGCGATCGCCAGGCTCATCGCCGAACGAAACGCTTGAATGCGACGGGCCCCGCGGGCTAGTTGGGCGCGTCAACCCTGAGAGAGTTGCGCCCCGCGAGGCTCCACCATGACCGACGCCGTCGACAACGCGCTCCAGCAAGCCCGCATCCTCATGCAGGCGCTGCCGCATATGCTGCGCTACGACGACGCCATCGTCGTGGTGAAATACGGCGGCCACGCCATGGGCGACGATCAGGTGGCGCGTGATTTCTCGCGCGACATGGTGCTGCTCGAACAGTCCGGCGTTAATCCCGTCGTCGTGCATGGCGGCGGGCCGCAGATCGGCGCGATGCTGAAGCGGCTCGGCGTCGAGTCGCGCTTCGCGGATGGCCTGCGCATCACCGACGAGGAGACGATGGACGTCGTCGAAATGGTGCTCGCCGGCGCCATCAACAAGCAGATCGTCGGTTTCATCAATTCGGAGGGCGGCCGCGCCATCGGCCTGAGCGGCAAGGACGGCCGCATGGTCACCGCGAAAAAGCTCGAGCGCCCCGACGGCGTCGATTTCGGCTTTGTCGGCGAGCCGGAGAAGGTCGACACGACCGTGCTCGATCAGGTGCTGGGCCGCGAACTCATTCCGGTGCTGGCGCCCGTCGCCCAGGGGCCGGACGGCGCGAGCTATAACGTCAACGCCGACACCTTCGCGGGCGCGATCGCCGGCGCGCTGCACGCCAAGCGTCTCATCTTCCTTACCGACGTGCCGGGCGTCCTCGACAAGGACAAGAACATCATCGAGGAGCTGAAGGTCGACGACATTCCTGGCCTCATCGCCGAAGGCGTGATCACCGGGGGCATGATCCCGAAGGTCGAGACCTGCATGTACGCGATCGAGCGCGGCGTCGAGGGCGTCGTCATTCTCGACGGCAAGCTGCCGCACGCCGTGCTGATCGAATTGCTCACCGACCACGGCGCGGGAACGCTGATCACGCGGTGACGCGCGCCGGGCCCGTAGTGAACATCGTATCGACTGGCGCGAGTGCTTGCTATTTACCCGTCATGGCCGGCCTTGTGCCAGCCATCCACGCCGAAAGGCGGCGCAATCGCTATGGAGATGCTGCACGGTTCAGACTGATGATTTCGCCGCTCGCCATGTCGCCGCGTGGATGCCCGCGACGCGCGCGGGCATGACGGACGGAGAACGACGATGAACATCTTCGTTCTCACTGGCGCAGGCGTCTCCGCTGAAAGCGGCCTTGGCGTCTTTCGCGGACCGGGCGCGGCGCTGTGGAAACGCTATGATCCGATGCAGCTTGCGACGCCGGAAGCGTTCGCGCGCGATCCGGCGCTGGTGCACAACTTCTATAACGCGCGGCGGCGCAATCTCCTCGCCGCTTCGCCGAACGCGGCGCATGTCGCGCTGGCCCGTCTTGAGTCGGGTCTCGCGCGGCGCGGCGGCGCGCTCACGCTCGTCACGCAGAACATCGACGATCTGCACGAACGCGCTGGCTCGCGGAGCGTCATTCACATGCATGGCGAATTGCTGAAAGCGCGTTGCGCCTCATGCGGCGCGGTGCGCGATTGCCGGGAAGAGCTGACAACCGATTCGCGCTGCGTCTGCGCCGCCGCGCTGCGCCCGCATGTGGTCTGGTTCGGCGAAACGCCGCTCTATATGGAGGAGATATATGCCGCGCTGGCGGCGGCGGATCTCTTCGTCGCGAACGGCACGTCGGGCGCCGTCTATCCCGCGGCCGGCTTTGTGCGCGAAGCGCGCGCAAGGGGTTTACGCTGCTGCGAACTCAATCTCGAGCCATCGGACAATGCCGAAGAATTCGACGACAGGCGTTACGGACCCGCAAGCGAGATCGTCCCGTCATGGGTGACGGAGATATTGGCGAAGTGATGCGGAACGACAAAGCGGCGCGCGGTTATTCCCTCCCCCCTTGCGGGGGAGGGTTAGGGAGGGGGGGCGTCTCGCGAACTCTATTCGAGTGCGCCCCCCACCCCCAGCCCCTCTCCGCAAGGGGGAGGGGAGCGCGCGTCCTGCGCCAATTCGCATGACCAAACTCCTTCCGGACAGATCGCGCTTCGCCGAGATCGACACATGGGTGTTTGATCTCGACAATACGCTCTATCCTCAGACGGCGGATCTCTGGCCGAAGATCGACGCGCGCATCACGCTGTTCATGATGCGGCTGTTCGGGCTCGACGCGATTTCGCTGCGCGCGCTGCAAAAGCATTACTATCGCCGCTATGGCACGACGCTGCGCGGGCTGATGACCGAACACGGGATCGACGCCGAGGCCTATCTTGCCTATGTGCACGACATCGACCGTTCGTCGCTGGCGCATAATCATTCGCTGGCGGAGGCCATCGCCGCGCTGCCCGGACGCAAGCTCATCCTCACCAATGGCTCGCGCCATCACGCGACCGAAACCGCGAAGCAGCTCGGCATCGATCATGTTTTCGAGGACATTTTCGACATTATCGCCGCGGACTTCGTCGCCAAGCCCGACGAGGGCGCCTATATGCGGTTTTTCGAGAAGCTGAAGATCGAGCCGAAGAGCGCCGCGATTTTCGAGGACATCGACCGCAATCTCGTCGTGCCGCATGCGCGCGGCATGACCACGGTGCTGGTCGTCCCGCCGCATGACGAAGGCCCGGAACGGGAAGCCTGGGAGATCGCCACCGGCGACGAGCCGCATGTGGATTTCGTGACCGACGATCTCGTGGGGTTCTTGGAGGCGCTCCTCGAAGAGTAGCGACAGCGACGCGACGCAGTCTAGCTGCGGGTCGACGCTCTGATGACGGCTACTGCAGCAGCGTCCTTGCCTTCGCCAGCGCCTCCGTCACTTCCGCCTTCGTCGCTGCGCCTTTCGGTCTCGCGTCATTCGTCGATCAAGGCGCCTCGCGGCCAACAGGCGCGCCGAAGTCTTGCTCCTCATGCAGATTGTCGCGCGTGACGCCCGCGAGCAGCGCATCGAGCGTGACTTCGGGCGCTGCGAGAGGCTCGATCACCACGCGGCCCTGTTCCACGCGAACGTCGACGGGCTGATCGATTTCGAGCCGCGCTTCCTCCATCACCGCCGCCGGCATGCGCACGGCGGCCGAGTTTCCCCATTTCTTTACTGTCGCGCGCATCGCGCTTTCCTTCTGGAGCGCCTCATTGCTAGCGAAGCGAAATTGCTTCGTCGCCATTGCTCCTGGCAATGACGGCGACCGTATCTACATCGTAAAAACATAGGGGGGTCGCCCGTCCGCACGTCAACAGTTACGCAGCGGCGCTTTTCCGCGTCATGGCCGACTTGTCCCGGCCATCCACGCCGGGAAGTTGCGCCAATGCCACGGGACTTGCGTGAGGGAGCCGCGTGGATGCCCGGCACAAGGCCGGGCATGACGCTGAAAGGTTGCGCCATGTTCTTCTCATTGCGCCCGGTCGCCGTCATAGCACATCGTCCCGTGTTGAACTCCCCTCGCCATAGCCTTACAACCGCGCCAGCCTTCACCGCATCATTTTCGGGAATTTCATGCCGCACACGGGACTTGAGACGCTCATCACCGCCGCTTTTGAGGATCGCGCCAATATCACCGCCGAGACGCAGGGCGACATCCGCCGCGCCGTCGACAGCGCGCTGCGTCTGCTCGACGCCGGCAAGCTGCGCGTCGCCGAGAAGATCGAAGGACAGGAAGGCCCCGAGAGCTGGAAGGTCAATCAGTGGCTCAAAAAGGCCGTGCTGCTCTCCTTCCGCCTGAATGACATGGCGGTGATCGCGGGCGGGCCCGGCGGCGCGACCTGGTGGGACAAGGTCCCCTCCAAATTCGTCGGCTGGGGCGCGGGCGAGCACGCAGCCGCAGGCTTTCGTTCGGTGCCGGGCGCAATCGTGCGCCACTCGGCCTATGTCGCGCCGGGCGCGATCCTCATGCCCTCCTTCGTCAATCTAGGCGCCTATGTCGACAGCGGCACGATGGTCGACACCTGGGTCACCGTCGGCTCCTGCGCGCAGATCGGCAAGAATGTGCATCTTTCCGGCGGCGTCGGCATCGGCGGGGTGCTGGAGCCCTTGCAGGCCAACCCCACCATCATCGAGGACGACTGTTTCATTGGCGCGCGTTCGGAGGTCGTCGAAGGCGTCGTCGTTGGCAAAGGCTCGGTGCTGTCGATGGGCGTCTTTATCGGCGCCTCGACCAAGATCGTCGATCGCGCCACCGGCAAGGTTCACATGGGCTATGTGCCGCCCTATTCGGTCGTCGTTTCCGGCAGCCTGCCGGGCAAGCCCCTGCCGGACGGCGCGCCTGGCCCGTCGCTCTATTGCGCGGTGATCGTCAAGACGGTCGACGCGCAGACGCGCAGCAAGACCGGCATCAACGAACTCCTGAGGGACTGATGGACCGCGAGCGCCTGCGCTTTCTCTATCAGACGGAACAGGGCCGCATCGATCGCGTCGCCTGGCTGCGCGGCGCGGGCGCGCTCGCCGCGGTTCTTCTGGCGCTGACGCTGATCTGGTTCGCGCTTCAGCCCTATTCGGTCCATGACCTTGCGACGACGCCCTTCTTCGCGCCGATGACGGTGCTGGCTTACGCCTATGTCATCTTCTACGCCTTCGCGGTGATGCTCATCGTCGTGAGCTTCATCAATCTTTCGACCAAGCGCTTTCGCGACCGCGGCCGTTCGCCGCCGCTCGGCCTCGCGAGCATAGCGCCGCTGCTGGCGCTGATCGCCGGCGCCGCGCATTTCTGGCAGCCGCGCGCCGCCGAGGTCATGTCGCGCTGGTATGTCTGGGGCGCCGATGCGCTCTTCGTCGCCGCCGCGCTCTGGACCATCTATGAACTGGGCTGGCGGGAGGATAATTCCACGGTGCGATGAGGAAGCGCTTGGCCGCAGGGGCTCGCTTGACACGCCGCCGGCGCGGACCGACTTTTCTCCGTATGACAACGCCAGGTAGTGTCTCAGTTTGAATTTTGGCCATCTTGACGCCGCCTCGCGCCGGGGCAATCTCCCATGGTATGCTTGACACAAAGCATTGGGAGGCGCGGATGCGTGAGGATCCATTGTATGTGCAGATAAAGAGGATTCTGCAACCCGGCGATCTGCCGAGAACAGCGCAGGAGATAGCAGCTCAGTTTGAGCGGTCAGAGATACAATCTGCGCGGGTTTTGGAGTGGATGACGAACATTGATAAATCTATGAAGGAGGTTCCCAATTCATCGCCAAAACGGTGGGTTCGCATCTAATGCCGACCGGACCTAAAGGCGAGAAACGCCCCGCCGACGCCATAGCGCGCGCCGTCAAAGTCATGCGCATCCTCACTGGCGAAGAGCCAGAGGATTACGGCAACGCGCCCGCAAAGAATCAAGCCGCCGCCGAACTAGGCCGCAAGGGCGGGAAGAAGCGCGCCGAGAGCATGACTCCAGAGCGACGCGCTGAGATTGCCAAGAAGGCGGCGGCTAAGCGTTGGGGAAAAGATCGCCTTGTTCCTTCTGGAGAAGAATAGTTTTTGCGTTGTCGTCAATCATCTTACACTGTATCCCGCGAATTATTACATAAGGCTGCATCATTGGGTCAGCAAAACGAAATGTTTGCTGACGATCACCGCCCCTTTTTATTAGTATATTTCCTCCTTCGTTAGTAGAGAACCTGCGTAAGTGCTTTTCAAAATGAGCAATCCTCTTTTTTTCGTTCATTATCGCGCTATACGGCTCAACCACATCATTTGCCGTGAAAAAACCTTCGTCATCTGATTTTGCTAATGCGCACGCCAATAGCGATTGTTGGAAAAAGTTATCTTGATTACTCCGCGTTGCCGCACGGTAAGCTTCCTTAAACTTTTTCTCTGTATCCTCTATGAATTTACTCATAGAAGATTCTACATCGTCATTCACGACAACGATTGAACGTCTCTTGATAGCCTGAAGCGCGGCATACTTAGATAACGTCTGAGTAAAATATGGCAGTCCTCTTGATAGAACCACAATTGTCCAAATTGCATCTACGCTAAATTGCATTACTGTCCTACTTACTCGTTTTTGAATTATTTCTCCCAGTTCGGCTTTTGACATTCTGTTGAGGGGAACTTCGATTAACGCACGATCAATGGATGCGTGATCTTCAATCAGCTCCGATATATTTTCCGCAACACCAACAAGTATTACCGTTGCTGTAATCGAAAAATCATACAATTCTTTTATAAGATTGGCAGTAAGGCGCTTTGCCGCTTCATCAACGACTTCGTTGTATTCATCAATAATAATAATCGGCAAAGCATTAGCTCCGCATTTTTGTAACTCCCTCCGAACCTGTGACGGCGTAATTGTTTCATAATTGACGTCGATCGGTATCAAAGATTCTTTTCCGACAGAAACCGCGTTCGCATGCAATTCTTCTAGCGCTCTTATCCAAAGCGAAGAAAAAGTATCATAAGGCCCGCCTTGAACGCGTCCGACGACAAAGCTTTTAATTGTTTTATTGAAACGCTTCCAAAACACGTTTGAGAGGGATGTTTTGCCAACGCCCCGTTCACCAAATAGGACGACGTGCTTTGATCGCGTGAAAACAGCATCAATGATCTTGCTGACCTCGGCGGATCTCCCGGCAAACAAATCCTCTTCATCGATTGGCGCGCCGTCGAAAAGCGTCGAAATCTCATATTCCAGCGTAAACCAATCATCATCGGAAACCGGCTTCTTCATTGCTGTATGCTCATAAGTTATGCGTCGGAGATAACATATGAGCGTTGAGTAGCACATTGGAGGCGTTGACAAAAGCCGTAAATGCGCTGATTACATGGTTGACTACCTAAGCATAAAAGTTCATATTGAAAATATGAACAAGCTCGACACGAAAACCCGCGCCCAAATTCTCGCGATGCTCTGCGAAGGCGCTTCGATGCGTTCGGTCTCGCGCCTGACGGATACGAGCATCAACACCGTGTCGAAGCTGCTTGTGGACGCTGGCCGGTTCTGCGCTAGCTTCCATGACGCCAACGTGCGCGGCGTCGCCGCCAAGCGCGTTCAAGTCGATGAGGCTTGGGCGTTCTGCTACGCGAAGGAAAAGAATGTCGCTGGCGCCAAGGCCGCCCCCGATGGCGCCGGCGACGTTTGGACTTGGACGGCGATCGAAGCCGATACCAAGCTGCTCGTTTCGCATTTCTGCGGCGGTCGCGATGGAGAATGCGCGAAGTGGTTTATGGACGATGTGGCGTCCCGCGTGATCACGCGCATTCAGCTTACGAGCGACGGCCATAAGTCTTACCTTGAAGCCGTCGAAGGCGCGTTTGGCGCGGACGTTGATTACGCGATGCTCGTAAAGCTCTATGGCAATGCGCCGGAGTCCTTCAAAGGCCGCTATAGCCCCGCCGAATGCACGGGGATCAAGAAAACGAAGATCGAAGGCAAGCCGGACGAAAAGCACATTTCGACCAGCTACGTTGAGCGTTCAAACCTCACCATGCGCATGGCCAATCGCCGCTTCACGCGGCTCACCAATGCATTCTCAAAGAAGTTCGAAAACCACGCGCACATGGTCGCGATCTACGCCGTTTGGTATAACTTTCTGCGCATCCACAAGACGCTTCGCGTCACCCCGGCGATGACCGCCGGCCTGTCCGATACGGTCATGACTTGGGAGCAGATTGTCGAGGCGATGGACGCGGACGCACCCAAGCCCGGAAAGCGCGGCCCTTACAAAAAATTGCGCGAGGAAAATTCAAACTGAGACACTACCCAACGCCAATCCAAATTGACGCCCGCTGGGACGATGAAGCTCACGTCTGGATCGCAACCAGCCACGACGCGCCGGGTTTGGTCGTCGAGGCGCCTTCCTGGCAGTCGATGATTGACGAAGTTCGATCCGTCTTGCCGGACCTGCTCGAACTCGATGGCAAGAGCGTGCGGGACGTTTCTCTTACTTTCAAGGCGGAGACGCATCTCGGGCTCGCCGCCGGCTGATGGCGGACTTTTATCCGCAGATCGTTGCGCATCTCATCGCCGTCGTCTGCAGATTGGTGCGCCCCGGCAAGGCAGCCACGAGATCTGGCATAGTCCGATCACCAACCGGAATTTCACGTTGCCTCGAACCACCAAATCGCGCCATACGGCGAGCGAGGTCTTGAAACAGGCCGGACTGCCGAAAGCCTTTTTAAGATGACCCAGTCTCGCGCAGTCGCGCTTACCCGCGAACTCATCCGCTGTCCCTCCGTGACGCCGTCCGACGCCGGCGCGCTCGACGTCGTCGAAAAGGCGCTGAAGGCCGCAGGCTTCGAGACCCATCGGGTCGTGTTCTCGGAAGCCGGCACGCCCGACATCGACAATCTCTTCGCCAGGATCGGCGAAGGCGCGCCGCATCTCGCTTTCGCCGGCCACACCGACGTCGTGCCGCCGGGCGATCCGGCGCGCTGGCGCTTCGACCCGTTCTCGGCGGAAGTCTCGGACGGGCGCGTCTACGGCCGCGGCGCCTCGGACATGAAGGGGGCGATCGCGGCGTTCGTCGCTGCGGCGCTCGACTATGTCGAGCGGCATGGCGCTCCCCCGAAGGGAACGCTCTCGTTGCTCATCACCGGCGATGAGGAAGGCGTTTCGATCAATGGCACGGTGAAGCTGCTCGAATGGGCGCGCCTGCGCGGCGAGCGCTTCGATCACTGCGTCGTGGGCGAACCGAGCAATGCTTCGACGCTCGGCGACATGATCAAGATCGGACGGCGGGGTTCGCTCAGCGGACGCATTCGCGTCATCGGCAAGCAGGGCCATGTCGCCTATCCGCAGCGCGCGGAAAATCCGGCGCCGATCATCGCGCGCATCGTCGCAGCGCTCTCAGGCCACGAACTCGACAAAGGCACCACGCATTTCGAGCGCTCCAATCTCGAATTCTCGACGATCGACATCGGCAACAGGGCGGTCAACGTCATTCCGGGCGAGGCGCGCGCCGAGTTCAACGTCCGCTTCAACGACGTCTGGACGCATGAGTCGCTGAAAGAACGCATTCTACAGGTGATCAAGGAAGCGGCGCCCAACGCGACTGTCGAAGTGGAATTCCCACCTTCGAACGCCAGGTCCTTCATCACCAAGCCCAGCCACTTTACGGAGCTTGTGAGCGGGGCCGTGCGGCAGGTGACGGGCCACACGCCGGAACTCTCGACGACCGGCGGCACCTCCGATGCGCGCTTCATCGTCAATTATTGTCCGGTGCTGGAATTCGGCCTCACCAACGAGACGATCCACGCCGTCGACGAGAACGCCCGCGTCGCCGACATCGATGGGCTCTGCGCGGTGTATCTCAATGTGCTGGAGCGTTATTTCGCCGGCTGACCAACCACGTCATGCCCGTGCTTGTCGCGGGCATCCACGGTGTGAAGCTGCTCTTTACCTCACAATAGGACCGAACGGCATGACGTGGATGGCCGGCCATCAAGGACGGCCATGAGGACCTGCGAACGTCACCCCCGCGCAGCGAGCGGCACGACATTATGCAGCTGCGTCTCCGCCGTCTCGAAGAAGCGGCGCAGATTGCGCGCCGCCTGTCGGATGCGCTGCTCGTTCTCGACGAGCGCCAGGCGCACGAATCCTTCGCCATGTTCGCCGAAGCCCTCGCCCGGCGCGACGGCGACGTCGGCCTTCTCGATCAGCAGCTTCGAAAATTCGAGAGTCGAGATGTTGCGGAAACGCTCGGGCGCCGGCGCCCAGGCGAACATCGAGGCGCGCGGGGCCGGGATCGGCCAACCCGCCTGCGCGAAGCTCTCGACCATCACGTCGCGCCGCCGCTTGTAGATCGCGCGCATTTCCTTGACGCAGTCGTCGGAGCCGTTGAGCGCCGCGACCGCCGCGACCTGCACCGGCGTGAAGGCGCCGTAGTCGAGATAGCTCTTCACCCGCGCCAGCGCCGACAGCAGCCGCTCGTTGCCGACCGCGAAGCCGATGCGCCACCCGGCCATCGAGAAGGTCTTCGACATCGAAGTGAATTCGACGGTGACGTCCATCGCGCCCGGCACCTGCAGCACGGAGGGCGGCGGATTGTCGTCGAAATAGACCTCGGCGTAGGCGAGGTCGGAGAGAATGAAGATCTCGTGCTTTTTCGCGAAGGCGACGAGGTCCTTGTAGAAATCCAGCGAGGCGACTTCCGCCGTCGGATTGGACGGATAGCAGACGATCACCGCGATGGGCCTGGGGATCGAGTGCAGGATCGCGCGCTCCAGCGCGCGGAAATAGTCGGGCGTCGGCGCCGAGGGCACCGAGCGGATGACGCCGCCGGCCATCAGAAAGCCGAAGGCGTGGATCGGGTAGGAGGGGTTGGGCACCAGCACCACGTCGCCCGGCGCGGTGATCGCCTGCGCCATATTGGCGAAGCCCTCCTTGGAGCCGAGCGTCGCGACGACCTGCGATTCGGGATCGAGCGCCACGCCGAAGCGGCGGGCGTAATAGCCGGCCTGGGCGCGGCGCAGCCCGGCGATGCCCTTGCTCGCCGAGTAGCGGTCGGTGCGCGGCTTGCCGGCGGTCTCGACGAGCTTCTCGATGACATGCTTGGGGGCCGGCAGGTCCGGATTGCCCATGCCGAGATCGATGATGTCGGCGCCGCCGGCCCGCGCCTTGGCCTTGAGGCGGTTCACCTGCTCGAAGACATAAGGGGGCAGACGCTTGATGCGATAGAAATCCGACATTCTGACTTTGTTCCGGAAAGCGCGAAGCTGCGACTCTAGCCTATTTTGCAGGCGCGAGGGAGGGGCGAAACGTCATGGCGCAAGCCGCGCGCTTTCGCTAGGCGTGCGGCCAGTGGCGCTCGCGGAACCAGCTGCGATAGTCGCTCATCTTGGCGCGCTGCCCGGCAGGCGCCCGTCGCGCGCAGGTCGCCGCTTCGGCGCTCCCCTCCGCCGCGCCCCACCGCAGTTCGACGCAGTCGTTGGGGTTGTATCCCATCTCCAGGTCGGCTGCGCGGTCGAGGACGTCGTTCAGCGAGAGCGTCCAGGCGGAGCCGTCGCTGCGCGTATAGGAGAAAGTGCGGGCCGCGAGTTCATGCGCAAGGGCGCTTTGCAGCTGCGCTTTCACGCTGGCGGGGCTCTCGCCGTTGGGCATCGCGTAGCGGTCGCTGCGCCGCGCGACGCGATCGGGATAACCGCGCACCACGTCGATCGCGATCAGCAGGCGGAGGTCGCGCGCCGGCGTCGAGAAATCCTCCCAAGGGCCCGCGGTCGCAAAGATCGCCGGACCATCCGGCATCGACGCCTCGCCGCGTCCGCCGTTCTGGAACTTGCGACCGTTTTCGACCGCCGTGACGCGCGTCTTCACCTGCTCCTCGAGCGCCGTGATCGCCGCCGTCATCGCGCGCATCGGATCGAGCGGCTCGGGCGACATCACCTCATCCATGCGGTCGTAGAACTCCTCGGCGCCGAGCTGCGTCTGCTCCAGCGAGAAATCGCCATAGTCCGGATTTCTGGCGATCTCCGCGTTGGAGAGCGCCCGCAATCCGCCCTTTTCGAGCACGACCGGCCGGAAGCGCTTGAAGCCGGGGCTGCCGAGCGAAGGTTCGTTGACGAAAAGGAAATTGCCGCGCCAGAACCGCTTGCGGGTGATGGAGCCGTCGGGCTCGGCGTCGACGGCGAGAAAGACGCCCGCGGCGTCCACCGTCTGCGGGACGCGCTGCACGAGCATCATGACGTGGCCGTAGGGATCTGCGTAGACCGTGCCGGGACGCAGCGCCTCCTGCGACAGCGGCACCGTGTAGAAATCCGTCTTGTCGCTGTTTGCCGAAGTCCGCGCCGAACCGGAATGGACGACGTCGCCGACGGCCCGCGCGAATGCGCCAAACCCCGCCGTCAGCCCGAGCCGCTTCGGCGCGGGCGGCCTGGCGGGCGCGACCGGCGCGGCCGGGGCGACTGGCGCGCCCGGCTGGGTCTGCTGAGGCTGCGAAAACAGCTGCTGGAGGAAGTTCGTCGGAGGAGCGGCGGCGATACGGGTGGGCGCCGGCGGCACGGCGGCCGACGCCACGGCCTGCTCGGGCGGCGGCGCGGGCCGGGTCACTTCGGGATGCAGCATGTCGAACCGCTCATTGCAGCGCGGCGGCGCGCCGCCGGCCCCACGCGAGCAGTTCGAATAGGCGAAGGGCAGACCCATCTTGAACGCGAAATAGGCGCGCAGGAAGTAGACGAAATCGGCGCAGTCGGGCTTGAGCGACAGCGCGACGCTGTCTTCGCCCATGCCGAGATGATTGAACAAAATGTTGCGCGACCGGTCGCGCACGACTTCGTGCCACGCCTTCCACGACTGTTCCGCTTCGAGCGGCGCGTCGAAAAGCTTGGCGACCCACGCCGAATACAAATTCTCCGATGCGCGATCCCATGTGTCGCGCAGCTCCCAGACACGGCCTTCCGGCGTGTGCGGCCCCGCCGGCTTGCGCGCGCTTACCGTAATGTCCTTAGCGACCGCGCCGCAGCCGGAGGACACGGCGTCGCCCGAGAGCGTCGCGCGCCAGGTTCCGGCGGCCGGCGCGGCGACTTCGGCGAACCAGACATAGGGCGGTCCGCCCAGCTGGCGGCGACCCGTGGCGGCGACGCTTCCATCGGGCGAAATCAGCGAGAGCGCGCCGTCGTGCGGCTTTTCGGCGGCGACGAGAACGCGCAGCGGCGCGCCCTTCCAGGGCGCGATTGGCGACGCAAGGACCGCGACCTCGGCTGTTTCCGTGCAGCCCGACGACTCCTGGCCCTGCGCCTGCGACACTGGAAAAAGACACGCAAGAAATGCGGCTGAGATTGTCAGCGATGCAGCGAAACGTCGCGCTGGAATCATTTTTGACCCCCTCTCTTGGACCGTCCTCGACTCGTTTTGCCCGTCAGAGGCCGGTGTGCAGGATACGGAGTTGGCGGAAAATCAGGCCGCTGGCGCGATGGCCGGCCTTGCGCGGCGGCCGATTGCGCAGGCCTATTGTGTGAAAGAAATGGGTCAAAAAGGCGGCTTTGCGCCGCCGCTCTCGCGACGCGGCGCGCGCGACAGCCGTTCGCCCATGACGCGCGCCGATCCCGCGCCGGCGCGCCCCTTACGCAATCCGAATCAATCGGTGGTGACGATCACGAAATCCTTGCCGGAGCGGCTGTCGGGCGACAGCGGCGCGTCGGTCAGCACCATCGTCATGCCGGGATGCATGCGCGTCTGCATGGCGGAGATGAAGGACGGCTCGGCGCGAATCCGCTGAATCACATTGCCGTCCGGCGCAAGCGCCGTATCGTCGCGATGATGCGTGATCGCGCTCCAGTGCATGCCGCGCGAATTCTGGTCGGCGCCGTTCAGCACGAAGACGTGCGAGCCGAGCTTGTCGCCGCCCTCGAGGCCGAGCGTCGATCGCGCGATCACATGATCATTCTCGATCAGCTCGATCACATGGTCCGCCGACGAGGCGATGACGCTGGTGACGGGATAATTCTCCGACTCCGTCCAGTCCGACGGATGCTTCTTGCCTTCGAGGCCGGAAAGCACCTGCTCAAACTCCTGTTCGGCATAGCCGCTCAACACCATGCCCGGATGGGTCAGCTCCCAGGGATCGGTGTGCGCGCCCGCGATGATGACCGGCGTGCCGATATGGGTGACGCCGAACAGCAGTTCGGAGAATTTCATCGGCAGCCGCACGCAGCCATGCGACGCCGGATAGCCGGGCAGATTGCCGGCATGCAGCGCGACGCCCGACCAGGTAAGGCGGTTCATGTTGGGCATCGGCGCGTCGTCGTAAAGCGACGAGTGATGGTTCCTGTCCTTCTCGAGCACGACGAAGACGCCGGTTGGCGTCGAATGTCCGGGCTTCCCGGTCGAGCAGGTGGACACGGCGATGCGGACGCCGTTGCGATAGACGTGCACGCGCTGCTGTGGCAGCGACACGACGACGGAGACAGGTCCCGCGGCGGAGAGCTCGGGACGCCAGATGAATTCGCCCGGCTTGAGTCGGCCGATGTCTTCCATCGCGTCGGCGGCATAGGCGCGCCGCCCGATGATGACGGCGCTCGCGCCAAGCAGGCCGCCCAGGAATTCGCGTCGGCGCATCGAAATGATCGTCATGACATGGCCCCCCAAGGTCCACGAACAATAGACGGCGGGTAGCACGAACGCCTGGACTGGAGAAGTGCGGCGCGTCACATCCCACAGGCGCCTGAGCAATCAGGAAGACGCCCCGCGGGGCTCGCTTGCCTGCGCTATCGAGGTGCAACGAATCACGCGCCGTCTGCTTAGGCTGGCGACTCCGCGAATAATTTTTCCAGTTCTGAAATCTTGATGGGCTTGACGAAATGCCGGTCGAAGCCGGCTACGGCGCTTCTCCTGCAATCCTCGGGCTGGCCCCAGCCCGACAAGGCTGCGACGAAGAGCGACTCTCCGTCCGGAAGCTGTCTGATTCGGCGCACGGTCTCGTAACCATCGAGCCCGGGCATGCCGATATCGACAAAGACGATGCGCGGCTTGAACTGCGGAATGATTTCCAGCGCCTCGGCGCCGCCAGCGACGACCCGGACATTCATTCCGAAGGAAGCGATCAGCTCGCCGGTGAGTTCGCCGACAAGGCGGTCGTCGTCCACGACCAACACCTTGGTCCGCGATGCGCGGCGCTCGGTCGTCGCTTGCGGGGGCGCCGCCTTCGAGGCGGCGGGCGCTTCGCTCAACGGAAGCCGGACGATGAACGTGCTGCCCTTATCCGCGCCGCCGCTCCGGGCTTCGATCGCGCCTCCATGCAGCATGACGAGGCTGCGGGCAAGCGATAGTCCGACGCCTATCCCGCCTTGCGCCCTTCCGAGGTTGCTGTCGACCTGGGCGAAGATGTCGAAAACGCGCGTCAGCATGTCGGGCGGAATGCCGACGCCCGTATCCTTGACGACGACCACCGCGAAGCCGTCCTCCCGCGTCACTGTCACATCGATGGCGCCGTCATCCGCGGTGTATTTCGCGGCGTTGTTGAGGATATTGGCGAACACCTGGTTGAGACGCACGGGATCGCCGTCGATGAAAAGCTGTGTCGAGTTCGCGGAGAGCTGTTTGCGATGTTTTCCGGCCTGAAGTTTGTCGGCCCCATTTTCAAACACTTCGCGCACGAGCGCGACGAGATCCAGCCGCTCCTTTTGAAGGTCTATCTTGCCGCGGGTGATGCGCGAAACTTCGAGGAGGTCGTCGACGATCCGAGTGAGCTGTTGCGTTTGCCTCTCGATCACCGACAGCATGGCGTCGCCATCGCCGCCGGCCGAGCGCCGCTTGATGTAAGCTGCGGAGCTGATCGCGGCCAGAGGATTGCGCAGCTCATGCGCGAGCACGGCGAGGAACTCGTCCTTGCGGCGATTGGCGGTCTGCAGCGCCTCCAGCGCGTCGCGAATGGCGTATTGTAGACGACGGGCTTCAATCGCGTTCTTGAGCGCGCTGATCAGCGAGCGTTTCGGCGCCGGGCGTTCGATGAAGCTGACATTGGGGCGCTTTTCCACCCTTCGCAGCAAGTCCAGGTCCTTGTGCGCGCGGCCGTGGGCAAGAAGCAGCACGATGGGCAGCCGGGACCATGCCGGTTCAGGACCGATCAAATCTTCGAGGGTGGATGCGCAACCATGCGGCAAGGCCTCTTCCGCGATCAGAACGCAGCCTGCGCCTTTCGCGATCTCTCGGCGCAGCTCTTCTTCGTCGCTGCAAACGCGGTTGCGAAGACCGCTGCGATTGAGCGCGTCTTCGGCAAGGGCGGCGTCGCGTCCGGCGGGCGTCATGATCAGAACGCGCAGGCCGTCGTCGGCTCTCGGGACAATCTCCGCTGCGCTATGCACCGCCATTATCGAATCGGCGCGATGGCTTCGGGATGATACATCGGCGTGCCCGTCAGGACGCCGGTGAAGCCTATGAGCGGCTCGCTGACGTCGACGCCTCCCGTTCTCATCGTCAGCTTGCGGATTGTGTGCTCGTGTCGGCCGCCACGCTTCTTGACGATCGACAAAGCCTTGTGCAGGGCGCCGTCAAGCTCGAAAAAGCGCAGCAGGAACACATTGTCGGCCAGGAAGCTGAAGTCCAGCGGCGCGGAGAGTTCCGTTCCAAAGAGTCCGTGCTGGGTCAGCGTCATGAGGGTGACAATCTGGCGACGGCTCAGAAAGGAGAGCAGCTCCCTGATGTGAAGAATGACGCTCGGTTCTTCCATCGCGGATTGCAGATAGCCGTTCAGCGTGTCCATGACGACGAGCTTCACGCCCTGCTTCTCGATTCGATCCACAAGCAGGGAGGCGATCTCGCCGACGCTCAGTTCGGCCGGATCAAGATGCCTGAGGTCGATGCGTCCGGCTTCGACTTCAGCGCGCATGTCGAGGCCCAATCCCTCGCTGCGCATCATATAGCTCTCCTCGCTCTCATCGAACAGCAGAACGGCGCATTTCTCGCCGCGCTTGGCCGCGGCCATTGCGTAGAGAGATGAAATGGTCGATTTGCCCACGCCTGCGGGTCCGACGACGAGCGTGTTCGAACCGCGGGGAAGCCCGCCGCCGACAAGCGCGTCAATCTCCGGATTGCCGGAGTCGAGCGGCGGCCCCGCCGTGAGGCTCGGAAAGCTCTGCGCGACGAGGCGTGGGTGCACGGTCAGCCCGCCTGCGGCGATCGTCACGTCATGCGAGCCGCTCACATAGCTGCAGCCGCGCAGTTTTCTCACGCGCAACGCGCGGCGGTCTGCGCCGTATGCAGACGGCTTTTGCCACAATTCGATGATGCCGTCGGAAATCGTCTGGCTGCGAAGATCCTTTTCCCCCGTCGATGCTTCATCCAGCATGACCGTCGTGCAGTCGCGCGCCGCCATGAAGTCGCGAATACGTTTCAGTTGGCGCCGGTGGAAGGCCGGCGTCGGCGCCAGAATGCGCAGACTCGAGATGGTGTCGAGCACCAGCAGCTTCGGTTTCAAGCGTTCGACTTCGGAAAAAAGATGGTCGAACGTCTCGCCGATCTCGACCTCCGCTTCCGGGAACAGCGTGTAATCGAGCCATTTGTCTTCGGCGCTCGGCGGCTCGGACAGTCCCGTGATATTGACCCCGTCGAGACTCCATCCGTGCGAGGCGGCGATCGAGCGCAGCTGTTGCGGCGACTCGGCGCTCGTCGCGAGCAGGCAGGTTTCACCCGCGCGAACCGCCTGGAGCAGGAACTGCAGCGCCATGGTGGTCTTGCCGCTGCCCGGCGGGCCTTCGATGAGAATCAGCGCGCAGCGGGGAAGACCGCCGTGAAGAACTCTGTCGAGTCCCGGAACGCCTGTCGGAAAACGCGGAGTGGTCTCAATCGGCACGGACAATGAGGCGCGCTCCCGACAATCGTGACTGATCAATGTACAGCACCGGAATTATTCGACAATGTCGCACTTCGCAACGCTTCTTGACCGCGGCCTTCATCGCGACGAGACGGATGCATTCGCAGGCTTGACTGTGCGGCGACGGCTCTCCGCGATCGTGGCGCAAATCTCCTGCAACCGGGGTAGGCGGCGGCTACGTCACGCCAGTTCGACTGAGCTGCATAGCGAACGAAGCGCGCGAGCGGCCTGCTTCGCCAACAAGGGGCGCGATCGATCTTCGGAGCCCCCGCGCGCCTGAAATGCGCGGAAGCGCCGCCTCGGGGCGACGCGTCCGCGCAACATCATAATTCTTCAAAGCAATTTCTCAGCCGACGCGGCGCCATGAGCGGACGGGGTAGGCGGCTGGATGGCGCGCTTCGTCGCGCGTGGCGGACGGCGCCACAGAATGACCGAAATCACGCGGCAAAGCCGACGTTCTTTACATTCCGAAAAGCAAGTTATGGCTATCTCGGCTCAGCCAAAACGCTCAGCGGGTTTATGCCGGAGCATTCTCTGATCGGCGACAGGGGTGGGGACTCCAAAATCATGAACATGGACAACGGGATCGCCGGCGCCGGCGAAAGCAGCGATGAAGCTCAACACGGGCTTGCGTCGGGGCGCCTCAGCCGCCGGTCGTTTCTGGTCGGCTCCGCCGCCGGCATAGGCGCCGCCGGCCTCGCCGGCTGCGTATCGTCCGACGACTTGCTGCGCGCCGAGGCGGCGAAGTTTTACGCAGCCGTGCCGAGCGAGAAATTCCCGATCCCTGCAGTCGACATCAGCAGAGTCGATCCGAAATATTTTCGCCAGAAGGTGCGCTACGACAGCAAGGAAGCGCCGGGCACGATCGTCATCGATCCCGGCAAGTTCCATCTCTACCGCATCGAAGGCGATGGAATGGCGACGCGCTACGGCGCCAATGTCAGCCGACCCGGGTTTCTCTGGAGCGGCGAAGTCTATGTCGGGCGCAAGGCCGAATGGCCCACCTGGACGCCGCCCAAGGAGATGATGGCGCGCCAGCCCGAGGCGCGCAAATACGCCGGCGGCATGCCGGGAGGCCTGGAGAATCCGCTCGGCGCCCGCGTGCTCTATCTCTATAAGAACGGCGTCTACACGGTCTACACGATCTACAGCACCAGCGACCCCGACACGCTCGGTCAGGGCATCACGAGCGGCTGCACCGGCCTCCTCAGCCAGGACATGCTCGACCTCTATTCGCGCACGCCGATCAAGACGAAGGTGATCATGCTGCCGGCGTAACCAGCCGGCCGCCAATTGTTTCGCGCAGGTCAGCGCCGGTTCGCGGCGCCAAGCGGGCGACGACAAACCTGACGCCCCTGTGACGCGTCATTCGAGCAGCGTGCGCGCCAAACCACGCGCGAGCCTCTGCGCACGCGCGCTCTCTCGTGTCGATAAAAAGGAGGCCGCCAGTGCGTCTGCATCTTGGAATTCAGCTTGTCGCCATAGCGGCTCTGGGGCTGGGGTCGATCGCGTTTCAGCACGCCGCCTGCGCCGCCGAGCCGATCGCCGAACAGGAAGCCTATGAGATCGGCAAGGAGGCCTATCTCTATTTTTATCCGCTGATCACCATGGACGTGACGCGAAAGGTCATGACCAACATCGAGGCGGGAAAGAATTCGGGCGCAGGACCGATGAACGAATTCCACCACGTGCGGACTTATCCGCCGGCGGAATTTCGCGACGTCGTGCGCCCCAATTTCGATACGCTCTACTCCATCGCATGGCTCGATCTGACCAAGGAGCCGATCATCCTTTCGACGCCCGACACGAAGGGGCGCTACTACCTGCTGCCGTTGCTCGACATGTGGACGGACGTCTTCGCCGTTCCCGGCAAGCGCACCAGCGGCACGGGCGCCGGCAATTTCGCCATTGTCCCGCAGAACTGGAAAGGGCGACTCCCCGCCGGCGTGGAGCGGATCGACGCGCCGACGCCCTATGTCTGGATCATCGGGCGCACGCAAACGAACGGACCGCAGGATTATGACGCCGTCCACGCAATTCAGGACGGCTACAGGCTCACCCCGCTTTCGCACTGGCGCACACCGCAGAAGCCCACAGCGGCGAAGATCGACCCCAACGTCGATATGAAAACGCCGCCGCTCGAGCAGGTCGACGCGATGCCGGCGGGCAAATTCTTCGCCTATGGCGCCGAGCTGATGAAGGCGAACCCGCCGCATGTGACGGACTGGTCGCAGCTCGCGCGCTTGAAGCGCATCGGCGTCGAGCGCGGCAAAAGCTTCAATTTCGACTCCGCCGATCCCGCCGTGAAGCGCGCGCTCGAAAAGGCGCGCACAGACGGTCTTGCGCTGATGAAGGAAAAGACGCCGACGCTGGCGCGCGTCGTGAACGGCTGGCAGATGAACACCGACACGATGGGCGTTTATGGGAACTATTATCTGAAACGCGCCATTGTCGCGCAGGTGGGGCTTGGCGCGAACCAGCCCGAGGACGCGATCTACCCGCTCAATCTCGCCGACGGCGACGGCAAGCCGCTCAAGGGCGAGGAGAAATACGTCCTGCATTTCGCGAAGGCCGAGCTGCCGCCCGTCGACGCTTTCTGGTCGATCACGCTTTACGACGGCGCCGGCTTTCAAGTCGCCAATGCGCTGAACCGCTTTGCGATCGGCGACCGCGATCCGCTGAAATACAACGCCGACGGCTCGCTCGATCTTTACATCCAGAACGCCAATCCGGGACCCGAAAAGGAGTCCAACTGGCTTCCGTCTCCGGCGGGCGGCAGCGAGAACATCACGATGCGCCTCTATGCGCCAAAGCCGCCGGCGCTCGACGGCCGCTGGGCGCCGCCGCCCGTGCGGCGCGTGGAATGACGTATGGCGCGAAGCGGCGCGCGTCTTCGCCGAAGTCGCGTGAACGCGTCGCGCGGATCTGTCGCGCCGATGTGTCGCGCGGCGGGAACGAGAATCCCTTGGCGCGGTGGGCCGCGCCGGGATTAGCATTCGGCCGTTCTCGCGTTTTTTAAGGAGGCGCATATGAAACATTGCATTGTCGCCGCGGCCGCCGTCATCGCCCTGACCCTCGGCGCCGCCGGCGCGTCGGCCTCGACCGCGTCGCAGCGCGAATACAAGCGCGGCTACGCCGATTGCAAGGCCGGCCGCTGGGACGAGAACCAGCATGGCGAGTCCTACAAGAAAGGCTGCCGCGCCGCCGAGGATCAGCGCACAGGCGCCGGGACGGGCGCGGGGGCGGCGACGACGCCGGCCGACGGCGCGTCGCCCGCCGGCGCGGGCGGGCTGCGCGGCGACAAGACCGCATGCCTGCTTGCGGTGAAGCGCAAGACCAACAATCCGAAGGTCGTCGTTCTCAGCGTCGAAACCGCGGAGGCGAACAATACGGTGACGATCGGCGTCGGCCCCGACCGCGCGCCCTGGCGCTGCCTCGTCAAGCGCGGAATCGTCGCCGACGTCATGTCGCTGACGGATGAAGGCAAGCTGTGAGGGGGGAGGAGGCATCACGTGCTCGAATTGCAGCGATGGATGACAATTCCGCTTGTGACCTGTTGATGGCCTCCCTCGCACGCAGGCCACACGCTTGTCGCCAAAAATAGCAAAGTCAGTTCGCTCGCGGGCTGCTTATTTCACCGAACCATCGGCGCCAGAAGCTGCATGAAATCGTTGCGGTAGTGACTCCAGGCCGCGTTTGCGAACACGCCACATAGTTGTTCCCGTACCGTATCCACGGGCCGCTGCGTGCGCTGCATAAGGTGTTCTATCAACGCCTCTGTGCTCACCTTCGCGGCATGACGTTTCTGACTGCCAACCAACGTCCTGTCGTACCTGCGCACGATGTCGCCGATCCTAATCTGATTGTCTGCGCAACGCTGGCGCAGACTAGCCTCGAAGGTACGAACATTGCCGGCTATGTGCTCCATCAGGCCAACCTCTGGCGCAAATGGCAAAAACTTGATGTCGTCCGTCAGGCGCTGGAATTTGTCGAGCTGAGCGTGATTGTTATTGCGCCGCCAGCCAGCGATTGTATCGGTCGCGACGTCATTATCGAGAACAGCCTTCTGCGTTACTTGGTCCGGGAGCACTGAGCGATTGCGCTCAAGGAAGGCCACGACCGCGCTGAACGGCCCAACGGGTACGATCTTGGTGGTCGGTCGAGCCGTCGGATCGGAAAAATGTTCGTCGGCGAATTTTTCGAAAAACGCGGTAAGGGCATCGCGGGCGAACACGTCTTCAACGTAAAGCATAATATCAGGAAGGGTTTCTTCGTCCGAAGCGATGTTGCCGATGGCGTAGGTCGGAAAGCATCCGACGATTGGCTTGATTTCGCCATCGTCTTGCTTTTCGAGATATATGATGCGCCGCCGGTCGATTGATTTTAGGAGCGTCACCGAGTGGGTAGAGAAGATTACTGTAAGCGACTTCGCGCGCGCTTGGTCTTCAAGATAGCGCAGCACTTTCACCTGTGCTCGTGGGTGAAGGGCCATCTCAAGCTCATCGACGATGATCATGCTGTTGTTGTTTGCGTCCTTGAGGAGGCGTAGCAGTTTTAGAACGCACAACTCACCCAAGCTGAAATGTTTTTCGGAATGATAGGTTTGCGGGTTGCCTCCGAGCGAGAGGACAAACGCCTCGTTACCTGCGCCGCGCGTGAGATTAATTGTCCGCAGCATCGAGAACTTGTCAGTCTCGAAAATGAGGTTGGCCGCGTCGATTATGACGGGGCTGGCCGCCCTGACATTGCGGGTGTCAAAGTCCTCGGGCCGGGGGGTGATACGCTCTGCAGTCGCGCCGATGTACATGACTGAGGAGTACCCAAGTCTGCCAAATAGGTGCGAGTTGCTGCGCGGGCGAGGCGTCCACCGTTCGCCGCGGTAGGCATATTCGACGGATTCGCCATGGATCTCATAGGTGACAGTGCCGCTCGAATGGTCGTCTAGTCGAGGCGACTGCAGCGATGACGGGAAGTGGACAGGGAACGCATTAGAGTGGCCGATGCGGCGCAAGCAAGCTAGCAGCGAGGTCTTTCCGCCTCCATTGCCCGCAGTCAGCAGCCATACGCCTCGGTCTGGAATCTCGAAGCGAAGCTTCACGATGTTGCGCAGGTTACAAATTTCGATGATACCAGACATCTGTTTCTTGAAGAGCAAGCGCTAGTGAAAGTCGAGCGTCAAAAATGTCCATCGAGACACCTAGACGAGTAGGCGTATCCTAAACCGCGGCTCCTGTCTTTGGAGGCAGATAACCTGCATTTTTAGCCGAATACTGGCGGTCTGCCCACGGCTCAATTGAGATTTTTACCGTCTCGCAGCGGAGCGTCCTCAGCTGGCGCAAAGCAGACTTTGAACAAAAAAACCGACATTTCCTACCCCACTTCGCTCGACCAGCGCTCCGAGCGAAAGGCCAGGGCGATCGCCTCGGCGCGGGCGCTCTGGCGCGTCTCCGCCGAGCCGTTTTCCGTAACGCCGGCGCAGGCCTTGAGCGCCATCTCCAGCAGCGCCGCCTTCGGATAGTTTTGGCCCTCGCGACCGGGGTGGGCGCCAAAATCGCAGGCGCAGACGATCATCAAGTCGCGAAAGCGCTCCGGCGCGTCGAAGGCGCCGAGGCGTTCGAGCATCAGGGCGACGGGGCCCGCGCGCATTTTCGTCACGCGGTGCACGCGTTCGCATTCGCCAAGCGCCAGCAGCGCGAGATCGCGGCATTCGGCCGGGACGCCAAAGCGCGCGCAGATTTCTTCAATGCGCGGGCGCCCGCGCTCGACATGCCGGTAATGCACGGGCAGATGCTCGCGCGGCGAATCCGACTTTCCGACATTCATGACGAGCAGCGCGAAACGCACGGCGAGCGGCGCGCCGCTTTTCGCCGCTTCATCGAGCGTCTTCAGCAGATGTTCGCCAAGATCGACCTCGGCCTCGCCATCGGACATCTGCGGCACGCCGACGAGCGCGGCGACCTCGGGCAGGATTTCGAAGAGCGCGCCGCATTCGCGCAGCGTCCTGATCATCTTCGAGGGCGCGGGGCTCATCAGCCCGCGCACGAGCTCCGGCCACATTTTTGCGGGCGCGGCGTCGATGAGATGGCCGGCCTCGACCTGTTCGAAGAGGAGATCGAGAGTCTCGTCATCGGGGCCGGCGCCCGATTCGGCGATCAGCGCCGCCATGCGCAGCACGGCGAGGCCGGGATCGGTTTGTCCGAAGTCGGACGCGGAATCGGAGTCAGAGGCCATGGGGACGCGTCCGTCGGGGGATTCCGACGCGACATGCAAAGCGCTTGCCGCTCACAGCCCTTGCCGGGCCTCGCGCTTAGGGCCTTGCGCGCTAGCGGGCGGGCTTCGCCGGCGCGTCGGGCCGGGCGACCCCGGCCGCCCGGCGGCGGTTCTCGGCGGCGGCGGCTTCGAGCCCCGTCGCCAGCGCGCGCACGTCGGCCGCGGATTTCTTCTTGGGGTCCTTCGGCGGCGTCGGATCGAAAGCGCGGTACTCGAGCCGCTCGGGCCGCGAGGCGCGCACGAAATCCTGCGCCGGCGGCGGGGGGCTGCGCAGCCCGGTGGCGTCGAAGAGGCGGCCGATGAAGGCGCCGCCGCTCGAGGGCGGGGCCTCCTGGGCGAGGGCGGCGCCGGGAAGCAGGCCGCAAGTCACAAGAAGGACGATGCGCGCGTAATTCATGGCGGCGAGCAGGCCATAAAAATGCGGCGCGAGTGGGTCGGCGCCGCGTGCGCGGTGAAGCGCGCTCTAGGCGATCTGTGCGTAAACGGCGTCGATCTTCGCGCCCCGGTTGAGGCCACGATGGATCGAAATGTCGAGCCCTTCCTCGCGCGCCTGCGCGCCGTGGCGCCCGAGCAGGCGGCGCGCCGCCATGTCGCTGTCGACGAAGGCGAAGCCGGTCGGGCCCCATGAGGTCTGGCCGCCGCCGGTCGCGCCGTCGGCGAGAAGCCGGGCGACGGTCGCCTCCACCTTGGTGCTGGTGAAGCGGCGTCCGCCCTGCGCCGCGGCGAAATGGTCGCCGACAAGCTCCTGGATGCGCGTCACCGCCGCGCCGAAGGGGGCAAGCTCCTTTTCGGCGAGGGCCGGCAGGATCTGCATCAGCACCAGCCGGCACACTTCGCCGCTCATCGCCGCGTCGACGGGCGGCAGTTCGGCGAAGGCGTCGCGCTCGTCGGCCCCATGCAGCCCGACATGGCCCGGATCGCAGACCAGCAGCACGCGCCACTCGTCGGGAAAGGCGGCCCGGGCGACGACCGGCGGCGTTATCGTGTGCGGGCCGCGGCCGCCGTCGACGACCACGCCGCCGAGCTGGAACAGGCCGGCGCCGAGCCCCGAGCGCGCGCCGCGCGCCATCAGCGCCGCGTCGGCGGCGGGATCATGCGGCAGGTCCTCGAGGCGGCGCAGCGCCGCGCTGACGGCGAGCGCCAGCTGCGTGCCGGAGCCAAAGCCGGCATGAGCGGGGATCGCCTCCTCCAGCGTCAGCAGATGGCGATGCGCGACGCCCAGCGCCTCCTGCGCGCGCTCCAGCAGAGCGGCGGCGCGCGCGCTTTCGGGACCCTCGAATAAATTCCGCTCGGCGCGGGTCAGCGTCAGCCGCGTCGCCGGCGCGTCGAGCGAGAGGCCGACGCCGCCGAACTTGCGCCCCAGGCCGCCGTTCATGTCGAGAAAACCGAGATGCAGCCGCGCGCTCGCCGCGACGCTCACACTAGCCGGCATGGCGCCTCTTGTGTCGGAGGGAAGACTTCGGGCCGGTTTAGGCTATAACGCGTCTCGACGAAAGAATGTTGCGTCGCAAGCGCAGGAGGGGAGCCGTCATGGCAAAGGAAGAGCGCGCCTATTCCGAAGACGAGATCGCCGCGCGGCTGAAGAGCGAACTGCCGCACTGGCGCTACGAGAACGGCTGGATCCGGCGAAGGTTCAAGACGCACAGCTGGAAGGGCACGCTGATGGTCGTCAACACCGTCGGCCATCTCGCCGAGGCGGCCTGGCACCATCCCGACATCGCCGCCTCCTACGCCTGGGTCGAGGTGAAGCTTCAGACCCATACGGCGAAGGGCATCACCGACAAGGACTTCGAACTCGCCAGGAAGATCGAGGAGGTCGTCTCCTGGCGTCCGGGCAAGGCCGGCGGCGCGCTCGAAGGCACGCCCGAGACCGACCAGCGCTTCGCCTATGTGAAATACGACGACTGACGGGACCGGGATTGGCCTTCGACCTGCAGGCGATCGCGACGCAGCGCGATCGTTTCCTTTCGCTGATCGGGACGCGCCCGGTCATCATGGGCATCGTCAACGTCACGCCCGATTCCTTCTCGGACGGGGGGCTTTTCGCCAGTCGCGCGGCGGCGCTGGCGCAGGCGAAGCGGCTCGTGGGGGAGGGCGCCGACATCGTCGACGTCGGCGCCGAGTCGACGCGCCCGGGCCACACGCCGCTCACGGCCGAGGAGGAGTGGGCGCGCCTCGCGCCGCTGCTCGCCGCGCTTGTCGAGTCGGCGGGCGCGCCGGTGTCGATCGACACCTACAAGGCGGAGACGGCGCGCCGCGCCCTCAGCCTCAGCGTCTGCCTCGTCAACGACATCTGGGGCCTGCAGCGCGACGCGCAGATGGCGCAAACGATCGCGCAGGCCGGCGCGGCGGTCGTGATCATGCACAACCGCGAGACGACGGAGCCGGAGATCGACATCGTCGCCGACATGAAGCGCTTCTTCGCCCGCTCGCTCGACATCGCGCGAGGCGCCGGCGTGCCGGAGCGCCACATTCTGCTTGATCCCGGGATCGGCTTCGGCAAGAGCCGCCAGCAGAACTATGATGCGCTGCGCGCCATTCCGGAGCTGCTGGCGCTCGGCTTTCCGCTGCTGATCGGCGTCTCCCGAAAGTCGCTGTTCAAGGGCCTTGGCGATGGGCTTCTCGAGGGACGGCTCGTCGGCACGCTCGCGGCGAATCTGATCGCGGCGCGCGACGGCGCGCAGGTCTTTCGCGTGCATGACGCCGCCGAGCATCGCGCCGCCTTCGAAGTGTTGCGCACGCTCGCCGCGCGCCGGGGAGGTTGAGAGACATGCGGGTCGGATTTGGTCTTGGCAGCAATATTGGCGACAAGCCGGCGAATATTCGCGAGGCGCTGCGGCTGATCGGGGCGCGGGGGCTGGCTCGGCTCGAGAGAGTCTCGAAAATCTACCGCACCCCGCCGTGGGGCGACCTCGACCAGGGCGATTTCGCCAACGCCTGCGCCATCGGCGACACCGCGCTCGCGCCCTATGAGCTGCTTGCGGGGGTCAAGAAGATCGAGGCCGACATGGGCCGCGCGCCGACCAGGCGCTGGGGACCGCGGCTGATCGACGTCGACATCCTTTTTCTGGGCGACCATGCGATCGACGATCCCGAGCTGACGCTGCCGCACAAGGAGCTTTTCCGCCGCGGCTTCGTTCTCGCGCCGCTCGCGGAGATCGCGCCGGACCTCGAGCTCGACGGCATTACGATGCACGATGCGCTCGCCGGCGCCGACGCGACCGGCGTTCGCCCATGGTCGGAGAAATAGCCGCCCACCCCGGATGGTTGCCGCTCTTCGCGGCGCAGCAATTCACGAGATCACGCCGGCGAACGCTGATACGCTGATCGTAAATATCGCGTTCTTCCAGCGACATGGATGAAATGATGCGCTGCGCTGAGATTCTTCGCGGAGCTCCGTAGGGGTGGGCTTTTAACTATCCCCTAGGGTTGCATTGGCTATTCGATAGATTGTTTTGCTCTATACCAAGGGGTATTGTGGTTAGGGGGGCGTTGTTGGAATTGTTGCGGCACGCTGAGCTGGGTCTGTTGTCTGCCCTTTCAAGGGGGCGGGTTTGGATTTT
>JBPFDX010000017.1:0-2912 GCA_051061385.1 Methylocystis sp.
ATCAGGGCTTCGCTGGTCGAGACGATCTGGATGACGGCGGCATGACCGGTCTCCAAATCGCGCTCGATCGCAGCGATGAGGCTTGGGACCTTCATCGCCGTGATCAGATGATTGAAGAAGCGCTGCTTGTTGGATTCGAAGGCCGAACGCGCCGCGGACTTGGCGTTGCGATTATAGGCCTTGCCGCCTTCGCCGGTGGTGTTCGCCGCCTCCAGCGCCGCGGTCAGATTATTGTGAATGATCTCGAAGGCGCCGGCATAAGAATCATAGATGCGGATCTGCTCCGCCGAGAGTTGATGCTCCAGCATCTCGACCTCGACTCCGGCGTAGGACAACGCGCGCGACGCATAGAGGCCGAGAGCCTTGAGGTCGCGCGCCAGCACCTCCATGGCGGCGATCCCGCCCGCCTCCATCGCCGCGACAAAATCCGGCCGCGTTGGGAAGGGCATGTCGGTCGAGCCCCAGAGCCCGAGACGCGTCGCATAAGCGAGATTGGCGACCGTCGTCGCCCCGGTCGCCGAGACATAGAGGACGCGGGCGCCGGGCAGGGCTTTCTGCAATCTTAATCCGGCACGTCCCTGCTGCGAGGCGGTCTTCTCGCCGCGCTCGCCCTTGTCGCCAGCCGCGTTTGCGAGCGCATGCGTCTCGTCGAAGACGATGACGCCGTCGAAATCAGCTCCGAGCCAGTCGATAATCTGCGACAGGCGCGAAGCCTTCACCGCGCCGTCTCGGCCCTGCCGCTCATCCGACCGCAGGGTCGAATAGGTCGTAAAGAGTATGCCCTCAGACAGTTTGATCGGCGCGCCCTGCTTGAAGCGGGACTGCGGGACGATCTGCAACTTCTCCTGGCCGAGCGCCGCCCAGTCGCGTTGCGCGTCTTCGAGAAGCTTGTCGGATTTCGAGATCCATAGCGCCTTGCGCCGGCCTTTCAGCCAATTGTCGAGAACGACGCCAGCGACCTGACGCCCTTTGCCGGCGCCCGTGCCATCCCCAAGGTAATACCCGCGGCGGAAGCGCACTGCATTTTCCGCGTCTTCCGGCGCGACGGAGACCGTGTCGAAGCTTTCATTGACGAGGAAGGAGCCGGCGAGAAGGGCGCTATGGGCTTCGCCGGCATAGATGACGCTTTCGAGCTGCGCGTCGGACAAAAGGCCGGACTCTACAACGCGCTTTGGCAGATGCGGCCGATAGCTTGGCTTTGGCGGCGCGACGGACGCCATGGCGGCGGATTGCACTAGCGTCGTCGGATGCGGCTTCGCGCCCTCAATTGCGATCGATTGCACGGCATAGGGCTCATAGAGCCCGGCGCTGAGCGCGCCGCCCTCGGGCGCGTTCCAGTCGCGCGTCTCATAGGCGACTTCGGCAATCTCAGATGGTGCGGCGCGTGGGGCAGGGGCCGGAACGACACCCACCTTTTGACGCGCAGAATCCGCAAAGGCCAGACGAGGTGCAACGCGACGCGTTGTAACGATCGGCGTGAAGGGCTTCGCGATCGAGCCCGCGCCGCCCTGGACCGGCCTCTCGCCATTGCCAGGCACAGTCGCAAGAGACGCGCGCGGCGGAATCTCACGCTGCACCAGCGCGAGCAGTTCCGAAAGATCGGCGATCGGACCGAAGCCCGCGACAAATTCTTTCGAATTCTCCGCGGGCGTCTCGTCAAAGACCGTCAGCCGGCTCTCAACGCTCGTCCCATGCCGCGCGAAAAATCCGGGCGCGAGGGAGGCGGTGAACACGAGCCGTCCCTGCTCCTGCAACCGCTCGAAACTCCCGCGCCAAGCGTTCGTCGTTGGCGCGAAACTCTCGCCCGTGATGACGACAAGCCGTCCGCCGCCGCGAAGGCGCGAGAGAGACGCGCGAATATGCTCGAAAGTCGCCGCGGCATGCCGTCCTTTAATCAGGGGCGACGACGAGAAGGGCGGATTCATCAGCACGACGCTCGGAACAAGACCAAGGTCGAGGCGATCGTGCAGCTGCGCGCCGTCGACGCGGCTGAGCGGCGCTTGGGGGAATAGAAGTTTCAGGAGATCGGCGCGCGTCTCGCCCCATTCATTGAGGATGAGTTTCGCGCCGGCGAGCTCGGCATGGATCGCCAGCATCCCCGTGCCGGCGGAAGGCTCGAGCACGACATCGCCAGCGCCGATCCCCGCCGCAAGACTCGCGACATAGGCGAATTCCAGCGGCGTTGAGAATTGCTGAAGCGCCTCGCTTTCTTCCGAGCGCCGCGTTGCGCTCGGCAGCAGCGCGCCGATTTTCTTGATCATCGCGAGAATGCGCGCCGGATCATTCGCCGATCGCGCAACCATTGCCGGCCCAAAGCGGCGCAGGAACAAAACCTGCGCCGCCTCAAGCGCTTCATAAGCGTCCTTCCAGCTCCAGGCCCCCTGCGCGTCGCTTGCGCCGAAAGCGCCTTCCATCGCCACGCGCAGGGCTGGGGCGTCGATGACGCGTCCCTTCGCAAGATGCGCGACGAGTGTTTGCGCCACTATCACCAGCGCATGCGGCTTGTCGTCCGAAATAAAGGAAAGTTCGGATTGTTCGCAGGGCGTTTCAGCAACGGCGAGGATCGTTCTCATCGATTGTCTCCGGGATTGTGACCGGCCCGGGACGCTCTCTCTTTGCTCCTCCCGGGCTCGCCCTCCCGGCCAAGCCCTCTTCCTTCTCTCCGCTCCGTCACGCCGACAGTCATCGCCGTGACGGCGCCGCCGCCAAACCGTCAGGACGACGATGCCGGTTTCTGTGATGACTTGCTGATCGCGTCCCGCTTGGCAGCGACGTTCTCGCGACAGCGGGCGCGCCAGGCGATTGCGTAAGGCCGATCCGTCGGCGTCAACAGATCCAGAATGTCCTCGGGGCAGTCGCTCTCGCAGGGCCCCATAGCTTCGGTCATATCTTTGTAGCCGAAGATGAATCCT
>JBPFDX010000018.1:0-20585 GCA_051061385.1 Methylocystis sp.
TTCTTCCTCGGTGAGGAAGCGACGGACTTCGCTGTCGTTTTTGATCGCCTGCGAAAGTGGGCACGCTTCGCTCTGCGCCGCGCGCGCGAGATCATGAATGATTCGATGCGCGCTTTGCTTGCCAATCCGCCGCGCGAGCGCCAGCATGACTCCTTCGGAAAGCGCGGCGCCGCCGGCTGCTTCCAAATTGGCGCGCATCCGGTCTGCGCGCACTTCCAGACCTTCAATGAGCGCGGCAAGCAATGATTGCGCCTTTCCGGCCGCCATAGTGAGTTCAGGAATGGCGTGCCATTCTGCCTTCCACGATCTTCCGTCGCGTTCATGGTCGTGAACGAGACTCTCGGCCAGAAGCCCCGCGTTTGCCCGCACTACCCGCGCCAGAGTTCCGAGATGCTCGGCCGTCTCCGGGTTGCGCTTATGTGGCATGGTGATGCTGCCAACGCCTTCGGTGGCGGAATATTCGCGCAGCTCGCCGATCTCGTCGCGCTGCAGATTATAAATCTCGTGCCCGATGCGATCCGCCGTCGCCGAAGTGAGCACGAGGAGATGCGCCCATTCGACCACTATGTCACGGCTCGCCGTCCATGACATATCCGGCGCGCGCAAACCGAGACGGCTACAAAATTGTTCTTGCGCGGCCAATGCATGCGGTCCGAAGGCTGAAAGGCTTCCGACTCCCCCGCAAAGCTGGCCGACATTCATTCGTGTTCGAATTTCGTCGAAGCGTTCGCGGTGGCGGCGCAACTCCGCAAGCCATCCAGCGGCTTTGAATCCAAAAGTTATCGGCAAACCCTGCTGGCCGTGCGTGCGCCCCGCCATGATCGTGTCGCGATGACGTCGGCAAAGCTCCCCGGTCGCGGCGATCGCGCGTTCGAGGTCGTCGATCAGAAAATCACCCGCATCCCGCAACGCCAAGATCAACCATGTGTCGGCGATGTCTTGCACGGTCGTGCCGAAATAGAACCATTCGCCGCCGGTCCCGGAGCAACGGCGCGCAACAGCAGCGATCAAACCTGCCGTCGAATGGGAGGTCGTCTCGTAACCTTCCCGACATTCACGCAGAAATTCGGCGTCGACCTCTATTAGCCTGCATGTCTCGACGATGTCCTTGGCCCCATCCGCCGGTACTACCCCATATTCGGCTTGAACCTCGGCCAACAGCGCGAGCAAATCCAACCATCGCCGCGTGCGCGGAGCGTCGGCGAAAAGGGCGCGCATCTCCGGTGTTGCCCAGGCGCCGCCAAAAATCGCGGAGCTGAAGGACCACTCCGTCATCGCTCGCCTTTCGCAAAGGCGACTGCTTCCTCATGGAGGTGGAAAAGCGCATGCTTTCGCCGTTCCCGAGCGGCGGCGAGCGCATGGCGGCGCTCGTTGGCGGCGGCCGCAAGCTCCGCCGCCATACCTGCGACCTCGTCGGGCGCTGCGCCGCCTACATCAGTTCGCGCGGCGACACAGGCCGCCGGATCGAGCGCGGAGGCAAGCAGTTCTTGCGTGATCTCCGCTTTCGGCGCGCCAGCGGCCCGCAACGCATCCGAAAGATCGCTGACGGTAAGGCTGGAAAGCGCTCGTCCGCTTCGCTCCAATTTCGTTACAAGTTTCCCCACGACGCCATGGGCGGCGCGGAAAGCTATGCCGGTAGCCAACATGACTCGCTCCGCGAGATCGCTGGCACAGACCGAACGGTCGGTCAGCGCGGCATGGGCGCGCGCTTCGTCAAAGCGCAAACCGTCGACGCATTCGGCAACGAGCCGCGCCGCCTCGGCTGCCGAAAGCAAGGCGTCCGGCGCCGCCTCATAGACAAACAACCGATTATCCATCTGGCCTGACGGCGTGCGACCGGCGGCGGCGACGCCAACCTGCGCGCCGATGAGCCGATTGGCCGTGGCCCTGACGAAAGAGAGAGAAAAAGGGTTGCGTTTTTGCGGCATGACCTTACTTGCGCGCGCGTGGCGATCGGCCAACTGGACATATCCGAATTCACGCGTGGCGAAGATCATCAAATCCTCCGCCAAACGATCGAGATTGACCATCGCCGCTGTCGCCACTGCGCAGACTTCGATCGCGAGATCAGCTTGCCACATCGCGTCGCGCGCATGGCGCACAGGCCGCGAAAACCCCAATCGATCCGCCAGCCCGCGCCGATCTTGGTTGATCGCAGAGCCGTTGGAGCTTCCAACGCCAGCGGGACATTCATCGGCACGTTCGTAACACGCAGCGACGCGATCGAGATCCCGCAGCATCGGCCAGGCGAAGGTCTGCAAATAGTGACCGAATGTCGTCGGTTGAGCCGCTTGCAGATAGGTATAGTCGGGCATCAGACTGTCCTTGTGCCGCAAAGACAATCTGCTAAGTGCTTTGACTGCGGCGATCAGGGCTTCCCCGAGTCCGAGCAGTTGATCGCAAAGCGTGAGATGATACGCCGTGGTTAACGCCTCGCGTCGCGCACGGGCGACGCCGAGCCAGTCTGCCGCCGACGTGCGCTCGGCGAGCCAGGCCTCGCGATTGGTGTAGAGATCGCCGTATTCGGCGCTCGTAACAAAGGACACGGGCGCGGACTGAAGCTCCAGAAGCGCGGCGACAAGCTCGCGGGCGCTATCATTCGGAATGACGCCTCCTTGTGCGAGGAAGAGCACGTGAGCAAGATCGACCCAACCGATCGCGGCGGCGAGACCAAGTTGCGCTTTCAGTTCGCGAGCGAAGGCCGCTTCGACGAGATTTTTTGACGGCGCCTGCATCAGTCGCTCGCCGATTTCAAGCGCGGCGTTGGAATCGAGGGAACGGCTCATTCTTCGCTCCGCTCTGCGCCGACAGGCTGACCATTCTCGACCCGCTGTGGATCCCAAAGGCCGGCCTCGCGAGAATGCCGCGCAACGGCGTTGAAGGTTTCGAAACGAAGCCCGCAGCGCAATGCTTCGAGCGCGAGACATTCCTGCGGCGGGATATTGCCGAGGCTGACATTGGCGCCGAAACGGCAGACAAGATAGGCCTGCTGCGACCGCAACGGCGCTTCCCAGATTAGTCTCGATGCGGCGGAGCCGACCTGCTTCAGGATTTCGTCGAGAAAAGGGGTGCGGATTTCGCCTCCTTGATCATAGATGCCGACCCCGCTGCCGCTCTCCCTTCCTTCGACGATCACCCACGACGCACCCCAGTCCAAATCTTGCAATATCTGCTGGGCCAACTCCACGGCCGTCGGCTGACATGCGGGATCCTTGCGGCCGACCTCGGTGATGGGGACGAGTCCGGCGTTCCTGGCGCAGTCGATCATTCGACGCCGTCGCTCGCCAGGTAGTTCAATGGTCCCTTCGGATATTTCCGCCGCTCGGAAGCCCAGTTCCGCGGCCCGAGTCATGAACACGCGGCAATGCTCCTGCACGACCGCCGCCTCAAGCAACGTGCCGCCGGGATAGGTGAGAATGTTGCGCTGATTCAGCCAGTCGAGTTTCTCTTCGAGAACTGCGTAAGGCATAAGCGCAGAGGTGCCAAAGCCGAATTTCCACTGATCGATATGCTCGCCAGCAAGATCGAGCACGTCTCGCAGCGCAGAAACGCCGAGGCCGGTGTCAAGGACCATGGTCACGCCGGTCGTTCTAGGCCGCCTAAGTCTACGATTGACGATCGCATCGAGCGACCACACTCCGTGCCATGCCGATGTGAAGCCGGTCGGCTTCATGCGCCACCCCTCCGAGCGCTGCTACCGAAACGCGTGCGAAGCGCGCGTTCGATCATCGCAAGATCGGCCCCCCATGGAACGACCATGATCTCGCCGTCGCGCTCAATGTCGAATTCCAACAGGCAGCATTTCAGCATTGTCGGCAGGTTCCGTCGACCTGCGATCGCCCGCGGGCACATTTCGACGCGCGGCGGCTCGTCTCCGTAATAATGGCGATGGAATTGCAGGCTGCGCTCGCAGCCGATCAGCGTCCAATCACCGCGTTGGGACGGACGTTCGTCGAGATAGTGGACCGGCGCGCCAAGCTCATCGAGCCCGCCTGAACGGCACGGAACCAGAAAAGCGGGCGGACGCAAGTCGCGAACTAACTCCTTCAAATTGATCGGTTCGAGCACAGGTATAATCGGAGGGAGATCGGCATAACTGAGGACGTGACGAACGAGGTCGAACAATTTGGGAGGTTCGGGCGGCGCCACCTCGACGACGTTCAGGATGAATGGATCCGGATGGTGGATGAAATTGACGTGGTCGTATTTCCCTTCGCAGATCAGCGTCCCATTGCGACCGACTCTTTCTCGTTTCGCCAGAGCGGCGAGCGCGGAGCGGTTCGCGCAGTCGGTTTCTGGATCGTGGACAAAATGACAGGCGCTGGAAAGAGCCAACACTTCGACATGACTGATCGGCGAGAACAAGGGTTGGCGGTCTACGGCCTCCACAGCGATGACGGCGCAGCCCCCATCAGGCGCGCGCAGAACAATGAATTCCGTGCGGCGATAGGTTTCGCGTCCGAGGAACCTTGCAATAATTCCCTCCTCGGTCATTGGACCGTCGTAGGGCTGAACGCTCACGCCGCGATAAGGCAGAGGAACGACGTTAAAAGAGTTCTTGAACAAACGGCGAGCGTTTTCGGCGCCGCTCGAGGATACGGTCGCCGTCATCTCAGCCTCCCCTGCATGACGTTCGCGATTTCGAATTCGCGACGCCTGTCTTCAGGACGGATCTCCCGCTCATGAACTTTGAGCGGGTCGAGCCTGCGGATAAGCCCGACGATCGAGTTGTCGGGCGCGGCGATGGTTTTGACCTCGTCGGGAAGCTTTGGTTCGAAGCCAGTGTTGTCCAACACCTCCTGAATTGAAACGTCGGGATAGACCGCTTCAAGCCGCATGTGCCCATCGACGTCAAAGTCGAATAGGCCCAGCTCGGTGACAAGCCATTGCGGCCCTTGGCCGCGATGACCATACTCCCCGCGCGACCGTCCGTCCGAACCGCGATGGCCGAGATTTGTGATGAAATCACAAGCCTCGACCAGACGGAAACGCCGACGACCTTCGGCGTCTTTTGCGGCCCGATGCGCGGACGTCCAAAGAGTGAGGCGCTCGGCGTCGCAGGAGAGATTTCCTCCTCCGCCGCCGCCGGGCAGTTTCATCGCGATATTAGGATAGCCGAGCGCCGTAACGTTGCAGTTCCCCCATTTGTCGATCTGAAGCCCGGAGAGAAACATTCGTCCCATGCGGCCGGACGCGGCCAGATCGAAAAGTTCTTCTATATCGAGCGAAGACGATGCGCCGCGATCCATCGCCCAGTCATTGGTGGTGGGCGTGAGAAAGGGCGGATCGGGATCGACGCCATATGTCGCGCCGGCGATCAGAACCATTCGTGGCGCATGCGTCCGTTTGGCGACATGCATGGCGAGCTGGACCAGCGGCGAGCCAAATCCGTGAAAGACAAGCGTTCCGTCCTCGATCGTGCGCGCAAGCGCCGCGATCATCATTTCGCCGAGACTACAGCTCATCGTCATGCCGAAGCCTCGTCACTATAGAGTTCCCGCCACGCCTCGGCGCCGTGACGCCAAGACGCAAGCAGCGCGCGCGTCGCTTCGCCGCCGACGCGCGCAAGATAATCCTCGTGGTTCGTCGCGCCGTGGACGAAAATATCGAGATACTCGGATTTAAATGCATCTTCGCCTTTACGCGCCGCGTCATAATAGAGCGCCGTGTGCGACCGGTCATAGGCGTAAAAGGGATAGCAGGCGGTAGGATGCGCACCCATTGAGGTCTTGCAGACCGCTGTTACGTAAAAATACGGAATCGTGACTCCGCCAACCTCCTGCAGTTGCTGCGTCGGAACGATCTCCTCAACCGTCGCCAGAACGACCCTCGACGCCTTGGCGAAGAGAATATCCGCGACCGGCGGGCCCTGGATGACAAGGTTCCCGCTCCTGTCGCCGTATTGCGCATGGATAAGCGCTACGTCGGGCTCGATCGCCGGAACCAGCAGCAGCTCCTCGCCGGTGAATGGACAGGTCATTCGCCGGTATTCGGGATGAAGCGCGTGAAAGCCTGTGCCGCGCAGAGAGCGGATCGGCATGAATGGCAGACCTTGGATCGCGGCCCGCAACTGTTGCACGAGGGTATAGCAGCAGCTGTCGTCGACCTTGACCGCGCCCGACTCCAGCGCGCGCCGATAATTCGGCGCGAGTCCGAAATCTTGCTCAAACCCGACATAGCTTTCGGACGAGCATGACAAGGCGCCGCCGGCGCTCAATAGATCAATATCGATCCCATGCGCCGAGCCAACGACGCTCAAGTCGGTTACGCCCCTGCGCAGGATTGCCCGCAGTAGGGCCATCGGCTCTCGCGAAGAAAGTCCGCCCCCGACCGCGACAACGGCTCCCTGATGAACCTTCGACGCAAGTTCGTCGAGGCTCGTCAGCTTATCAGCGTCGGAATAAATGGGGCGCGGCGCGCGAGGCATTAGACCGCCTCCGACACATGATGACGAATGATGTCGGCCGCCTTTTCGGCGATCATGATTGTTGGCGCATTCGTGTTGCCGCTTACGATCGTGGGCATGATCGAAGCATCGATGACGCGCAACCCCTCGATTCCGCGCACGCGCAACTGGCTGTCGACGACGGCCATATCGTCCTCGCCCATCTTGCACGTGCCCGCGGGATGCCATGTCGTTGAGGCGGTGCGCCGAACGAAGGATTCGAGATCCGCCTCGCTTCGCGCGTTCACGCCAGGCGCAACTTCCTCGCCGCGAATATCGTCGAACGCCTTGGCGTAGAGAATGCGCAGATTCCATCGCACGCCGGCGACAGAGCAACGCAGGTCGTCCGGATCGCTAAGATAATTGAAATCGATCACTGGCCGATCCAATGGATCGGCCGAGGCGAGCGCGACCTTGCCCCGACTGCGTGGTCGGTTGACGTAAGCAGTGAGAGTTATTCCGTGCTCTTGCGTCAGGCCAGCTTCGGGGTAGTCCGGGGCAAGCATTGACAAGAAAAAAAGCTGCAAACCAGGATTCGTTTCAGTCGGTTCGCTCTTTACGAACGCGCCGGCTTCCAAAAAGTTAGAGCCGAGCGGGCCACTGCGCGTCGATTGATACTCTCGAAGCGCTAGCGCCTTCGCATCATCAGGAAGCGGCGCGAAGGTGAGCGGTTGCGTGATTTTGCATCGCACTCGAGTATGCAAATGATCCTGGAGATTTGCGCCGACGCCCGGAAGATCGAGACGCACGTCAATTCCCAGCCGCTCAAGTTCGGCCTTGGAGCCGACGCCCGAAAGCATCAGCAGCTGCGGCGAACGTAAGGCTCCCGCAGCAAGAATAATTTCGGCGCCGTCTGCGTGTTCTACAGCGCCGAAACGCAGATAATCGACGCCCGTCGCGCGACGCCCGTCAAAAAGCAGCCGCATCGCATAGGCGTGAGTCAGGACGGTCAAATTCGGGCGCGCCCGCGCGAGATGAAGATAGGCGTCAGCGGCGCTGCAACGGGCACCGTTCAAGAGCGTCGCCTGCAGCGGACCACATCCTTCCTGACGCTCTCCATTGAAGTCCGGATTGAATGAGAGCCCTATCTCCTTGGCTGCGGCAAAATAGCGTTCGACAAGTGGATTCGAAGGCGGATGACTTGAAACGGCGAGCGGCCCCGCGGCGCCGTGATGCCTGTCAAACAACGCTCGATTCGCTTCGGCCTTCACAAAATAGGGCAACACGTCCTCGTAGGACCAGCCCACAGCGCCGGCGCGGCGCCAGCGATCGTAGTCGTCGCGATTGCCGCGGATATAGATCATGTAATTGATGGCGCTCGACCCGCCCAGCACGCGGCCTTGCGGCACGAAGACGCGCCGGGCATTCAGATGCGTTTGCGGCACCGTCCTGTCGGCCCAATCGAAAGGGCTATCCTGCAACCGGCTGTATAATGCTGGTATTCGAATTGCGTCCGCGTCGTCCTCGCCGCCGGCTTCGAGCAACAGCACGCGGCAGGCGGCGTCCTCGGTCAGTCTTTTCGCCAGGACACAGCCCGCTGATCCAGCCCCGATGATGATGAAATCGAACATTGCTTACACCGGCGACGCGCTCGCTCAAGCGCAATAACGAATTAGGTGCAAGACATTTCACGTGTCTCGCGCGTCGCCCCGCAACCGCAACAGAGACAGCCGCTTCCATGAGCGCTTTCCCAAGGATGAGGCTTCGGCTTGCTGTCGGGATCGGGTAGCGCACGATTGCCGCCACACCGCGAACAGGTCCATTCATTCGGCATCCGCGTTCCCTCGAGCACCAGCGCGTTCGCGAGGTGGCCGCAATCAGGACACGCTATGAGATAGACAGGCATGTTAACCGCTCCAGACCGAAGGTCGCGCGGGCCTGTGACAGCCCGCGCGCAGTCTTATTCGGCGGCCGCTGGTTGCCGTAGTCGTTCGCGAACCAGCTTGACGCCCTCCGCGAGCGCGTGAAGTTTGTCCTGCGCGATGTAGCGTTGCAGCAGGATTAGACCGCAATCAGTCGTAACGCCGAGCCGATGAGCCGGGACCACGTTGAGCAACGCTTCGATTCGCTCCGCCACTTGCGCCGCCGTCTCGGTGATCGTGCTCTTCACGTCGATGACGCCCGCCCAGAAATCGACATTCTCCGGCAGCGGAAATTCCTTGAAAGCGTCGAGTCCCGACATGTCGTCGACGCGCCGGCCGCAATTTTCGAGATTGAGGACGTCGATCCGAGCTTCATATGCCTTCGGAACAATCGATCTCGTCGCATCCGGCGCCTTGGCCTTTTCCCGGCGTTTGGTGAGATCGTAGATTTCGCCGGGTTGTCCGGTGTCATCGGGATAATAGGCCGGCGTTCCTCCCCAATTGCCCCAACAGACATGCACGACAATGCGCGCGTTCTTCACGCCCGCCACAGCGGTGTTGAACGCTTCGATCGCCCAATCCTCGTAGAAATAGGGCCATGTGAATTCGTCCAGCTGGATAAAGTCGACGCCCAAGGCGTCTACTTCGAGAATGTCCTCGTTCATAGCCTTGGCGATCGCCAAGGCGCGATCACGCGAGCTTTTGTAATAGAGATCGTTCGTGCACTGTGCGAGCACCTGCACGCCGGTATATTGAACCTTCGTCGGCTTGCTCGTGGCGCGCTTGAGCGCGCGCGCCTGTTCCACCATCATCGCGCCGTGGCGTTTTATCTCGCGTTCGATGGTCCCCGTGTGCAATCGGCTGTATATCGGAAAGCCGAGATGGCCGCCGTGGAGATCGTAGCCCATGCGCCGCAGATAGTGATAGACGGCGGTATCGGCGTAATTATCGCCGTGAACGCGGCCATCGGCGATAATGTCCAGCCCGGCGTTTTCCTGGTCCGTGGCGATGGCCGCCACAACGTCCTCGAGCGCCTCGCGATTCATTGAATCCGGCGGCTCTCTGTCGCCGCAAAAATGCCTCGCCCAAGACGCGTCCCACCATCTGGGGTTCGGGTAGTTTCCGACCATGCTGGTCGGAATCATGAGTTCCTGCCCGCGAATTTTCATGTCTGCCCTCCCCCACGCTTCTTGTTCCAATTAATTTGGTCTGCCGCTGGGCGCGACAGACAATAGATAACTGGCAACGTTATCAAAGGATTTACACAAAGCAAGCATTTGGCTGGCGGTTGCGTGTCAATTTACACGTCGCAAGTCGTGCTGCAATGCAGCGTGCGCAACGGTCAGTTCTGATCTACGTCTTGATTTTCGCGTTTTATGGCGCGTACAAATCCGAAGATTCGGGATGTCGTTTCAAATATTCAGCGACAAAGGAACAGGTCGTCTTCACCTTGAGGCCGCGTTCGCGCGCGGCGAGGAGCGCGTCGCGGATCAATTCTGACGCGAAGCCACGCCCGCGCAGAGCCGGGGGAGTATGCGTACGGGTAAAGACGATAACGCCGTCATCGAGACGATACTCCGCGATTACAATTTCACCACCGATCGCAAGTTCAAATCGGCCTTCCGGAGAATTGTCGCGCACACGCGCGGACTGCCTTCTCGCGACCATAGGCTCCACCTTTTCTCCGCCCCCCAGAATATCAGCCGAGCCGGCGACGGACGCAATGGATTGGCCTTGACGTTAAGCGTGGGCCGCACTTCACCCGACTTAGAGAGGGCGCGCGATAAACGGACGGCCGACAAACAACCTCTCTGCTTTCAACGAAGCCGGCCTCATGCATAATCGGAACCTGCGGATCGAGATCGTTGCAATAAGCTGTCGAGGCGCGGGGTCAGGTTGAATCAGATGAACAAGGACGGGATCCCGAGTGCGCGCAAAGCCGGCGAAACTGGCGACGAACCCTTCTCTTTTACCATTGAGCAATGGGCAAAAAAAATCGAATACGCACTCGCGCAACCCGGCGCCGTCGGCCCTATTCGCAATATTCATCGCGGCGACACCCGTGAACTTGACGCGATTTTCATTGGCGGCGGGGCCGCAGGTCGTTTTGGCTCGGCCTATCTTCGCGCAATGGGCGGCCGTCAACTTGTCATCGATCGTTGGCCGTTCCTTGGCGGCTCCTGTCCGCATAATGCTTGCGTTCCCCATCATGTCTTTTCGGAATGCGCCGCGGAATTGATGCTGGCGCGCACTTTTTCGGGAACGCTTTGGTTCCCCGACATGACGAAACGGATCGTCTCCATCAAGGAGGTGGTCGATCTGTTCCGACGCGGGCGCACGGGGCCGCACGCCGTTATGAACTACCAAAGCAAGGAGCAACTCGACATGGAATTCCTGTTGAACGCTCCCATTCGCATCGTCGACGCCAACACGGTCGAGGCGGCAGGCGAAACATTTCGCGCTCGCGCGCTGGTGCTGGCTTTGGGCGCCGAGCCAATCCGGCTTGAGGCGCCCGGAAGCGACCTCGAAGGCGTGCACGATTATACAACGATCGTCGAGACGCTCGATCGCGAACCGGGCGAGACCGTCGTCGTCATCGGCGGCGGGAAGACGGCGGTCGAATATGGCTGCTTCTTCAACTCCACCGGTCGTCGCGTCGTCATGCTGGTTCGAAACCGTATCATCGATCTTATCAAGGACGCTGAAACGCGCACCTATGTGATTGACCGTATGTGCGAACAGGGAATGGAAATCATCGAAGGCGCACAGGTTTCCGCCATCGTCGGCGATGCATCTGGCCGTGTCGCCCGGGTCGTTGCCGAAACGCAGTCGGGCAGGATTGAGATCGACACTGATTTCGTCTTTCAGGCTCTTGGCGAACGGCCGCGCTCTCAGCCAGCCGTCGAGGCGCTGGGCGTAAAGGTCGACGGTAAGGGGGCCGTTATCGTCGACGATCAACTTCGGACATCCGTGCCCAACGTCTATGCGGCGGGCGATCTGATCGGAGCGCCGATGGAGATGTTCAAGGCGCGCAAGAGCGGCGCTTACGCCGCGCGCGCGATCATGGGCGAGGACGTCAGTTATCGGCCGAACGACTGGCCGGATTTCCTTCACACGCATTACGAGGTGAGCTGGCTGGGCTTCGGCGAGGAAGAAGCGCGCGCCCGCTATCGCAACGTCGTTGTCCTTAAAATGCCTCCTGACAACCCCAATGGTCTCGACATCGGCTTGCCAGCGAGCGACCGCACGATGCTTTATGCGATGGCGCATCCGCGTATGTCGGGTTTCCAGAAGCTGATTTTGGATGGGGATTCAAGACGCGTATTGGGCGCGCACCATGTCGGTTATGGCGCCAAGGACGCATTCCAATATCTGAACGTGCTGGTTCGGCGCGGGCTGACGATCGACGAGTTGGGCGACATGGACGAACTCTTTCTCAATCCCACTCATTTCATCCAGCTGTCACGACTGCGTGCGGGGCTACGAGAACTGAGAAACCTTTGATGCGGCAAACGCAGAGCTTGCTTCGGAGTTGAAATGTCCAGGCGAATGGACGGAAAGACTGTTCTCGTCACTGGCGCCGGCAGCGGAATCGGGAGAGCGATTGCTCAAATTCTTGCCGACGAAGGCGCCGCGGTCGCCATTCTCGACATCGACGCAGTGCGCGCCGAAAGGGCGGCAGCCGCTCTATGCGCGCAGGGCGCCATGGCGTTCGGCATTGGCGCGGATGTAACGGCTTGGGAGTCGGTTTCCGAGGCAGTTAAAAGAACCGAGGCGACGCTTAGGCCGATCGATGGTCTCGTCAATAACGCGGGTGTGGCCGCATTGGGGGCAGTGCATGAAATCGAAGAGGCTCAATGGGATCGCATGATGACGATCAACGTCAAGGGCGCCTTTCTTGTCTCTAGGGCCGTCTTGCCCGGAATGATGGAGCGCAAGCGCGGCGCGATTGTTCATATCGGGTCGGTTGCGGGCATGGTCGGAATTCCGAATATGGCCGCCTATTGCGCGTCCAAGGGCGCTGTGAACAATCTTGCGCGGCAGATGGCGATCGACTACGCCAAATGGGGAATACGGGTCAACGCGTTAGCGCCTGGAACAGTTGCCGCCACCGAAATGGGAGCGATGCTTTTGCAAAGCGACGCGAGTCCGGAAGCCAAGGCCGGTCGACTAGCCAAATATCCGCTGGGCCGCTTCGGCGAGCCGAAGGAGGTTGCCCAAGCGGCGCTTTTTCTGCTGAGCGATGAAGCGTCTTTCGTAACCGGCGCCGTCATGACGGTCGACGGCGGAATGACGGCGAATTGATCGACTGGGACCAAGGCCGAGCTTCGCGCGCCCACAACCTTCTCATCACCTATTCTAAGGTCCATTGCCATCGCAGAGGTAGATGACAAGAGGCTCACAAACATGAAGCCTTGGCCGCCCGCATCAGGAATGTCTGGGCCGTCACTCGCCATTCTCGATCTTGGATTACCGGCCGCCGACGGCAAAGCGTCATCACCACATTACGCCAGCGCTGGAAACCTCATCATCGTGAGCGAGAAGCAGAGAAAATCGGTCGCTTGATTTGTGCACATTCCTAAATCTCACGGGGCCTCTCGGGGAGGTGAGTCCCTACGAAGGCGACGCCGAAAGACAAGCCTCTTCATGACGAAGCTTTTCCAACGCGCTGCGCCTGAAAGGCGAGCAAATGGTCGATGACCGCATCCGGCCTATCGAGCGGCAGGAAGTGCCCCCCGTCCTCGACGGTCGCCATTTTTGCGCCGGGCACGATCTGGCGATCGTGTTCGCGTTCGTCTGGCCGCGACCAGTCGCGATCGCCCCAGAGCAGCAGCACAGGGATCTTGATGTTCGAATAGCCGCACGACTGGAACGAGCAGCGGTTTTTCCTCGGCTTCGCCGCCTGAAATTCCCTCAACATCTGGCCACGACGCTCGACATCCGTTCACGCCGAAACCGCCCTCAGCAGAGGTCTCGGCCCCGCATTTCTCGCGATGCGCGCGACTCAGATTTCATCTTCATTGCGTGAGCGCATCGCGCAGGTAGTCGATCGCACGCTCCAGAGTGAAGAGCTGATTGTAGTGCGCCTCGGGAATATTGACCCCCAATCGATCATGAAAGGCGACGACAAGATTGGCGAAATCCATCGAATCGAGGTCGAAGACCTCGCGAAGATCATCTTGATCGCACGCCGACGCGAGATCAGCTTCTGGCGCGACTTCGCCGATTAGCTCCAAAATGAGCGCTCTGATTTCGGCGTCGCTCATAGTTTATCCGGCTCCTGCAAGAGACGTGCGACCACGGCGAGATACAGGCCGCCGATGTGGCCATCCGTCACCCTGTGATCGGCCGCGAGACTCACAGTGACGAGCGGACGACCATCAACGCGTCCGTCGACGACCCAGGGTCGCTTGACGACGCGGCCAAATCCAACAATTGCGACTTGGGGAGGATAGATAATCCCTGTCACAGACTCAGCCCCGCGATCTCCGACGTTGGTGACGGTGATGGTGGGCGAAGTAAGCTCGGAGCTGCGTAAATGCCCGCGGCGCGCGCGTTCGACAAGGTCGCGCATCGACTCCATCAATTCGGCAAGCGATTTCTTGTCCGCGTCGCGAATCGCCGGCGCGATCAGCCCGCCGCCGCGCAACGAAATCGCCCAGCCAACGTGAATGTTGGAAGAAGGCGCAAAAGCTCCGTTCTCATAGGCGCCGTTGAGCCGCGGCTGCGCACGCAAGGCAAGCGCCGCTGCTTTGAGGAAGAGCACGGCCGGCAAAATGCGTTCGATTGGCGGCTTGTCCGCATTGAAGCTTTCGATCCAGGTCAAAACCGCGCTCACTTCGACAGTTTCCGTAAGGTAATAGTGTGGAATTTCCCGCTTGGAACGGCTCATCGCAGCTGCGATCGCTTTACGCATCTGAGAAAGATCGAGGCCTCGTTTCGCCGCCGTTCGAATTGGCGCGGCGGCAACCGCCTCAACGTCGGCAAGCCGGATCGAGCCTTCTACGCCGCTTCCCTTCGCAATTATCGCGATATTGATGTTTAACGCCGCCGCGCGCCGTCGTGCAGCCGGCGTAATCTTCAGTCTTCCGGTGGGCGGTTCCACGATGCCGGCGCTCGGTGACGGGGCTTCGCGCGGCGTGAGGGTCGGCGGCGCGGTTACAGCGGGTTCGGCGGCGGGCGAGGGCGCGACTCGTTCTGCGCCGTCGATCTGCGCAAGCACCGTCCCGACCGGAACGCGTTCGCCCACCGGAACCAGAATATTTGAGAGGACGCCCGTCTGGAAGACTTCTACCTCGATCGCGCCTTTTTGGGTCTCCACGACTGCGATCACGTCGCCGGACTTAACTCGATCGCCGGGTTTTACGAGCCATTCGACGAGCGTGCCGGTCTCCATGTCGGCGCCGAGGGCGGGCATCCTAAATTCGCTCATGTTGGACGAACAAGTTCGCGCGCCGTGGCGACGATCGTTGCCGTCTGCGGTAGGCAAGCGTCTTCGAGGTGAGCCGCGTAGGGAATGGGGATCTCTCGTGAGCATACACGCCGTATCGGCGCGTCGAGTTCGAAGAACGCTCGTTCCGCAATGCGCACGCCGATTTCCGCGGAGATCGAACCGCTACGCCAGCCTTCGTCGATGATGACGCAGCGCCGGGTCCTCGAGACCGAGTCGATAATCATCTTGGTGTCGAGAGGTCTGAGCACGCGCAGATCGATCACCTCGGCCTCGATGCCCTCGGCAGCCAGCTCTTGCGCCGCTTGCAACGTCTTGAACAAGCTGCCGCCATAAGTGATCAGGCTAACGTCCCGGCCGTCGCGGCGCGTTCTCGCCTGAGAAATGTCGACTTCCATCACGTCGAGAGGAAGATCGCCCTCCATGTTGTAGAGCATCACGTGTTCGAAAATAATCACCGGATTGGGGTCAGCGAGAGCGCCCTTCAGCATGAAGCGCGCATCCTCGATGGTCGCCGGCGTCAGAACGCGTAAACCGGGGATATGCGCGTACCAGCCCTCGAGGCTGCGCGAATGCTGAGCCGCGACGCGTCGCCCTCCGCCCGTCGCCATGCGAATGACGAGCGGGATCGCGAACTGGCCGCCCGACATATGTGGTATAGTGACGGCGTTGTTGAGAATCTGATCGAGCGCCAGCATGCTGAAATTCACTGTCATGATCTCGACGATCGGCCGCATCCCCGCCATGGCCGCACCAACACCCGCGCCGACGAAAGCGCTCTCCGAAAGCGGCGTGTCGCGAACGCGTTCCTCTCCAAATTCTTCTATAAGCCCCTTCGTCACGGCGTAGCAGCCGCCATAGCGGCCAATATCTTCTCCCATTAAGAAGATGCGCGGATCGGAGAGCAGCGCCTCGCGAAGCGCCTGCTTGCAAGCTTCACGATAAGTCATGCGCGTGGGGTTCGGGTTCGACGCATTCACGAGGGTATCGCCTCCATCGTGACGAAGCGCTCCAGTTCGGAGACGGGTTCAAGACCGCCAGCTTCCGCGAAAGCAACCGCCGCCGCGATTTCCTTTTCGACCTCTGCTTCAATCGTCGCAAGCTCTTCAGGCTTGATTAATCGATTGGCTTCCAACCAGGTCTGAAAGCGGACGATCGGCCCCTTCTTCCGCCATTCCTCCACCTCGTCCTTCGATCTGTAGAGCTGTGCATCAAACATGGAATGCGCGCGAAAGCGATAGGTCTGACATTCGAGGAAATAGGGATCACTCTCGCTACGAATCCTGTCAACGGCGTTTCGCGCCGCGTTTTCCACGGCGACAACGTCCATGCCGTCCACTTTCTCTCCCGCGACTCGATAGCTCGACGCTTTATGCACGAAATCTACGTCGGCTTCCGCACGCGCCACCGCCATGCCCATCGAATAGAGATTGTTCTCACAGACAAAAAGAATGGGCAGGCGCCAGAGTTTGGCGAGATTGAGCGTTTCATGGAAGTCGCCTTCGTCCACCGCTCCTTCGCCGAAAAAACAGGCCGTGACGGCGGATCGTCCTTGCATCTTGTCGGCGAGCGCCACGCCGAGCGCCAGCGGCAAGCCGCCGCCGACAATGGCGTTGCCGCCATAGAATCGACGCGCACGATCAAAGAAATGCATTGAACCGCCACGGCCGCGGCAGCACCCGTTGACCCTGCCCATCATCTCGGCCATCAGGCACTTGGGATCAACTCCGCGGGCGAGCGCCTGTCCATGTTCACGGTAGGTCGCGATAACGGCATCATCCGTTGTCAACGCCTCCATCACGCCGACGGAGACCGCCTCCTCGCCGTCGTAGAGGTGTAGAAAGCCAAGGATTTTTTGCGCTTGATAGAGTTCGACGCACTTCGCCTCGAAACGCCTGATACGGATCATGGCTCTCAGGAGATGCAATAAATGCGCGTGATCGAGATGAACCTTGCTGGTCATCGCTCATCGCTCTCTAGAGTCGAAAGATCGCCTTCGGGCAGGCCGAGTTCGCGGGCCTTGAGCAGACGTCGCATGATCTTGCCGCTACGGGTCTTCGGGAGATTGGCGCGGAATTCGATATCTTTTGGCGCGACGGCGGCGCCGAGTCTCTTGCGAGCATGCCCAAGCAGCGCCTTTCGCATGGCTTCGTCCGCGACGAAGCCGAGCTTCAAGGCGACGAAAGCTTTGACGATTTCGCCAGCGATCGGATCCGGTTTGCCGATGACGGCAGCTTCGGAGACGGCCGGGTGCTCCATAAGCGCGCTTTCGACTTCAAAGGGACCTATAAGATGGCCGGACGATTTGATCACGTCATCGGCGCGTCCCACGAACCAATAATAGCCGTCGGCGTCGCAGCGCGCCAGATCGCCCGTGAGGTACCATCCATCAACGAAACACTTTTGATAGCGCGCTTCCTCATGAAGATAGCCGCGCATCATTGACGGCCAGCCGCTTCTCAGGGCGAGTTCGCCTTCTTCGCCAGATGCTGCGACGACGTCGACGCCGCCATCCGCCTTTCGTCTGACGATCGCCGCTTCGATCCCCGGCAATGGCCGCCCCATCGAGCCGGGCTTGATGTCCATGGAGGGAAAATTAGCGATCATAATGCCGCCCGTTTCGGTCTGCCACCAGTTATCATGGAACGGCAGGCCGAAGGACTCTGCGCCCCACACGACCGCCTCCGCGTTCAACGGCTCTCCAACGCTGGCCGCGAAACGTAACGCGGCAAGATCGTAGTTCTTCACGGCGTCGGCGCCGAGCTTCATCATCATGCGGATGGCCGTGGGTGCCGTATACCAGACGCTGATCTTTTCACTCTCAAGCACGCCATACCAAGTCGGGGCGTCAAATTCCGCCTCGACGACGATATTGGTCACGCCATGCGTCAGCGGCGCGATCACGCCATAGCTCGTTCCAGTTACCCAGCCAGGGTCCGCCGTGCACCAAAAGCGATCGTCTTCGTGAAGATCCAGAGCATAGAGTCCCGTCGCGTAATGCGTGACGGCCGCTTCGTGCACATGTATGACGCCCTTGGGGCGGCCGGTCGTTCCGCTGGTGAAGTGTAGCAGCGCGGGCTCTTGCGGATCAGTGGACGCTATCTCGAAGACTTCCGACGCTGCGTGCGTGAGCCCCAGCCAAGAGTGGGCGCCCTCAACCTCCTCGCCGTCAATGAGGATGACATGTTCAAGCCCGGGCAACCTGTCGCGCACTCCCTCGACTTTGCGTCGATACAGCGCGTCGGTCGTAACAAGGACGCGCGCGTCGCCGATTTCCATGCGGGTCACGATCGGCCCTGGTCCAAAGGCCGAGAACAACGGCGAAACGACGCATTTCATCTTCAACGCGCCCAGGATGGCCACGTAGAGCTCCGGGATGCGGCCCAGCAGAACGAAAACGTTGTCGCCCGAATTGAGACCAAGGGACCGCAATGCATTCGCGAAGCGATTGGTGGCGAGCGCCAGTTCGCGATAGCTGTAGTCGCGATGTTCTCCACTCTTGCCTATCCACCGAAGGGCGACTCGGTCCGCTCGTGAGCAGCAGGCGTGTCGGTCCACCGCCTCATGGGCGATATTAAGGCCCCTTCCCCGCGGCAGGCCACTCAAGCCCTTGCGCGCCGCCTCCCAGGTGAACGTCGCCCGCGCCGTCTCATAGTCGGCAAGGTTAGGCGGAACTACAAGAGAACCCGGATCCTTGTGGATCGTCGCGTAACGGAGGGAGTTGTCAGGGGCGCGCATTCGATGATTTCTGCAGGCCTCTGCCGCAAAATTCACTACCTCTTGCGGCTCCCATTCACGTGGCGCCCGCGAGTTGAGCTTATTGAACAACCATTTGACGGGCAAGACGCCTTAAGCCTTTTTCGGGGACTCGCCATGCATCATTGGGGCGCGGCTAACGTCTGAGCAAGCTATTCAGCTCCGCCAGCGAGCGCGTGTTGATGACGTCGTCGGGCTCCAGCCAGCCGCGACGCGCCTGATCTATGCCAAAACGCATATAGTCGAGAGCGGCTATGGAATGCGCATCGGTTGAAATCGCGATCCGCACGCCGAGCTCTTTCGCCGCCCTGGCGGCAACGTCAGTAAGGTCCAGGCGATCGGGCTCCGCATTGATCTCCAAAGCACAGCCGCGCTCCTTGGCAGCCATCATGATTCGCTCCAGGTCGAGCTCGTATGGCGGCCGTTCTTCGATGAGGCGACCAGTTGGGTGTGCCAGGATCGACACACGGGGGTTGTCGAATGCACGCAGAACCCGTTCCGTCTGCTTTTCGCGTGAAAGATCAAATTTGTAGTGAACGGCCGCGACGACGACATCGAGGCGTGACAAAACCTCGTCCGGCAAGTCGAGCTCGCCATCGGCGAGGATGTCGACTTCAACGCCCTTCAGCACGGTAAACCCGCGCATTCTAGCGTTCAGGCGATCGACTTCCTTGATCTGACGCAATAGACGCGCGCGATCCAGCCCATGGGCGACAGTCACCCGCCGGCTGTGATCGGTCAGCGCCATATATTCGTATCCGCGTGCTTGCGCCGCTTGCGCCATCTCGGCGATCGGCACATTGCCATCGCTCCAATTCGAATGGACATGGAGGTCGCCGCGGATGTGCGCCAATTGCACAAGATTGGGCAGCGCATTCTTTCGCGCTAGTGCGATCTCGCCGCGGTCCTCACGCAATTCCGGCGGCACGAATTGAAGTGCAAGCTTCTTGTAAATGCCCGCTTCAGTTGCGCCGGCGATCGACTTGGTTTTGCTGAAGAGGCCGTATTCGTTGAGCTTCCAACCGCGATCGACGGCGATATTTCGCAGGGCGATGTTATGCGCCTTGGAGCCGGTAAAATAGAGCAGCGCAGCGCCGTAGCTTTCCTCCTTGACGACGCGCAGGTCGACTTGAAGGCCTGAGCGCAGAACAACGGTCGTTCGGGTCGGACCGTGAGCGACCACACGGGCGACATTTTCATATCGCGCCAGCTTGTCGCCGACGGCGGCCGCGTTAGCGCTCGTTGCAAGAACATCCAAGTCGCCGACTGTATCGCGCCGGCGCCGAAAGCTTCCCGCCACAACGATACGGCCGCCGTCAAGGCTCGGACGTAGCCAATCGACTAGGCCTGTCGCTTCCGCTTCGGCGAAGGGCAGTTTGAAGCGTTTCACCGCGATCGGCTTGGCGATCGCCGCCGCGATATTCTGTTGGAGCTTGGGCCCGAAGCCGCGAAGCTCGCCCAAGCGGCCCGATTTGACCGCGCGGCGGATGTCCTCAATCGATCTGACTCCAAGCTCGTCGACTAAAACTTTGACCCGTTTCGGACCAAGACCGGGGATTGCTACGATTTCGCCGAGATCGCCCGGAAGCTCGCGCTTGAGCGATTGCAGCACGTCGAATTTGCCCGTCTCGATGATCGCGGCGATCTTGCCTGCGAGATCGTGGCCGATCCCTGGAAGCTCGGCGAGGTCTTCGCCCGCGCTCAGCATCGCCGCCGCGCTCTTTGGCAAGCCTTCGAGCACTCGTGCGGCGCGGCGATAGGCTCTCGTACGGAATGGATTGTCACCCTTGATTTCAAGAAGCTCCGCCGTCTGATCGAACATGTCGGCGATTTCGGCATTGTGGACAGGCATCCCAGCGCTCCGTAAGATCACAAGCTCCGCGGCGCCGGCGTGGCTTCCCGCAAGCCGCGCCGCAAAACCTTGCCCAGGCGACGATGCGCACAAAGCCGTTTTCGTCGATGGTCGCAATGTCGCCGGTCCGCAGGTAGCCGTCGGAGGTCATGACTTTCGCCGTCTCGTCGGGCCTGTTCCAATAGCCCTTCATGACCTGCGGTCCGCGCACGCACAATT
>JBPFDX010000019.1:0-20509 GCA_051061385.1 Methylocystis sp.
GCCAGCGCCCTTATGCTCTCTTGACTATGCTGTATCGCTCGACGCACCGCCTCTGTCGTGCGGGCGCTCCCGTGAAGTATCTCACCCATAATCCATCCCGATCGACGGCATCCGAATCTGCGCCATCATACTGCGGGACCAAACACCAAGTTGGCTTGGGGCGACCTCTTTAGTAACCAGAAAAAATCAGCTGTCTAAAAGAACAAAAAAACAGAAAAGGCCAAGCTACTTCGCCGCAGCCTTCCTTCCTTGTGTTCCCTTAATATTCAAGCGCGTAAGCCTTTCGTCCAACTCGCCGCGTTTATCTAAAAAGCCATGCTCGCGCGCAATTTTTTCGGCGCGTCTCACCGCGACTTTCCCATCGACCGTCTGATTTGCTTCGGCGCGCAATAGGTCATCTAGCGCGACGCCCGCCGTCCAAAGCCCGTGAACGAGTCGGCCATCAGCACAACGTCTGAATATAGCGAAACCGCGAAGTCGCCTTCGTGGCGCGTCGCGATCTGCCGCACAGGGCTTTGATCCGGATTTCCGAACGTTGCCATGCCGCCCCAATGCATGGACAACCGAAGGTCGACCCATTCGATTTGCGGAATTTCCTGTCTTTTGTTGGGCTGTAATTCGAAGTATTCAAATTCGAGCGTTGCGACGTCCAGTGTCACCGCGCAGGGGAACCCCGTCGCCTTGAGTCGCCCGCTCATGAGGTGTTCGCGGGCCTGATCGAGGAAGTCCTGCCTATCGATTCCGGGGGCGGCGACTTCCGCCTGCGCGAAAGCGGCGGCGAGCGATAACATCATTGCTTGGCTCCGATCTTCGCGATGGTTCGGGACTCGTCCGGCGAGCAATAATCCGCCCAGGCGTCCATGAGCTTGCGTCGCTTCTCCAGCGCATCACCACGCCGATACGCCTGCTCAACCGCATTCCCCACGGCGTGCGCTAAACAACCTTCGGCGACTTCGCGCGGAAACGTCGTTTTGTCCCCAGCCCAATCTCGGAACGCCGAGCGCATGCCGTGCAAGGTTGACGATTTATCGGGCGAAGCGAGGCGAAGCGCCTTCGTCATCGCCGTGTGGCTGATCGGCCGGGCGTCGACGCCGCCGCCGAAAATCAGGTCGGAGGTCGCGCGCTGGCGAATGGCCTCGACGATCTCAAGCGCGCGGTCACATAGCGGGACAAACTGCGCTTTCCCTGCCTTCATCCGCTCGGCCGGAACCGTCCACGTGCGGGCATTGGCGTCGATCTCTGCGAACGTCGCGCCTCGGGCCTCGCCGCTGCGCGCCGCCGTCAGCGTGAGAAATTCCACGCCGCACGCCGCCACGCCGCTGGACTGGCGCAGGGCCGCCATCATTCCGGGAACGGCCGCATAGGCGAGCGCAGCGTGGTGGCCGCGCTCCAGTTTGCGGCGCGCCGGCATAACCTTGTCGAGAAGTCCTTTCCAGCGTGCCGGGTTGCCGGCTGTGCTCCATTCGTGGGCGATGGCGTAGTTGATGACGGCCTGGATGCGCGAACGCAGTCGATCGGCTGCCTCCGGCCGCTCTTTCCAGTGTCGAAGGATGCACGCCTTGACGTCGCCCTTCGCGATCTCGGCGATCGGGAGATCGTGCAGCAGCTTCGCGTATTCGCGCAGCGTCATCTCCCATTGCTGGCGATGCTTCCCATTCGTCCATTCGGACGCCTTGGCGGCTAGCAGATCTTCCATGCAGTGGCCAAAAGTGATGACGCGCGGCGGTTTGCGTTCCGCTGCGGGATCGAGGCCGCGCGCAAGCTTGTCGCGGATTGCGTCGGCCTTCTCCCGCGCCAACGCCAGCGACACGGGCGCGGTCCCCTGCCCGTAGCCGCCGAGCCCCAATTCGCTGCGAGTCTTTCCTCGCCGATATATAAAGAGGAATTGCTTAGATCCGCCTTCTCGCACGCGCAGAAAAAGCCCGTCTCCATCAGAATAGATGCCCCGCTTATCGAGTCGTTTGTCGGCGTGGACCGCCTTTTCTGAGTGGGGCGGAAAGGCGAAGCTGCGCAGCTAATTCGGCTTTTTGAGGGAGGCAATCTGCACAGCATGGGTCGCATGTCAGCGATTCCGGGCGGCGAACGACACCGACGATGGAGCGAGGAAGACCAGACGCGGATTTTAGCAGCGATTGCGGAACCCGACGCTGTTGTCGTCGATGTGGCGCGCCTCGAGGATATCTGCACGAGCCTCGTCTACAAAGTGGCGGCGTGCGGCTTGGCGTCGGCGCGTCGTCCAGCGTGATCACGCGAGCTTGAAGGCGTCGCAATCGTGATTCCACACCAGCGAGTTGCCGGGTCTGGACAGCGACGGGCCATATGGACATTCGGCGCGTCATGCAGGGTCTGGCGCTTCAGGTTCAGGAGCAGTTGAAGCGCGACCCGCACGTGGGCGGTCTCTAAATTTTCCTGGGGGCGCCACGGCGATCAGGCCAAAATCCTCTACCATGGCGGCGTCGGAATGTCGCTCTACGCCAAGCGGCTCACGCGGAAAGTTCATCTCGCCGACGGCGAAGGAAGGCGTTTCGATCTGGGAGGCGCAGATGGCCTATACGCTCGACTGCGCATGTTAATGCCCCTCCTAGCGAGGCTGACAGATTCTGAGGTCGAGGCGATCGATCTTGTGGATTCGCAAATTTCGAACGCCATCGTGGACATCGTTGGTGTCGTTGAAGAGGCAAGCCCCGCTCGGTTGACGATCCACCAAGAGTCGCCCCTTCCTGATCTGCACGTAGAGCCAGTTTACCGGGACGCTCAGCTTTGCAGCCGTTCCTGGCGCGGTCAGCACATCGGCGCCGTGCGACCATCGGGTGCGTGGCTTATTCACCTGAATGCCGGCGGGATGCCAGATTCGCTGAACCGTGATCGGGAGACCACCTCGCTCTCGCTGTTGGGAGAACGATGCCCCTCGCTCGTAAGGATGGCGGCGATCTGATCGTCATACATGCCGGCACGCGCGAGGGTGAGCACGCGTTCGCGCATTTCCTCTCCTCTCGCGAGCTTGGTGACGGGGTTGACCCGGCGCTGGATCGCCAGCTCGTTCACAGCCCCGCCGCGCCAAACGATCCGGATCGAGGCGTCGTCATGTTCGCCGCGGTCGAGCACGACCTTATCAACCAAGCACCGCAGCAACGCCTTACGTGGAGCATCGGTGGTGGTTGCGTCGCCCCAGATTTGCGGGAGATGGCCAGCTAAACTGACGCTCAGCCAAAGCAGCGGTGTATCGTTTTCTCTCGAGTTGGCGTTCGGCGCTCGCTCGTAGCGCGGCGTCCACCTGGAGTTGGGTGCGGCGAGCCCTTAACATCGCATCGAGCTCGGCCGGCGCCAGCGCTATCAGGAAGGCGGCCGCCACGGCCTTATCGATCCGTGCGGCGCGCACTTCCTGGCATGTCGGCAAACCCTCATTCGAGCGCAGATGATTGCAAACATATTGCCCGGCTGGCACCAGCCCCTGAATGTCAGGCGAGCGCTACACGTATGAGGGCGTTCCCCCGCCGCTATCTGAACGAAGAGATCGAACGGCTGCTGCAATCGCTCGAGGCGAACGACGCGCGCGTCGTGTCCGAAAGCCTTGCGCGCGTCGAGGCGTTACGCGACGACGTCAATCGCAACCTAGACTCCATCCGCAGTGACATGCTTGCGCTGTTGCAAGCCGACAGCGCCGTCACTGTCCAGGCGCAACGTCAGGTCACAATGATGGCGGCCGCCCTGACCGGATTCGCCGCCGCATTGGGCGTCGCGTTTTCGATACTGGTCAGCAATGGCGTCACCGTTCCGGTTCGGAGACTGCTGGAAGGAACGCGCGCGGTCGAAGCCGGCCGACTCGACGAAGTGATCGCGGTCACGACACGCGACGAAATCGGTCACCTCACCGCGGCGTTCAACCGCATGGTCGAGCAATTGCGATTGAAGGAGCGCATCCTCGACACCTTCGGCCGATATATCGACCCGCGCGTGGTGAAGGGATTGATTGATGCGCCGACGCTTGCGGCCGAAGGTCAGCGCCGCGTCATGACGGTCCTCTTTTGCGACGTCGCCGGCTTCACAACCACCAGCGAACGGATGACGCCGCAAGGTCTCGTGAAAATCCTCAATCAGTATTTCTCGACGATGTCGACGCCGATCCGCGAGAATGAAGGAATCATCGACAAATATATTGGCGACGCGATCATGGCGTATTGGGGTCCGCCCTTCAACGAGGACGGCGAGCAGACGCAGCTCGCCGCGTTCGCAGCGGTCGATATGCTCGATCGCCTTGCGAGTTTGCGTCAGTCCTTTCCCGAACTGCTCGGCATGCGAAGCGCGCCGATATCGTTTGACCTGCGCATCGGCGTCGCGACTGGAGAAGCGCTCGTCGGCAGCATCGGCTCCGAGCATATGATGAATTACACGGTCATCGGCGACACCGCCAATCTCGCTGCGCGTCTGGAGGGCGCGAACAAGATTTACGGCACGCGTATACTGGCGTCGGAGGCGACGGCCACGGGCGCCGCCGACGTCGTCGAGACGCGCGAAATCGGCCTCGTCGCGATGGCGGGACAGTCCAAGCCTGAACGGATCTACGAAATCATGGGTCGCAAAGGTGGTCTGACCGGCGAGCAGGAGGCGCTACGCGCGCGCTTCGCAGAAGGACTTACCGCCTATCGCGCCCGTTCGTGGGACAAAGCGCACAATGCGTTCTCGCAAGCGCTCGCCGTCGCGCCGGACGATGGGCCGTCGCGGGCGTTTCTGCGACGCATCGGCGCTTGCATCGCAGCGCCGCCTGATGACGGCTGGGATGGATCCTGGAAGCTGGAGCAAAAGTGAAGCTCACGCTACCGCGAGATAAGCGCTGAACGCGGCGACGACGAGCAGCAGTATGGCGAGAAAGTAGAGGCTCATGCTCGTCGCGCGCGTGGTATAGAGTTCGTCGCGCGAGAGCAGCCGCGCAGTGTGAATGAAGCGAAACGTCGAGATCACGATCAGCGTTACGCCTGCGGCGATGAGCGCCTCGCCGCCGTAGCGTCCGGCGGGATGCTCCAGTCGGTGGATGTTCAGTCGTTCGGCGTTGACGGTCACCGCGCCGGCGATGGTCAACAGAAAAAGATTGAAACGCTCGATGACGAAGCCGAGCGCGATGACCGCGACACCGGTCCGAACCCACGCGAGAAAGGTCCGCTCATTGGCCGCGGCGTTGGCGTAATCGCGAATCATTCGATCTCCTCCGCACATGCGCCAGGCGCCCCGCGTCATTGCCGCAGCGGCGTCGAATGCCTATAACATTGCCAACTCGGCGCGTGCGCCGTCCCATTCCTCTTATTGCGAGACGAAATGCCCTGGAGCGATCAAGGCGGACCGCGCAACCAGAACAATAATCCGTGGGGTCAGCCCGGAGGCCCGTGGGGACAAGGCCCGGGCGGCCAACCTCCAGACCTCGAAGAAATGCTGCGCCGCAGCCAGGAGAGCCTGAAGCAGTTCCTGCCCGGCGGATTTGGCGGCCGGGGGCTCGCGATACTGGTGCTGGTCGCCGTGCTCGCATGGTTGCTTTCGGGACTCTACACGGTCGGACCCAACGAGATCGGTCTCAATCTGATCTTCGGCAAATATATGGGGAAGACTCAGGCGGGCCTGAACTACAATCTTCCCGGCCCGATCGGCTCGGTCATCAAGCTTGCGGTCACTGACCGCAACATCACCGACGTCGGCTTTCGCGAAGAATCTCCGGTCGTCGTGGACGGACGCCGCCGTGGCCCCGTTTCGACTCCCAGAGGACCCGAAGCGCCTGAAGAAAGCCTGATGCTCACGGGCGACGAGAATATCGCCGACGTCAAGTTCAGGGTGATTTGGCAGATTGATCCTGCGAAGCCTGAGGACTACGCCTTCAACGTCGCCAACCCGCCGCTGACCGTAAAGGCCGTGGCGGAGAGCGCGATGCGCGAAATCGTCGGACAATCGCAGATCCAGAAAATTCTGACGGCCGATCGTAAAGTGATCGAACCCGCCTCGCAGCAGCTGATGCAGAAGGTGCTCGACGACTATCACGCGGGCGTACTGGTGCTGCAGGTGCTGCTGCTCTCTGTCGATCCCCCGCAGCAGGTCATCGCCGCCTTCCGCGACGTCACCGCCGCTCAGCAGGATTTGCAGCGGCTCGGCAATGAGGCCGAGGCGTACGCCAACCGGGTCGTGCCGGAAGCGCGCGGCGCCGCTGCCCGCATTCTGCAGGAAGCGGAAGCCTATCGGGAGCAGATCGTGGCGGAGGCGCGCGGCCAGGCGTGCCGCTTCGAGCAGATCTACACGCAGTATAAGAACGCGCCGGCCATTACCCGAGAGCGTCTCTATATCGAAACGATGGAGCGTGTGCTCGGCGGAGCGGACAAGGTCATTCTCGACGATCCCTCGAAAGGCGGCGCCAGCGTCGCGCCCTTCGTGCCTCTGCCCGCCTTCGCGCCCTTCCAAGGAGGCCGCAAATGAAATCTGGCCTTCTCTTCACGCTCGCCGTCGCCGCGCTTCTCGCCGTCATCGCTCTTGCCGGCGCTCTGTTCACCGTCTCGCAGACCGAACAGGCTTTGGTGCTGCGTTTCGGCGAGCCCGTTCCCGGCCGAGGCTTAATCACCGAGCCGGGCCTGCATTTCAAATTTCCGCTCGTCGAAAACGTGGTGCTGTTCGACAACCGCATCCTCGACGTCGAGAGCCCCAATCTTGAAGTGCTGGCCGCCGATAATCAGCGGCTCGAGGTCGACAGCTTCATCCGCTATCGCATCATCGACGCGCTGCGGTTCTACCAAACCGTCAACAGCGTCATGGGCGCGAACAATCAGCTCGGCTCGGTATTGAACTCCGCCGTGCGCCGCGTGCTGAGCGAAGCCAACCAGCAGCAGATCGTGCGCGACGAGCGTGCCGCCCTGATGGTCAAAATCCGGGAGCAGGCCGACCGCGAAGCCCGGAAGTTCGGCGTGCAGGTCGTCGACGCGCGCATCCGTCGCGTCGATCTCCCGCAGCAGATCTCGGAAAAGGTTTTCGGGCGCATGCAGACCGAGCGCCAGCGCGAGGCGGCGGAATATCGCGCGCAGGGCTCCGAACAGGCACAAAAAATCACCGCAAAGGCCGATCGCGACGTGATCGTGCTGAAAGCGGAGGCGCAACGCCAGGCGGATCAGACCAAGGGCGAAGGCGACGCCGAACGCAACCGCATCTTCGCCGAGGCGTTTGGCCGGGACCCGGACTTCTTCGCGTTCTATCGGTCGATGCAAGCCTATGAGAGCGCCTTCAAGCCGGGCGAAACGCGGTTCCTGATCAGCCCGCGTTCGGAGTTCTTCCGTTTTTTCTCCGCTCCGGAGACGAGAGCCGCGGTGAGCGCGGCGCAATCGGATCCGGAGCAAAGCCAAAAAAAGTGACCCGCAAGCGCGTGCGTTGAGCCGCGCCCGGGCATATCTTGTCCCTCGACAGGAGACACAACATATGACGTCCGCACTTCGACGCGCCGCGAGGGCGATCCTCGCGACCGCGCCCGTACTCTACTTCCTCGCCGCTCCGGCGCAGGCGAAAGGGCCCGACTCGCTTTCGGAACTCTCCGCCCAGGTCTCGGACGCGGTGGTCAATATCTCCGCAACGACGGTGGATGCGAAACGCAGCTCCCGAAGCGACGGTCCCAACCTGCCGCCCGGACTCGGGCCCGGCGCTCCCTTTGACGATCTCTTCGAGGAGTTCTTCCGGCGGCGCGGCCAGGGCATGCCGGAACTGCCGCGTCAGCGCCGGTCGAGTTCGCTCGGCTCGGGTTTCGTGATCGACCCGTCGGGCATTGTCATCACCAACAATCATGTGATCGCCGACGCCAATGAGGTGACGGTGATCTTCAACGACGGTCAAAAGCTCAAAGCGGAGGTCCTCGGCAAGGATCAGAAGGTTGACGTCGCCGTTCTGAAGGTGAAGCCGGAGAAGCCGCTGAAGGCGGTCAAGTTCGGCGACAGCGATAAGGCGAAGGTGGGCGACTGGGTGCTCGCCGTCGGCAACCCCTTCGGACTGGGCGGATCCGTGACGGCAGGCATCGTCTCGGCGCGCAACCGGAACATCGATAGCGGTCCCTACGACAACTACATCCAGACCGACGCCTCCATCAACAAGGGCAATTCCGGCGGACCGCTGTTCAACATGGACGGCGAGGTCATCGGCATCAACACCGCAATTCTGTCGCCTTCTGGCGGCTCGGTCGGCATCGGCTTCGCGACGCCGGCGAATACGGTGGAGCCGGTGATCGTGCAGTTGCAGCAGTTCGGCGAGACCCGCCGCGGCTGGCTTGGCGTCCGCATCCAGAACATCGACGACGCCATCGCCGAAACGCTCAACCTCGGTGGAACGCGCGGCGCGCTCGTCGCCGGCGTCGACGACAAGGGTCCCTCGAAGCCGGCCGGGCTGAAGGTCGGCGACGTCATCATCAAGTTCGACGGCAAGCCGATCAAGGAATCGCGCGACCTGCCGAAGCTCGTCGCGGCCACCCCGGTCGGCAAGGATGTCGAACTCGTCGTGGTTCGCGGCGGCAAGGAGCAGACCAAGATCGTCAAGCTCGGCCGTCTCGAGGATGGCGAGAAGGTCGCGTCGAAAGACGGCGACAAGGACAAATCCGAAGGCGGCGGCGGCGACGGGTCCTCGCAGAGCGTGCTGGGGCTTGAACTGTCGCGTCTCTCGGATGAGTTGAGGACGCGTTACCAGATCAAGGACACCGTCAAGGGCGGCGTCGTCATCACCGCCGTCGATCCACGCTCGGAGGCGGCCGAGAAGCGCCTGCAGGCGGGCGAAGTGCTTCTGGAGGTGAATCAGGAAGCGGTGAGCGACCCGGCGGACGTGGTCAAGAAGATCAAGACGCTCAAAAGCTCGGGCAAGAAGACGGCGCTGCTCATCGTCGCGAACGGACAGGGCGACGCGCATTTCGTGGCTTTGCCGGTGGAGTGAAAACTGCTGGCGCGAGAGTTTGATTCTGAACGCGACCAACTCGGCGCCAAGGCGCCGGGTCAATTCACAAACTGCTCCCTGCGAAAGCCCTGCGCATAAAGCAGCGCTGTCAAATCGGCGTGATCGACGCGCGCGTCCGCCGTCTCCGCCACCTTCGGCTTCGCATGAAAGGCGACGCCCAGGCCCGCTTCGCCCAGCATGTCGAGATCATTGGCGCCGTCGCCGATCGCCAGCGTCGCCGCCTGCGGCAGCCCTCGCGCCTCACGCAATTCGAGAAGCGCGGCGCGCTTTGCTTCGCGGCCAAGGATCGGCGCAACAACCGCGCCGGTCAGCGCGCCGTCCACGATTTCGAGCACATTGGCGCGCGTCTCGTGAAAGCCGAGGCGCGCGGCGACTGGCTCGGTGAATTGCGTGAAACCGCCGGACACGAGAGCGGTATACGCGCCATGCGCGCGCATAGTGCGCACAAGCTGAGGCGCGCCCGGCGTCGCCGTGATGCGCGTCAGCAGCGTTTCGATCTGCGCGAGGGTGACGCCGGCAAGCAGCGCGACGCGCTCCTTAAGGGCGCCTTCAAACGCGATCTCGCCCAGCATCGCGCGCTCGGTGATCGCCGCAACATGCTCGCGCAGGCCGACGAGGTCGGCAAGCTCGTCGACGCATTCCTGCCCGATCATCGTCGAATCCATGTCGGCGACGAGCAGTTTCTTGCGCCGCCCCGACGTCGGCTGAACGATGACGTCGATCGGATCCTCGGCGATCGCCACCTGGAGTCGCGCGCGCAAATCGGCGAGGTCATGCTCCTCGCCTGACAAAAACGCGTCGACTGCTAGATCGGGCGCGAGCCAGTCGCGCCCCGCGTCAGCGAGTCCAGCGTCGTAGAGCGCGCCAGACACGGCGCGTTCGGTAAGCGCCGCGCCCCGACCGGCGACAAAGGTCGCGACGAACTCGAGGGGCTTTGACATCTCCACCGTTTCAGGGGCAATAGCGCCATGCGCGCGCGCGCCATCCTCATTGCAGGTCCAACCGCTTCGGGCAAGTCCGCGCTGGCGCTCGAGCTCGCTCGAGATCGTGCGGCCGCGGTCGTCAACGCCGACTCGATGCAGGTCTATCGCGACCTGCGGATCCTCACTGCGCGTCCCACCGAGGAGGAGGAAGCAGCCGCGCCGCATTTTCTTTTCGGCCATGTCGACGCCGCGACAAACTATTCCGTCGGACGCTGGCTTGAAGATTTCACGCGCGTGTTGCGCGACCTCGATGCGAGCAAGACGACGCCCATACTGGTCGGCGGCACGGGAATGTATTTCAAGGCCGCGCTCTATGGTCTCTCGGACATTCCGGCGGTGCCCGACGAGGTGCGTGAAGCCATGCGCGCCTGGGCGCAGGACCGGACGCCGCAACAGCTTCACGCCGAACTCGCCGCCCGCGATCCGGATACGGCCGCCGTTCTGCGCGAAACCGATCCGCAGCGGCTGCTGCGCGCCCTTGAAGTCCTGGAAGCGACCGGCAAGCCGCTCGTCTCATTCCAGGGCCCGCGCAGCCCGCCGATCCTGAACGCGTCGGAATGCGCGGCGTTTTTCCTCGCGCCCGAGCGCGACGCGCTCTACGCGCGCATCGACGCGCGATTCGAGAAGATGATTCAGGCGGGCGCGCTCGATGAGGTCGCGGCGCTCAAAGCGCGCGAACTCGATCCGTCGCTGCCGGCGATGCGCGCGCATGGCGCGCCCCACCTCATCGCTTATCTCGATGGACGCTTGAGGCTCGCGGACGCTATCCTGCGCAGTCAGCTCGACACGCGCCATTACGCGAAGCGACAGTTCACCTTCGCGCGCCACCAGCTACCGAGCTTCAAATGGCTCGCCGGCGAAACGCCGCTGCGCGACGCAGAAGCCGCGCTCAACTCATGCGCGCGACCCACATCTGGAAGAGCGTGAGCACGATCTCCATGGCGATCAGGATGATGATCGTCCACTCCAGACGAACGGAGCGCGCCGCGTCGATGAGATCCGTCAGCGCTCGGGCGGTTTCGCCGATCACATCGATCTTGGCGTTGAGCGTGCGCGCCCGCGGCGTGAGGTCATACTCGTCCTCCAGACGCGCATAGAGCCGTTCGAGGTCAGGCCGATCCCAGAGCACGTCCGGCTTGTCGTCGACGGCGACTCGGCCGGAGACGCGATGGCGCACGAGCAAAGTCTGGCCGATCAGCTCCAGCATGGATTTGCGCTTCCATGGCGGACTGCCCCGCGCCGCAAGCTCGGCCGCGAACGGCTCGATGGTGTCGAACACCGCATTGACGCGGCGCTCGTCGCGCGCCAGGGCGACGCTCTTCGCAAGGACGTCGGCGATCACCAGCAACCGCGCCTCGGAAAGATCCTTTACCGCCAGGCGTCCGTCGGGAAGCGCCTTCTCCTCGCCGTCAGGCGTCGCTTCGATGATCAAGGTCTCGTCATCGCCGCGGGAGGCGCCTGAGACGCGAAGGCCGATCTTCTTGACGATCTCGTCCTCTTCCAGCGGCGACAGCCCGAAGAGCACGGCGACCCCGAAACGATACAGCACGGCGAATCCGCTCTGACCGACATGGAAGGCGAGAGGCGCGGTGGACACGAGATCCGCCCGTTCAAGCCCTTCGGTATCGAGCCGCTCGCCCAGAAGCAGAGCGCGCGCCGTGAGCGCCTGCCGGCTCATGGCGGCGGTCGCTGGCGAATTAAGGGTTTCGACCATCTGCTGACCTTGTGAGTTTCGTGCGCGAGTATATCTCCGATGCACGCTTTCGTTCTGCTCGCCTTGCGTGACGCTGGCAAAAAAGCTAGCAAGCGGCGAGGTCGCGGAGAGATCACCCTCATGACTTATGTCGTCACGGAAAACTGTATCAAGTGCAAGTATATGGATTGCGTCGAAGTGTGTCCGGTGGACTGCTTCTACGAAGGCGAGAACATGCTGGTGATCCATCCGGACGAGTGCATCGACTGCGGCGTTTGCGAACCCGAGTGCCCGGCGAACGCAATCAAGCCGGATACGGAAGAGAATCTCGAACAGTGGCTGCAGCTTAACGCTGAGATGGCGCAGAACTGGCCCAACATCACGATCAAGCGCGATCCGCCGCCGGACGCCAAGGAATGGGACGGCAAGCCAGGCAAGTTCGAACAGTTCTTTTCGCCGGAGTCGGGTCAGGGAGACTGAACAGCGTTCAGCATCGAGCTTTGGCGTTCAAGCCTGAAAACCCAGTTTCCACATCGTTAATTTATTTGAAACACCAAAAATCACAAGGCGTTAGCTTGATCCTGCCCGGCAGGCTGGAGGCGCTCCGCGCCTATGCGGCTTTGATTTCCACACCTCGGCGTGTTATAAATATCACACACTAGATTCACGCCTTGTCGAAAGGCGACCCGGCGCCACAGTACCGTCTCGCGACTTAAATCGAAAGCCTCCTTTCTCGAAGCCGGCCGCGAGGCCGGCTGTCGGGTATGCGGCGCTCGCAAGGTTTCCACCAGCCGCCTTCGCGGTGTCGCGGCGCCCTCGCCGAGGCATAGGCGATTCGTCCGGCGGCAGAAGGTCCCGTCTCCACAGCGGGACAGCATAGGAGTAGCCCGCGTATGCCCTCCAGCAAGAATGCCGAGAAGAAGTCGTCCGCAACTGCCTCCACCGCAGCGGCGCGCGCCAAGGGCTCGGCTGGCCGCTCCAAGTCGCTCGCCAAGCGAGCCGCCAAGGGCGGCGCAACCAAGTCGGCCGCGGCGAGAGGTTCGACGTCGAAGAAATCAGCCAGCCGCTCCGCCTCGGCGAGCAAGCCATCGCGAGCCGCCGGCGCCTCCAGTCAGAAGACGAGCGCAAAATCCGTCGCCAAAACCAAGAGAACGATGACCTCAAAAGCAACGACGACGAAAGCCAGTTCGACCGCGAAGGACAAGACCGCCAAGACTGCCGCCGCCCCGGCGACGCGTCGGGCTTCGACGAGCGCTCGCGCCCTCACCCGCGCCACCGCCACGAAGACGGCGGCGAAAACTAACGCCAAGACTGCAGTCGCGACCAAAAACGCGACCAAGCGCGCAGTCGCGGCGAAGGCCGCAAAGTCGGCGGCGGAGAAGGTGAGCGCCGCCGCGAAGACGCCCGAAGCCAAGGCGCCCCAAGCGACGCCGGCGAAGCCCGTGGTCAGCAAGACGGCGCCGTCGAAGCCGATGAAGGCTGCGCCTGCCCCCACGGCGAAGGAGCCGCCGACGGTCAAGCAGGTCGAGGAGAAAAAGCCTGTGGCCGTCGCGCCGACGGCCGCAAAGCCACGTCCTTTGCCTGAGCCGGAACCGAGGCCGGTGGATAAGACGCCTGCGCCTGCGCCCGCAACGCTTCCGGCCAAGCCGAAGGCTGCGCCGTCTCCGAAGACCGGCTTCAAGCTCCATGAGTTCATTGTCTACCCCGCGCATGGCGTCGGACAGATTGTCGGCGTCGAGACGCAGGAGGTCGCGGGCTTCAGCCTCGAGCTCTTCGTCGTGAGCTTCATCAAGGACAAGATGATCCTCAAAGTGCCGACGAGCAAAGTGGCCAATGTCGGCATGCGCAAACTCGCCGAGACCTCCGTGGTCGACAAGGCGCTGCAGACGCTGAGCGGCCGTGCGCGGATCAAGCGCACCATGTGGTCGCGCCGCGCCCAGGAATATGAGGCCAAGATCAATTCGGGCGATCTCGTCACGATCGCCGAGGTGGTCCGCGACCTCTACAGGTCCGACACGCAGCCGGAGCAGTCCTACTCGGAACGCCAGCTCTATGAGGCCGCCCTCGACCGCATGGCGCGCGAAATCGCGGCGGTGCGCAAACTCATCGATTCGGAGTCGCTGAAGCTCATCGAATCGTTTCTGCTGAAAGGACCGCGCCGCGGGCCGAAGGACGTTGGCGACGACGGCGACGAAACCGACGTCGACCGCGCCGCCTAATCGTTGAATAGAAAAACCCCGGAAGGACCTTCCGGGGTTTTTTGTTACGCTCTCGCCTCGTCGCCTGCGGCAGTCTCCTGCATGCGCGACAACGCCCGCCTCAGCTTGACGAGCGCGCGGCTTTCGATCTGGCGCACGCGTTCCTTGGAAATGCCAAGGCGATCGCCGAGCGTCTCAAGCGTCACCAGATTCTCAGCCAGCCGACGCTCGCGAACAATGCGCAATTCGCGCTCGGACAGGATTTCGAGCGCATCCTGGAGCCAGCGCGCGCGGCGGTCCGAATCCAGCGACTCTTCGACGACCTGATCGGGCAGCGGACTGTCGTCGACGAGAAAGTCCATGCGCTGCGCCGAGCCCGACGAGTCGTCATCGACAAGCTGCGCGTTCAGCGACACGTCGGAGCCCGAGAGACGCGAATCCATCATCTCCACGTCGGCCCGCGAAACGCCGATCGCATTGGCGATCGTCTGGAACGCGTCGACTGAATTGGCGCCGTAGTTTTCCCGCGCCAGTCGCGCGCGCAAGCGGCGCAGATTGAAGAACAGCGCCTTCTGCGATGAACTCGTTCCGCCGCGGACGATCGACCAATTGCGCAGCACATAATCCTGAATGGAAGCTCTGATCCACCATGTCGCGTAAGTGGAAAACCGCACGTCCCGCTCGGGCGCAAAGCGCGCGGCAGCTTCGAGAAGCCCGACGTGACCTTCCTGGACCAGATCGGCGAGCGGCAATCCGTAATGTCTGAATTTCGCCGACAACGCGATGACGAGACGCATATGGGCGGCGGTTAACTTATGCAGCGCCTTACCGTCGCCGCGCTCGCGCCAGGCGATGGCGAGCTGCTTTTCTTCCTCACGTTCCAGGAAAGGCGCTTCAGCCGCAGCCTTAATCAACTCGCGCCCGAGTCCAGGCATATATGCCATGACGCCCTCCATACGCAGTCATCCCCCAAGAATGGACGGAGGATTCCGCGCGCCAAGATCTTGCCTTGAGGGGATAACCGTCGGGCGAGGCAGTTGTTCCCAAAGCGAGCAAAAACCAGAAATTCATTCCGTTACGATTTTGTAATGTTCGCCTGGAGTGAGCGCGTCGCCAGCCGAGAGGCCGTTGAGCAGCAGGAAATATTCCACCGGCCGGTTTGGGACCACCATTCGAGCAGCCATCGTGTCGACGGTGTCGCCCGGGCCGGCGACCGCGACGGCGATCTTCAAAGGACGGGCGTCAGTGGTTTCGTCCGGCGCGAGGCGACGGAAGGACCTGATCGATTCCATGAAGCGCGCGTCGGCCTCATCGCTCAACGTTCGCGCTGCAAAAATCAGGCGATAGAGAAACTCGCCCGATCGGATCACCGCCAGCCGGAAGTTCCACTCCCCTGCCCGAGCGACGGCGACGACGGCCGGGAGCCCATTGATCTCCGTCTTGCGCACGGAGGACGGGAGCAGCCCATCGACCCAGCCGGAGCCCACATAGGCTTCGAGATTTTCGTCGGACGGCAGCCGTACGCTGTCGAGCCGCAAGGCTTCATTGTCGGGTTCGCGCACGCCGAATACCGCTTCGTTGGAATTTTCCAGGAGGAAGCCCTCCGGCGCGGCAAAGGTGAAGCGCAGTCGCGGGTGGGTGAATTTCCGGTCGCGGACATAGCCTTCCATGGGATCATCGCCGAAAGCGACGCCTTTGACGGAATCGAGATAGCCGGCGCGGTCTGAGACGCCAATGCCAGGCGCTCCGATTTGGCGCGCCGCGGCAACAGCCTTCGTGATGCGGTCCGGCGTGGAGGGATGGGTCGACATGATGTCGAAGTCGAGCGACTTTTTCTTTCCGTAGAGCGCCGCGCGCAAATCCGTCGACCGGCCCAGCGCGGTCAGGAAGCGCGAAGCGCCATAGGGATCGAAGCCGGCGCGGGCGATGACGCGGACGCCCGCCGCGTCGGCGTCGAGCTCCTGCTGACGGGAGAAGCTCGCAACGGAGAGCCGCTGGCTGGAGCGCACCTCGTCGCCTTTCTGGCGATTCTGAATGACCGCCGCGGCTTGCGAGATGACCGCCGCCTCGCGCTCGCGTTCGGCGCGCAGCGCGCTGTGGCGCAAGGAGACATGGGCGATTTCATGCGCCATCACCGCCGCCGCCTCGGACGCGTCGCCTGCGAGCGCCAGCAGTCCGCGCGTCACGTAGAGATTGCCGGAAGGCAGCGCGAAGGCGTTGACGACAGGCGTATTGAGGATCGTCACCTTGTAGGCCGGCTGGCCAGGCGTATCGCTGACGGTCGCCAGCTTCGCGAGAATGGCGTCGAGATAGTGCTCGGCCGCCGGGGCTTCGTATTCGCCGCCGAACTGGGCGACGAGCTCCTTGTGCTGGACCGTGCTGCGATTGTCCGTTCGCAGCCCCGCCGGCCGCGGGCGCGGCAACGGCGCCGTAAAAATCTGACCCTGCCGCTCGAGCTCCGCGCAACCGCTGATCGCCAGACCTAAGATGGCCGCAATCAAGGGAAGCGCCGCCCGCTTAACGAGAGGCGCCGCCATCAATAAATTCGATCTCGTCCGGCGTGGCGATTTCGATGCGAGACCCGGTCTCAATAAGTCCTCGTACCCGGGCTCGCCGCCCGACGAACGAGCGGGGCTCGATTTGCCCGAACATAGCCAAATTGCGTCGCGGAATCACGACCGTAAAGCTATCGCGCCATTTGTCGCCAAAATTAAGGTAGAAAGCGCGCAGCGACTCGCCGACCGACCGAATTTCGCCAACGACGATGATCATCCCCTTGCGTTTTTTCAGACCTTCCGGGGCGGAGGCCGAGGTGACATCGATGGGGCGAAACTCTGGCCGAGACCAGAGTCCGACGCCCGCGTCGCGCGCCGAGGCTTCGGCGGCCAGATAGGCTTTCGCGCAAGCCGCGGCCGTCGGATCCGGCCGGAACCGCGCTTCGCCTCTTGCGAGCAGCGCGGCCGCCACCGAGGTCAATGGCGCCGCGCCGTCCTCTGCAGGGGTTGCGTAAGCTCTGGCTAGCGCCCTGCCCCAGCGATCCGGCGCCGAAGCGAAGGCTCCGAGAAATATGTCTTGCCCAGCGAGCCAGGAAGAAAGCCGATGGCGAATGGCGGCGCACAGCTCCGCCATTTCCGGCGGGGGAAAATCGAGCCCGGCGAGAGCGGCGCGACGACCGTCGTCGAGCAGGAGTTCGAAGTTCTCATCGACGGCGGCGACGGTCGCCGGAACGGCGCCTTCCAGCGAGCATGCGCCGACTTCCGCCGCTGGCGGCGGCGACTGGGCCAGCGACGGCCAAGCCGCCGCCACAGACCCGGCGATGACCGCTCGTTGAAGCCAAAGGAGATTGAATGATCGCATCGCCTAACTTTAGCCGAATGGGCGCCTATGTTAGGGCGTCGTCAGCCCGCGTCGAATTGAGCGACGCCTTATGCGCAAGTCTCGGCCTTCGCGAACATGTTCTCACGCTACGCTCTTATTTTCGCCCTTCCTTTGTTGACGGCGGGCGCCGCCCAGGCGTTCGACGTCTACGGCGAGCCGCGGCCCGAAGCGGACGTTCATCAGGCTCAGACGTACAATGTTCCGCCGTCGGACGTTTACGACGGGCATGACGCGGGACCCGGCGCCGACGCCTCTCAGTCGATGCGAATCGATCGGCTCGAGCGCGAACTGCGCCGATTGACCGGGCAAAACGAAGAGCTGCAGCACAAGGTTCAGCTTCTGGAAGAACAGCTGCGCGCCGTGAAGCCCGAGTCGCCTCACGCCGAAGTCGCGCCGCGAGGACCGACGACGCCGGCGCCCGTGGCGCAGACGGCGCCTCCGCCTGTCGCGAGCGCCAGTGCCGGCAGGCGCGGCGACGCCTTCGATCCAGCCGCGCAGCCCGCCGCGCCGGGCGCGCCACGGCCATTGGGCACAACGCCCCCTTCAGCGCCTCTCGAAAGCGGCGCGCGGCCATCGGGTTCGGTGACCACTGCGCCGGTGCGCGAGGCGGGGCAGCCTATGGATATCGCTCACGGCCGCCTTGTCGGCGATGCCTCGGCGCCCGCCGAGATCGCCGCCGCGCCGCCGGTCATCGGCCCCAAGGAACAATATGACCAGGCGGTCGGCGCGCTGCGCGCCGGCAAATATGAAGAGGCGGAGAAGTCGCTCTCGACATTCCTGTCCAAGAACGGCAGGAGCAGGCTCGCACCCGCCGCAACGTTCAATCTCGGCGAGAGCTACTTTCTGCGCGGCCGCCATCGCGAGGCGGCGGAAAAATATCTCGAGATCTCGACGAAATACGGCGATTCCGCGCAGGCGCCGGAAGCATTGTTGCGCCTCGGCCAATCGCTGAGCGCCATGGGCGCGAAGGAGCAGGCCTGCGCCTCCTATTCCGAGATCAACGTCAAATTCCCGAAAGCGGCGACGCGAATTCGCGAAGCGGCGCAGCGCGAGAGCAAAAAGATTCAATGTTAGCCTTCGAGACGGCGATCGACGCCCATCCGGCGTAGACATGCCGGGCAAGGAGGCTGAGAATCTCGCTGCGAGCGACGACGTCATCGAACAACGTTGCGAACAAGCGCTCGAACTTCTCGCGCCCTACCCTTCCCTTCTGCTCGCTGTTTCCGGCGGGCCCGACTCAGTGGCCCTGATGCTGCTCTGCGCGCGATGGTCTTTGCGCGCGTCCCGCGACATCGCAGTGGCCACCGTCGATCATCGCCTGCGCAAAGAGGCGCGCGCGGAGGCCGAGGAGGTCGGCCGCTGGGCGCGCGCGCTAGGCTATGATCATCATCTGCTGACGTGGGAAGAAGAGAAGCCTGTCTCGCGCCTGCAGGAGCGCGCGCGGCGCGCGCGGTACGCGCTGCTTGCGGGTTGCGCGCGTCGCATCGGCGCATCCGCCATCGTGCTTGCACACCATTCGGAAGACCAGGCCGAAACGATTCTGTTTCGTCTGATCCGCGGCTCCGGAGTCGCGGGTCTTGCAGGCATGGCGCGCGTCGCGCGCTGCGAAGACGTCGCGCTGCTGCGGCCGCTGCTCGAATATCGCAAGGAGGATCTTGAGGCGATCTGCGCGCGCGCCGGCCAATCGTTTTTTCGCGACCCTTCGAATGAAGACGAAAACTTCGCCCGCGTGCGGCTCCGCAAGCTGGCGCCTGTTCTCGCCGCGCAAGGTCTCGGACGAGAACCGCTTCTCAGGCTTGGGACGCGCGCGGCGCGCGCCGACGCGGCGCTCACGCAATGCGCCGCCGAGACGATGGAGCGCGCGCTGCGTCGGCACGAGCCGTCATGCATCGAATTCGACGCCGCGACGTTGAGCGAGGCGCCGCTTGAAATTCTTCAGCGCGTGCTCGCGAATGCGATCCTGCGTATCGCGCCTGCGTCCGCGCTGCGCCTTGAACGGCTGGAGCGCGCCAGCGCGCGGCTCGCCGCCGCACTGACCGCGCGAGGACCGGTCAGAGTGACGCTTGCAGACGTCTCGATCGAGGCGAATGGCGAACGCGTTCGCCTGCGCCCTGCGCCGCCTCGGCGATCGAGCTAGACAAGTAGAATTCCCTACGCTTAAGGCCGACTTACGCCAAAACGGCTCAGCTTTGCGAGCGCAAGGCCCGGATTCCGGGGCTTTTCCAAGCCTTGGCAACGCCCTCCGGCGCGCCTAAATTAGGCAGATGACCGGAGCGCTTCGGGGGATAAGCCCGACCGAGCGGCTCCTGACGGGCTTCCCAGATGAATCCACACTTCAGAAACCTCGCGCTCTGGGCAATCATAGGTTTGCTCGTGGTCGCGCTTGTCATGCTGTTTCAGCAACCCGGCCAGCGCACGCCAATTCGCGATATTTCATATAGCGAACTGCTGACGCAGATCGACCAAGGGCGCGTCCATGACGTGACGATCGCCGGCAATGAGATTGTCGGTCACTTCAACGACAATCGGCCGTTCACCACGTACGCGCCGGACGACGCGAATCTCGTGCCGCGTCTGCAGGCGAAGAACGTCTCGATCAGCGCCAAGCCGAATAATGAAGGCGGCAGCTTCATGATGACGCTGCTGCTCAATGCGCTGCCGCTCGTCGCCTTTCTTGCTGTGTGGATTTTCCTCTCGCGGCAGATGCAGGGCGGCGCAGGCCGTGCGATGGGCTTCGGCAAGTCGAAGGCGAAGCTGCTGACGGAGACGCAGGGGCGCGTCACCTTCGAGGACGTCGCCGGCGTCGACGAGGCGAAGGAGGATCTGCAGGAGATCGTCGAATTCCTGCGCGATCCGCAGAAGTTCCAGCGGCTCGGCGGACGCATCCCGCGCGGGGTGCTGCTCGTCGGACCGCCCGGCACCGGCAAGACGCTGCTGGCCCGCGCGATCGCTGGCGAAGCGGGCGTGCCCTTCTTCTCGATCTCGGGCTCCGACTTCGTCGAAATGTTCGTCGGCGTCGGCGCCTCGCGCGTGCGCGACATGTTCGAGCAGGCGAAGAAGAACGCGCCCTGCATCATCTTCGTCGACGAGATCGACGCCGTGGGACGTCACCGCGGGGCCGGCCTTGGCGGCGGCAACGACGAGCGCGAGCAGACCTTGAACCAGCTGCTCGTCGAGATGGACGGCTTCGAGGCGAATGAGGGCATCATCCTGATCGCCGCGACCAACCGTCCGGACGTGCTGGATCCGGCGCTGATGCGTCCGGGCCGCTTCGACCGGCAGATCCAGGTGCCGAATCCGGATTTCATCGG
>JBPFDX010000020.1:0-19719 GCA_051061385.1 Methylocystis sp.
GCGTGGTCTGTTTGCGGGTCTACTGGCCTATGTCCTTGACGCGCGCGAGCCGCCGATCGAGGGGCGCACGATCAAGGCGGCATTAAAAATGTTCAGCCGGGGTCGGCCGCTGGTCGCGGAGATGGCGAATATTTTAGCGAAAGAGCCCGGGCTCAATGCGTTCGTGCAAGACAAGTTCCGGCAACACATCAGCCGCGAAGAAAAGCAGCGCCAGTCGTTCGAGTCGCACATCGTCACGGCGCTGGAGCCATGGAACAATAGCCTGGTCGACGCGGCGACAAGCCGGTCGGACTTCAACATTACGAAGCTGCGCCGTCGGCCGTTCACGATCCTGATCGGAACGCCCGTCGGAAACTTTGCGGCCGTCGAAGCCGTCGTGCGTCTGCTGGTCCAACAGGTTCACGACGTTCTGCTGCGCAATCTGCCCGGTCTAGATGAGCCGCATAGGCTGCTGCTGATGCTTGATGAGTTTTTTCAGTTCGGACGCATGCCTGAAATTGTCGATCGCGCGCCGCTCGTCGCCGGCTACGGCTTTCAGATCGCCGTGATCGCCCAAGGCCTGACGCAGCTCGACGTGCGCTATGGCAAGCCAACGCGCGACATGCTCATTGGCAATATGGATGTGAAGCTGCTCATCGGCGTCGGCGATGAGACGACGGCGCGCTATTGCGTCGAGGAATTGGGAAAGCACTATGTCCGCCGCGAAGGATGGGGAACGTCTGTCGGGGCTGGGTTCGGCGGATCGCAGGGCAGGGCGACGCGCACAACGCAAGGACGGTGGGAGCTGGAGTCGCTGATGACGAGCGAGGCGATGCGGCGCCTCGATTCGGCGAAGGCGGTGCTGCTCGTGCGCGGCGAATATGGCGCCGTTATCGACAAGGCGCATTTCTTCAAGGAAGCCGGGTTCAAACGACTGGTCGAAGCCGCGCGCGGGTTCGCGCACCGGATCGTCATTCCCGAGGTGACAAACGCCGGCGGCGGCGCGGTCGAGGCGGTCGCCGCCGGCGCGCCAGCCGGTTTCAAGCATTTGGTCGCGAAGGACCGCGTCATGCGCGAAGCGCGGGCGCTCTATCTCGACGCCTCGGCCTTCGAGGCGGCGTTTGTGCGCGCGATGACCGAAACCGGGAACGGCGCCACGGCGGACCTGCTGAACGTGCTGCGGATTGAGCCGGCGCGATTTGGCGAACTGTGCGCAAAGCGAAAAGGGATCTTCGGAAAGGCGTCCTCGCCAGCAACGAGGACAGCTGCTCTGAGGCAAGAAGTCTATTCGGCGCGGCGACTGCTGAATGATGAACGGGCCGAATTGGCGCCGACAACAATTGGCGCGGGAGCCGCACCACCTGCGACAGCTCCTGTTGCACCGGCGCTTGTGACACCCGCGCGCGGCGCCAGCAGCGTGCTGTCACCTCAGTTGACGCTCGGCGATGGAGCGCCGTCCGGTGACGGCGCCGTCGTTGCCAGCCTGGTGGTGCGCGATGACGATGACATTCTGGCCCTGTTGAACGATGTAAAGGGACAATCGGCGATCGCGGCCAACGTTATAAAATCGGCGGCGACGCGCGCCGCCAAAGACGACGCAGAAAGACTGGGCGAGCTTGTCGACGCCTTATACACGGATGCCGCGTTGTTCATTGATACGCCGACGCCCAGCGATCTGACAGAGCTCACCGCAGTTGTGGAGGTAGAGAACGCGGAGCAATGAAAGTCGGACAGCCTTTGCTCGCACCTGCGGGAGACGCAGCGTTGTAATATCCCTACACATCCGTGCGTTAGGCCTGCCCCTACGGGCGCGCTCTCCTGCGACGGACGGGAGATATTCCGCGGCCTGCTGCGCTTTGGAGGCGGCGGTGAAGATCGCCTCCTTGTCAGACTTGAGGACGGTGAGCTCGCTTGCCGCGTCGAGGAGTATCGCCCGCGTGACACGCTTTCCCCTGAACGCGCGGCGGGCGACTACGCTGCCGGACCTTCTCATGCCTTACCATCTGTTTCGGCCTCTTTCCCGACGGCACGGCAAGCTGACGTTCAAAGCCGTCAACGCCCATGCTGACATGTTCAATGCAAGCTAGCCAGAACCGCAAAGAGGTCGTTGGTCGTGTCGCCTTCCTTTACCTTGCGAACCGAAGTCCAGCGCGTCTGGATTTCCGGCGAACATGGAATCTCAATGTCTGACCACAAAGCCCGCTTCAGTGCGCGCGCGATGGCGTCATTTCGGCTATAAAATTGCAGTTGCGACCAAGTTGCCGGAGGGCCAGCGCTTAGGCGCATTCACGCCGGGACCGCAGCGCTCAAAGGGACGAACGCATGCGCACTGATCGATGGCGTCCCTGGGCTGCGTCAAGCCGGGAATATTTCCGTTTCTCCGTCGAACCATTACAGACGCTTGCAAAAGCTCGTTTGGCGCCTGGAGGTCACGATGATTCAAAGCGGCGATCTGTTTGCGGGTTTAGCTACGAGTTCGAGCGAAGAGGAGATTTCGGTCATTGCCAACTCGCCAGGCGCGAGGATCGAACGGATCGTCTCGACCGGTCAGGCGAGCCCACCCGGGTTCTGGTACGAGCAGGATTGGACGGAATGGGTTTTTCTGATCTCAGGGTCTGCGAGCGTCCAGCTCGAGGGCGAGGACGCGCCAAGAGATCTTCGCCCCGGCAGCTATGTCGAAATTCCCGCGCATGTTCGACACCGGGTCGAATGGACGGATGCGGACCGGCCGACAGTATGGCTTGCCGTGCATCTACCGCGATAACAGCCGACTTGCGGAAATCCGACGTCTATGGGCGCGGCGATCGCCATCATTCGATCATTTCGTCGCGCGAGCCGTTCGCGAGGCGCAGCAAGAGATCACCGTGGCACGCCGCCGGCACGCAGAAGCAGACAAGATCCTTGCCACGCAACTCCCCGATCGAGCGCAGCAAGTCATGCTGATCGCGCAACCATGTTTCATGCTTGGCGATGACCGCCGCCCGATCGCCGTCGCGCCCGATCTAAAACGGATTGCCCCATTTGCTGCCCCGGCGAATGTAGACGGTGCCCGCCGGAATTCCGACAGCGTGTTTGTTCAGTACTTTGCACATCTTCCGCTCCTTTGCCTCGAGCCGCTCAACTGCGAACGGCGACGCCCTGCGGATCGCGTCGGGGCCCCGTCTGTCACCGGAGCGCTCGGTCTGGGCCGAGCGCGCAGGGGAACGGCGCAGCCGTTGACTTGCGGGGTGACGCGCTACGATGGGACGGCGTTGCGAGCCCGCTCAATGTCGCTTAGAACTCCTTTGCAGACACAGGCTGCGGCCCGCGAGCAAGCCCTGGCGGCGCCGTCCCCTCGGTGCGCCGCGCAAACGCCCCCGCCTGCGATGAGGAAGGCGTTGACGCATAGTCTCGTCGCCGGCGCCACGCGCCGATGCGAGTGCATTGGAAAGAGACCGCTATGCGGCCTCCTCCTTCTAGTCCGATTGTACGCGGAAGTCGCAAGCTGGCGGCCAGTGGATCGTGACGGCCTCGCCGTCTCCAATAAACGCCCCGCCGCCGGATGTACGCGCGGGCGTTTCGCGATCAACGCAACCACTCGCCGACGCCGCCATGGCGGGAGCATGTCCCGCTGCGGGAGTGAGAGAAGCTGTAGGTTCCGTCGGCACAACGCGCGCTTGCGCCATCCGGCGCACCGCCTGTGACACTGTGCGCCGGCGCGTGAACATCCTCGCCGCTCGAATTGGAATAGTGGCCATGTTCTTGTAGCTGCGACTCAATTGGTGTCCCCGGTATCAATTCGGGCTTGAGCGGCGACTTAGCGAGAGCAAAGCTCGCACCGAATAAAAGGGCAAGAGCTAGAGAAATTGCACGCGTCACGGGACCACCACCTCAACGGGGTCGACAAGCGATGCATCGTCGTCGCCGACGCCTGGCTTGTTGACGCGGGTGGGACACAATCCATTCTTTCAACGAATCTTCCGGGGGCGAGCGGTAGTAACGCGCCCGGATCATCGCCGCGCATCCACGCGCTGGCGTCGCCAGTCGAGAATGACGGGCTGGCGATCATGGAAGCGGTTCATCCAGTTGTTCGCCGCGCCGACAATAATAGTTGACGATGTAAGTAACTCGCCTGTGTCAGGATGCTTCGCTTGCTCCCACAATGCGGCGAAGGCGAGCGGTTCACCGGAACGCGCCGAAAAATAGTGCGGCGTCTTCGTCCCCGCTTTGCCCGTCCATTCGTAAAAGCCCGAAGCGGGAATGATACAGCGTCTCGTCTTGAATGCCGTTCGGAACATCGGCTTCTCGGCGACTGTCTCCGCACGAGCATTAAACGTTGCAGGAAGCTCCTTGAGCGGCTTCTTCCACCATCCGGGCACAAGCCCCCAGCGCATCTGGACGAGCTCGTTGCCGCTCGTCTCCGCAGGGCGAATGACCTCGATCGGCGTCGTCGGCGCGATGTTGTAGCGCGGCCCGAGGTTGCGGGGCCGCCCGATCAGATCGGCAAGCCTGTGTAACTCTTCCCATGAAAGGCGCTGTGTGAAACGACCGCACATGATGATGCTCGCAATTCACTTCAAAGCTTTATATCCATCAACAAAGCCGTCGAGTGAGAAAACATGCCGAAGCCCTTCGCCGGGACGAATGTAAATCGTGATAATGATATTCTTGCCGGTCAGAAGCTTGCTGATCACATCGTCGCTGATCGGTCCTTCCGCAGCGCAGCCGATCGGCGCACACTTGAAGAACGGAAGCTTGCCGATCTCGTCCTGATCGACTTTCATCCTCGCGCCTTCGAGCAGGAACGTGTCCAACGGCGCAACGATTTGAATGACTGCGTTGGGGCTCGCCGGAATTCTTGCAAAGGTGACCATGACTTGCACGTTAGCTTGATCATCGGACCGAACCGCTTGCGCCAGAGTGCATGAGGGTTTTGCTGGCGCGCATCGCATCTGCCAGGCGTCGAATTTTGTGATTGACGCCTCTTGCGCGACAAGTGCGTCGCCGGGACCGGCAATGAGCGCCGACAGGATCGAAAGCAGTCGAATGAACCGCATAGTTTCAGGCGCAACATTCATAATCTGTAGTCTCGTATTGAACGGCGCGGCCCGCGCAGAGGAGGCGGAGCTTCCCCTGAACCCGGCCGTGACGCAAGCGACGATCCCCGACACGGTTTGCGTTCCAGGTTGGACCAAGAGTATCCGCCCCTATGTGGGGGAAATGCGGATCATAAAAGCCGAAATGCTCGCCGCGATCGGCGAGTCACACGAACACCGGAACCGGTGGCGCTCGCCTTGGAAAAGGACGCGATAGAACGCTGCCTTGCCGTTGCGGTATGCGATGGCAGGCTCGGCTTGGACGAGGCGCGCTCGGCGATTTGGCGGAACTGACGAGCCGCGGGCGCCGTATGCGAGACGGCGGCGGGCAATGCGGGCGCTTTCGACTGAGGAGGCGGCCATGGGCTGGCGTTCGCAACAGCATGGGAACGATGACGAGGAAGCGCGATTCGGGTGATCCCGCTTCGGCCGCGCTGCGGGGGGCCAAAATTGTGCTCACGGCCGCCGCTGTTGTGGTCTTGCTAGTGGTCGAGATGTAGTCGCGGAGACGGACGTAGCGAAGCAGATAGGGGTTCTGCGTCAAAGGGCGTCTTCCCAATTGGCGCCGCCATAGAACAGCCGCAGCACAACGACGCGCTCGGCCTCAACCGTGAAAGCGACCGTGACGCGGCGCTCAAACCCGATGATGCGCAGCCCGGGCCGAATGTCGTCGCGACGCGTTCCGCGCTCGGAGGCGTAATCAAGACGGTCGCAGAACGCCCGCAACCGTTCGACATAGGCAAGCGCCCGCATAGCGCTGCTCGCTTCGGCTATGACATCATAGAGCCATCCGAAATCTTCGTCTGCTTGCAGGGCGTATTCGACTTCCCGCCGCTTCACATATCCCCCTTGAGCCGGGCCGCGTGACGCTTGCGGATATTGTCGAAGAGCTTCTCGCTTGAGAGGGTTCTTGCCGGGTGGGCTTTGATCTCGTCATAGACCGGAGCGACTTCGTCGCGCAGCCAGCGCTCAACGGCGGCGTCGCGCTCCTGCAGGGCGCGAAGGCCGGCTCGGATCACCTCACTGCCTGTGGCGTAAGAGCCCGAGGCGACGAGCTGGTCGATGAAAGCAGCTTGCTCCGCGGGCAAGCTGAATGTGCGTTTTTCGGTAGCAGACATAATGCGCTCCTTTAATCTCCGGTATGATTTTATCATACCGGCCGCAGAAATCCATACTTATGAACCAGTCTGGATGAGCGGCGTCGAAACCGAAGGCGCAGGGCTATGGCTGACGCAGGGACAATAGCGCCCGCGAACGCACAAACCGCGCGGGCATAGAATCGAACCCCACTAATTTAGCGGCTTTCGCCTTCGTCTTCCGGCCGCCGAGGCTGCGCTAGCTCGCGACTGATGCGCGCCGCGTTCTCCTGGTCGACGCGCCCCTGTTCTTCCTCCTGTTTCAGCACGCGCGACTGCTGCTCGCGAAGGTTCTGCATCTGCTCGCTCTGTCGGGGATCAGCGGGCATTTCGCGGCGGGTGTTGTCCTCCATGGATCGATCGGCTTCGCGCGCACTTGCGGCCTCGGCCTGCGAGCGATAGGGGGGCTGCTCGTTCGTTTGCGCAGGGTTGGGTTCTTTTGTTCCCTTGGCGCGGTCGGCCTGCTCCGTCTCACGCGCCGCTTCGCGGTCCACTCGCCCCCGAATGTCCTGCAGGCGAATTTCGCTCTCGGCCGCCGTCGAGGTCGGACCTTGCGCGCGGGCGGGTTCGTCTCGTTTGTCTTGCCGCGTCGTGGGCGCCGCCTCGCGCTTTTCGTCTTGTAATGCCTCGCCCTCTGCAATGCGTGCACGGCTCGTGTCGATCTCGGCGCGAAGTTCGCGAATGCGATCCTGCATTTCGGGGTTTGTGATTTTATAGCCGTGCTCGGCCGCGAGCCGCGCGACCGTCTCTTTGTAGGCATCGCTGCCGGTGATGTTGAGCGCTTCCCACTTCTCCGATGCGACTTTTAGCGCGGCGTTGACGGAATCCGCGTTATTCCAGTCGCGAATGTCGAGCTGCTTCCCATTGTCGACAAAGGCGAGGGTTTGCAGCGCGCCGGTGGCGTCGTGGCGGTGGTAATGGATCTCGTCGCCTTTGCGCTCGAAAGTGATAATCGAGCCAAGATCCCTTGCGGGCTCGGGCTTCACGTAGCCATCGCCCTGAACATCGGCCTTTTGCTTCTCGAGAATGGTTTGCGCGGCAATGGCTTCGTCGGCCTTGTCGAGCAGCCGGCGCGACTGCTTTGTGAATTGTGCGCGCGCCTCATCGTCAGGAAGCGCCTTGCCAATTTTCGTGATGGTGTCGGCCATGTTGTCGCGCGCCGCGATCATCGTTTCCGCTGTTCGCATGGGTCCTACCTCCTCTGTGTCGGTCGACGGAGCGCGACCTCTTACAGCGCTCTCGGCGCGTTGCTGAAAATGCGCGACGGCGGCGCTCGTCTCGCCTTCCAATGGTCGGCTTTCAGCGCTGATGGCGCGAGGAACGACAAAAACTTTGCCGGGTCGCGTGCGCGAGGATTTCAGCTCGGCTAGGCGCGCCGATGGAATGTCCACATAGATCATGCGCGCGGCGACTCCGGGCTTTGCATAAGTCGCGGCTGTCAACATGTCAGCAGCGAACAGCGCGCCGCGCCGATCGCCGCCGCTGTCCATACGATAAAGCCGCACGGCGCCCGGCGCTGGCGGCGCAGAGCGCGGCAACGTCGCGGCGACGTTCCGCCATTGGCGGGCAGTGTCCTGTGCGCGACGCCGACCTTCCTCGCGCGTCGGTCTGTGAATTTCCCGGTTCTTGACGCGCTCGATGCGCCGACGAACGCTCGGCGGCGCAATGCCACGCTCCATCATCTTCACATCTTTAAGCTTGTAGGCCGGCGCGTGAGCCTGATCGAACCGCCTGACATTCTCCATGGCGATGCCGCGCGCGCGGGCTTCGGCTGCGAGTGTATCGCGCCAGCGCGAAAAATCCTGAATTTTCGGGTCGAGCCGCTTGCCGTCGTCGCGAATAAGTCGAACCGCCGCATGCACATGAATGTGCTCGCGGTTCGTATGCATGACGAAAACATACTCATGTCCGGCAAACTCGCGCGCCAGCGTTGCCCGCGCGGCGTCCATAAACGCTTCTTTGTCCGTTCCGGGCTTGGCGCTCAAAATGACATGCGCAAAGTCCCGCGGCGCGCTCGATCGCATGTGCGGACGCCAAGATTTCGCGATTTCCAGGCTGGTGTTGGCCTCCCGCGATGCGCCGCGCGGCGGACGGTTCAGGCGCTCACCCGCCAGGCGCTCGGATTCATCTTTGAGCGAGCGCCCATCCGGCCCAAAGGCCTCGATCTTGTTACCTCGGGTAAGTCGGGCGAGCGCCGTCGTCGCGCCCTCCACCCCATGCGCCCATTTCGGGTCAGTAAATTCGCCGTCGCGGCCAAATGCGACCTCTAACCGATCGCGTAAGCCCTCGATCGAGCGCTGATTGTCGTATATCCGGTGCAGCCGGCCGCCCGCGTTGCGCTCGCGACTCGCGGCCGTCATGACGATGTCGACCCGGCTGCGCGCGTCATGTTGCGAAAGACGCCATGCATAGTGATGACCGCGAAGGGCGTCCGCAAGCGCGTCTTGCGCCTGCTGCGCGTCCAGTGCGCCGTCCAACCGCACTGAGAATTGCAGCACGTCGTTTGATGGCGCGCGGCCATCTTCGGCGCGCCAGGTGCCGGCGAAGTCGGCAACTGAACGCTGCCCGGTGATCATCAAACCGTCGTGGCGCTCAAGGGTGAACTCGCCCTTGTCGCTCTGATAGCTCAGAAGCGACTGCGCCCGAGCCGCGCCGGAACCAAAACTCGCGATTTTCACGACCGCCGCCTGCGACCCGGCCGCTAGATGGGCTTTCGCAGTCAAGGGCGACCGCGCAGCTGCGGTCGCTGCGCCTCCCGTCCACGCGCCGACGCCGCTCGCCGGCGGTGAGGAGCGCGGTGTTTGCGTATTCGCGGTTGGCGCGCGCGCCGATACGTCGGTTTGCGAAGCGCCCCCCTTCGCTGCGGCCGCGCGCTTCACAAGCAATTCATCGTCGGCCTTGGGCTTCTCGCCCGGCGCCGGCGCGCGCGGCCCTGTGTCCGGCCGCTCGTCGCGTTGGTGCAGGAGCGTGCGCGATCTGTCTGGTGTTTGCGCGCGGTAACGCTCAGCCGATTGGACCGCCGCCGCAAGATCATCCAGCGCCGCCCGATTTTTCGCGGCCAGACGACGCCGCAAGCCTTCCGTCAGAACCGAAAGATCAAGCGCCGCCAGCGTCGTCATAAGGCGCGATCCTTCTCGATAGCTGCCTCGGCGCTTCGCCGCGCCCGATACGTCAATGACACGTAGAGCGCGTCGAGCGCCCGCATGATCCCATGCGCTTCGATAAGCCATGCGCGCACATTCTCTCCCGGAAAGGCGTTGCCCGCATTCATATGATGAATAGCCTGATTGAGATTAACGCCGATCGCGCGCAGCTGTCGCGTCAATTCGACGACTTCGACGCGCCCTTCGCCATCGAACGTCGGACCCATATCACTGGCTGCGCGCACCATCCGGCGCAGCGCTTCCGTGGTTGTCAGATTCTTCGCTTCGCAAAAGGAATGAAACGCAGTCGCCTCCGTTTCATCGACGCGGAAGCTGATGAATCGCGTCTTGCACCGATCGTGTTGCCGCTTGTCTGCCATTCCTCAATCGCCCTTAGCGTCCGGTTTGCCATCGGCAAACTGCCGGGCGCGAACGTGGCCCGCGCGGCGAGCGCACATAAAGATTTTGTCTCACAAAATCCCTATCCTGCCATTCATCACCACTCTTCACTTTGTATAGCCGAAAACCCTCATTTTCTCAATGTTTTTCAAGGCTTCGCGCAGATTTCAAAGCAGTCTCAAACCACTCTCGGCTAACTATCAAGGCAGTCTCACTACGCTCTTCGAGTAACCTCGCAAGCGCCTCATACAGCTACTCGATGGACGCGCATGAAACTCTCATCGTTGCATCACGCGCATATCGACTCCATCGGCAAAGCGCTCTCAGAGCGTTGTCATAAAGGTCTTGCGCAAGGAGGGGAGTGGGTCTAAACAGTTGCCATTTTATTAGAGGCTCGCATGAAGCTGAACGGTGAGGACCTGCAGCGTCTGAAAGAGGGGATTAACGCGCTGAAGCCGAACCGCCGGCTCACGCTGCGCGAACAAATTGGCGCGATCTATGGGCCTTTGATGAAGGCGAAAGGCAGAGGACTGACGAATGCTCAACTTCTCGATTACCTCAGAGAGCAGGGCATTATGATTTCGGCGCCCTCGCTATTTCGGGTGCTGAGACAGCTTGCCGAACAAAAGGCCCAGCGCGGCTCGAAGCGGGGAAACCATCCCTTCCGCGCGAATGGGAAAATGCGGGCGCCTACGTCATCGGAAATTACAAGGCCCGTATCCATCGGGACCACCGAGTCTGAACCTGTGCCGCGCGCGTCGTCCTTCCGCGTGCGCCGCGACCGCGATGAAATCTAGGAGATCCGGAATGGACAAGGCGATTTACATGGTCGGCGGCAGCAAGGGCGGCGTCGGGAAGTCCATGGTGACAATGGCGCTGATCCATTTTTTGACGGCGCGGGGCGAGGACGTTGTCGTGGTCGACGCCGACACCTCGAATCCTGACGTCATGCAGAACTATGAGAACGAGATCCAATGCGAGGGCGTCAATCTCGACGATGCCGACGGCTGGATTCGGCTCGTCAATCTCTGTGACGAAAACGCGGATAAGACCGTTATCGTCAACACCGCGGCGCGGAATAATCAGGGGGTAGGGGCCTATGGCGTCACGCTGAGCGGCACGCTCGATGAACTGAAGCGGCGCTTGGTGACCTTGTGGGTCGTCAATCGGCAGCGGGATTCGTTGGAGCTATTGCAGGATTTTCTCGAAGTGATCCCCAATTCAACGGTTCACGTTGTCAAAAACGGCTACTTCGGCGCGGATGAGAAGTTCGAGCTCTATAACGGCTCGAAGACGCGCAAGGCGATCGAAGGGCGGGGCGGTAAGAGCCTACTGTTTCCAGATATGGCGGATCGTGTGAGCGATGACCTCTACAGCAAGCGCCTCAGCATTCGAAAAGCGCTCGCCGATATGCCGATCGGCAATCGCGCCGAATTGAAGCGCTGGCTCGCGCAGGTCGATGGCGTGTTTTCGGCGGTCGTGCCGAATGGCTGATGGCCGGGAAACCGGAGAAGCGACCGGCTTTGAAAAGCTGATCGGCCGGACGGCGACGGAAACAGAACGCCGACAGCTTCGTCGTGTGAAGGAAGCGCTCGGGCTTCGCGACAATGACGCGCTGTGGCTCGTCATCTTCGCGCTTCAATATTACGACAGCCTGTATCGTCAGTTTCCCAAGGCGATTGCGACCGAGGCGTCGGCCATCATGGCGCGCACGCGCGAAACGGCGGACGCGCAAATGCGCGCCGGGGTCGAACAGGCCAAGGCGGACCTCGCCCGCGCCATTGCGCTCGCGGCGCAAGACGTGGCGCGCGACGTGGCGCGACGGCAGGCGACGCAATGGCTCGTCTATGGAATGGCGGTCGGCGCAGCGCTCGTCGTCGTTGGAATAGGAATCGGGCGCGCTCTGACCCCGTAGGCGCCGCGCGGGCTTTTTAGGCGTCGCCGTCCCGCGCGCGGCGCAGCGCCCGAATTTCAGTCGCCGCGTGCGACGCGATGACGCTCGCGCGGCGGCGGAAGAGGCGAAGGGCCACGCGCGTCTCGACGCAATGCGGGCCATCCGTGCAAATATGATGATTATGCAGCTCGTCGTCGGCGCCGCGTCCGCAGGAAGCGCATTCACAACGCCGGCATTTCCAGAGAGTCGCGAGCTGGTCGAGTATATCGGTCATGGCGTCGCCTCGTCGTGAGAGAGAGGGGCCGGCGCGCGGCCCCTCGATGGCGTTTAGCGGGCCTTCTTCCCCTGCATCTTCGCGGCGGGCGCTTCCGCCTTCTTCACCGGCTTGTCGGCAAGGTGCTGAATGTCCTCGACCGCGAAAGTGTAGCCGAACCGGCGTTCGCCGTTAGCCGCTTTCTATTCGGTCTGTTTCGGCCGCGACGTGATTTGAGCCAGGTCGCCGGATTCGAGTTTTTCGCGCGCCCATTTGATGCGCGATTCGTGCCGGGCAAAGATCGTATGTTCGATCCACTCGGGGTTGTCGATCCACTCGCCGTCGCCGTTCTTGTAGGGGTTGTTCGAGCAAACGGTAACGACGAGGTTGGCGCCGACTTCCTTGAGCTGACCGACGCGGCCGACCTGAATGTGCGTGTTGAGCTGCGAAATTTTCTCTCTCCTATCGTTGGGCCTCGGCCCGTTGCAATGGCAGTGTGTAAGCGTCGGGAAAGGAGACGACAGAGCCGCAAGGCCTTAAGGCCGCAGCGGGCGAGCGAAGCGCTCCGCGCCGGCCACAACGGGGAATTTTGGAGGGCGCGCAGCGCCCGATCGCGAGGAATTGCCGCATAGCGGCAAGGGGAAATTTCTTTGGCGCAGGCGCCGACGTGGCTCCGCCGGCGCTAGACAAGCCATCAACGAGCAACGGGCGAAGGCCCCGACATGGCGAGAGACGACGCGGCTTTCGACAGCAACAAACAGCCCGCTATCGTGTTCGCTCACAACGTCGGCCCTCGTCGTACCCCGCCGTTGCGCGCCCCCGCGAGCTGGCGCGGCGTGTGGTCGAATCCGTCTGGTCGGCGTCGATCCGCCGGGGCGGTACTTCGCTCAAAGGGCGATCTATAAAATCGACGGCGCGTCCTGAGTGACGCATGACGGCCGCAAGGCTCGTCGTAACCGACTGGCGCGGATTTGGGCGCGCGAGATTCAGAGCGTAAGGGACGAAGAGAATAGAACGTTCGTGCCGACTGCTTATGAAGGCGGAATCGGTAGCGAGCGTGCGTAGGGTAGAAAACCTAACCGCGATCAAGGAGCCGAGTGGCGTCAAAAGGAAAGGCTAAATTGACCTCGGGTCGAGTTTCGCGAAGCGCCTTATGCAGGTGTGGCCTTTGTCTCCTGCAGACGCAACGCGTCTGGTTGTTTGATGAAGTCATGCTATGCGCTAATCTGGTGAAGCTGGCAACGCGTCGGCCTTCTCACAGTAACGTTGACGGCCAACGGCAGAGTCGGGGATTCGAGAACCAGGATGGCGGTGCTGGCATCTACACTCCGCATCTTGCACTTTCAGAGTGTTCCGCATTCTTATTGATCGCATACAAGGAGATGTTGATGCGCGAGATCGTTCTAAGGGACGCGGATAGAGACGGCGAAACGATGAAGGCGCTCGTCGTTCGTTATGACCGCGATCGGTCGCGTCTCGAACTGGCGGTGCCAAATACGACCGTGGTTTTCGCGCTTTCCGGGGACGGCGGCGAGCGGTTCACGGGAACGCTCGGCGGCCGAACGTTTTATTGGGACGCACCGCGCGGCGAAGCACGGCAAAAGACCAGCGTATCGCCGAAAGGCGGAGCGGCTAAGGAAGACACATCACCTGTTTAGCAGAAGCCCGATGGCAAAGAGCCTTAACTCGTGAATCCGGGTCCTCATGGCGCGGCGCCCGCAGCGGCATGGAAGCCGAGGATGAGGTCGTATCAGCGAGCAACAAGGCGTGCCTGAATTCGAAGGAGCCGCTAAGCGGCTGCCTCCTGTTCGTTGCGGCTGAACGCCAGAATGAAATCCGTCGCGGCGCTCGCGGCGGCGGCCGCGGCGAATATCGCTTTCTTGTCGTTCTTAAGGATGGTGAGATATTGCGCGATATATTGAGCGTGATCTGGCCTCGGCTCGTTCGTTATGCCAAGCTCCGCGCAAAGGAACACTGCGGATGTTTCCGCGATCAACTCCTCGAACGCATATGCGCGATCAGCGAAGCGTTTGCCCTTTTCGCGATTGAGGCGACACTCGGCGCCAACCCAATGGGATAGCTCGTGAAGTATCGTGGCGTAAAACGCTTCCTGCGCCGTGCTCGTCGCCGTGCCGATGAACGCCCGCTCTTCGGGAATGCTGATGCGGTCGGTCAAACGATTGTAGCATGCTCGCGATCCGCCAAAGTCGATATGCGCACCCGTCGCCGCGATGACGCGATCGACACTGGCGATGCGCTCGAATAGCAGTCGCTCGGGTAGCGCCGGCGTCTCGATGAGATACCCGTCAACTTGCGAGGCGTTGAACACCCAGCTCGCGCGCGCGAAGGGAATTTTCCGCTCGCCTTCAGGGTCGTCAATTGCGGCGGAATCCCCAGATTCGATATGCAGTTCCTTGTAGAAGATGATCGGCGTGCCCTTCTCGCCTTTTCGGACAGTGGCGCCGCGCTCCTGCCACTGCTTGAATGTCGCCCATTCGTGCGACTCGTAGCCAAGCGATTGCGCGGTGATCCACAGGGATAGAATATTGACGCCGCGATAGGCCCGACCCGTGGTCGCGTTAATCGGCAACTTCGTACTGGCGGCGCGATGCCAGGGCATCTTGAACTCGCCGACGCCGGCTTCGATGGCGGCAACGATCCGGTCAGTGATTTCTTGATGAAGGTCGAAGCGCGATTTCAAGGCTCTCTCCGCTTTGCGAGGCGGTCGCCCCGTGAGAGCCCGTGAGCCGAGGTGCCGGTGAGCGCACCCGAAGGGCGGCGAAAGCTGAGGGCTTGCCCCTTGCGCTCGTCAGCCGGCGCTTCGGCTAGGGCTGTTCTCTCCGGGGCGTCCGCCAACGGCGCGAGAGCAATCGAGAACACGCGTATTCAAAAGCGCGCCAACGAGGAAAGAAGACCAAGAAGCCGATGCCAAGGCCTGCGACCGCGCCGCATCGTGCGGCGTCGAGATCGTCAATCCGGTGGTGTGAGCGCAAAATTGTAGACGACCAGATTTGGCGGACGCTGGGCGCACCCGCTTATCTCACCGGCTGATTACTCGCCCTCATCCTCACCGCTGTCGGCGCGGCTCAGGAGGTCGAACACATTAGCCACAACGTCCACGCCATAAATCGTCTTTCCGTCCTTCTCATACGACGTTTCAGCGATGCGGCATTCGGCATAGATCGGCGCGCCCTTCCTGACGTTCTTCAACACGAATTGCGCGTCGCGCTCGTTCAGGATCGTGACCGTAACCCAGTCGGTTTTCTCGACGCGTTCGCGTGATTTCTTGTCGATCCAACTACGGTTGGTCGCCACGCTAACCTTGGCGATTTTGCCATTGTCGAACGCCTTCGGGTCTTGCCCGACATAGCCTCGTAAAATGAAAAGATTGGTTGTTCGCATCGACTCGCTCCAATGATGCGAAGCGATCGCCTCGCAATGTCCCGATACTGGGGACGGTCTTGACAGATTGTCAACATTTTATTAGATGTTTTATAGTCATAATGTTGATTTTCAAGGCACTTGATGATAGACGCGCTTCGACTTCGGCGTTCTGTTCGACGCGCCGCAGGTGTGGGGAAACAAACAACGTTCCTCGTCCCCACGGGTTCGGCGTCACCGGCGCAGCGAACGAAGTGAAGGACTGCGCCCTCGCGCAGTTGACGACGCGAGCTCGTCGGTACGTTCGGAAACGTAAGGGAAAGAAATGAAGTTGCACGATGCGCGCGGCTGTGAATGCGACAGGGATCGTCGCCCGAATGGGCCCCGCCGCTACAGGCGGCCACGGTCGCGAAACGATTGGAGCCCGGTCCGATAAGGTTCGCCAGAACGCAAAAGGAATACAGGCGATTGAAGGGCAGAATCGAAACGCTGGATGAGCTGCGGGCCTTGGCGATCGGCGCTGTCATGCTGTCGCATTTCGCGCTCGCCTTCGGGTCGCGATCGAGGATCGCCTATTGGCTGAATGTTCCTGATTTCGCGGTCGGCGTCGATTTGTTCTTTGTGATTTCCGGCTTCCTGATCTTTCAGAACCTCGGCGACCTGACGATTGGCGCCGGAGACTTCCGGCGCGGCGTCGCGTCCTTCCACGCGCGACGGTTGACGCGGATCGTTCTGCCAGCGTGGGCCGTCATCGGGCTGCTCGCGCTCGCGAAACTTGACAAGCCGGCGGCGAGCGGTTCCGACCTTTGGTCAGCGGCGGCTTTCGTCGCCAACATTCATTGGGGACGGTGCGAAGTCGATGGCGGTTGCGGCGATGTACTCGCCGCGTCGCATTTCTGGTCGCTGGCGAGCGAGGCGCAATTCTATCTGCTAGCGCCAGCGCTGCTGCTCGCACGCGGACGGGCGGCAATCTATGCGGCAACGGCGGCGCTCGTCCTGCTCGCCCCCCTGCCCCGCCCGCACGGCTCGATTCTGTGGACGCTGCGGCCGGACGCGCTGTTGTTTGGCGCCGCGCTCGCGAGCGAAGCGAAGCGCGGCGCCTCTTGGCTAAAGAAAGCGCCGCCAGCGACCGCCACGATGGCGGTTTGGTGGATGAGTGTTGCGGCGATGGTGGCGCGGGTTGGGGTCGGCGCTTTGTCGGGGCTGGCGTGGGCGCTCGTCGCGTTGATCAGCGCCGGCGTCTTGTTGACGCGCCTGGACGCCGAGCCCATCGGCGGACGCGTTGGCCACGCCGCCCGGACCGTCGGCCGGGCATCATTCGCGATTTATCTCGTCCACCTGCCGCTAGTTGCCATAGCGTCCGAAGTCGCGGCCCCTAAGATTGGCGCTCCTAGTGCGATCGTCTGTTGCCTGGCGGCGATCGGCACAGCGGCCGCAGTGGTCGAGCTCGCAATCGTAAGGCCGGCTGCCCAACTTGGCCGGCTATGGAGCACGCTTATCCTATCTAACAATTTTTTAATTTAGAGCCGCGGCAGCAAACCCCGCTAGCAATTTATTAGACGGAACCCCAAGCGCTGATTTCTCTATGCGCCTAAATTACCTAGCGACTGGGCGCTCCCGTGACGGCGACAACATCCCCACATCGAACAAATGCCGAATTATCGCCTTACGATCCGCAACGCTTGCGGCGCTTCCAATGAATTGTCCATTTTCGCGCGCGCAGGTCGGGGGCCAACGGGAAATCCTTTGATGCGGCATGATTTAGGCTTACGCAAGAGAAAGGTCGAACGCGGACGCGTCTGGTGCCCCCCGTTGCGGCTCTACTTTCCGAGAATTTTTCGAATTTCCGAAATGACCGCGAAGCGCCCGCGCGACGCCAGCGCGCCAGTGCTCCATCATATCAGCTATACGCTCGACCCAAGCGCCATGGCGGCGATTGGTAGCTTCGTAGTCGAGGAAATCGACCGCCTGGACGGCGATGCGCCGCATTCGCTGATCGTCCGCCATCATTGGTCAAGATCGCTCGCCAGCTCCTATCTCGAGGGCGTGGAAGATATGGCGCCGCACGAGAACGCAGGAGTTTTTGAACTGGACGACGCGGTGTTCACACTCGCAGAACGGCCGACCGGCGCGGGCTGGCCGGCGCCGATGATTATCTACGTCGCCGAAATTTACCATTCGCAAAGCGAACTTGACGCCGAGCATTTTGAAGTTGTGGTTGGACCGGACGGACGGGCCGAGCCCCGGGAATTACTCGGAGGATAATCACAAACCATCGGCCGGAAGGCGATCCCGCTGGCCTTTCGCAAAGCTCAAACGAAATAGAGAAGCGGGGCGGCGCGCGCCGCCCCTTTGATCGCGTTACTTATGCTTGGCCGGCTTTTTATGCTCGGTCCCTGCGTCAGCCTCGTCCTTGTCAGACTTGGCGGAGGAGAGGATCGAAAAGTCGTCGCAGTTGAGGTCGACGGTGTAAACTTTCTCGCCGTCCTTTTCGAAGCTTCCCTGCTTCAGCGTGCCGCGCGCCACCACGAGATCGCCGGACTTCGCATAGTCGCGGACATATTTGCGGGCGCTCTCGCTCCAGATCGTGATCTCGTTCCAATAGGGCTTGTCCTTGGTCTCGCCGTTGCGGTCCTTGAAGGCGTAGTTGGCGCAAATCGAAACGCGCGTCGTCTGCCCGACTTCGCGAACCTTGCCGATGCGACCGAGGATCTGGAATTCTGAGAAAGTCTTCATCTTGCTCTCCATCGTTGGGGCGGGTGCCCCGGTTGCGATGGCTGTCCGTGATGGCCGCAAAGGCGACGCCCGAACCGAAGCGCCGACAGGCGCGAGGCCGGAGCAGAGCGGAGGGTCCGAAGGCCGCGATAATTTTGTCTTGCGAGGAATTGGCGCGCAGCGCCAAGGGGAAAATTGTCGCGGCCGCAGGGTTTTGGGCGTCGACTGCGGCCATAGGACGAAACGCCATGCAACCGGAGGCGGGCGTTCACAAGGAGAGCGATACGCAAAGACGCGGGAAATTCGGATCGTCGGAATGCCAGGCCCTCTGAAGGTCGGCGAGCCCGCGCTTCGATGTCAGCGGAGGCGGCTGTCCCGAGACCGTCCGGCGAAGAGAACGACAGCCCCTCTGAGGGATCGAAATCATCTGGACGACGCGGAACGCATATAAGGTAGCGCGTTCAAATCCGCCCGATCACGATGGAGCGACGCCGATGCCGCGGGCCGAAGCGAGACGGCGAGGTCCCCGTCGACGGGAAGCGACGCTCGCTCGAAGCGATAACGCCTGAACAAAACCAATGACGGGGCGTTCGGTGCATAAGTGGAAAACCCAAGGAGTTTAGAGAGAGCGGGATCGCGTCGGCGCCGCCCGCTGCTCATGCTCTGTCAGCGATCGGCATCGTCACCAGCGCCCCAACGCACCCGGATCGAGGCGATAGAGGCCATAGCGCCTAGCGATCGCGAGCGCCTCTGAAAATTCGGCGCGAGCAATTTTGCGGTCCAGCGCCGCATGCTCGCTGGCTCGATGACAGGGGCGATACTGTCCCATCAGATTGAGGTAGGTGTCGGCCGAAATTTCCTCGGCCAAGAACCTCGTCACCGTTTTCACGCCGGAGGCTCCGTTCGGCAAGACGAGATGACGCACAAGAAGTCCGCGTTCGGCCAGCCCGTCCGCGTTGATCACGAGGTCGCCGACCTGCCGATGCATCTCGCGCACCGCTTCCCTGTTGACGTGCACAGAATCGCGGACATGCGAGTATTTCCGCGCCAACGTCTCATCGCCATATTTCATGTCGGGCATATAGATGTCGACGACGCCATCGAGCAGCGCGAGCGCCTCGGGACTATCATAGCCGCTCGTGTTGTAAACGAGCGGCAGACGCAAGCCCTGCTGTGCGGCTATGTCCACCGCAGCGAGGATTTGCGCGATGACATGGCTTGGCGTCACCAGATTGATGTTGTGGCAGCCGAGAGCCTGCAATCGCAGCATCGTCTCGGCGAGCTGCTCGTCGCTGGTCTCCTCGCCTTCGCCCTGCCAGGCAATCTCCCAGTTCTGGCAATAGACGCAACGCAGGTTGCACCAGGAAAAGAAGATCGTGCCCGAACCACGCCGGCCGCGCAGGCAATCCTCTTCGCCATGATGCGGCGTGGCCGAATAGACGACCGCCCGCTCGCCGGTGCGGCAGACGGCGCCGCGGATGGAACGACGCCGATCGACCCGGCAATAGCGGGCGCAGAGATCGCAATTGTTCAGATGTTGGCGGGCGGAGCGAACGCGTTCAGCCAGTTCGCCCGAGCGCAGCACGCGAAGATAAGCTGGTTGGAACAACCCGCGCCGTTGCGAGTCTGCGGTGGCGCCGACATCAACGGACAAGGCGGCCATCGCGCTGTTCATTGAAAATCCGCCCCGACGCTTCCATTTGGAGCCCATGAACAAACCACAAAGCGCACCCTTGCGCGAGGC
>JBPFDX010000021.1:0-79569 GCA_051061385.1 Methylocystis sp.
TCCTCACCGGCGTCAAATCCGTCGGGTAACGCTTGGTTTTCTTCTCAATGGCGGCCATCTTGGCGCGATTCGCTCGGGTCCACATCCCCAGCTTGAATCACGCCCTATCTCCGTCGCAACCATTCTCAAAACGTCTCTGAGCCCTCAACGTTATAAAAAAGCGCCGTTTGGCCATGCTCCTTCTGTCTATGAGCGTGAAGCTATGAAGAAAGCGGGGCCGGGAATTCCGTGGCCGGAGTAGGCACGTTCAAGCGCTTGCAGGTCAACTAGAGATTCTCGCGGCTAAGGAATCTCGCGCACTGCCTCGCGCATCACCTATCGGCGCTCGCCTCCACCTCGAGGCTTTCCAGAATTTCGCTCGGCTTTCGACCAAGCGCGTCGAGCGCGTTGACGCCTTTCGGCGAGACAAGCCGCAGATGCAGCCGCTTCGGCTTCTCGATATAGGCGGAAACCGCGTCGGCGACTCGCCTGGCGTTGGCGCCGGCGCCGCCGAGCGTCGTGATCGCCGCCGCGGCCGCCCTGGCGTAATCGGCGCGCGCCTTGTCGACGGAGGTCTTCTGCTCCTTGGCTTCGAGCGCGAGCACGCGATCGACGAGACCGTCGCCTTCGAGCGTCAGATCGATTGCTTTGACCGACGTCGTGAGCATGGCGGCGCGCGACATGAGCGGGGAGGGCGAAAACGCCGCGCGCGACACATTGCCGAAGAGCGCCGACAAATGCGCGACGCCCATGTTCTTCGCGTCGATCTCGACGGGCTCCAACGCCGCTTCCGACGTTTTCTCGCGCCATTCTCCGGCCGCGAGTCCGGAGAGCGCAAGCTCGCGATAGCCGAGCGCGAGGAAATGCGACGTCGTCTGCGTGTCGCCGCGCGCCGCGAGATCCACGTTGAACTTGTCGATGCGGCCGGAGAATTTCGTCGGCGTCGTTTCGACGAAATTTGCGAAAGTCGCGTTGGCGTTCTCGACGCTGAATTTGATCCGCGATGTTTCGCTGGTTTTGAGGTCCGGCAAATCGGCGGCGACGCCCTGTACGTCGACGCGCGCGAGCCTGGGATAGGCGCCGCTCTCCAGAACCGGCGCGAGTTGCAGTTCGTTCAGCGCAATTCGCTTCACAGACAGATTGCCGCCATCCGCGGCGGCGAGCGAGAAATCGTCAAAAAACACTTCTCCGGCGCCGGCGCCCGCCACTTTGCGCATGCCGGCGCGCGCGATCTTCGCGGCGAACGGCTTGCCTGCGGATTCGCCTTTGCCCGAGGCGACGATGTTGTCGACCTCGATCGCCGCCGCTTCAATGGATCGAAGCGCATCGAGCGCATCGCGCATCAGCGCGGGATCGTCTTCTGGCTTCGTCGGGTCGAGCTTTTCGAACCGTTCGATGAGCTTGCCGGCTGGAGTCTGCAGCGCGCGCCCGCGCACGCCCTCGAGCTTCAGGCGGCCCGTCGTCAGCACGAGATTGGCGCTGGCGTCTTCGAGCCGCGAAGACTCGACGACCTCCTCATCGACAAAAGTTTTCAGAGGCGCGTTGGCCTCGCCGCGCGTCGAGAGCGCAAACCGCGCGAGCTCTCCGAGACTGAGCCCTTTCGCGACGGAGGCGCCCCAGAAGACGCGCTGCACGCCGTGCTTCGCGGATTCGATCGTTTCCTCGCCGCCGTCGCCGCGCACGGTTGCGGCGCGACCCGAGACCACGTTCTCGAACAGGAGCTTGCGATAAGCGGCGCGCTCGAGGCGCGAATCATTGCGGCTTTCGCTCGACATGGAAGGCACGACGATGCGCCGCGCGGAAATGCTCGCGAGAAGCGCCGCGGCGTTTACGCCGCCGTTCAGGAAGAACTTCGCGAGCTCCGCCGGCGGCAGACTCGCGCCTTCGATTTCGATGCGCGGAATACGGTAGGTCGTGGCGCCGAGGGTCACGACGAGATTGTCGAATTTCAGCGGCTTTTCGCCGGCGCCCGGCGCAGGCGCGGCAAAACAGGTGAGCGAAAGCGACATCGCGACGCGGGGGGCGAGGGATCTGCGCATCGGAAAAAACCCTGGGGAGAGGGACGGCCGGCACCTTGCACGGCGCGTCTCTCAGGGTAAAGAGGCGCGTAGTTTGGTCGCAGCCGGCCTTTGGCGGGACGGGAGTGGCGGCGCGGCGGCGGCGTGATAGAGAGGCCGCATGCGTCGACTTCTTCTCCTGCGCCATGGCAAGGCCGACCGGCACTCGGCCGGCGGCGACCGCGAACGTCCGCTCACCCGTCGGGGAATGGATGATGCGCGGCGCATGGGGGAGTTCCTGCGCGACGCCGACGTCGCGCCAGACCTCGCCGTCGCTTCCAATGCGCGGCGGGCCAAACAGACGCTCGATCAGGTGCTCGAGGTTTTTCCGGGCCATGTCACGCATCTGATCGAAAACACGATTTACCTTGCTACCGTGGATCATCTCGTCGAGATTTTGCGCCAGACGCCTGACAGGGTCGCGACGCTGCTCGCCGTCGGCCATAACCCGGGTTTCGCCGAACTCGCCTGCTGGCTTGCCGGCTCGGGCGAGGCGGATGAAATGGCGCTGATGCGCACTAAGTTCCCGACAGCTGCGCTTGCGATGCTCGACTTCGATACCGATCATTGGTCTGACGTGCGCAGGGGCGGGGCCCGCCTTGCGCGCTTCGTCACGCCCGGCATTCTGAGGGGCGACGAAACGGAAGATCCCGACTAGCCGAGTCCGCAACTCACAAGGCGGCCATGCTGATCGAAGCGTTCCTGACGATGCTGGCCGTGGCTGCGCCACAGAAGGCGCCTGCGGCCGTCGTCGCGCCCTCGTCGGTTTTTTCCGCGACGCCGACGCCGGCTTACCATCCCGAAGTTCGCGCCGTGGACAATTGGCGGGTCGAAAGCGCGCTGTCGCTGGAGATGGCGCCGGTGGCCGCCGCCCGGCGGGCTCTTGGCGCCGACTCGGGCGAACCGGCCCGCTGCGTTAAGCTCAACAATTACTGGTGCATCAAAAGCGCCCGCTGGAACGGCGAGATCGCCGCCGACTCCGACGGCCATGTCGCCTTCGCCTCGGCGGAGGAGGGCGCCGCCGTCGCGGCGCTGCTGCTGCGCCGCTACTATGTCGATTACGGAAGGCGCACCGCCCGCGCCATCGTCGAGCGCTGGGCGCCCGCGCAATGTTCGCTCGTCTATACTCCCGCTCCCCGGCCGCAGGCGTCCATCCCGACCCCGCCGTCGCGGAGCCGCGCAGGGGCATCAGGGGCATCGTCGACGAAGGTCGCCTCAGGGAAATCGCCGCCGAGGGCGGGAGCCGGGATCTATCGCATGCTGCCGCAGCGCATCGTGCCGATGGGACTGGCGCCCCGCGGCATTCAAAACACGTTGCGCGCGCGCTGGCTGGCGTCGCATGGAAGGGGCGGCGTAAACCCCAAAACGGCGCGACGCCCCCTCGCGAGGCCGGCCGACCTTCTGCCAGCGCCTTCCATCATGGCCGGCGTCGCGGAGATTCCCGCGCGGCGTGAAAAGCTCGCCGAGCTGATCCGGCCGGAACCCCAGACCACGGTCGCCGACCTGCCGCCGGCGCCGGCGCCTCGGGCGCCGCCACTCGTGTCAAATTGCGCCGGCGAGTTCGCGCGGATCGCCACTTACGCCGCCAACATCGCCCAGGGCGTCGTCGGCGGGCCGAATGAGGATCTGGCGCTGTTCACGCCCGCCGGCCTACCGACGGAGAATCTGGCCAAGGTGATGGCCAATATGGCGGCTGTCGAGATCGGCCCGGCCCGGCCGCGCGACGGGCTGATCCGCATCGCCGTCGCCCAGCTGCGCCAGATGCTGGAGGGGGCCGCGAAGCCCGCCGGCGATACGACGCCCACGCCAGCGGCGGCGCAGGCGGGTCGGTGAAGTTTCAGGAACGCGCCATCAGTTCGAGCGCCAGCCCGTAGACTTTCGTGCGCGCGGGTTCGGGCAGCGTCTTCAGAACCTCGAAATAGGTCTGACCGGCGCCGCACATGCGCGCGTCCTCGAGCGGGGGATTGGGCATCTTGCCGTCGAGCAGCGCGTCGATCTCGACCTTGCCCAGACCGCGCGAGGCGAGCGCCGTCTCCAGCAGGCGGAAGTCGGCGTCAGTCGGCGCGGCCCGTTCGATGTTTTTCGCCTGTCCGCTGACGATCGCCTCGAGTCCGGCGAGCGCCATGTCGGAGACGATCTGGCGGCGCGAGGCCGCGAATCGCTGGAAGTCCAGATTGGTCGCGCCGTAGAGGAAGGCGACGCACATGCGCTTGTCCTCGCGGGCCACCGCCTGCAGCACTTCGAGCTGCTTTTCGAAGACGCGGGCGATCGGCTCAGGTTCGGCTTTCGCCGCCAGCGCGCCATGCGAGGTCCGAATGCGGCGCACCGCCTCGGAGAGGTAGTAGTCGACGCTCTGCTCCTCCTTCGTCTCGGCGAGGCGCGCGGCGAAGTCGCTGATCGCGGCCTCGTAATCTGAGGTGAAGGTCTCGCGCAGCCGCGCAAAATAGCGCGCATAGTCCGGGGTCGAGGCGATCAGAGTCTCGATCTGCTGGCGCGCGCCTCCCTTGTCGGCCGGGGCGCTGGCGCGAGTCACGGCGCTGGCGTCCGCGATCTGCGGGGACGGGTTGAGCGCCAACCACGTCAGGCCGATGCCGGCCCCGATCGCGACGAGCGCCGCAGCCAACAGCGCCAGTATTTTCTCCAGATACATCGCCGGCCTTTGCGTCTCTGATGGGCTGATGGAAAGCGCGAAGCTTAAAGCATTGCGCGGAAGGGCGGAAGCGCGGCTGCGGCTCAAGCGCCGTTGAGCAGCCGGCCGAGCCGCGCCGTCTCGGCGCGATGGGCGATGAGCAGGCCGATATGCCGGTTGAGATCATAGCTCCAGTGGCCGCGCCGGGCGCGTTCGGCGCGCATCGCCCGCTCGATTTCCTTCAGCGCCGCGCGCGAGGCTTCGGGCGAAGCGCTCGCGATCGTCTCGGGCGACAGGCGATGAAAACGCGCCAGCGCGCTGGCGCGATCATAGCCTTTGAGGCCGGCGGCGAGAGCGGCGTCGAGCGCCGCGCCGGCGGCTGTCGCGATGCGGGCGGGTCGGGCGTCGCTTTCCCGAGAGATTTCTCTGCGCGTCATGGGTCCTCCATGACGTTAAGAATGCTCTCCTTCGAATGGATGAGGATAAGTATTTTATCCCTTGAATAGGATTATTTTCCAGCTTACGGTTCGTCTTTGCCTGCTGGAGAGAGTCCGATGTTCGCCGATCCAATGCCAATTCCGGGGCTCAGCGCCGCAGCGGCCGCCGCCGCCCAGGGCGCGCCCTACGCCGCTCTCTTTTCGCGCGGCCGTTCTCGCGTCCAAGTCGCCCGCGCCCGTCAGCTCGCCGTCTATCTCCATCATGTCGCGCTCGGCGCCAGCGTTTCCGCCTGCGCACGGGCTTTCGCGCGCGATCGCGCCACCATCCGCCACGCCTGCGCGACGATCGAGGATTTGCGCGACGACCCGCGTTTCGACGCCGGCGCGCGCCGACTCGAATCCGCGCTTACGGCCCAGCGCGACATGATCTGCGTCCTCCTTGCCCAGGAGAGCGCGCGATGAGGAGACATGGGGGGGCGCTCAGCCCGAGAAGAAAGCGGCCGCGCGATGCGCCGGCTGCTGCAGGCGCTCGGCGAGCCGGGCGCGCGCGGCGCGCTTAGCGGGCTCGAAGAATCGACGCTCGTCGTGGTGGCGGCGAGCAGAGGCGTCACCGTCGTGCGCGCGCGACTGCCCGCCGCGGCGGGCGAGGCGGCGCTTGCCGAGGGGCTCGTGCGATGGGAACGAGAGGGCGGCGAACGCCGGCTGGCGCTCACCGACGCGGGCCGCGCCCACCTTCGCCGCTTGTCCGCGCCGGAGGCCGATCAGGCGGAGCCCTTTCGCGCGCAGCACGCATCCTATGCGCTGCGCCAGCTCGAGAAGGGCGCGCGACCGACTCTCGTCAATGAAGCCGAAAGCCCGCTCGCCTGGCTGGCGCGGCGCAAGGACCGCGAGGGCCGAAACTTTCTCGACGCCGCGCAGCTCGAAGCCGGCGAGCGCTTCCGCCGCGACATCGAGCAGGCGCAGCTGTTGCAGCGCGTGACCGCGAATTGGGAGGCCTCGATCAACGCCGCGCGCCGCGGCGCCGATGCCGGCGCCGTCTCCGAAGTCGCGATCGACGCGCGGCGGCGGCTCGCCCGCGCCTTCGATGCGGTGGGGCCGGAAATGGCGGGGCTGGTCACCGACGTCTGCGGCTATCTGAAGGGACTGGAGATCGTCGAAAGCGAGAGGGGCTGTCCGCCGCGCTCGGCGAAAGTCGTGCTGAGAATCGCGCTCGATCGGCTGGCGCGCCATTACGGGCTCGCGGTCGAGGCGCGCGGCCGGGACCGTGCGCAGGCGCTGCTGCATTGGGGCGCGCAGGATTACCGGCCGAGGGTGTGAGGCCCGCGGCCCCCTCCCTGTCCCTCCCCCGCTTCGCGGGAGAGGGGACCCTAACGACAAGCGCCGCGCAGTATTGAATGCCCCCAGCGCGGCATTGATGCGCTCCCGCAACATTCCTGAAGCGCCGAAGCAAACTCCCTCTCCCGCGATGCGGGGGAGGGACAGGGAGGGGGCGCTACGCCGCCATCGCCTCTCGCGCTTCCCGCTTGATCCGCTCGACCATTGACCGCAGGCCGTTGGCGCGCTGCGGCGTCAGATGTTCGGAGAGGCCCAGCTCCTTGAAGAGCGGCTGCGCGTCGGTCTCGACGATCTCCTGCGCCGGCCGCGCCGAGTAGAGCGCCAGCACCAGAGCGACGAGGCCGCGTACGATATGCGCGTCGCTGTCGCCGCGAAACGACAGCATCATACGTCCGTCGGCGTCGCGCGCCTGGGTCGTTTCGAGCCACACCTGGCTGGCGCAGCCGCGCACCTTGTTCGCGTCCGTATAGGCTTCTTTCGGCAGCGGCTCGAGCGTGCGCCCAAGCTCGATGAGATAGCGGTAGCGGTCCTCCCACTCATCGAGCAGTTCGAAATTGCCCTTGATCTCGTCGATTTGCATTTATCCGCATCCTTCCGGGCGCATTCTAGCGCAACTTCGCGGTCGCGCCGCGCCCTTTCCTTGCACAGAGCGACGCCTTACATTTCATCGCGATGATCGGCTGGCGCGCCGCGCCGTCGCCTGGAGCGATATTCCTTGGAGAAATATATGAGCGACTTTGCCCGCTGGCGCGCCGTCGCCGCCGCGATTTTCCTCGCCATGGGTCTTTCAGGCTGCGGCTACAACACCATTCCGACGCTTGAGGAAAACGCCAAGGCGAAATGGTCGGACGTGCAGTCGCAGTATCAGCGCCGCGCCGATCTCATTCCAAACCTCGTCGAGACCGTGAAAGGCTACGCCAGGCAGGAGAAGGACGTGCTCACCTCCGTCGTCGAGGCGCGCGCCAAGGCGACGTCGGTGAAGGTCGACGCCGGCTCGCTGACCGACCCGGAAAAGATGAAGCAGTTTCAGGAGGCGCAAAACCAACTCACCGGCGCTCTCGGCCGGCTGATCGCCGTGAGCGAAGCTTACCCTGATCTGAAATCGAACCAGAACTTCCTCGCCTTGCAGTCGCAGCTCGAAGGCACCGAGAACCGGATCAACGTGGCCCGGCGCGACTACATCGAGGCGGTGCGGGAATTCAACACTTCGCTGCGCACCTTCCCGACGCTCCTCTGGGCGAAAACCTTCTTCGCAGGAACGAAGCCGATGGCGGAATTCTCGGCGGCCGGGGCGGCGCAATCGCCGCCGCCAGTCAAGTTCTGACGATGGACGCCGGCGCGCCCAGCGAGGATTTGAGCGCGCTTGCCGCGGAGGCGCAGGCGATGTGGGCGCATATGCGCCGCGAAGCCGAGGAGGCGCTGCGACTCGACCCGTCGCTGACGCCGCTGATGCTCGGCGCGATCCTCAATCGCGCGTCGCTCGAAGAGGCCGTGGTCCTTCGCATCGCCGCGCGACTCGGCGCCTCGGCGATGGACGCCGAGACGATCGCCGACGCCTTCCTGCAGGCGGTGCGCGAGGATGAGACGATCGCGGCCGCCTTCCGCGCAGATCTCGCCGCTTATGTCGAGCGTGATCCCGCCTGCGGGCGGATGATCGAGCCGCTGCTCTATTTCAAGGGCTTTCACGCCATCCAGTCGGCGCGCCTCGCGCATGCGCTGTGGCGCGCGCGGCGGCACGATTTCGCGTTCTACATCCAGAGCCGCGCCTCGGACGCGCTGGCGGCGGACATTCATCCGGCGGCGCGCTTCGGCAAAGGCCTGTTTCTGGACCACGGCACCGGCTTCGTGGTCGGCGAGACGGCGGTCGTCGATGACGACGTCTCGATTCTGCATAATGTGACGTTAGGGGGCACCGGCAAGGCGGCGGGCGACCGTCATCCTAAGGTGCGGCGCGGCGTGATGATCGGCGCCGGCGCCAAGATCCTCGGCAATATCGAGATCGGCGCCTGTTCGCGCATCGCGGCAGGCTCGGTCGTGCTGAAGTCGGTTCCGTCGAATTCGATCGTCGCCGGCGTTCCGGCGAAGGTGGTCGGCGTGGAAAGCCGCGCGGAGCCGGCCCGCGACATGGACCAGATCCTGCGCGGCCTCGCCTATGATTCCTTCGATTATGTGATCTGAGCCGGGCGCCCCGACGCCGAGCCAGGCGGCGATTGAGGCTTGCGCGGGCCCGCCATTCTCCTGCTATGTGTCCACCGGCGCCGCGCTCGCTTCACGGACGGGCGCCCGGCCGCGGCAGGGGGATCGATGCTCGAGATAGCGGTCCAGATGGACCCATTGGAACGCATTAATTTTGCTGGCGATTCCACCTTCGCGCTGATGCTGGAGGCGAAGCTCAGGGGCCATCGCCTGTGGTTTTACACGCCCGACCAATTGTCGCTCGAAGGCGACAGGCTGACCGCCCGCGCGCATCGCATCGACGTTTTCGACGATCCCTCCCGCTATTATGCGCTCGGCGAGGCGACCGACCTTGAACTCGGCGCGATGAACGTCGTGCTGCTGCGCCAGGATCCGCCCTTCGATCTCGCCTATATCACCTCGACGCATTTTCTGGAGCGGCTCGCGCCGCGGACTCTCGTCGTCAACGACCCCGCGCATGTGCGCAACGCGCCGGAAAAAATCTTCGTGATGGCGTTCGCCGACCTGATGCCGCCGACGCTGATCACGCGCGACCGCGCGGCGATCGAGCGCTTTCGCGCCAAGCATGACGCCATCGTCATGAAGCCGCTCTACGGTCATGGCGGCGCCGCGGTGTTCAAGGTCACGCGCCGCGATCCAAACTTCGGCTCGCTGTTCGACATGTTCGCGACGACCTTCCGCGAACCCTGGGTCGTGCAGCGTTTCCTGCCGGAGATCGTGAAGGGCGACAAGCGCATCCTGCTCATCGACGGCGAGGCGATGGGCGCGCTCAACCGCATTCCCGCCGATGACGACATTCGCTCGAATCTGGTGCGCGGCGGGGCGCCCGCGGCGTCCGAACTCGATGCGCGAGAGAAGGAGATCTGCGCGAGGCTGGGGCCGGAACTGAAGCGGCGCGGATTGATTTTTGTCGGCATCGACGTGATTGACGGCTGGCTGACCGAGATCAATGTAACTTCGCCAACCGGGTTGCGCGCGCTGAAGCGCGTCGGCGGGCCAAATCTCGCGCCGCCGCTCTTCGACGCCATCGAGGCGCGTCTGCGCGTCCTGCGCCGATCGCCGGAATTTACGTCATGAACGAAGTGGCGTCGCTCAGCGTCTTCGGCGGCCTCGACCCCGAGAAGCAGTTTCATGGATTGCGCCAGGCGCTCGCCCCTGCGGTCGAGGCGATCTGCAAAAAAGAGCGCGGCCACTCGCGGCGTACGGCGATCGTCGAACTGTTTCGCTCCGCCCTGGCGGAAGGACGCGAGATCGCTCGCGCGCGTCTCGAGGCGCGCGGCTCCGGCCTCGCCTGCGCCAGATTGCTTTCGGCGCTCGAAGACGAGCTGATCGGCGCCATCTACGACTATGTCGTGCGCTTTGTTTACGTCGTCGACAATCCGACGTTCGCTGAGCGGCTCGCGATTATCGCGGTCGGCGGCTATGGGCGCGGGACGCTCGCGCCGGGCTCCGACATCGATCTTCTGTTTCTCGTGCCCTACAAACAGACGCCGTGGGGCGAAAGCGTCATCGAGGCGATCCTTTATATTCTCTGGGATCTCCGCCAGAAGGTCGGCCATGCGACCCGATCGGTCGCCGAGTGCATGCGTCAGGCGCGGGCCGACATGACGATTCGAACGACGCTTCTCGAAGCGCGTTTCATTCTCGGCAACGCCGAACTGTTCAGCGAGTTTCGCGAAAGCTTCGACCGCGAAATCGCCCGGCTGGACACGCGCGAATTCGTCTCCGCCAAGCTCGCGGAACGCGACGCGCGGGTGATGCGCGCCGGCGCCTCGCGCTATCTCGTCGAACCGAACGTCAAGGAAGGCAAGGGCGGCCTGCGCGATCTCAATACGCTGTTCTGGATCGCCAAATATGTCTATTGGGTGCGCGAGGCGAAGGAGCTCGTCGCCGCTGGCCTGTTCACCGCGGCCGAACTCAGCCTCTTCGAACGTTGCGAAGAGTTTTTGTGGCGCGTGCGCTGCCATCTGCATTTCGCGACGGGGCGCGCCGAGGAACGGCTCGCCTTCGACGTGCAGCCGACGATCGCCAGGCGACTCGGCTATCACGACCGCAGCGGACTGTCGCCCGTCGAGCGGTTCATGAAGCATTATTTCCTCGTCGCGAAGGAAGTCGGCGATCTCACCGCGATCGTCTGCGCGGCGCTCGAAGAGAAGCAGGCGAAGCCGCGCGCGATCTTTGAGCGCTTTCTGCAGCCGTTCCGGCGCCGGCGCAGCCGCGCGCCGCAGGGTGATTTCATCGTCGATCACGATCGCATCAGCATCGTCGACGCCGACGTGTTCAAGCGCGATCCCGTCAATATCATCCGGTTGTTCTGGATGGCGGATCATCACGGCCTGCCGCTGCACCCGGACGCCTTGCGCGCGGTCACTCTCTCGCTGCGCCTGATCGACGCCAATCTGCGCGCGAACAAGGAGGCCAATCGGCTCTTTCTCGAAATCCTGCTCTCGCGCAACATGACCGAAATCACGCTGCGCCGGATGAACGAGACCGGCGTGCTCGGCCGCTTCATTCCGGAGTTCGGCAAAGTCGTCGCGATGATGCAGTTCAACATGTATCATCACTATACGGTCGACGAGCATCTGCTGCGCGCCGTCGGCGGATTGTCCGACCTCGAAGCCGGACGCATGCCGGAGCATCAGCAGCTCGTCGACGAAATCCTGCCGACGATCGTCAACCGCAAGGTTCTTTATCTCGGCCTGTTTCTCCACGATATCGCCAAGGGCCGAAAGGAGGACCACTCGCTCGCCGGCATGGAGGTGGCGCGCAGCCTGTGTCCGCGCTTGGGATTCACGCCAGGAGAGACGGAGTCCGTCGCCTGGCTTGTCGAACATCATCTCACCATGTCGAGTTTCGCGCAGAGCCGCGATCTCTCCGACCGCGTCACCATCGAGAATTTCACCGCGATCGTTCAGACGATGGAGCGGCTGAAGATGCTGTTCGTGCTCACCGTCTGCGACATCAACGCGGTCGGGCCCGGCGTGCTCGACGCCTGGAAGGCGCAGCTGCTCCGCGTGCTGTACTGGGAGACCGAGGTCGTGCTCGGCGGCGGCCATTCGGCGGTCGATCGCAAGAGCCGAGTCGCCGCCGCCAAAGCGGAACTGCGCGCGGCGCTGCCCGAGTGGAGCGACGAGGAATTCGACGCCTACGCGAAGCGCCACTATCCGGCCTACTGGCTCAAGGTCGACGTCGCGCGCAAGCGCGGTCACGCGGAGCTGCTTCGCAAGATGACCGGCGCCTCGGCGCCGCTGGCGACATCGGTCGAACTCGACAGGACGCGGGGCGCCGTGGAGCTGACCGTCGTTGCGCCGGACAACCCGCGCCTATTGTCGATCATCGCCGGCGGCTGCGCGGCGGGCGGCGCCAACATCGTCGATGCGCATATCTTCACCACCGCGGACGGCCTCGCGCTCGACACGATCTTTTTCTCGCGCGCCTTCGACTATGATGAAGATGAATTGCGCCGCGCCCGACGCATCGCCGATCTCATCGCGAGGGCGCTGCGCGGCGAGGTCGTCGTGTCGGAAGAGCTGAAGGCGCGCGCCAAAGCCGTTCTGCCGACCGACGCCTTCTCGGTCGCGCCCGAGGTCGTCGTCGATAACAGCCTCTCCAACGTCTATACCGTCATCGAGGTGTCGGGACTTGACCGAGAAGGCCTGCTCTTCGAACTCACCAATGCGATTTCCCGGCTCAATCTCAACATCGCCTCCGCCCATATCGTGACCTTCGGCGAACGCGCGGTCGACGCTTTCTATGTGACGGATCTGACGGGAACGAAGATCGCCTCGCCGCAGCGGCAGGCGGCGATCAAGCGCCAGCTCCTCGATGTGTTTCGCGGCCCGGGCGTGCGAGGAGCCAGAACGCCCACGGCCGCCGCGACTTGATTTTGACGTTTGGCGCGCAGATATCCAGACCTTTACGAATGACGATGGTGACAGCATGAGTGATCCAAGGAACGCGGACAAAAAGGCCGACGCGACGGAGAATCGAGGCGTTGCGGAGCCTTCGTCCCTATCGCAGCCGTCGGCTGAATCCGATATTGCGCAGCCGGAGCCGTTCACCGAGCTGGAAAATCTTTATGCCGAGAATGCAGGCTTAAAGGACAAGCTGCTTCGGGCGCTCGCCGAAGTCGAGAATGTGCGACGGCGCGCCGAGCGCGAAGTCGCCGACGCGAAGGCTTACGGCGTCGCCAATTTTGCGCGCGAAATGCTGTCGTTCGCGGATAATCTGCGTCGCGCGGTCGAGAACGTGCCCGAAGGCTCGCGCGGCGATGCGGCGGTCGCGTCGCTTCTCGAAGGCGTCGAGGTGATGGAGCGAGATTTTCTCGCCAGGCTGACGCGATTCGGGGTCAAGAAGATCGAAGCCCAGGGCGCGCGCTTCGATCCCAATCAGCATGAGGCGCTGTTTGAGATACCTGACGAGACGCAACCCGCGGGCACGGTCGCTCAGGTCGTCGAGCAAGGCTACGTGATTGGCGAACGCGTGTTGCGTCCCGCAAAGGTCGGCGTGACGCGCGGCGGATCGAAGCCGTCCTGATCGGCCGGGGACGCGCATGGACGATCGAGCGACAGCGACAACGATCAAGGAAGCCGGCGTTGTCGCGGCGGCCGTCTATCAGGACGGCCGAAAGATCGCCGACATCGAGATTGATGAGGCGGGCGAGTGGGCGAAGCGCGAAGGCTATGTCGTCTGGATCGGACTCCACGAACCTTCAAAGGACCTGCTGGAGCGCGTCGGCCGCCAGTTCTCACTGCATCACCTCGCAATCGAAGACGCGTTCAAGGCGCATCAGTTCCCAAAGCTTGAAGAATATGAGGACAGCGTCTTCATCGTCGCGCGCACGGCGCAGATGGTCGAGGGCCGCATCGCCTTCGGCGAGACGCATCTTTTCGTCGGCGTCGGCTTTGTCGTGAGCGTGCGGCACGGCGCGTCGAGCTCTTATGCACATGTGCGCGAACGCTGCGAAGCCCGCGCGGAGCGCCTCTCCGAAGGCGAAGACTTCATCGTCTACGCAATACTCGATTTCATCGTCGACAATTACTTTCCGGTCCTTGACGCGATCAGCGATCAGGTCGAGGACATTGAGGATCATGTTCTCGCCACGACAATGGGCAAGCCGGAGATCGAGCAGCTCTACAGTCTGCGGCGCGATCTCCTGCATCTGCGCAACGCCGCGACGCCGCTTGCCGACGTCTGCCGCCGTCTGGAGCGCAGCGACGTCGTCGCCATCGATCGGCAGATGCGGCCGCATTTCCGCGACGTTCGTGATCATTTGCGCCGCGTCCAGGAGCGCATCGACACGATGCGGGAAACGCTCGCGTTCGCCTTCGAATCGAGCCTCATGAACGCGCAAATGCAGCAAACTGATATTTCACGCCGGCTCGCCGCCTGGGCGGCGATTCTCGCCGTGCCCACGGCCGTCGCCGGAATCTACGGCATGAACTTCGAGCACATGCCGGAACTCAAATGGGAATACGGCTATTACGTCGTCATCGGCGTGACGGCGACGATCTGCGGCTATCTCTATTACCGGCTCCGCCGCGCCGGCTGGCTGTAGCGCGCGACCGACGTCCTGCCGGCGCAAACACTTCGCACAGGGGCTAGTCGTCGCGTTTCAAGTGCTGCTGCAGCGTCCCCAGCCGAGCGACTCGTTCTTTATCGAAGTCCAATATGCGTAGTGGGCTGCGAGAATCATGAAGCACAGCACGAGGGCCGAACCTGCTTCCGTTGCGTTGATCTGAACCGTCTGAGAAATCGACTTGAAGAAAGGTGGGAGCGCGGCGACCGCATTTATTACACCGGCAATAAAGATCAGTTCGAGCGGCCGAACGTAGAAATGGCCGAGTTCGCCAGTGATGTCGCTATTCAGTTCATAGAGCGCATAGCGCGTTGGCGGGATGCAGGGGTATTCCCTTTCGATGCGATGACCCAGTGCGAATACGGTATGGAGAAGTTGCTGATAGACCTTCTGGTCAAGCCGCCAGAGCGCCGACACGCCGAACGCGACGACGAAGATGACCGCCTGCTGCGCGACCGCCGCAGCGGAATGGTCCCAGCCATCCTTGGCGAATTCCGCGTTGACAAGGAAGCCGCAGGCGCCCACGCCCGCGAGGAGCCAGGCGGAAGCGATGGTCCGCAGCTGGCCTTGCGCCTTGTCGTAGTCGCTTTCGAAGGCGCGCAGCGCATTATACGCGATGAGGATTTGCGCGGTTCGCAGCTCGGCGGGATCGGCCAGTTTGCTAAGATCGAAGTCCGTTATCTTCTTTGTCGCTTTATTCGTCATCGCAATGAAGCTCCGTCACCGCTATAATTATTCGATCGAATCCATGGGGAGGCGCCTATGGCGGCCGTTTATCTGGCGGGGCCCGACGTTTTCCTCGCCGATGCGATCGACGTCGGGCGCGTGAAGAAGGCGTATTGCAGCGATCACGGACTGGTCGGCGTGTTTCCCCTCGACGCGGAACTCGCGCTTGCGCATCAGGATGGCATATCGGAACGCATATTCAACGCGAACGTCGCACTTATCGGCCAATGCGCTGCGGTGGTCGCGAACATCACGCCTTTCCGTGGCCTGAGCGTCGATCCCGGCACGGCCTTCGAAGTCGGTTTCGCTTTCGCGTTGGGAAAGCCGGTTTTCGCTTACACGAATGTGGCGGCGAATTACCGTGATCGCGTCGTCGACGCATTTGGCGCAGGCGCCCCGGCGGAGGGACGCGAATTCGCCGGCGACGGCATGAGCGTGGAGAATTTCGGCCTCGTGGACAATCTCATGATCGCAGATGCGGTGCGCTCGCAGGGCTGGGAGATCGTCGTGCGGGACGTGAGCCCGGAGCGTCGCTTCACGGATCTTGAGGGCTTCGACCGCTGCTTGCGGCAGGCCGCGGCTTTCTTTCGCTTAGGGCGAAACGGCGCTGCAGCGGCATAGGCCGCTCCTCGCCACGCCTCTGAGGCCCACCGCCTTACGAAAGTTTCATCCCGCCGCCATTGGACGGCAAAGCGACGATCTCCATGTTTGATCTCGCAGCGACGTTACGCTTCTCCTCCGCGGGGCGTCGCTCAGAGATGGAGATTTTCGAGAAATGCCTATCGCAATCAATCTTCGCGACCGCGCCGCCGCCGCGCCCCGCCGGGCCTCCCGCCTGACGCTGATGGGCGCCGCCGCGGCGTTCGCGCTTGGCGCGGCGATCGCGCCTGCGCCGCTGACGCCGGCTTTCGCCGAAGCGCCGCTTTCAGGGTCGGTCGTCGCCGGTCCTGCGTCTTTCGCCGACGTCGTCGAGCGGGTTAAGCCCGCCGTCGTCGCCATCAAGGTCAAGGCTGTCGACGACTCCCAGGGCGGCATCTTCGAGATGCCGGAGATGTCGCCGGACGACCCGATGTATCGCTTCTTCAAGCGCTTCGGAGAGCCGGGCGCCGGTCGTCCGCAGAAGCACATGACGATGTCGCAGGGCTCCGGGTTCATCATCAGCCCCGACGGCTATGTCGTCACCAACAATCACGTGGTCGACCATGCGAATGAGGTCGAGGTCGCGCTCGACGATGGCAGGACGCTTCCGGCCAAGGTCGTCGGAACGGACAAGCGCACCGACCTGGCGCTGCTCAAGATCAGCGACGGCCAGAAGTTGCCCTATGTCGACTGGGGCTCGGCGGCGCCGCGCGTCGGCGACTGGGTGATCGCGGTTGGCAATCCCTTCGGCCTGGGCGGCTCGGTGACGGCCGGCATTATCTCCGCGAGGGGCCGCGACATCGGCGCGGGGCCTTACGATGACTTTCTGCAGATCGACGCGCCCGTTAACCGGGGCAATTCCGGCGGTCCCGCGTTCGACTCTCACGGCAATGTGATCGGCGTGAACACGGCGATCTACTCGCCGTCCGGCGGCTCGGTCGGCATCGGCTTCGCCATTCCCACGGAAGTCGCGAAGGACGTCGTCGCGGCGCTCAAGGAGAAGGGCACGGTGTCGCGCGGCTGGATCGGCGTGAAGATCCAGAACGTGACGCAGGAAATCGCCGACAGCATGGGCTTGAAGTCCACCAAGGGCGCGCTGATTGCGCAGCCGCAGCGTGGCGCTCCGGCCGAAGACGCCGGCCTCAAGTCTGGCGACGTCATTACCGCGGTCAATGGCGACAAGATTGAAACCTCGCGCGATCTCGCGCGCCGCATCGCCGCGCTCGGCCCCGGCAAGACGGTGGACATCACCTATCTGCGCTCGGGCGCCGAAAGGACGGTGAAGCTCAAACTCGGCGCCTTGCCCGACGAACGCGAGGCGCGCGCCGACGACGAAGACTTCTCGGAGCGCGGTCCTGAATTATCCGGCCTCGGGCTCGACTTGGCGCCGGCGGCCGATGTTCGCGGCGCGGGCCGGGAAGGGCTCTTCGTCGCGGACCTCGATCCGTCCGGCGTCGCCGCTCAAAAGGGTTTGCGCAGAGGCGACGTGATCGTCGAGGCCGGCGGGCAGCCGGTCAATTCTCGCGGGCAGCTCGCCAGCGCGTTCGAGACCGCTCGCAAGGAAGGTCGGCGTTCGGTGCTGCTTCGAGTGAAGTCTGCGGACGGCGCGAAATTCATCGCCGTCCCGGTGAAGGGCGCCGGCTAAGCCGGCTCAAGGAACTTCTTGCGTCGAGGCCGACACACTGCACCCGCCCGCAGCCGGTCTCCGCAATGAAGAGCGTCGGGCAGAGCCAGTCCCCTCCTGGCTCCCGATCGCGGGCAGGCTGGCGCGTCATGCGCCGGCCTGCCGTTTTTTTGCAATCTCGGCTATACTGAAACATGCGCATCCTCATCATTGAAGACGACGGCGAAGCGAGCGAATACCTCGTCAAGGCTTTCCGGGAGCAGGGCCACGTCGCCGAACACGCCCCCGACGGGCTGGCCGGCTATGGGCGCGCCAGCGAAGGCGAGTATGACGTGCTGATCGTCGACAGGATGCTGCCCAAGATGGACGGGCTCTCGCTGATCTCCGGCTTGCGCGAACAGGGCGTTCAAACGCCCGCGCTCATTCTCTCTGCGCTCGGCCAGGTCGACGACCGCGTGAAGGGCCTGCGCGCCGGCGGCGACGACTATCTGCCGAAGCCCTACGCCTTCTCGGAACTGCTCGCGCGCGTCGAGGCGCTGGCCCGCCGTCGCGTTGGCCCGAAGGGCGAAGAAACGCAATATCGAGTCGGCGATCTGGAGCTTGATCGCCTGTCGCACAAGGTGACGGTCGCCGGGCAGGAGGTCGCGCTGCAGCCGCGCGAGTTCCGGCTGCTGGAATATCTCATGAAGCATGCCGGCCAGGTGGTGACCCGCACCATGCTGCTCGAAAACGTCTGGGACTATCACTTCGATCCGCAGACCAATGTCATCGACGTGCACATTTCCCGCCTGCGCTCCAAGATCGACAAAGGCCGCGAGAACCCGCTTCTGCACACGATCCGCGGGGCAGGGTACATGATCCGTGACGGCGCTCGGTAAGCTTTTTCGAACGACGGCGTTCAAACTGTCGATCGCCTATCTCGTGCTGTTTTCGATCGGCGCGGGGCTCGTGCTCGCGCGCGTTGGCGCGCGCGTCAAGGAAGTGCTCGACGAGCAGATCGAACAGACCGTCGACGCCGAGATCCGAGCGCTCTCCGAGCAATATTCACAGGGCGGCTTGCGTCAGCTGGCAAACGCGGTGGAGCGGCGCGTGCGCGCGCCCGGCAGTTCGCTCTATCTGCTCTCGAGCCATTCCGGAGAGGTCATCGTCGGCAATATCGAGCAGCCGATTTTCACGCCCTCCGGCGGCACCGAACTCGTCGAGACGACCTATGAGCGGCGCGGCGAACCGGGAATAAGACATCCGGCCTTGCTTCGGCTGTTCCTCCTTCCCGGCGGCTTTCGCCTGCTCATCGGCCACGATATTGAAGACCACGAGGTGCTTCGCGGCATTCTGCGCCGGGCGCTTGGCGTTTCGCTGTTCTGGCTCGCGCTCGTTGGCGCGCTCGGCGGACTGTTCGTCTCGCACCGCATGCTTGAACGCGTCGACGTGATGTCGGCGTCGGCGCGGCGCATCATGGCGGGCGACATGAATGAGCGCCTGGCGGTCTCCGGCGCCGGCGACGAACTCGACAGGCTGGCGGAAAACTTCAACGCCATGCTCGAGCGCATCAGCGAGCTGATGGTCGGCTTGTGCGAAGTTTCCGACAATATCGCGCATGATCTGAAGACGCCGCTGACGCGCCTGCGCAACCGCGCCGAGGCGGCGTTGCGTGCGGGCTCCAGCAACGGCGAGCATCGCGAGGCGCTCGCCGCGGTGATTGAGGAGTCCGACAGTCTCATCAGAGTATTCAACGCCCTGTTGATGATCGCGCGCGCCGAGGCGGGCTATTCGAGCGACAACATGGCCGTCTTTGACGCCGACGCCGTCGTTCGCGACATCGCCGAAATGTATGAGCCCGTCGCGGAAGAGCAGGGCGTGCGTCTCGACGTCGCGGCGCAGGAGGGGCTCGCGATCACCGGTAGCCGCGAATTGCTCGGCCAGGCGCTCGTCAATCTCGTCGACAACGCGCTGAAATATGGCGGCGGCGGCGACGAACCGCGTATCGCCATCGAGGCGGGGCGCGTCGGCGACCGGGTAGAAATTGTCGTCTCTGATCGGGGACCCGGCATTGCGCCGGCGGATCGCGAGCGAGTGGTCGGACGTTTCGTCCGGCTTGAGAATTCGCGTTCGCGGCCGGGTTCAGGTCTTGGGCTGTCGCTGGCGGCCGCGGTCGCGCGAATGCATCACGGCGCGTTGCGGATAGAGGATAATGCGCCGGGATTGCGCGTCGTGCTGTCGCTGCCGGCGATGCGGACGACCGTCGGCCCGCCCGCGCGAATGGAGCGCGCGTAAGGCGCCGCTCGTGAGGGCGCGCCGGATTGCTCGATGAGACGCGGCTTCAGCGGGGTCACTGTCGCAGAGGCGGCCGGCAGACGCATCATCACGACGGTGCCCTCTCCAAGTCGGGAGCGGAAACGTAGCGCGCCGCCATGCAATTCGATGAGCGCGCGGGCGATGGCGAGGCCGAGCCCCGATCCGCGCATGCCGTTTTCCATCAGGTCGGCGCATTGCTCGAACGGCTTGCCGAGCTTTGAAATGGCGCGGGGGTCAATGCCGCGTCCGGAGTCCTCGATATAGACGTCGATCGCGCCGCCGTGCGACCGCGCGCGCGCCCGCACGACGCGTCCGCTGTCGCTGAATTTGACGGCGTTGGAGAGAAAAATGCTCAGCGTCTTGACGATGGCTGCCTCGTCGCCGACGCAACGCAGGTTCTCGCCGGCGTCGGCGACGAGTTCGATGTTCTTGATCTCGGCGCGCGCGCGGAAGGCGCAGATGGCCTTGCGCAGCGCTTCCGCGACATTGAACTCGCGTTCAGCGAGACGGACGAGGCCCGCTTCGAGACGCGACATGTCGAGAATGTCGGACAGCACCTCGTTGAGGTAATTGCCGCCCTGGCGAATGCCGCTGCAATATTCGAGATATTTCGGCGAACCGAGAGCGCCGAAGGGCTCCGCCTCCATCATCTCCGAAAAACCGATGATGGCGTTGAGCGGCGTGCGCAGTTCGTGGCTCATATTGGTCAGGAACTCCGATTTCGCCACGTAAGCGGCTTCCGCTTCCGCCTTCTGGTGATGATATTGTTCGGCGAGAGTCGCGAGCTGCTGCGCCTGCATCTCCAGAGTCTGTCGCGAGCGGGTAAGATCGGCGACGCTCGCCGTCAGGCGGCGCTCCGATTCGCGAAGCTTCTCTTCATTGCGCTTGAGCGCGGTGATGTCGGCGCCAACCGACACATAGCCGCCGTCCTTGGTGCGACGCTCGTTGATCTGCAGCCAGCGACCGTCGACAAGCTGCGCCTCATACGTGCGCGCGTCTGGGGAGGGACCGTCCGGGGATGCGACTTCGGTGCGGATCAGCGGCGCGGTGGCGCAGCTCATGATTTGTCGATAGCTCGCGCCGGCAGTTGCGGCGTCGGCCGAGAGGCCATGCAGCGCGAGAAATTTCGAATTGCAGGTCACGAGTCGATTCTTGGAGTCCCACAGCACGAAAGCCTCGGAAATCGCGTCGATCGCATCGCGCAGGCGCAGATTGGCCATCCTGGTTTGCTCGGCCAGCGCGCGCTGCTCCGAAACGTCGATGGCGATCCCAATGAGATGCCTGCCGGCTTCGCGGCCGTCTTCGACGATCTGCGCCCGCGCGCGCAGCCAGATCCATTCGCCGGCGGCGTTCTTGAGCCGAAACTCGTGATCGACGCTGCTCGTCCGCGTGGTGGCGACGATATCGGCCATCGTCTGGAAATCGCCGTCGTCGGGATGCAGCAGCTCGCTCAATTCGGCATAGGAGAGAGAACGGCGTTCGGCCGGCAGCCCCAGCATTTCATACATGGAGTCCGACCAATAAATCCGGCCGCGCGTAATGTCCCACTCCCAGAGTCCGCACCTGCCGCGAGACAGCGCCGCTTCGAGACGTCGACGGATCAGCGTGTTGGCGCGTTCGAGCTCCTCCCGGCGCCGGGTCTGATGGATGTAGGCGGCGACGATGAGAAGCAGCAGCAGCGTGGCGCCGGCGAAAATCAGCGCATATCGCGCGGCGATGACGCGCCACTCGCCCAGCACATTGTCGACCGGATAGATCATCGCCACCTGGCCAAATGGCCTCGGCAGCTTCCTGACGCTGACGAGCGCGGGGACGCCTTCGGGCAGTATGACGCGCATCACGCCTGAATTATCAGCGAAGTCGACGAGCGCCTGTTCGGCGCCGAGCGCCTGCGACAGCGTGAGGTCTCTTGTGGGAATTGGCGGAAACGCCGCGGCGACGCGGCCATGCTCGTCCGTCACCAGAATGCGCCGTCCGCGCGCCAGCGCCCCCTGCGGCAGCAGCTGATCGAGCGGCGCGCCAAACGGCTGCTTTTGCGCGCCGGTCTTTATCTTGTCGCGCAGATCGAGCGACACGGCGCGCGCGAAAAGCTCGAGATCGTCGACGGCCTGCTCGACCAGCCGGTCCTGCATCGCGGCGGTCAGAGACACAACGAAGGCGGCGAGAGAGACGAGGCAGACCGCGCAGACGGCGAAAGCCAGCGGACGCAGCCAGGCGAGTTCCTTCGATCCCTTCGCGTCATCCTCATCGAAACGATACGCTCCCCACACCGTATGGGCGTGAGTCTTCACGCGGGCAGCGGGAGCGCGCGCCATCATGAGCCTCCGAGATGATTGTGATGCGAACGCGGCTTGACGACCGAATCACCTTCATTCGAATCTCTCGAGGCGCGATTGTCCAGACCTTAACGCGACGTTAACGACTCTTTTTTGGGCGCCCTCAGCCGAGCGCCCGCGTCGCGATATCGCGCAGGTCCGCGGAGAGGTTGTCCTGCGCGACGATATGCTTGAGCCGGACTTCGATGAGGTCGCGGCGTCGCGGCTCCATCGTTCGCCATGAACGCAGCGCCGAGAGAAGCCGCGCCGACACCTGGGGATTCTTCGGATCGAGCTCGAGAACGACGCTCGTCAGCAGGTCGTATCCCGACCCGTCGAGCGCATGAAAGCGCGTGAGATTGCCGTTCGCGAAAGCGCCGATCAGGGCGCGCACGCGATTGGGATTGGTCATCGAGAATTCCCGATGCGTCATCAGGCCCAACACGCGCTGCGTCGTCGCTGCTTCCGGTATCATCGCCTGCAGCGAGAACCATTTGTCGATGACGAGCGCGTCTCCGGCATATTGCGCATAGAAGCGAGAGAAGGCCTCCTCGCGCGCATGGCCGCCGAGGAGCGCCAGCGTCGCGAGCGCGGCGAGCTTGTCGGTCATATTGCCCGCGGTCTCGAACTGCGTCATCGCGAGCGCGCGCCCTTTCTCGGGATCGCCGCCGGCCAGGAGATCGAGCGCCACATTGCGCAGTGCGCGCCGGCCCGCGCTCGCAGCATCAGGGGAATAGGGAGCGGCTACCGAAAGGGTCGCGTAGGTCGCGCTAAGCTCTGCGCCGAGCGACCTGCCGAGTTCTGCGCGTAACGCCATGCGGGCTTCAAACAGAACGTCAGGATCGACATCGGCGCCCTTTTCGCGCGCGAGGTCTATGTCGGACGGCAGCGACAGCGCCTGCGCGACAAACGCCGGATCGTCCTCGGCGCCGGCCAACAGTAGACGCAGGGCTTCGCTCAGTCCCCTGGCGTCCAGAGCGCCCGTTTCAAGCCGCCCGAAAATAGCGCGCAGGGCGAGGTTCTGCGAGGCCTGCCAGCGATTGAACGGATCGTCGTCGTAGGCGAGCAGGCGCTCGAGGTCCTCGCTCGACGGCGTGGGATCGAGGCGCACAGGCGCGGAAAACCCGCGCAGCAGCGAGACGACGGGCCGTGCGTGAATCTCGCGGAAGCGGATGACGCGCTCAGCCGAGTCAAGTTCGATCAAACCGCGCGCGAGTTCTGTCGACGCAGCGTCTTCGCTCACGAGATCGAGCTTCTGTCCGTTCTCGCCAAAAAGCGCGAGCGCCAGGGGAATGACGACCGGCTTCTTGTCGCTCTGACTCGGCGTCGGCGCCGTCTCCTGACGTAACTTCAGAGTGAATGTCTTCGCGATCGGATCATAGTCGCTCGAGGTGGTCACGATGGGCGTTCCCGCCTGACTGTACCAGAGCGCGAAATGCGTCAGATCGCGGCGCGACGCTTCAGCGAAACAGGAGAGGAAATCTTCAACCGTCGCGGCCGTTCCGTCGAAACGTTCGAAATAGAGATCCATGCCATAGCGGAAAGCTTCCTCGCCGATCAGCGTGCGAAGCATCCGGATGATTTCAGCGCCCTTCTCGTAAACCGTCGGCGTGTAGAAGTTGTTGATCTCATGATAGACCTGCGGACGCACCGGATGCGCGAGCGGACCCGCGTCTTCCGGAAATTGCGCGAGCCGCAGTCCGCGCACGTCGCCGATGCGCTCAACGGCGCGCGAGCGCATGTCGGCCGAAAATTCCTGATCGCGGAAAACCGTCAGTCCTTCCTTCAGGCAAAGCTGAAACCAGTCGCGGCAGGTGATGCGATTGCCTGTCCAATTGTGGAAATATTCATGCGCGATGACGCCCTCGATGCCGGCGTAATCGCCATCGGTCGCAGTTTCGGGCGAGGCGAGCACATATTTGTCATTGAAGATGTTGAGGCCTTTGTTTTCCATCGCCCCCATGTTGAAATCGGACACGGCGACGATGTTGAACACGTCGAGATCATATTCGCGCCCGAATTTCTCTTCGTCCCAGCGCATCGAGCGCTTCAGCGCGTCCATTGCGTAACCCGCGCGCGCTTCCTTCCCGTGTTCGACGTAAATGGCGAGATCGATCGCGCGCCCCGTCATCGTTGTGAATTTATCGCGCACGACGCCCAGATCGCCGCCGACAAGCGCGAAGAGATAGGAGGGCTTCGGGAAAGGATCGCGCCACACGGCGTAGTGGCGGTTTGAACCGGCGATGTCGCCATGCTCGACCGGATTGCCGTTCGACAGCAGGATCGGCGCCTCGCTCTTCTCGGCTTCGATGCGCGTCGTATAGACGCTCAAAACGTCAGGCCGATCGAGAAAATAGGTGATGCGGCGAAACCCTTCCGCCTCGCATTGCGTGCAGTAGGCCGAGCCGGAGCGATAGAGGCCGGAAAGCTGCGTGTTGCCGCTCGGATTGAGTTCGGTGTCGATTTCCAGCGTGAAAGGCGCGTCGGGAACTGCGGCGAGAGTGAGGCGGTCCGGCGTCGCTTCATATTCGCCGGGACCGAGCGCCTGTCCGTCGAGCTTGACGCCGAGCAGGATCAGATCGTCGCCGTCGAGCACGAGCGGCGCATCAGGCGTTCCGGCCGGATTGCGGCGCAGCGTCAGCCGCGCGCAGACGCGGGTTGCGGTCGGATGCAGAATGAAGTCGAGTTCGACCGAATCGATCGCGAAATCGGCAGGACGGTAGTCGGCGAGCCGGATGGCGGCGGTCGAAGGATGACGCATTTCGTCCTCAGGGCTAGGGCCACGGTTTTTGCGGGATTATAGAACGCGCGCGCTCGTTTGCGACGGCCGGAGGCCTCAATACCGGGCGGCGCTGTCTGTTTTTTCTGGAAAATCTTCGGCGATTGGCCGAATTGGCTTGAGCCTGTCGCCCCATAAGGGCAAAATCAGCGCCGTCGCGGCGCCAAGAACGTGGCGGCCGCCGCCGCACGCGCCAATCCAGCGCGCGCCGCTTCGCCCTTGGGACGATCCCGCTGGTTCGACAGCGGAAGCAGGCGCCGGCCTGTAAAGCGAAGGTTTATGATCAAGCACATGCGGCGGGCGCTCGCTCCTTTCATTGGCCTTTTCGCGATCGGCGGCCTTCTGACTCTCAGCGCCCAGGGCGCGCCAAACGCGCCAGCCGAGACGCGCAAGCCAGCCGAGACCCAAAAGCCAGCCGAGGCGCAAAAGCCGGCTGAAACGCCGAGTTTGCAGCCGATCCTGGTCAAGATCAGCGAAGATCAAATGCGCGTCGCCGGCGTTGAGACTCAGCCGATCGAGCAGGAGTCGGGCATGGGCGAGCTCGTGGTGCCGGGAGTCGTCGCCGTGCCGCCGCAGCAGCTGCGCATCGTGGCCGCGCCCGCCGCCGGTCTCGTCGAGACCTTGCTCGTCGCGATCGACGAGGACGTGACCCAGGGCGCGCCGATTGCGACATTGAAGTCTTCTGAACTCGTCGAGGCGCAGCGCGCCTTTCTGCACGCCGTCTCGGACGCCAACCTCGCGACCGAGAAGCTGCGGCGAGACGAGCAATTGTTCAAGGAGCACATCATCGCCGAGCGGCGCTTGATCGTCACGCGCGCCGAGGCGACGCAGGCGCGCTCGGCTCTGGAGGAACGCAAGCAAATTCTCTCTCTCGCGGGCATGACGGATCAGGAGATTGAGACGCTTCAGCGCGATCGCAAGCTCGCAAGCTCGCTTGTCGTGCGCGCGCCGATCGCCGGGACCATTCTGCAGCGCCACGGCACGACCGGCGAGCGCGTGCAGGCGTCGGCGCCGCTCTTCACCATCGCCCGGCTCGACCCCATCTGGGTCAATCTGCAGGTGCCGCTTGGCCGCGCCGCGGGCCTCGACAATGTCGACCGGGTGCATCTGCCTTCGGCGGGAGTGGACGGCAGGCTCATTCGCATAGGCCGCACGGTCGACGCGGCGACCCAATCGGTGACCGCCGTGGCCGAGTTCCGTCCCGGACGCAGCGCCCTGCGCCCCGGCCAGGCGGTGCAGGCGATAATCCGCATGTCAGGCGGAGGTTTGGCGCAGTGGCGCGTTTCCGCCGACGCGCTCGTCAACTTCAAGAACCACAATTGGGTGTTCGTACGCACGCCGGAAGGTTTTGTCGCAACCCCTGTAACGCTACTTTCCGAAACGCCGCAATACGCCTCGGTGCAGGGCGCGCTCAAGAAAAGCGACCGCGTGGCCACGCGCGGCCTGCTGACCTTGCTGGCGGAACTGGCCGAGGCTGAAAGGTGACGAAAAGCAATGCTTGAAAGACTGATCCGCGTCGCCCTCCAGCAGCGGCTGCTCGTCTTTCTCGGCGCGCTCGGCCTCGCCGCCTGGGGCGCCGTCAGCTATTTCAAGCTGCCAATCGACGCCTTTCCAGACGTTGCGCCGGTGCAGGTGCTGGTCGCGATGCGGGCGCCGGGCCTCACGCCCGAGGAATTGGAGGCGCGCGTCACCGTGCCGATCGAACTTGCTGCGAAAGGCATCCCCAACCTCGTTCGGATGCGCTCGACCACGCGCTATTCCGTGACGCTGATCACCTTCGAATTTTCAGAAGGCACCGACATCTATTGGGCGCGGGTGCAGGTGAACGAGCGCTTGTCGCAAGCGCAGAGTCAGTTGCCGGAAGGCGTCTCCGGCGGCCTCGCGCCGATCGTCACGCCGCTCGGCGAGATGCTGATGTTCACCATCGTCGGCGGCGATCTCACGCCGACCGAACAACGCACGCTGATCGACTGGACGATACGCCCGGCGATCCGCGGCCTTCCCGGAGTCGCCGACCTGAACGTGCTTGGCGGTTTCGTGCGCACGTTTGAAGTCGCGCCGTCGCCCTCCGCGATGGCGTCCCGCGGCGTCACCGTGGAAATGCTGCAGTCGGCGCTGTCCAACAACAACAAGAACGACGGCGCCGGGCGCGTGCGTGACGGCGAGGAAGCTCTGCTGGTGCGCGCCGAGGGGCGTCTGAAGTCCCTGGAGGAAATACGCTCCGTCGTCATCGCCGCGCGGAGCACCGGCATCGTGCGCGTCGGCGACGTCGCCGAGGTGCGCAATGGCGCGCTTCCGCGCAACGGCGTCGTCGTGCGCAACGGCGAGGGAGAGGCGGTGTGGGGACTGGTTCTCGGCCTCCGCGGCGCCGATGCGCGGCAGGTCGTCAGTGGCGTGAAGGAGCGGCTTGCTGAAATCGAGCCGATGCTGCCGAACGGCGCCAAGATTGAGATCTTCTATGACCGCAGCGAACTGATCGGCAAAGCCGTGTGGACCGTGCAGAAGGTTCTGATCGAGGCGATCGTCCTCGTCGTCATCCTTCTGATGCTGTTTCTCGGCAATCTGCGCGCCGCAATCGTCGTGTCGCTCATTCTGCCCCTCGCCGCGCTATCCACATTCGGCATCATGCGCTGGTGGGGTCTTTCGGCCAACATCATGTCGCTCGGCGGTCTCGCGATCGCCATCGGCCTCTTGGTCGATTGCGCCGTCGTCGTCGTCGAGAACGTCGAACATCGCATGGCGCATGCGCATGACGTCAGTCTCTCCGATCGTATCTTCATGACGCTCGAGGCGACCCGCGAGGTCGCCGTCCCGCTGACGTCGGGCGTCGTCATCATCGTCACCGTGTTCTTGCCGCTCCTTTCTCTCGAAGGGCTTGAAGGCCGTCTGTTCGCGCCCGTGGCGCTGACCATCGCTTTCGCGCTCGGATCGGCGCTCGTGCTGTCGCTCACCGTCGTTCCGGCGCTCAGCGCGACGTTGCTCAAGCCCGGTCATTCCGACGAACCCTGGCTGGTGCGCAAGCTCGCAGCGATCTATGAGCCTCTGCTCAAGCGGGCGCTCGACCGGCCGCTGCTTGTCGGCGGCGCCGCCGTGCTCGGCCTCGTCATCGCCTTTACAGCCTATGCGCGCATCGGCCAGACTTTCATGCCGGTGATGAATGAGGGCACGCCCGTCATCACCATCCGCAAACATCCGACGATCAGCGTCAATATGGCTGCTGACACGGATATGCGCATTCAGCGCGCGATCATGGAGCGTGTGCCGGAAGTCAAGGGCATGATGGCCCGCGCAGGCGCGGCCGAACTCGGCATCGATCCCGTCGGCCTCAATGACACCGACAATTTCCTCACGCTTGCGCCGCAAAGCGAGTGGCGCGGCAAGGACATCGATTGGCTGATGGGCGAAATCCGCGCCGTGCTCGATAGCATGCCGGGCATTTCCTACGCCTTTTCGCAGCCGATCGACATGCGCGTGCAGGAGATGATTATCGGCGCGCGCGGCGACGTCGTCGTCAAGATTTTCGGGGATGATATCCAGGAGCTCAACCGCCTCACCCGCGAGGTGGCGGCGACCCTGCGGAAAATTAAAGGCGCGCGAGACGTCTTTGGCTTGCAGAATGACGGCATGCGATATCTGACGGCGCGCGTCGACCGGCTCGCGGCCGGGCGTTTTGGCCTCAACGCCGGCGAAATCCAGGATGCGCTGCGCGTCTGGGTCGACGGCCAGCCGGTCGGCATTGTCCTCGAAGGGCCTATCCGCACGCCGCTCGTCATACGCGGCTCCGAGACCTCGCGCCGCTCGTCAGTCGACTTCGCGCGGCTGCCGATGGTGTCGTCGGAAGGCAAGGTCGTCGAATTGTCGCAGCTCGCCGACGTCAAGGTCGAGGATGGACCGATCCAGATCATTCGTGAAGAGGGCCGTCGCTTCGCCACCGTCCTCGCCAATGTGACGGGACGCGACCTCGTCGGATTTGTCGATGAAGCCAAGCAAGCCGTCGCCAAGAACGTAAAGACGCCGCCAGGCTATTCCTATCAGTGGGGCGGCCAGTTCGAGAATCAGCAGCGCGCCTCGGCGCGGCTGGCGATCGTCGTGCCCATCGCATTGGCGCTGATCTTTCTCTTGCTTTATCTGACGTTCAATTCGGTGCTGCAGGCGACGCTGGTGTTCTGCAATGTGCCTTTCGCGGCCATCGGAGGCATTCTGGGCCTGTGGCTTTCGGGAGAGTTCATGTCCGTGCCATCTTCGGTCGGCTTCATTGCGCTCATTGGAATCGCGGTTCTTAACGGGGTGGTGCTCATTTCGTACATCAACAAGCTTGTCGCCGAAGGCACGCGCAGCACGCGGGAAGCGGTGCTTGAAGGCGCGCGACGCCGCATGCGCCCTGTGATGCTCACCGCCACCATCGCCGCCTTCGGCCTGATCCCCTTCCTGTTCGCCCATGGGCCCGGCGCCGAGATCCAGCGCCCACTGGCGGTCGTCGTCATCGGCGGGTTGATCTCGGCCACGGTGCTCACGCTGATCTTGCTGCCGATCCTTTACGATCGCACTGCCAATCTCGGCATGATCATTCGCCAGAAGTTCAGCCGGCGCGCGATACGGCGGCCCGCGGAAACGCGGGCGCGCGAGGGCGCCCGCGCATGAGGGTTGGCGCGGTCTTCACGGCGTTCTCACTACTGGCGCTCGCTTTGCCCTTTGAGGGGAGAGTCTGTGCTGAAGAGCAGAGCGAGCCGGCGCCGATGGAGATTGCGGGCTCGGTCAAACCATCGCCGAAGAAAGCCCAGAAAAAACGGCCGGCCGCCGCCAAGCAGCAACGCGGAGGCGTGCTGCCGAACCATCTCCAGATGGCCGTTTTGATCGACGCGCAGAGCCGGTCGCTCGAGGCGCAGTTTCGCGCCATCTCCGCGCGCTACGCGACAGCGAATTCGATTACGCCGGGCTCGCCTTATGTCGCCGGCTATCAGCGCAACGCCGCCGCAGGCAATTTGCGCAATTACAACGAAACCGAACTCGAGGTCGGCATGCCGGTGTGGCTGCCAGGGCAGCGTGACGCTTACGCAGGGACCGTCACGACCGGCCTTTTCGAGGTTGAAGAGCGGCTGGCGCTTCGCCGGCTCGAAGTCGCCGGGGTTCTGCGCGACGCGTGGTGGAGTGCGCAGCGCGCGGCGCGCGACGTCTCGGTCGCGCGCAACCGCGTCGCCACGGCGCGCGACATCGGCGCGGACATGACGCGTCGCGTCGAACTTGGCGACGCCGCCCAAACCGATGCGCTGCTCGCAAAGAACGAAACGCTCGCCGCGGAAACGGAACTGGCGCAGTCGGAGGGGGCGCTCAAGGTCGCGCGGGTCAATTACGCGGGCTTGACCGGCGGCGCGCAGCCGGATGGGCGGCTTGAGTCCGTGCGGCCGCCGATCGACATCGAGGATCATCCTGCGCTGCGCGCGCCGCGCGCCGCGCTGGCGCGGGCCAGGGCGCAGGCGGAGCTTGTCGACGCCACGCCGATCGATAATCCCGAGATCGGCATCTTCGGACGGCAGGAGCATAATGATCAATATGCGACGGACCGTTCGCTCGATCCTATGGATCCGATCACCAATCAACGCACCGATGCGACGACCGTCGGGGTCCGCTTGCGCATCCCGCTGCCGACCGCTGGTCGCAACGAGCCCAGACGCGCCGAGGCGCTCGCCGACATGGATCGCGCCACCGCCGAATATGAGCGCGCGAAACGCGTCGTGCTGGCGGAAATAAAGGCGGCCCGCGTGGCGCTGGCGGCGGCGCAGAGCGCCGCCAAACTCGCGAACAGCCGTCTCTCTGTCGCCAACGATCAGTTCGAACTGTCGCGCAGAGCCTTCAAGCTGGGCGAGATCAGCGCTTTCGATCTTTACCGCGTACGTCAAATTCAGCTGGAGGCGCAGCGTATGGAGGCGAACGCCGAGGTGAATGTCGGCGTGGCGATCTCCCGCCTCAATCAAGCGCTCGGTTACGCCCCTTAGCGCAATCGACGCGGCGGCGATCTCCGCTAGGCACAGCCGCGAATAAAGGCGGCGATGCGCGAGATTGTCGGCTGATCGAGCAGCAAGGGCGCGTGCCCCTGGCCGTCGACCCACACCCGCTCCAGCCGCGGCGCCCGCCGCGCCATTTCGTCAAACACTTCGGGCGAGAGGATGTCCGAGTTCGCGCCGCGAATGGCGAGAAGGGGAACGCTCGAGAGCGCCTCGAAGTCGTCCCAATATTCGGCGGGCTCGACGTCAGGCTCTACGCCGTCGAGCGTATGCGACAGTTCCGGATCGTAGCGCAGCTGAACTTTGCCCTCCCTTTCGACGAAGGTGAGGCGCGCATACTCCTCCCATTCCTGCGGTGAGACGCCTGAAAAATCGACGCCGGCGGTCATTCTCATCAAGGCGATCGCCTCGCGCATGGAAGGGATCGGCGGCAGCTTGCCGACGTAGCGCTTGATGCGGAGCAGGCCGGAATGCTCGATCTTCGGTCCGATGTCGTTGAGCACGGCGGCGCGCACGACGCCGGGCCGCCGAGCCGCGATGCGCATGGTGTGAAGGCCGCCGCGCGACGTCCCGATGAACGCCGCCTGTTCGACGCCCGCGTCGGCCAGCTGAACCCGAATATCCTCCTGCTCGACGTCGAAGTCATAGCGGCGCCAGTCCTGATCCCAGTCGGACCGTCCGCGCCCGCGATAGTCAAGGGCAAGCACCCGCCGGCCGTCGGCTTGCAGCGCCCGGGCGATGCGGTTGAAGTCGTCCGCCGAGCGGGCCAGCCCCGGCAGGCAGACGATCGGCAGCAAGCTCTCGCCGCCGTCCGCCGGCGCGGGGTGATCGAGATAATGCAAGCGGAGCCCGTCGGCTGCGGAAACGTAATGGCTAACCGGTTCTTGCGCAGACGCCATGACCATTCCTGTCTAACGAAATCCGCCGTATCGACTGTGACATTTACGCGATGAACGCGTTGCCGCAACTGCGCCGCTGGCGCTTTCCGTTCCTTGACTTCAAACCCGGTTGCGGCGAGTTTGCGCGCGACCGCGAGGCGCCCCTCGCCTAAAGGAAAATCGCCGCCTCAATGCGCTCCTATCTGGACTTCGAAAAGCCTGTCGCAGAACTCGAAACCAAGGTCGATGAATTGCGCGCGCTGGCCGAAAACGGCGAGGCCGTGTCGATTGGCGAGGAGCTGAACAAGCTCCAGGCCAAAGCCGCCAAGGCGCTCGCCGATCTCTACGCCGGCCTCACGCCCTGGCAGAAGATACAGGTGGCGCGGCATCCGCAGCGGCCGCATTTTTCGGATTACGTGCGGCGGCTCGTCGACGAGTTCACGCCGCTCGCCGGCGACAGGCTGTTTGGCGAGGACTCCGCGATCGTCGGCGGCTTCGGCCGCTTTCGGGGCGAGCCGATCTGCGTCATCGGCCAGGAGAAGGGCTCCGACACCGCCAGCCGTCTGCATCACAACTTTGGCATGGCGCGGCCGGAAGGCTATCGCAAGGCCGTTCGCCTGATGGAGCTCGCCGACCGGTTCGGCTTGCCGGTGGTTTCTCTTGTCGACACGGCGGGCGCCTTTCCGGGTATCGACGCCGAAGAGCGTGGCCAGGCCGAGGCGATCGCCCGCTCCACCGACGTATCGCTCTCGCTCGGCGTGCCCAACGTCGCCGTTGTGGTGGGAGAAGGGGGGTCTGGCGGCGCGATCGCGATCGCCGCCGCCAACAAGGTGCTGATGCTCGAGCATTCCGTCTACACCGTGGCGTCGCCCGAAGCCTCCGCCTCGATCCTGTGGCGGGACTCGGCGAAGGCGCAAGAAGCGGCGACCAGCATGAAGATCACCGCGCAGGATCTGCTGAAGTTCGGCATCATCGACCTGATCGTCACCGAGCCGCCGGGCGGCGCCCATCGCGATCCGGAAGCGGCCATCGGCGCAGTGGGCGACGCGCTCGCCAAGGAGCTTGCGGATCTGGCGAATTACTCGCGTGAGCAGCTGAGACACGCCCGCGCCGACAAGTTTCTGGCCATGGGCCGGAAACTCGAAGAGAAGCGTTAAGGTAAATTCCAGAAGATTGACGCTAAACGCGCATAGACGCGGGATTCTCGCTGATTCGGACACGTTCTCGTCCCATTGTTCGTTTTGTGTAGTCACGCGCGGCGGCCTCGCATCTGAGGCTATCGCGGCGGCGGCTGCGTCGCCGGAGGGGACACCATGAAGACTCGAGGCATAGCGCCTGCGCTGGGGCTTGCCGTCCTGGCCGCCTTTGCGCTCTCGGCCTGCGAGCAGAGCGGTCTCGCGCATCGTTCGCTCGCGCCAATCCCCGCCGAGACCGTCGCCCTCATGGAGCAAGCCGGCACGTCCAAGGAAGCGCCGATGCTGATCCGCGCCTACAAGAAGGAAGCGGAGCTCGAAGTCTGGAAGATGCGGCCCGATGGCCGCTACGTCCATCTCAAGACCTATCCGATGTGCCGCTGGTCGGGTCAGCTCGGACCCAAGCGCCGTCAGGGCGATCGCCAGGTGCCGGAGGGCTTTTACGCCATCGGCCCGGCGCAGATGAATCCGAACTCGAATTACTATCTGTCGTTCAACGTCGGCTATCCGAACGCGCTCGACCGCGCCCTCGGCCACACCGGCGGCGACATCATGGTGCATGGCGCCTGCTCCTCGGCGGGCTGCTTCTCCATGACCGACAAGCAGATCGCCGAGATCTACGCCATCGCCCGTTCGTCCCTCGCCGGCGGTCAGCGCGCGATCCAGATGCAGTCCTTCCCCTTCAAGATGACGGCGGAAAATCTCGCCAAGCATCGTCTCGATCCGAACATCGACTTCTGGAAGCAGCTCAAGGAAGGCTCCGATCATTTCGAGGTGACTTTGCAGGAGCCGCAGGTCGCCTTCTGCGATCGGCGCTACGTCTTCAACGCCGCCGGCGCGGCGCAACTCGATCCCAACGCCGCCTGTCCGCCGCTCAAGCAGGATCCGGAGATCGCCCAGGCCGTGGCCGAGAAGAGATCGAAGGACGAGGCCAAAATCGCCGAACTCGCGCAGAGCGGCATGAAGCCGGTCCGCGTCGTTTACGAGGATGGCGGCCAGCACCCGGCCTTTGCGTCGCGCGTCGCCGAGGTCAGCCGGCCCGAGACGATTGTTCCGCCGACGGAAATCGCCCTTGATGAGAAGTCCAGCCGCGCCGCCGGCAAGGCCGCCGTCCAGCTCGCCGCCAAATCGCCGGTCGTGACCGTCGCGGCGGCCAAGGCCGCTGACGAAAGCCGGCAGACCGCACGCGTCGTCGCGCTGGCGCCGATGCGCGGCGACCGTCACGAAATGTCCGCTCTGGCCGCTTCCGACCCGAGCCCTACCAACAGCGTGAAGAAATTATCGCGTCCCCATAAGGACGCCGCGGCGGCAGACATTCCCAAGCCGCCGGCCTCGATCGGCGTCAGGAGATCCGCCGCCGTTCATTCGTCCAGATCGTTTTAGTCATCTCAGATCCTTCGAGCGAACTTAAAGCCGCGCCCTGGCGCGGCTTTCTTTTCTTGCGGCCGCGGCGCTTCGGGCAAAACTGCGGCTTCGCTATTCGCCCAAATTTGATCTTGACTCTTGTGCGCCGCAGCAATATAACAGTGCGACGCAGCGAGAGTTGTCTCGCTTCGTAGCCCTCCTTGGGCGTTTCCTCCCTTGACTTGGGCCGCTGGTTCTCCGGCGGCCCTTTTTTTACGCCATAAGGTGGAAAAAAGAGCCGGAAACGCCGTTGTTCGCCAGTCCCGCCGGCCGCTCATCGTCGCTATAGGCGTCCTTCGCCAGGGCGAAAGGTTCGCCTTCTTCGCGCAGAACGGTCGCATAGTGGAATTCGTGCCCCCGCAGGCGAGCGCCGGCGCCGCCCAACGGATGGTCCGCCGCCAGTCTTGCGCGCCGATAGCCGAGATGCAGCTTCCTTCGGGCGAAGCTTGTTTCCAATTCGAGCAGGCCCGCCATTTCATGCGCCTCGCCGGCGGCGTCGATCAGCGCGCGGCCGAGAACCATGTAGCCGCCGCATTCGCCATGGACCCACCGCTCCTTGGCGAAACGCCGGAGACCCTGCATGAAGCGGCGCGCTGCGGACAGCTTGCCCGCGTGCAGCTCCGGATAACCGCCCGGCAGCCAGCAGAGATCGCAATCCTCGGGCGGCGCTTCGTCGGCGAGCGGCGAGAAGAAGCGGAGCTCCGCGCCGGCCTCGCGCCAACTCTGCGCGAGATGCGGGTAGAAAAAGGAAAAGGCGTCGTCGCGCGCAATGGCGATGCGCTGGGCGGGCGCCACCCTCCCCTTGACGGGAAGGGTGGCATTGCGAAGCAATGCGGGGTGGGGCGAAAGTTCACCCCCTCCCGTCGGACGTCGCCCGACGACCTCTCCCATCAAGGGGGAGGTGTGGGCCGTGGCGGCCGCGATCACCGCCGCCACATCCACATGCGCTTCGATGAAGTCGGCGAGCGCGTCGAGGCGCGCGTCGAGTCCTTCCGTCTCGCCGGCCTGCACCAGACCGAGATGGCGTTCGGGCAGCATGATTTTCTCGTCGCGCGGCAACGCGCCGAACACCGGCATGCCGAGCGCCTCGATCGCTTCGCCGGCGAGCCTGCGATGTCGTTCAGAGCCGACGCGGTTCAGCACCACGCCCGCCACTGTCACGCGCGCGTCATGCGCGGCGATCCCGCGCACGATAGCGGCCGCGGTCTGCCCCTGGCCGGAGACGTCATGAACGAGAACGACCGGCCAGCCGAGCAGGGCGGCGATGTCGGCGCTGGCGCCGACGCCTGCCGCGCCGCCGGGCGCGCCATCGAAGAGACCCATCGCGCCTTCGGCGATCACGATGTCGGCGTTCTCGCTCGTGCGCGCGGCAAGACTCGCGATCAGATCGGCGTTCATCGCCCAGGAATCGAGATTTACGCTCAAACGCCCCGTTGCCGCCGCGTGAAAGGCGGGATCGATGTAGTCCGGCCCGCATTTGACTGGCGCGACGCGCAAGCCGCGCCGCGTCAGCGCCCGCATCAGGCCGAGCGTCAGCGTCGTCTTGCCGGACGACGAACGCGCCGCGCCGATCAGCAGGCCTGGCGGGTTCACCTCTCGCCTCTCGGCCGAAAGCGCCGATCATAGCCCGCGTCGTAGAGCGCGCTTTCACGAAAATCTTCGCTCGCGAGCGCCGGTCCGACGAGAATGAGCGCGGTGCGCTCCATCGGCGTTTCGGCGGCGCGCGCTTCGATATCGGCGAGCGCGCCGCGCACGATCCGCTCGTCCGGCCATGAGGCGCGGTAGACGAGCGCGACGGGGCAGCCGCCGCCGTAATAGGGAGTCAGCTCCTCGACGACCTGCGCGAGGACATGGATCGAGAGATGGATCGCGAGCGTCGCGCCGGATTGCGCGAATGTCGCGAGCCTCTCGCTCTCGGGCATCGACGAGGCGCGTCCCGAGGTGCGCGTCAGCACCAGCGACTGCGCGACTTCGGGCAAGGTGAGTTCGCGCTTTAAGGCCGCGCTCGCCGCCGCGAAGGCCGGCACGCCGGGCGTCATCGTGTAGGGGATCTGCAGCGCATCGAGGCGCCGCATCTGCTCTCCGACGGCGCTCCAGATCGAGAGGTCGCCGGAATGCAGCCGCGCAACGTCGAGACCGGCGTCATGCGCCTTCTGCATCTCAGCGATGATGTCGTCGAGCGACAGCGGCGCCGTGTCGACGATGCGCGCGTCCGGCGGACAATGCGCCAGCACGCCGGCTGGCACGAGCGAACCGGCGTAAAGACAGACCGGACATCGCGCGATGAGATCGCGCCCGCGCAGAGTGAGGAGATCGGCGGCGCCGGGGCCTGCGCCGATGAAATGCCCGGTCATGCGCTTTCCTTGTCGCCCCGTTTCGCCAGAGCACAGGCCACGAGGGGGGTTGTCACGCGGGGCGCGACGAGGCGGCTGTTCGGTCCGGCGCCGACGAGCGCCGCGGCCTCGGCGACGCTGCCGACGCCAAACAGCGCCTGCACGCGCGGCGAATGCGTCGCCGCCGGCGCCTTGCGGGCGCGCAGTTCGGCAAGCGGCAGAAAGACGAGTTCGACGCCGAGTTCGCGGGCGGCGTCGTGCAGCCCGGCCTCCTGCGCCTTGCTTTCGAGGGCGCAGAGTTTTGCATCGCGTAGATCGACGTCATGCGTCTGCGCGACGCGGCGCACGAGTTCGACGACGTCCTGCGCCGCGACGCCGCGCCTTGCGCCGAGTCCGAAGGCGTAGCGCGCTGTCATCGCTTCACCGCGCGCCATTGCATGACCGCCATCGCGGGGTCGAGCGCATGAAAGCGCCCGATCGGGCGCGCATGCGCGATCTGCACATGCAGCAGCTCGCCGCCTTTCTCGCGATAGGTGTCGACGAGGAGCGCCTGAGTTTCGATCGTTATGGCGTTGGCGACGATGCGTCCATAACGGGGGAGGACGTCCCAGCCGGCGGCAAGCGTCGCCGCATCGGCGCCGCCGCCGATAAAGATCGCCTGCGGCGTTTCGAGTCCGGCGAGCGCCACCGGCGCTTCGCCATCGACGACGCGCAAGTCCGGAACGCCGAGCGACAGCGCGTTGCGCGCGATGCGCGCCGCGCGTGCCCCATCGCGCTCGATGGCGATCGCGCGGTTAGCGGAATCGCTCAGCATCCATTCGATCGCGATCGAGCCAGCGCCCGCGCCGACGTCCCAGAGCAATTCGCCCCTGCGCGGCGCGAGCGCCGAGAGCGTCACGGCGCGAATGTCCCGCTTGGTGAGCTGCCCGTCATGCTCGAACCAGTCGTCGGGCAGGCCTGGCGCAAACGGAATGACTGGCGCGTCGCCATCAGCTTCCACTTCGATGGCGACCGTGTTGAGCGGCGCAATGTCATTGAGCGCGAATTCCTCGGCGCGCGCGTCGCGCACACGCTCATGCGGACCGCCGAGACGTTCGAGCACATGCACGCGCGATGCGCCCATGCCGCGTTCGACGAGATGGCGCGCGAGGCGCGCTGGCGTCGTCTCGTCCCAGGAGAGCGCGAGGAGCCGCGCGCGCGGCTGCAGATGCGGCGTCACGCGCTCGAAGGCGCGCCCGTGCAGCGAAAGTAGCGCGCAATCCTGCTGGCTCCATTTGAGCCGCGCCGCCGCCAGCGAAAAAGCCGAGGGCGCCGGAATGCAGAAGATTTCGTCGCGCGCGACATTGCGCGCCATGAGATCGCCGACGCCATAAAAAAATGGATCGCCTGAGGCGAGAACGACAGTGGGCTTGCCGCGCTGCGCGAGAATTCTCGGCAACGCGTCGGAGAGCGGCGATGGCCACGGCAGGCGCTCGGCTGGCGCGTCGATCATGGCGAGATGGCGCGCGCCGCCGACGACCAGCGAGGCTTGCGCGACGAGCGCGCGCGCAGCAGGCGTCAGCGCCTCGGCGCCGTCCTCGCCGACGCCGATCAGCGACAGCCATGGCGCGTTCATGTCGCCTTCCGCGACGTATAGACCCAGTCGCGGGCGCCATCGCGCGAGATGCGGCGCGTGCCGCTCGCGCCGATAACGACCAGCGTCGACATGTCAACCTTGTCGCCCTCCGCCTCGTCGAGCCGGGTGAGAATGATCTCTTCATTCTCGCGGCCGACGGATTTCGCGAGTCCGACGAAGGTTTCGCCCGGCAGATGGCGGCGCAGCAGCGCAAAGGCGTCGGTGATGCGCGTCGGCCGCGCCCGCGACGCGGGATTGTAGAGCGCAATAACGAAGTCGCCTTGCGCGGCGTGTTCGAGCCGCTTGGCGATCACGTCCCATGGCTTGAGATTGTCGGAGAGCGAAATCGCGCAGAAGTCGTGGCCGAGCGGCGCGCCGAGACGCGCCGCGGCGGCCTGCATCGCGGAGACGCCGGGCAGCACGCGGATGTCGAGATCGCGCCATTCGCGCGGGCCGCAGTCAACCGCCTCGAACACCGCCGCCGCCATCGCGAAGACGCCGGGGTCTCCACCAGAGACGACAGCGACCCGGCGTCCTTGCGCGGCGCGCGCGAGCGCCTCCCGCGCGCGGTCGATTGCCACGCGATTGTCGCTTGCAAGCCGGATTTGGCCCGCGCGCTCCGGAACGCGCGCCACATAGGGCGCATAGCCGATGATGTCCTGCGCCTCGCCGAGCGCGTCTTGCGCTTCAAGAGTCAGCCATCGCGCGTCGGCCGGACCGAGGCCGACGATGTCAAGCGCGCCGCTCAAGGGCGCCGGCCTCGCCCCGGCACCAGCGCCATCGAAAAATAGGGCGCATCATCGTCGCGCTTGTCGGTAAAGCGCATGATCTTCTCGCCGGGCATCGCGCCGCGTTCGACATAGATCGCGCGATCGATGACGCCGGCGCGAGTCATGGCGCGGCGCAGCTTGGCGAAATTGCCGCCGAGCTTCATCACCACGGCGGCGTCGGTGGCGGAGAGACGAGAGGCGAGGGAGTCTTCGTCGAGCGTCGCCGGCAGAACGGTGAGAACGTCGTCGCCCCAGGCCATCGGCTGGCGCGCAGCTGCGAAACAGCCGGACATGCCGGAGACTCCGGCGCAAATCTCGATGCGAAAGCGCGAGTCGAGCCGCGCGAACATATGCATGAATGAGCCGTAAAGCAGCGGATCGCCTTCACAGAGCAGCGTCACGTCGCGGCCGGCTTCGAGCACGGCGCGAATGCGCATCACGCAGTCTTCATAGAATTGCTGAAGCGACTGAACATATTCCGGCTGATCGAACGGAATCTCCGTCGTCACCGGATAAAGCAGCGCAATCTCTTCGCAGCCGGGCGACAGATAATGCGCGGCGATCGCGCGCGCGTGGCTCGCGCGTCCGCGCTTGGCGAAAAAGGCGACGACCTTCGCGGCGCCGATGAGGCGCGCGGCCTTGACGGTCACGAGCTCGGGATCGCCGGGACCGAGGCCGACGCCGATCAGCGCCCCCAGCGCCGCGACGCCCTCATGCGATGTCGATGCGAGCGCGTTCATTCCTGCTCGCTCGCAAGCGCATTGATGGCGGCGGCGGCCATGGCGCTCCCGCCCTTGCGGCCCTTTACGACGACGAAGGGAACGCGCCCGTCATCGCGCAGCGCCTCCTTCGATTCCGCGGCGCCGACGAAACCAACCGGCATGCCGATGATCGCGGCGGGCGGCGGCGCGCCTTCGTCGATCATTTCCAGAAGGCGGAACAGCGCCGTCGGCGCATTGCCGATCGCGACCAGCGCGCCGTCGAGGCGGTTGCGCCACAGCTCCAGCGCCGCGGCGCTGCGCGTATTGCCGATCTCCGCCGCGAGGGTCGGCACGCGCGGTTCGAGCAGCGTGCAGACGACCTGATTTTCTGCCGGCAGGCGCGAACGCGTGACGCCATGCGCGACCATGTTGGAGTCGCACAGGATCGGCGCGCCTCTTTGCAGCGCATCGCGCGCCGCGGCGACGAAATCGGGCGAGAACTCGATGTCGTCGGCGAGCTCCACCATGCCGCAGGCGTGGATCATGCGCACGGCGATCTTTTCCTGCTCCGGCGTGAAGCGCGCGAGATTCGACTCCGCGCGAATGGTCGCAAAGGAGCGCGCATAGATCTGTGCGCCGTCGTGGATATAGTCGAAGCGGCTGTTCATTGCGGTCTTTCGTTCGCGCGCGCGGAAAGTTCGCGAACGACGTCCTCAAAAGTCAGCGACCTGAGGCGCGGCGCGCCATCGGCGCCGGCGTTCTCGATAAGGTCAAACCCGTCGGCGCAGGCAAGCAGCGTGACCGGCGAGGCGCTCTGCCGCGCGCAGCCTTTGGCGCAGCCCGAAAGATGCACCCCGACGCCGTCGGCGCCGACGATCTTCTGCGCGAGCGGCGCGAGATCCATGACATGCGCGCGCGTCTCGCCGAGCGCCTGCGGACATTCCGGCGCGCCGGGACAAGCGATGACCGCGAGGCGCTTGTCGTCTGGCGCCGTGATGAGATCGTGTTTTCGCGCGCAGGAGACGACGCGTCGCGCAGCGTCTTCGTCATGCGTGACGATCAGCAAGGCGCGCCACGGGGTCAGGCGCAATTCGCCTGTTCCTTCGTTGCGCGCACAATCGGCCGCCGCGTGAAGTTCATCTGCGCGCCAGCGGCCGAAAGGCGCGCCGACGCCCGCGTAAGCGACGGCGCCGCGGCGTTGCGCCCCGAAAATATGCGCGCGCGGCGCTGGGGCGCGCGCTTCCTTGGAGACGCGCATGAGGAGACCAGACGCGCGCGCCAGCGCTTCAGCGCCAAGCGCTTCGACCAGTGTGCGCACGCGTCTGAATCGATTTGCATGCTGGTCGCGCAGCTCCACAAAGGCGCGCGCCAATCGCAGCGCAACGTCGAGCGCTCGTTCAGCGTCGACGAATATCGCCCGATCGGGGACCTCGGCGATGCGGACCGCGATCTGTCCGTTCGCGGCCGCTTCTATGCGGATGTCGGCCTCGACGTCGGCAAGCGACAGCGCGCCGCCGTCATCGAGCAGAAACAGAAATTTCGGCGGCAGCGCGCGCAACGCCGCGTCGCGCTGCAATTCGGCGGCGAGCTCCGCCGCCATGGCGTTGGCGTCGAACAGGCCGGGAATCAGACCGGCGAGCGGCGACGCGATGATATTGGTGACGCGTTCGGCGTCCGCGTTCTGCGGAAGCATGCCGATGCCTTCAAGCCGGCGCAGCGCTTCGGCGATCGTCGCCTCGCTGATGCCGCGCAACTGCAACTGAGCGCGCTGCGACAGATCGATCAATCCGTTCCCGCAGGCTTCCGCGGTTCGCGCAACTTCGCGCGCCTGCGCCGCATTCATGCGCGAGCCGACGGCCTTGGCGCGGATCAGCAAACCGTCGCCGCTCGGCATCGGCGCGAAAGCACCGGGACACCAGCCTTTGATTTCAGGCCTCGGCTGCAAGACGCCCCCCCTCTTGGCGTTCGATGCCGCTTAACGCGTCGCGCACGCTGTTGCGTTGCGTATTCCACAAGCCGCGCGCGAGCGCTTCGCTAAAAACGCGCGCGATCGCCTCCAGCGCGCGGGGATTTTCTGCTGCGAGAAAATCGCGGGTCGCATCATCGCCCATGGTCGCGTTAAAAGCGAGATCGAATTGCGCGTCGCTAATGAGGCCGCTTGTCGCGGCGAAAGCATAGAGATTATCAATTGTTTCGGCGATCTCCCCGGCGCCGCGGTGGCCGTGGCGCATCTGGCCTCGCAGCCAACGGGGATTCGCGAGCCGCATGCGCAGGACGCGCGCGATTTCATCTTTGAGCGCCCGCGTCCGCAGGCGATCCGGCCGCGTCGCGTCGAGATGCAGCAGGTCGGCGTCGCCGCCCAGCATCGCGTTGGCGGCGGCGAAGCCGCCTTCATAATCGGCGAAAGCCGGCCCGAGCAGGACATCGACCTCCGCCATGTCCTGAACATGGACATGCGCGTCAGCAACCGCGACGCGCGCGCTGAACGCCGCGACAGCTTCGTTGCTTTCGCCCGAGCGCGTATAGGCGTGACCGGCGGCGGAAAGATAGGCGCGCGCAAGATCGTCGCGGCTTGACCATTGGCCGCGGACCACGCGATCGCTCACGCCAAGCCCGTAAGCGCCGTCGGCGGCGCCGAAGACGCGGCGCAGATCGTCAGCGGTCTTTAGCGGATTGAACGCGGCGTCTTCATCGAGCGCGGCGACGGCGCGCACGGCGTCGTCGAACAGCGCGATCAGATTGGGGAACATGTCGCGAAACAGTCCCGAAACCTGCAGCGTCACGTCGACGCGCGGAAAGTCGAGCCGCGCTTGGGGCAGGATTTCGAAGCCGATGACGCGGGCGCTTGCGGCGTCCCAGCGCGGCGCGGCGCCGAGCAGTGCGAGCGCCTGCGCGAAATCCTCGCCGCCGGTGCGGATCGTCGCGCTGCCCCAGAGATCGAGCATGATGTGACGCGGAAATTCGCCATGCTGCTGCGCATGGCGCGTCATCACTTCCGTCGCCGCGCGCCGGCCGATGTCGCAAGCCGTCTGCGTCGGCGAATGGCGCGGATCGATGCAATAGAGGTTGCGGCCAGTGGGCAGAACGTCGGCGCGTCCGCGCGAGGGCGCGCCGGCCGGGCCGGGCTCGATGAAGCGGCCGGAAAGCGCAGCGACGAGCGCTCCCCGTTCAGCCCGCGCGCAGGCGTCACGCGACGGATCGGCGTTTGAATTCTCTTGCGCGCGGCCGAAGACATGCAGCCCGTCGCCGATGCGCATCTCCTTCAGATCGCACATCCAGGCGTCGAGCCGCGTCAAGGTTTCGGTAGGGTCCATGGCGCGCGAGACGCCGCATTCCGCGGCGAGGCCGCTGCGTTCCGCTTCGTCGATGATCGCGCCGGCGATGAGTTTCGCACGGCGCGCATTGAGCGCGCTCGCGGTGGCGTATTCATCGAGCAGCGTTTCAATCTTCGCCGCCGCGTCGAACAGTTCGGCGTCGATGAGCGGCGGCGTCAGATGGCCGATGGTCACGGCGCTGGTGCGGCGCTTCGCCTGCGCGGCTTCGCCGGGATCGTTGACGATGAAAGGATAGATGAGCGGCGTGGGGCCTAGCACAGCTTCCGGCGCGCAGGACTCGGACAGCATGACGGATTTGCCGGGGAGCCATTCGAGCGTGCCATGCGCGCCGAGATGAATGAGCGCGTCGATCTCTCGCGCATGCCGCAGCCAGAGATAGAAGGCGAGATAGGAATGGCGCGGCGGGCGCTGCACGTCGTGATAGGTCTCGTAGCGCTCGGCGCGCGCGCCGCGGTCGGGCTGCAGCGCAATGACGAGCTTGCCGTGTCGCAAACAGGAAAAGCGAAAGGCGCCGCCGACGGCGGCCGGATCTTCCTGCGGCGCGCCCCATGCGGCGTTGACGATCGCCACAAAGTCGGCGGGAAGGGCGGCGAGCCAGCCTCGGTAATCGTCGAATGAAATTTCGATCGTTTGTGCGGCGTCTTCGAGGGCGCGGATCGTCCTCTCTGCGGGCTCCGCGCCAATGTCATATCCCCCTTCGCGCAGCCCCGCGACGATCTCATGCACGCTCGCTTCCGCATCGAGGCCGATCGCATAGCCGCCGCGGCCGCGCCGCGCCGGATAGTCGGAGAGAATGAGGGCGAGGCTCTTTTCTCGATTGGGCATGCGCCGCAGCCGCGACCAGTTCAGCGCGAGGTCCGCGACGAAGTCGATGCGCGATTGCTCCGGCGCGTGATGCGTCTCGCTGAATTGCGCCGCGCGGCGCAGCGGCGCTTCCTCCTTGAAGGAAATCGCGCGCGTGAAAATGCGTCCGTCGACTTCCGGCAGAACGACATTCATCGCGAGATCGGCGCCGTTGGCCCCGCGCATCGAAGCCGCCCACGCGTCGCGCGAGGCGGTCGCGAGCGCTACCTGCAGCACCGGCGCGTCGGCGAGATCGAGAACGCTTCCCGCATCGCGGCGCGCCGAAAAGGCCGTGGCGTTGAGAATGACGTCGGGCGCGAACGCTTCGAGCGCGCGCGACATGAAAGCTTCGCTCTCAGCTTCTTTCAGGCTCGCGACGTAGAGCGCTTCAACCGCGAAGCCCCGCTGCGCCAGCGCCTCGGCGAGCGCGACGATCGGCGCGACGTCGTCGGCGAGGAACATGGCGCGATAGAAGACGATCGTCGCCCGCAAGTCGCCGCCCGCGCGGCACGCGGCCTCGAACCGCCCGGCGCTGGCGACGGGAGCGCTTTCGCGCCACGGCGCCGGATGGCCGGCGAGCGTCGCGGCGTAGCCGAGGAATGAGCGAAGATTGTCCGGCCCGCCGTCCTGAAAGAAGCGCCAGATACGATTGAGCGTCTGCGCATCGAGCGTCGACGCCTGCTTCAGCCGTGCGTCGTCATGGGCGTCGCCGGGCACAAACGCGAGCGCGATTCGATTGGAGCGCGCGAGCGCCTCGAGTTGTTCGACGCCATAGGCCCAATAGTCCTTGCCGCCGAGCAGACGAACGACGATCAGCCGCGCATGTCGCGCCACGGCGTCGAGATAGAGATCGACGGAGTAGGGGTGTTTCAGCTGCGCAAGCGACGCGCAGCGCAGGCTCGGAAGCGCCGCGCCGCTTTGTTCGTAGAGCCGCGCGAGCAGCCGCAGCTCCGAATCCGAGAAGGACAGGAACACAATGTCCGCGGGCGACTGTCCGAGGTCGACCGCCGCGCCGGCGTCGTCGAGACTATGGAGATCGCGCGGGAGAAGATGCATCACGCGTCACGGCTGTGCCAGCGTGGCGATGACGGCGTCGCGATTGAGGCCCTTCTCGCCGATGATCACGACACGGCTCACGCGCTGCTCGTCGGGTTTCCACGCGCGATCGAAGTGATGTTCGACGCGCGCGCCGACGCCTTGCACGAGCAGGCGCATCGGCTTGCCGACGACTTCGACGAACCCTTTTATGCGCAGCACGTCATGAATGCGCGCCGCCTCAGCCAGTCTTGCGACCAGCGCCGTTGGATCGCTTACCGCTGAGAAAGAGACGACGAAACTGTCGAAGTCGTCGTGGTCATGTTCCGGCTCGGCGTCGTGATGCGATGGCCGATTCGCGATGTCGTCCTCGGCCGCTGCGGAAAGGCCGAGCAGCACAAGCGGATCGACTCGCCCGCCGCTCGCGCGCACGACTTTCGCCGCCTGACGCGCGCCTTGCGTCAGACGATTGGCGACCGAGCGTTCTTCGGCGGCGTCAAGAAGATCGGTCTTGTTGAGAATGATCAGATCGGCGCAGGCGAGCTGATCCTCGAACACTTCTTCGAGCGGATTGTCGTGATCGATCGTCTGCGTGTCTTCGCGCTCCTGCGCGATGGCGTCGAGATCGTCAGCGAAACGGCCTTCTGCCACGGCCTTTCCGTCGATCACGGCGATGACGCCGTCGACCGTCAGTTTCGAGCGGATCGCCGGCCAGTCGAACGCCTTGACGAGCGGTTTCGGCAGCGCAAGCCCGGATGTTTCGATGATGATGTGGTCGGGACGCTTTTCATGCGCGAGCAGCGCCTCGATCGCCGGCACGAAATCGTCGGCGACCGTGCAGCACAAACAGCCGTTGGCGAGTTCGACGATGTTCTCGTCGGGACAATTTTCCACGCCGCAGGCCCGCAGGATTTCCCCGTCGACGCCGACATCGCCAAACTCATTGATCACGAGCGCTAGACGCCGGTCCCTGGCGTTTTCCAGCACATGACGAATGAGCGTCGTCTTCCCCGCGCCAAGAAAGCCGGTGACGATCGTCGCAGGAATTTTGGCGCCGCTCATGCCGACTCTCCTTCGCGCGATATGAACCGCCAGACGAGGCCGACAAGCGCGCCCGCGAGCGCCCAGCTGATCGCCTGAACGGCGAGCGATGAGGCGGCGAAGCGGGCGGCGAGTTCCGCCGGCGCCGTGCTCTCGGGCGCGGCGGGCGTCGGCGCGAAGAACTGCGGCGCGACGATCAGCGCGACGCCGACGATCTTCGCCGCCGCCGAGTCGAGCCGCAGCAGGGCGTAGAGTCCTGCGCCGGTCGACAGCGCCGTCGCGAGCCACCAGATCTGACGCGAGGCGAGTTCGGTTTCCGCCATGCCGGGAAGCTGGGGCGCGAGGCCGAGGGCCGTCGCCAGGCCGGTGGCGGCGAAGGCGCAGGCGCCCCAGAGCGCGGCGCGGCGCGGCGCGATGGCGTCGCCGGAGAAGAGCATCGCGGCGAGCAGGATGAGCGCATAGCCGATCGAAACGGCGATCGTCGCCACGCTGGTCGCGGCCGTGCGGCTCAGGCCCGAGAACGTCGGGCCCGCCTCGGCGGCGTTATGCGCATGCTGCGCCGCCTCATAGACCTCGGCGGCGAGGATGAGCGGGGTCGTGGTGAAATGCTGCAAGGCCGCGACCGCAAGCCCCGCGACAAGGCCGGCGATGAGGCCGGTCGTCAAAACGCGCGCGATCAAGCGCGTTGGAGCCTAGTGGCAGGGAAAGGAGAGCGCGTGGCGCGTGTCATGCGCCGCGTCATGCACGCTTTCGGGATGGGCGAAGCCTGAAAGCCAGACGAGGCCGAAGCCGAGAATGAGCGCGACGGCGGCGGCCCTCAGCGCTTCGAGTCTCGAAGTGGCAAGAGCGGCGACATTGGCGGCGGACTTGGCGTTCATATCGGTCTCCCTGCCGCCCCACCGGCGGCGATGCGATGCGTGCGGCGATCGGAAGCGATCGCCAAGACGGCAGGTCTCCTGGCTTCCGGCTCGTCGGACCGCGCCGCCTTCCCAAGCGTCAGGCTCAGTGGCGGATGGCGCAGTCCTCGCCGGCTACAGTTGCGGGGGCAGCCGCGGATAGGGGTCAAACGCCCGCGCCGCGTTCCCTTTTGACTTCTTGCGAAGGACCGTCGGCACTAGTCATATGCGCGGCTTATGCTTCCGTCAAACCGCCAAGGAGCGCCGCGTGACCGAGATGAATGAAGACGACGAGGCGCGCCGGCATCGTCTCAAAATGGAGAAGCGCAAGGCCGTCCAGGACGCCGAGGTCGCCGGCAAGACGATCGCGCGCAAGGGCCTGTTGATCGTCCACACCGGCCCAGGCAAGGGCAAGTCCACCGCGGCCTTCGGACTGGCGCTGCGGGCGCTGGGTCACGGCTGGAAGATCGGCGTCGTGCAGTTCGGCAAGGGCCAGTGGCGCACCGGCGAGCGCAATATGCTCGAAAAGCTTGGCCAGGAGTGCGGTCAGGTCTCGTGGCACACGCTCGGCGAAGGCTTCACCTGGGAGACCCAGGACCGCGCCCTCGACGAAGCGGCGGCGCGCCGCGCATGGGAGAAGGCGCGCGAACTGATGGACGACCCCGAAGTTCGCCTCCTCGTGCTTGATGAGCTGAACATTTCGCTGCGCTACGAGCATCTGCCGCTCGACGAGGTGCTGGGCGCGCTCGCCGCGCGGCGGGGGGACCTCAACGTCGTCGTGACCGGACGCAACGCCAAGCCGGAGCTCATCGCCGCGGCGGATCTCGTCACCGAAATGACGCTGGTAAAGCATCACTTCGCAGCGGGGGTGAAGGCGCAGGAAGGGATCGAGTTCTAACGCGAACGAGGTCCTCACGCGTGGCGGCATGTCGCTCTTGGCAGCGGCTCGCGTAGCGAATACGCTTTGCAGGCAGAGAGTTGCGAGGCGCGTCCGCCCCGACAAACGCTCAAAATCGACGGATCGAAAGCTCGATGGACATCTACGACGCGCTCCGCTTTACCGCTTCGAAGGTCTCCGGCGAACTGTTTTCCGCAGGCTCGATTTTTTCCGTCTATTCCCTGACGACGACGTTTTTCATTGCCGTTGGCGCGCTGGCCTATCGGCGCAAGATGCGCCGGGGGCGCGTAAATCGTCGGGCCATCGCGCGCGCGATTTTCGATAAACGACTCCTGCTCTCCAGATCTACCGCTGCGGACATCAAGCTCTTCGCCTTGAGCGTCGTTCTGATGCCGGTCGTGGTCGGCGCGCTCGTCATATCGTCGAACGCCGTCGCGACGGTCGTCAGCGCCGCGCTGCGCAGCTCATTTGGCGAGTTTGCGCCGGTCGCTTGTTGCAGCCTGTCGATAAAGATCTTCGCTACCGTCGTGCTCTTTCTGGCCTATGAGATAGGTTATTGGTTCGATCATTACCTCAAACACCGAATTCCGTTCTTGTGGGAATTCCACAAGGTGCATCACACCGCCGAGGTGCTGACGCCGGTGACGAACTTTCGCAACCATCCGATCGACAACATCTTCTTCGGCTACATGCTGGCGATCTTTATCGGCTCCGCCTCTGGCGTTCTGGCCTGGTTCTTTGGGCGAACCACGGAGTCTTTCACCGTCGACGGAAAGAACATCCTGTTCATCTTCTTTCTCTGGACGATCGGCCATCTGCAGCATTCGCAATTCTGGATTCCGTTCCGTGGCGTATTGGGACACGTCGTCTTGAGTCCCGCGCATCACCAGATCCACCATTCCACCGATCCAATTCATTTCAACCGCAACTTCGGCAGCGTCCTCGCCATTTGGGACTGGATGTTCGGGTCCCTGGAGATTCCCTCGACGGACAACCCGCGGCTCAAATACGGCGTCGAAGAGGAAGGCGCGGACCCGCATTCGGTGGTTGGCATATTGGCGGTCCCGATCGCGAAAGCCGCTCTGGCGCTCTGGCGCGCGCTGGTCGATGCGTGGAGCGCATTGCTGGAGCGAATGGAGCAGCGCCGCCAGAGGCTCAAGAGCACGGGCGTTTTATGAGCCGCATTCGCGCCGACTTGCTGCTCGTGCTGGCCGCTTTTATCTGGGGAACAGCCTTTATCGCTCAAAAGAACGCCGGCGCCTTCATGGGGCCGATCAGCTTCGTCGGCGTCCGTTTTCTCCTGTCGTGCATCGCGCTGGCGCCGCTGGCGCTCTATGAGCAGCGTCAGACCGCATCGCCGCTGAAAAAAGGCGATCTGCCGCTCGCCGGCCTTATCGGCGTTTGCGTCTTCGCCGCCGCCGCTTTGCAGCAGGTCGGCCTCGCCACGACGACGGCGAGCAACGGCGGATTTCTCACGGCGCTCTATGTCATCCTCGTCCCCTTGTTCGTCTATGCGCAAACCGGCGTGAGGCCACGCCAGGTCGTGCTCGTCGCCGCCATCGTGTCGGTCGCGGGCGCCTGGCTGCTGACCGACGGCGCGCAGCTGCAGAGCTGGACGTCGGGCGATGGGCTGGTGTTGATCGCGGATATCGCCTGGGCCGCGGGGATCAGTCTCGTGCCGACCTTTCTGAAGCGCACTGATCGTCCGTATTTTCTGGCGTTTGCGCAGTTCGGCGTCGTCGGCGTTCTTGGCGCAATCATAGGCCCCGGCCTTGAGCCTTATTCGCATGAGGGCATGATCTCGGCGCTGCCGGCGATCCTTTATGCAGGGCTTTGCTCGGGCGGCGTCGCCTTCACGCTCCAGATCGTGGCGCTCAAATATACGCCGGCGTCCGAAGCGGCTCTCATCATGTCGCTGGAGTGCGTTTTCGCCGCGATGTCAGGCGCAATCCTGCTCTCGGAGCGCATGACAGGAAGCGCGATCGCAGGCGGCGTTCTGATTTTAATCAGCGTCGTCCTGGTCGAAGCTGGACCGGCGCTGCAAAATTTCTGGCCATCGCAATATCGAGGCTGGCTGTCGCAGGTCTGGGGCAGGGCGCGATAGCAGTTCTAACGCGACAGCAGTCCCAAAAAGCGGAAGCCGACGCTCGAGAGTTCGAGAACGTCGGCTCCAAAGTGATCTGCGCCGTGACCGGGCAAATCATCCTCCCAAAAGACAAGGCCGGGAGCTCGCGCACCCGGCAAGTCGTTCGGCAGGGGTATTACTGAATCATACGAACAGTGGAACCGGTGCCGCTGCCCTCGATGCCGTTGCGGTTGCCCGTGCCGTTGGTGCCCTGGGGAGAGATCCAATCCGGAACCCAGGTCAGAGCGACAACGACGAAAGCGACGAAAGCAGCGATCCAAAGCAGCATCTTGCCGATATCGCCAGAGCTGTGAACGTTGACGGACATGCGTTTTCCCCCTGTTCTTGATTTTACGTGAATACTTGCCGCATCGAGAGGGAGCCTAGCTTGTTTCTAAGCGCTTTGCAATGCGCTCATGCGAAGGCGGAAACGTCTGGTAAAAAAGCGAGTTTTTATATAAAAAACAATGTCATAATCTGCGACAAGACGTCGCGGACGAGACAAAAAATTTAGCGCCTGCGCATCTCGCGCGGCGGCTGTGAATGGCGCCGCGCGAGATGATCTCGGCCGGCAGCGAGCGGGCGATGGTTAGCGGTTACGGCCCTTGCCACCCGGCCCTTGCCACGGCCCCTTGCTCCACCGGGGCGCATCGCCTATAAGCCCGCCATTCCACAGGCGAGAGTTACGCGGCGTCTGCCTCAAGACGTCGCTCCGGTGGCCGGTTCTCCGGCCTCTTCATCTTTCGCCGAGGTTCAACCGGAGAAACGACACATGGCTCTTCCCGACTTCAATATGCGCGGCCTTCTCGAGGCCGGCGCCCACTTCGGACATCAGGCGCATCGCTGGAACCCGAAGATGGCGCCCTATATCTTCGGCGCCCGCAACAACATCCACATCATCGATCTCGCCCAGACGGTGCCGCTGCTCCATCAGGCGCTGAAGACGATCTCGGACACTGTCTCCAAGGGCGGACGCGTGCTGTTCGTCGGCACCAAGCGCCAGGCGCAGGAGCAGATCGCCGACGCCGCCAAGCGGAGCGCTCAATATTACATCAATTCCCGCTGGCTGGGCGGCACGCTCACCAATTGGAAGACGATATCCGGATCGATCAACCGTCTGCGCAAGCTCGACGAGATGCTTTCGGCCGGCGCTTCCGGCATCACCAAGAAAGAGCGCCTGCTGCTGACCCGCGAGCGCGACAAGCTCGAAAAAGCGCTCGGCGGCATCAAGGACATGGGCGGCACGCCGGACCTGATCTTCGTGATCGACACCAATAAGGAGCAGCTCGCGATCAAGGAGGCGAATCGCCTGAAGATCCCGGTCGTCGCGGTGCTCGACACCAATTGCGATCCGGACGGCGTCACGCATCCGATCCCTGGCAATGACGACGCCGGACGCGCCATCGCGCTCTACTGCGATCTTGTGGCGCGCGCCGCCATCGACGGCATTTCGCGCAGTCAGGGCGCAATGGGAATCGATATCGGCGCCGAGGAAGCGCCGGCGCTGGAGCCGGCGCTCGAAGCCGGCGCGCCGGGAGCGGTTGAGAGCGCAGGCGCGGATTTCGAAGCGCCCGGCGAGCCGTTCGAACTGCTCTCCGCGCCCCGCGGCGCGCCGGACGATCTCGCCAAGCTGCACGGCGTCGGCCCGCAGCTCGTCAAGAAGCTGAACGACGCCGGTGTCTATCATTATTGGCAGATCGCCGCGATGGCGCCGGGCGACGTCGAAAAGCTCGACACGGATTTGAAGCTGAACGGCCGCATTGCGCGTGACGGCTGGGTCGATCAGGCGAAGGCGCTGCTCGCCGCCTGATCAACTCCGTCAAGTCCTACGCTTAAAACGCGCGCGCCGGTCCATTGGGCCGGCGTCGTCGCATGACCCCTTGAGAAGGAATTTCGACCATGGCTACGATCACCGCCGCCCTTGTGAAGGAACTGCGCGAGAGCACCGGCGCCGGCATGATGGACTGCAAGGCGGCGCTCACCCAGACGGAGGGCGATTTCGAATCGGCGGTCGACTGGCTGCGCAAGAAGGGCCTCTCCAAGGCCGCGAAGAAGGCTGATCGCGTCGCCGCAGAAGGCCTTGTCGCCGCGCTGGTCGCGGACAAGTCGGGCGTGCTCGTCGAAGTCAATTCGGAAACCGACTTCGTCGCGCGCAACGCCGACTTCCAGACGCTCGTCAAGAACATCGCCGAAGTGGCGCTGAAGAGCGGCAAGACCGACGTCGAGGCGCTCGGCAAGGAAGCCTATCCCGGCGGCGGGACGGTGAGCGAAGCCATCACCAACGCGATCGCGAGCATCGGCGAGAACCTGACGCTGCGCCGCGCGTCGGCGCTTAGCGTCAGCGACGGCGTCGTCGGCCGCTACGTGCATGCGCAGGTCGTCGACGGCCAGGGCAAGATCGCCGTGATCGTCGCGCTCGAATCGACAGGCGACAAGGAGGTGCTGGCGGCGCTCGCGCGCCAGCTCGCCATGCATGTCGCCTCGGCCAATCCGCTGGCGCTCGACGCTTCGGGCCTCGACCCTGCGACGGTCGAGCGCGAGAAGAAGCTGCTGGCCGAGAAGAACGCCGGCAAGCCGGAGAACGTGCTGCAGAAGATCATCGATTCGGGCCTGAAGACCTACGCCAAGGAGGTCTGCATGCTCGATCAGGTGTCGAACCATCCGGACCACGGCGGCAAGACCGTGGCGCAGGCGGTCAAGGAGCTTGAAGGCAAGGCCGGCGCGCCGATCGCCATCAAGGGCTTCGTGCGCTACGCGCTCGGCGAAGGCATCGAGAAGCAGACGAGCGACTTCGCCGCCGAGGTCGCGGCGGCTGTGAAGGGGTAACCCAGTCCTTCTTCCCGCTTGATGGGAACGATCAGCATGATGGGCCGGGGCATAGACCCCGGCCTTTTTATTTGCGCGAGGTCTATTTTATTTCGCGACTCTCTCGGCGTCATGCCCGCGCTTGTCGCGGGCATCCACGCCAAGTCTGCGCAACGGCGCCGCGTGGATGGCCGGGACAGGCCCGGCCATGACGGGTGTCGGATCGTCGCGCGAAACAATCGCAGGCGCGCGGCGTTTAGCTCCTGACCTAATTCGCGCCCCGTGGCGAAGATCGAGCAGAGGGAGCAGCTTATGCGCGCGAAAAAATCCGCCGCTGACGAAACGATCCGCGGACCGCGCGCGCAAAGCGCCATCTTGTCCGCCACTTCGGTCCTCGGCTTTGATGAGTCGTCGCCGATGCGGGAGCTTCGCGATCCGCGCGAACTCTATCCAAAGCCGCCTTTCGAAAAGCAGACGCAGCCGTGGCCCGGACTCGCCGGGCAGATGACGCCGCGTCCCGATCACGGCGAGGAAACCTACCGCGGCTCGGGGCGCCTGCTTGGCCGCAAGGCGCTGATCACCGGCGGCGACAGCGGCATCGGCCGCGCCGCGGCGATCGCCTTTGCGCGAGAGGGCGCCGACGTCGCCATCAATTATCTGCCGGAAGAGGAGGCTGACGCGCAGGAGGTCATGGACCTCATGGGCGAGGCCGACGTGAATGCGGTCGCGCTGCCCGGCGACATCCGCGACGAAGGCTTCTGCCGCAAGCTCGTCGATGATGCGGCCCGCGATCTCGGCGGGCTGGACATTCTCGTCAATAACGCTGCGCGCCAGCATGCGCGCAAGTCGATCCTGGACATTTCGACCGAGGATCTGGACTGGACGTTCCGCACCAATCTCTACGCGCTGTTCTGGATCACCAAAGCCGCCATTCCGCATCTGCAGCCGGGATCGTCGATCATCAACACGAGTTCGATCGTCGCCTTCGATCCGTCGCCGCAGCTTCTGGACTACGCCGCGACCAAGGCCGCGATCTTGAATTTCAGCCGATGCCTGGCGAAGCAGCTCGCGGACAAGGGCATCAGGGTCAACGCCGTCGCGCCAGGCCCGTTCTGGACCGCGTTGCAGCCGAGCGGCGGACAGTTCCCCGATCACCTGGCCGATTTCGGCGCCGACACGCCGCTCGGCCGACCGGGCCAGCCGGCGGAGATCGCGCCGCTCTATGTGCTGCTCGCGTCGAGCGAAGCGAGCTTCATGACGGGACAGGTGTTCGGCGCGACCGGCGGCGAACCCGGACCGTGATCTTCCGCAGACCTCGGCGTCGCTTCGACTCCGCGAGCGTCTGCGATCCGCTTCCTGAGATGTTTGCGTTAGCCGCCCAGCGGCGGCTGACGTCGCCGTGCTGGGTGATGCCCGTCACTTGCCGGAGAGGCGCTGCGTCCGTATTAAGGCTGCGCCCCTGCCTCAGCCAGCGAGAGACGCCTCATGTCCGACCCCACGTCGACGCGAAGATTCAAGCGTGTGGTCGTCAAGCTGTCGGGCGAGGCCTTGCAGGGTCAGGCGCCGCATGGGCTCGACGCCGGCACGCTCGCCCGCATCGCCGCCGACCTCGCCGCCGCCGCAGAAGCGGGACATGAGATCGCCGTCGTCGTCGGCGGCGGCAATTTCTTTCGCGGCATCAAGGGCGCGGACACTGGCATCGAACGCGCGCGCGCCGATTCGATCGGCATGCTGGCGACTGTGATGAATGGGCTGGCGCTGGAGCAGGCGGTGGAAGGGCAGGGGCGCCAGGCGCGCTGCCTGTCTTCAGTGCCTATGCCGTCAGTGTGCGAATCCTTTTCGCGCCGCGCCGCCCTGCATCATCTGGCCAAAGGGCGCGTCGTCATCGCGGCCGGCGGCACCGGCAATCCCTTCTTCACCACGGACACCGGCGCGGTGCTCCGCGCCGCGGAGCTCTCCGCCGACGCGGTGCTCAAAGCGACCCAGGTCGACGGCGTCTATACCGCAGACCCGAAACGCGATCCCGCAGCCGAGCGCTACGACCGCTTGAGCCATGACGAGGCGATCGCAAGAAATCTGGCGGTGATGGACACGGCCGCCTTTGCGCTCGCGCGCGAGAACAAAATTCCGATTCTGGTGTTTTCGATCGCTGAGGCGGGCGCCATCGACGGAGCGCTTTCCGGCAAGGCGCGCGCCACCCTGGTCGCCCCGTGAGACCCTTTCGCGCGCGGCGGGAAATCGTGCAATAAATCATGCGCCGCGGAGCCGGAGCGCTGGCGAAGGCGGCGGCGTGCGCCGGTTTTCGCCACGCCAGGTTCGAAAGCCAAAAGAAGCCGAGCCGCGCGCTTTTGACGACGCCGGCGAGATCTAAAGACAGGTTGTGCACATCATGGCGGAAACTTTTGACCTTGCGGATTTGAAGCGCCGCATGCAGGGCGCGCTCGCGACGCTCAAGCACGAATTCGGCGGGCTTCGCACCGGACGCGCGTCGACGAGCTTGCTCGATCCGGTTCACGTCGACGCCTATGGGCAGGTCTCGCCGCTGAATCAGGTGGCGACCGTCAGCGTGCCCGAGCCGCGTCTTATTTCGGTGCAGGTGTGGGATAAGGCTCTGGTGATCGCTGTCGACAAGGCGATCCGCGAGGCCAATCTCGGCCTCCAGCCGACGGTGGAAGGGCAGACTTTGCGCATCCGCATGCCGGAGCTCAATGAGCAGCGCCGCAAGGAGCTTGTCAAAGTCGCGCATAAATACGCCGAGGAGGCGCGGGTCGCCGTGCGGCACGTGCGCCGCGACGGCCTCGACATTCTCAAGAAGTTGCTCAAGGATCACGCGATTCCCGAGGACGACGAGAAGCGCCACGAACAAGAGGTGCAGAAGGCGACGGACGAGACGGTGAAAGAGATCGACGCCGCGCTCGCCGCCAAGGAAAAGGAAATCATGCAGGTCTAGGAGAACTGCTTTAGGAGAGCTGCGGCTCCTGGCGCGCAACCGATGGCCTTTTGGAACCCGATGATGACGGAAAGCGACATTCTGGAGGCGGAGGCGAACGCGCCGAGAGCGCGCGCGGCGCCGCGTCATGTCGCGCTGATCATGGACGGCAATGGCCGCTGGGCGGCGAAGCGGGGTCTGCCGCGCTTCGAAGGACACCGGCGCGGCGTCGAGGCGCTGCGCCGCACCGTGCGGGCGGCGATCAAGCTCGGCGTCGGCTATCTAACGGTCTATTCCTTCTCGGCCGAGAACTGGTCGCGTCCGCGCGAGGAGGTGGAAAGCCTTCTGTCGCTGCTTCACCGCTTCATCCGCAATGATCTCGCCGAATTGCACGCCAGCAACGTGCGCGTGCGCGTTATCGGCGCGCGCGCCGACCTCGCGCCCGACATCTCGGACCTGTTGCGCGAAGCCGAGCAGATGACTCAGGCGAACACGGGGCTAACGCTTGTCGTCGCTTTCAACTATGGGGCGCGGCAGGAGATCGCCGCCGCGGCGCGCGCCCTCGCTGAAATGGTCGCGCAGGGCCGGATCGCCCCCGACGAGATCGACGCCGACGCCATCGCGCGGCGTCTCGACACGGCCGACATTCCCGACCCGGACCTGATCATCCGCACGTCGGGCGAGCAGCGTCTGTCGAATTTCCTTCTCTGGCAGGCGGCTTACGCGGAATTCGTCTTCCTGCCGGTGCTCTGGCCCGACTTCGACGAAGGCGCGCTCGCCGCGGCGATCGCCGAATACGCCCATCGCGACCGGCGTTTTGGTGGACTTGAGGCTGCGGCGCGCAGCGCAAAGACCGCCTCATGACGGCGGAACGAGGGGAACGCGTCAGCCGCCCGGATGGGGCGCCCGCCGGGGCGCGTCCCGGAGGCTTCGCCGACCTTGGACCGCGCGTCGCCTCGGCGATAGCGATGGTCGTTGCGGCGCTCGGCGCGCTCTATGTCGGCGGCGACGTCTTCGCGCTCTTCTGGCTCGCGGCCGCTTTCGCCGTGAACTGGGAGTGGCAAAGCCTCATCGGCGGCGAGCGCCGCAGCGCCCGAATCGCGGTCGGCGGGGCCGCGGTGGCGGCGGCCACCGCCTTCGGACGCGTCTCCATGCCCGGCGCCGCCGCGCTCGCGATCGCGCTCTTCGCGCTGGTTAACGGGGCGCTCGCCGGGAGCGAGCGCCGTCTCTGGGCTGCGACGGGCGTGGTCTACGCGGGGGCGCTCGCCTCCTCAGTTTGTCTTTTGCGCGAGTCGCCCGACGTGGGGGCGCTGGCCATCGCCTTCCTGTTCGCCGTGGTCTGGGGGACCGATATCTTTGCCTATTTCGGCGGCAGATTGATCGGCGGACCGAAGCTTTGGCCGCGCGTTTCGGCCGGCAAGACATGGTCGGGCACGATCACGGGCGTGCTCTCCGGCGCGTTTCTTGGGCTTGCCGCCGTTTACCTTGGCGGCGGCCCGCAACTTGCGAACTGGCGTGTGTTCCTGGTCGGGCTCGCCGCGGCCGCCTTCTCGCAGGTCGGCGATCTTTTCGAATCTTCCGTCAAGCGCCGCTTCGGCGTGAAGGATTCGAGCCAACTCATTCCCGGCCATGGCGGCGTCATGGATCGGCTGGACGGCTTCATCTTCGCCGCCGCATTTGCGGCTGCGGTAGGGTTGCTGCGCGGCGCGCCCTCGGTGGCGGCCGGTCTTTTCTTCTGGTAGGGCGGAGCGGATGGCATCAGCAAACGGACAGTTCCACGCTCACGCCCCGGCGCAGTCGCGGGCGCCGGCCCCGCGCCGCATCGTGCTCCTTGGCGCAACCGGCTCCATCGGCCGTTCGACGGTCGACCTTCTCGAGCGTGATCCGGAAGGCTTTTCGGTCTCGGCGGTAGCCGGCGGCCGCGACGTCGAGGCGCTCGCGCGAGTCGCCCGCGCGGTTCGCGCTGAATTCGCGGCGATCCGCGACGAAACCGCCTATGGGGCGCTCAAGGAGGCGCTCGCGGGGACCAACATCCAGGTCGCGGCGGGCCGCGAGGCTGTGATCGAAGCCGCGCTGCGCGACGCCGATCTTGTCGTCTCGGCCATTGTCGGCGCCGCCGGCGTTGAGCCCACCTACGCCGCGCTCGCCGCGGGGCGCGACGTGGCGCTCGCCAACAAGGAATGCCTCGTCTGCGCCGGCGTGCCCTTCATGCGGACGGCGGCCGAGGCCGGCGTGCGGCTGCTGCCCATGGACAGCGAGCACAACGCCATCTTCCAGGCGCTCGGCGGCGAGGATCCCTCCCGCATCGAGCGCATGATCGTCACCGCCTCGGGCGGCCCCTTCCGCACCTGGAGCAAGGAGCGCATCGCTAAGGCGAGCGTCGAGGAGGCGCTCAACCATCCCAATTGGGCGATGGGCCCGAAGATTACGGTGGATTCAGCGGGCATGATGAACAAGGGGCTCGAACTGATCGAGGCCCACCATCTGTTCGGCGTGCCGGCCGAGAAGCTCGACGTGGTCGTCCATCCGCAGTCGATCGTCCACGGCCTCGTCGCCTTCGCCGACGGGTCGGTGACCGCGGGCATGGCCGCGCCCGACATGCGCACGCCGATCGCCCATTGTCTCGGCTATCCGGACCGGCTGACCGCGCCGACGCCGCGCCTGGATTTGGCGAAAATCGCCACGCTGACGTTCGAAGCGCCTGATTTCGAACGGTTTCCAGCCCTGCAACTGGCGCTTGAGGCGCTGCGCGCCGGCGGCGGCCTGCCGACCGTGCTCAACGCCGCCAACGAAATCGCCGTCGAGGCCTTCCTCGACCGGCGCATCGGCTTCGACGGGATCGCCCGGCATGTGGCCGAGGCCTGCGAGGCTGCGCTGCGCGACGGAACGGCAAATGCGCCCGCAAGCGTTGAGGAGGCGCTCGCGGTGGACCATATTGTCAGAGAAAGATCACGAGCGGCCTTGGCCGGGCGCGCCGCATCGGGCATGTTGACGCTCCAGTGATCATGGCGCGCCGCCGCGGGGTGGGCGCAAACGACACCTGCGAGAGGCGCTTTGCTAGACCTCCTGACGACCTTCGCCTTTTACCTTATCCCCTTCGTGCTCGTTCTCACGCTGGTCGTATTCGTGCACGAGTTCGGGCATTTCATCGTCGGCCGCTGGTGCGGCGTAAAGGTGGACGCCTTCTCGATCGGCTTTGGACCCGAACTGTGGTCCCGGGTCGACCGTCTCGGCACGCGCTGGCGCATCGCCGGCATTCCGCTCGGCGGCTATGTCACCTTCCATGGAGACGCCAACGCCGCGAGCGCCCCGGACCCGGACGCCGTGCGCGCGATGCCGGAAGTCGAGCGTAAAGTGACTTTCGCCGCGCAGCCGGTCTGGAAACGCTCGGCGATCGTCTTCGCCGGACCTTTCGCGAATTTCCTGCTGGCGATCGCGATTTTCGCCATACTCTTCGGCGTTTACGGACGCACGGTCTATGCGCCGCGCGTCGGCTCGCTTACCCCCGGGGGCGCTGGCGTGGCCGCCGGCTTCAAGCCCGGCGATCTTGTGCTCACCGTGGATGGCGCGCCGATCGAATCCTTCTCGAAGCTGCAGGAAATTGTTTCCGGCTCTGCCGACAAGCAGCTCGTCTTCGTGGTTCGGCGCGGCGATCAGGAACTGACGATCCCCGCGGTTCCCGCCCTGCGGGAAGTCGAGAGCGCGATTGGCAAAGTCCGCATCGGCATGCTGGGCATACAGGCCTCGAAAGACGCCGCCGATGTGCGACGGGAACGTTACGGACCCGCCGACGCGGTTGCGATGGGCGTGCAGGAAACCTGGACGGTCATTCGCCGCACGGGGAGCTACATCGGCGGACTCGTCATGGGGCGGGAAAGCGCCGATCAGCTCTCCGGTCCGATTGGCATCGCACAAGTGTCTGGACAGATGGCGCAAGCGGCCTCCAAGGTCGGCATCGCGCCTCTGCTGAGCCTCATCGCGATTCTCTCGGTTTCGATTGGCTTTCTCAATCTCATGCCGGTGCCGCTGCTCGACGGCGGGCATCTGCTGTTCTTCGCGATCGAAGCGGCGCGAGGCCGCGCGCTGAACGAGCGCGCGCAGGAAGTCGCCTTTCGCGTGGGTCTCGCGATGGTCGGCGCGCTGATGATTTTCTCAACCTATAACGACATCGCGCGACTCATTCACAAGCTCACCGGCTCGGGCTCTTAAGCGCATAGCGACGGCGAGAGGCGCGGCGCGCATGACGCCGCGGAAGCGCGCCAATCCCGACGCATTTTGGACATGATCGCGCCTGCGACGCCATCCCTTAACCATGCGCTGACCATGAATCGTGGCTTTAACGTCACGCCTTCGACATTTTGCAGAAACAACATTTATTCTGCATTTGCAGGGTGGGGTAAACCTTGTAGAAGGAATCGCTCAACGCTGGCGATATGCTGTTCGCCAGCTGTTTTACATGAAGTTCGCGCCGCGGCCCGGGCGGCGACGTTGCGACGAGGACCTGCATTACATGCGCTCAATCAGCGGCATTTGGAAATCTTCGTTCCTGTTCGCGGTTGTCGCCGCCATGTTGGCCTTTAGCGTTCCAGCGTTCGCCGCGCCTGACATCAATCGCGTCGCATTCGAGGGCAACAGCAAGGTCAAGACCGACATTCTGCAGGAGCAAGTGCGCTCGCGCGCGCGGACGCCCTTCAACCCGGAGCTCGCCGCCGCCGACGCCGCCCGGTTAACGGAAGTTTATCGCCGGTCGGGGCGCGCCGCGGCGAAGGTGAGCTATCGCACGGTCGATCTGCCAAACGGACGCGTCGATCTCGTCTTCACGGTCGTCGAAGGCGACAAGACCGGCGTTAAGGAAATCCGATTCGTCGGCAACGAGGTCTACTCGACGCGGCGCCTTGTCGGCATGATGGAGACGACGGAAATGAACTTCCTGTCGTTCCTCAAGACGAGCGACGTCTATGATCCTGACCGCATCGCCGCGGACCTCGAACTCATTCGTCGATTCTATCTGAAGAACGGCTACGCCGATTTCCGTGTGATCAGCTCAGACGCGCAGTTCGATCCGACGATCGGCGGCTACATCATCACCGTCGTCGTGAACGAAGGCCCGCAGTATCACGTGTCCTCCGTGAGCATCGAATCCCATCTGCCTGACGTGGACAGCGCCGCGCTGAACGATTTGCTGCGCCTGGCGCCGGGCGACGTCTACAACGGCGACGCCGTCGAGAAGACGGTCGAATCTCTGACGCGCGAAATCGCCAGGAAGGGCTACGCCTTCACTCAGGCGCGCCCGCGCGGCGAACGCAACCCGGCGGATCAGACGGTCGCCATCCAGTTCCTGCTCGAGGAAGGGCCGCGCGTTTACATCGAACGCATCAACATCCGCGGCAACACGCGCACGCGCGACTATGTCATCCGCCGTGAATTCGATATCGGCGAGGGCGACGCCTACAACCGCGTCCTCATCGATCGCGCCGAGCGCCGCCTGAACGGCTTGGGCTATTTCAAGAAGGTGCGCATCACCAACGAGCCGGGCTCCGCGCCCGACCGCGTGATCCTGAACGTCGACGTTGAAGATCAGCCCACCGGCAACTTCGGCATCTCTGGCGGCTACTCGACGAACCAGGGTTTCATCGCCGAAGTGTCCGTATCGGAAAGCAACTTCATGGGTCGCGGCCAGGCGGTTCGCCTTTCGGTGCAGGCCGGTCAGATCGCCCGCGGCGTCACGTTCAGCTTCACGGAGCCGTATTTCCTCGACCAGCGCATCGCCGCCGGCTTCGACATCTTCGTGCGCCGGCAAGACGCTTATAACTACTCGATCTACAGCTCGACCTCCTACGGCGGCACGTTGCGCTTCGGCATACCGATCACCGAAGAGCTCAGCTTCTCGCCGCACTACTCGATCTATCAGACGACGATCTCGATCCCGAACGATCAGAGGCGTCCGTATAATGACTGTTTGGTGCCGATCCCGGGCTACACGCCGGGGTTCAGCCCCTTCTTCCCGCAGCCCGGCTATCCGAACCTCCTGGTCAACTGTCAGTCGAACGGCGAAGCCTCGCTGGCGATCAAGGAGTCGCAGGGCGGCCTGCTCACGTCGCTCGTCGGCTATCAGCTGAACTACAGCACGATCGACAACTTCAAGAATCCGCATAACGGCTGGCTCGCGACGCTGAACCAGGACATTGCGGGCCTTGGCGGCGGCACGCGCTATCTGCGCACGACCGGCGACATCCGCTACTTCAAGGAAATCCCCTACCTTGACGACGTGGTCGGCATCGCCCGTCTGCAGGGCGGCGATCTGTCGACCTTCGGCGGCTACAAGCCGCGCATTCAGGACAACTTCAACCTTGGTCCGAGTCTCGTGCGCGGCTTCGCGCCCGGCGGCATCGGCCCGCGCGACTCGAACATTCTGACGAGCTTCAACAACAACCGTGGCAACTCGCTCGGCGGCTCCAACTATGTCGGCGCGTCGCTCGAAGTTCAGTTCCCCTTCTGGTACCTGCCCAAGGATTTGGGGCTGAGAGGCGCGCTCTTCGCCGACGCCGGTTCGCTTTGGAATTTCAGCGGACGGACGAATTACGCGAACAATCTGCCGACCATTCCCGGCGTGACCTGCATCGGCGCCTATACGCCGCAGGCGGGCTTCGGACAGGGCAACTGCGTCGTGCCGATCGCGAACAAGTTCGCCATTCGCTCGTCGGTCGGCGCGTCGGTGCTGTGGAATTCGCCGATGGGACCGATCCGCTTCGACTATGCGGTCGTGACGTCGAAGGTCTACGGCGACATCACGCAGAACTTCCGCTTCAGCGGCGGCACCAACTTCTAATGATCAGAGACGATCGCCGGGCGGACTGCGCCCGGCGAACAGTAGCGACGCGCAGTTTGCCCGCTGCGCGTGCGCCGCGAAGGATCACGTAGGGTGAGCGCGGCGGCTTTCTTTCCCTTGGCGCATCCCGCGCCGTTAAGCGAAATTGCGCAGATCTCCGGAGCGGAAATCCGCGAGCGCGCCGACGGCGAGTCCGCGGGCGCGGAAATGGCGCCGCCGCTCATCATTGGCGTCGCGCCGCTTGACTGGAGCAGGCCGGGCGATCTCTGCTTTTACGACAACGCGCGTTACCGCGCCGCGCTCTCGCAGTGTCGCGCCACCGCGTGCTTCCTAAACGAACGTCACATTGCGTTGCTGCCGCGGGCCGTTGTCGCGCTCGTCGTCGACGATCCGCCGCGCGCCATGACGCTTGCGACCGCGCATCTCTTTCCGGAGGCGCTTCGACCCGGCACTCTGTTTCAGTCGAGCGGCGTTTCTCCGGGAGCGGCGGTGCATCCGCAGGCGCGACTCGAACCCGGGGTCATCGTCGATCCTGGCGCGGTGATCGGGCCGGGCGCCGAGATCGGCGCGGGAACGATCATCGGGCCGCAGGCGGTGATCGGCCCCAATGTGCGGATCGGCCGCGACTGTTCGATCGGCGCGCATGTGAGCCTCACTCATGCGCTGATCGGCGATCGCGTTTTCATCCACCCGGGCGCGCGGCTCGGGCAGGATGGTTTCGGCTTTGTGCGAAGCGGCAAGGGCTATCTCAAGACGCCGCAGATCGGCCGGGTGATCGTGCAGGATGATGTCGAGATCGGCGCCAACACGACGATCGACCGGGGCGCCGCGCGCGACACGATCATCGGCGAGGGAAGCAAGATCGACAATCTCGTGCAGATTGCCCACAACGTGGTGATTGGCCGCTTTTGCGCCATCGCCGCCCAGTCAGGCGTCGCCGGCTCCTGCGAGATCGGCGATTTCGTTGCGCTTGGCGGACAGTCCGCCGTCGCCGGCCATCTGACGATCGGGCAAGGCGCCGCGGTCGCGGCGAAATCCGGCGTGATGCGCGATGTGCCCGACGGGCAGCGGGTCGGCGGCGCGCCGGCGCGCCCGTTGCGGCGCTTTCTGCGCGGCGCGGCGCTGCTCGACCGACTCGCGCGCAGGAACGAGCCGACGTAAGACAGGACGAAAGAATTCAGGCATGGCTTCGCCATGCCATGGGAGAGCATTCGGGCATGGCTTCGCCATGCCTTGGGAGGAGGAAACTATGGCCGAATCAGCGGCCGGCGCGACGCTGGAGAGCGCCGACATTCTGCAGATCATGAGTCAGCTGCCGCATCGTTATCCGTTCTTGCTCGTCGATCGCATCTACGACATCCGTGGCGACGAATCATGCGTCGGCGTGAAGAACGTCACGGTCAATGAGCCGCAGTTTCAGGGACATTTCCCCGAGCGCCCGATCATGCCCGGCGTCCTGCTCATCGAAGCCATGGCGCAGACCGCGGGCGTCATCGCCATTCGCGCGCTGAAGGGGGGCGACCGCTCGCGGCTCGTCTATTTCGTCACCATCGACAATGCGAAGTTCAGGAAGCCCGTGACGCCGGGCGACCGCGTCGAATTCCACATGACCAAAACCGCGCAGAAGCGGAACATCTGGTGGTATTCCGGGCGCGCATTGGTGGACGGCGCGCTGGTCTGCGAAGCGCAGATCAGCGTCATGATGGGCGGGTGAGCGTCGCCGCGGCGAGTGCGACAATGGACGCTTCCGTTCATCCATCCAGTGTCGTTGAAGCCGGCGCGCGGCTTGGCGCAGGCGTCGCCGTCGGTCCTTTCTGCCACATCGGCGCCGGCGTCGAGATGGGCGCTGGCGCGGCGCTCCACTCTCACGTCGTCGTTTCCGGCCGGACTCGCATCGGCGAGCGAACCCAGGTTTTTCCTTTCGCGGCCGTGGGACTGCCGTCGCAGGATATAAAGGCGGAGCTCGCGGAGGGCGCGCTGACGATCGGTGACGACTGCGTCATTCGCGAAGGTGTGACCATCAACGCAGGCGTGGGCGAGGGCACGCGCATCGGCGCGCGCTGCGTCTTTCTTGCGGCGTCGCATGTCGCCCATGACTGTCGGCTCGGCGACGGCGTTATATTATCGAACCAGGTTCTGCTGGGCGGCCACGTCGAGATCGAGGACTATGCCATGATAGGCGGCGCCACAGCGGTGCACCAGAATGTGCGGATCGGCGCGCACGCCTTTGTCGGCGGCCTGTCGGGCGTCGAAGGCGATGTCATCCCATTCGCGCTTGCGTCGGGCAATCGCGCCCATCTTTTCGGACTAAATCGCGTTGGCCTGCAGCGGCGTGGCTTCGCGACGGACCGGATCGAGCGCCTGCGCCGCGCCTATGACCTGCTCTTCGCGCGAGACGATGCGCGCGTGCTCAGCGAACGGATCGACGCTCTGGCGCTGGATTCCGGCGGCGACGCGGACGTTGCCGCTATCGTCGAGTTCCTGCGCGCGCCCGGCGCGCGCCAGCTGTGTGCGCCTCGAGCGCGCTGATCATGAGTGGGCCGCACATCTTTCTCGTCGCCGGCGAAGCTTCGGGCGATCAGCTCGGCGCAGCCCTGATGCGGGCTTTGCGCACAGCGCGTCCGGAGGTGGTCTTTACGGGAGTCGGCGGCGAGGCGATGGCGCGTGAAGGCCTCGTCTCGGCGTTTCCGCTCGCAGACATCGCGGTGATGGGCCTCTTGCCGGTGCTGGCGCGGCTGCCGCGTCTTGTGAAGCGCATCGAACTGACCGCGCGCCTCGTCATCGATCAGGCGCCTGATTGCCTCGTCATCATCGACGCGCCCGACTTCACTCACCGCGTCGCGCGCCGCGTGCGCGCCGCGCGCCCTGACGTGCCGATCATCAATTACGTCAGCCCTACCGTCTGGGCGTGGCGGCCCAGCCGCGCGCGCGCAATGCGCGACTACATCGACTGTGTTCTGGCGCTGCTGCCCTTCGAGCCGCGGGCGCATGTGCAGCTGGGCGGGCCGAGATGCGTCTATGTCGGGCATCCGCTCGTCGAGCGTCTGGATGAATTGACGCCGCATCTCCATGATCGCGGCGGCGCGCGATCGTTGCTGGTTCTGCCGGGGTCACGTCTCGCCGAAGTGCGGCGCATGATGCCGGTCTATGGCGAGACGCTCGAGCTTCTCCTGCGTCAACGCGCCGATTTCGACGTCTCCATTCCTGTCGCGCCGAACATGGAGGAGCCGCTGCGCCGGGAGCTGAGAAGCTGGCCGATGACGCCGCGCCTGATCGGTCAGACGGAAAAATTCGCCGCCTTTCGCAAGGCGCGCGCCGCACTCGTCACGTCGGGGGTCGCAACGCTGGAACTGGCGCTCGCGGACGTTCCGATGGCCGTCGCCTACAAGGTCTCGCCCGCTGAATCGCTGTTGCGCTTTCTTATCAATGTCGATTCGATCGTGCTGCCCAATCTCGTCATCGGCGAGCATGCCGTCCCGGAATTCCTGCAGCAGGCGGCGACGCCGCGCGCGCTCGCCGAGACGCTGCGGCCGCTCCTGCGGGACAGCGCCGCGCGAGACGCGCAGCTCGCCGCGTTCAAGCGCGTCCGCGAGCGGTTGCTGGAGGCAGGACGAACGCCAAGCGCGCGGTCGGCGGACGTCGTCCTGGAGTATGCGTCGCGCCGGCGGACGTAAGCCGGTCAGAACGGGATATCGTCGTCCAGCGCGTCCGACAGCTTGCCGGCGGGAGCGGGACGCCGCTCGCCGGGGCCGCGCTCCATCGGCGAGGTGCGGCCGAAGGAGCCGCCGCTCTGCCCGTAGCCGCTGTCGTAGTCGCCTTCGCTGCGACCGCCGCCCTTGCTGTCGAGCAGGGTCAGCTCGCCGCGAAAACGCTGCAGCACGACGTCGGTCGCCTTGCGCTGATTGCCGTCCTTGTCCGTGTATTCGCGAGTCTGGAGCTGGCCTTCGAGATAGATCTTCGAGCCCTTGCGGCAGTATTGCTCGGCGATCTTGCCGAGATTCTCATTGAAGATCGATATGTTGTGCCACTCGGTGCGGTCTTTGCGCTCGCCGGTGTTGCGGTCGCGCCAGGATTCCGTCGTCGCCAGCGAAAAGGAAACGACGCGATCGCCAGACGGCAGCGTCCGCACTTCCGGATCTCGGCCGAGATTGCCGATCAGGATGACTTTGTTGACGCTGCCCGCCATGTCGCTCTCCACTTGCTCAACGCGTGGCACTCTAGTGCAAAGGCCTGTCCGTCTGGCGCGCCGACGCGATTTGTCCACAGATGTGTGGCGCCTGATGGCCTGGAATGTTCGTAGTTTGTTCTAGCATCAGCGTTAAACTCATGCAAGCGCTAAGGAATTTTTTGTTCTCTCTTTAGTTCGCGCTGGGGCGACGCGCCACGAGCAGCAGCCCTGTGCCTTCGTCTTCCCGCGAAGGAACTCCCATCGCCGTCCGCGCGGCGAGGCCCCCGAGTAGGCCGATGGCGGCCGAGACGTGCCAGGAAAACGCTTCCCGGTAATATGCGTCGCCGCCGCATTTGATCGGACTGCACCGGCTGATCCAGTAAAGCAGCGCGTCGTCCTCGCCCCAGGGGACTTTTTCGACGCTTTCGACAGTCGCGCCGGCGCGTTTCGCCATTTCCGCGAGCGCTTCCTTCGTCCACCAGCTGAGGTGATGCGGCGGGGCGTTCATCAGAAAATTCGGAATCCGCGTGAGCGCCGACGGGACATGAGGCACGCCAATGAAGACCAGACCGCCCGGTTTGGCGGCGCGCAACATCTCGCGAAAGAGCGATGCGGGCGCGCGGATATGCTCAATGACCTGGAAGGCGCAGACGGCGTCATAGGACGCGGCGTTCGCGACGAGATGATCCGCGATCGTTTCATTGCGGATCGACGGGTCGCCGCCATGTTCGGCGAAATGCGGATCCAGGCCCGTGTAGTTGGCGTGCGTGACGCAGTGGCGGAAATTGCCCAGACCGCATCCGACATCGAGCACGCGCGCGCCTGCCGGCACATGTCGCGCGGCGAGATTGAATTCGGGCCGGATGAAATGGTCGGAATAGACTCCGAGTTTCTTGAGCCTCGAATAGAAACCTTCATAAAATTCGTGATCGCCTTCGACTGGCGGATCAAAAAACAGAAGTCCGGTCGGCGATTCCCAGAGCCCGAATTGATCCACTGCGCCAAAGCTCGGCCAAGCGTTCGCGCCGAATTCGATTTTCCACAAGCGCCCGAGCAGCCGCGTCGGCACGGTCTGGACGAGTCGAACGGCGGGAAGGCCGGTGACAGGGCAATCAGGCGTCGTAGGCGGAGACATCGATAATCCTCTCAGCATGGATCATGCCGGGGCGCCTAATGCGGCAATCTCGCATGTGTTGTGCGGCGCCGCTATGACGCGGAGCCGGCGTTTCAAATGTGGCGTCTCAATCCGTCGTGACGCCAATCTCGACATCGGAGGGATCGATCTCGCGAGCGAGGCCCGCCGTTAAGCGCGTCCGGTCCAACTCGCCTTCCCATGCGGCGATGACGATGGTGGCGACGCCATTGCCGATAAAGTTCGTCAAGGCGCGACACTCGCTCATGAACTTGTCGACGCCGAGCACAAGCGACATGCCTGGCGCAAGTTGCGGATCGACCGCCGTCAATGTCGCCGCCAGCGTAATGAATCCCGCGCCGGAAACGCCGCTCGCGCCCTTGGACGTCAGCATCGCGACGACGAGAATGGTCGCCTGATGCGAGGCGTCGAGCTCGACGCCCATCGCCCGCGCGATGAACAGCGTCGTCAGCGTCATATAGATGTTTGTGCCGTCGAGATTGAAGGAATAGCCGGTCGGCACGACGAGCCCGACGACCGACTTCGAGCAGCCGAGCCATTGCAGCTTCTCCATCAGCGCGGGCAGGGCGCTTTCAGAAGACGACGTCCCGAGCACGATCAGCAGCTCGTCGCGCAAATAGGCGAGAAAGCTGAAGATGCTGAATCCCGCCGCGCGCGCGATGGCGCCCAGCACGAAGACGACGAAGAGACCCGCCGTCAGGTAGAAGAGCCCGATCAGCCCAGCGAGCGACAAGAGCGCGGCTGAACCATATTTGGCGACCGTATAGGCCATGGCCCCGAAGGCCCCGATCGGCGCGGCCTTCATGACGATGGCGATGACGCCGAACATGGCGTGGCCGACGTCGTCGATGATGACGCGCAGCGCACGGCCGCGTTCGCCGAGCGTTAAGAGCGCGAAACCGAAAAGCAGCGAAAACAGCAGCACCTGCAGAATGTCGCCTTTGGCGAAGGCGCCGATCGCGCTGTCGGGAATGATGTCGAGCAGAAAATCGACGCCCCCACGCTTCTCGGCCAGCGCCGTATATTTCGCGACGGCGGAAGGATCAGGCTTGCCGGCGAACCCCGCGCCGGTCTGCGCAAGATTTCCAACAAGAAGGCCAAGCGCCAGGGCGAATGTCGAGACGATCTCGAAATAGACGAGCGCCTTGAGGCCCACCCGGCCGACCTTGCGCGCGTCCTCGATGTGGGCGACGCCGGAGACGACGGTGCAGAAAATGATCGGCGCGATCGCCATCTTGATCAGCTTGACGAAGCCGTCGCCGAGCGCCTTCACCCAGTCCTGCGCCGCCGCTTCGGGCGCGAGCCCGCCGAACAGCGCGCCGAGCGCAATGGCCGCGAGCACCTGGATATAGAGGTGGCGGTAGAGGGGTTTTGACTGGTCGGAAAGGTCGCTTTTTGTCACGGAGGTTTCGCACTCATGGAGACAGACGGCCGAGTATGGCTGAGTTAACGCTTTTTTTTGGCACGGGGAGCGAGAGGGCATATCTCCTGTTCTCTTGACATCAATTAGTCGCAACTTAGAATTTCCGGAGAATTTCAGTATCGCTTTGATCTAGCACGTGGCGGGAGCGGTAAGTCATGGCACCGACATTTTTGCGCCGGATCGGCGAATCATTTTTGAATGCCGCCACTGCGCGTCTCCTCCAGACGAGGAACCAAGAAAGCCACGATGCGGTTGCTGTAAGTGAAAAAGGCACCGCTCGAGATGGTTGTCCTTCAAAAGAGCAAAACAGATTTAGCCGAGCGACACGCGTGGCGCACGATCAGTTGATTGGTTTGCCAAAGAACGCGTGGGCTCTTGCGTGGCTGCTGTTGCATCGACTTTTCGACAATTTCAAAGTGCTGATTCACGGAGGCGGCAGTCGGCTATTGGCTGCAGCGCAGATAACAATAATCTTGCTCCTTCTGCTGCTTGGGAGCGCAAGCCTATATGTTTTCACTGTTGGCAAGTGGGATGATGCGAAGAAAGATGTTGCTGGCCTCTCATGTAAAATGCTTGGCGTTTACTGCCCGCCTACGGTGCTTGGTCAATGGAGTTATTCGGCAGTGGGTAGCGACGGTTCTTCTTGGGGCGGCACTATGAATATTGTCCAATTCGACGGGAACTATCAGAATGCGTTTAGAGCGGTCGGCGTACGAAATTGGAAAAAGTCGCCGGACGGAAAGATAACCTGCTCCAACGACTCTTGGTACAGCGATCCCTCCGCCTATCTTGATGAGGATATCATATACCATTATGACCTAAAGTTTAAGCCAATCAAAGGTTTTGTGCGAATGTCTTCACAGTCGAGCCCAACAAAAATACGCTTCAATGGTGAATATTATGAGTCGATTGCCGGTAAATTGGAGCAGGGAGAGATCGTAATTTCTAGGGAGCCAACGAAACTGTGTGTATCCGATGTTGCAAGTAGTGAGTGACATATCAGTAGCAACCACCAATTATGCAGGGGTTGGAACTGCTGGAGCACTGCGCTCGCGATCGTCGGCGTCGAAATTCGCCTGTTTCAAAAATTATATTCAAGGGTTGGCGGAGAGGAGCCAGGGCGAGAGAGCACGGGTATCGAGGGTTTTGATTGCCTAGCTTCGCATCCCAACACAGTCGTCCTTGGATCAAGGAAGCGGCAGCTGTGAAAAGTGGCGCAACGAGTGGCGTTCGGCGGCCGAAGCGCCTAGATTAGCGGTTTCCGTTCCCGACCAGCCCCCTCAATGGCCAGCAACAACAGGAAGTCCGCGCAGGCGGTGGAGAAGATGTTCGACGGCGCCGGCCGTTTTGACTCCAAAACCATCTCCATTCGCGGAGCGCGCGAACATAATCTCAAGAACATCGATCTGACGATCCCGCGCGACAAGCTCGTGGTGTTCACCGGGCTCTCGGGCTCGGGCAAGTCGTCGCTCGCCTTCGATACGATCTATGCCGAGGGCCAGCGCCGCTACGTCGAGTCGCTGTCCGCCTATGCGCGGCAGTTTCTCGAGATGATGCAGAAGCCCGACGTCGATCAGATCGATGGGCTCTCGCCGGCGATCTCCATCGAGCAGAAGACGACGTCCAAAAATCCGCGCTCGACCGTCGGCACGGTGACCGAGATTCACGACTACATGCGTCTGCTCTGGGCGCGCGTCGGCGTGCCCTATTCGCCGGCGACCGGCCTGCCGATCGAGAGCCAGACCGTTTCGCAGATGGTCGATCGCGTGCTGGCGCTTCCCGAAGGCTCGCGGCTCTATCTGCTCGCGCCGGTCGTGCGCGGCCGCAAGGGCGAATACAAGAAGGAGATCGCCGAATATACGAAGAAAGGTTTTCAGCGCCTCAAGATCGACGGCGCCTATTTTGAGATCGCCGACGCGCCGGCGCTCGACAAGAAACTGAAGCACGACATCGACGTCGTCGTCGACCGCATCGTCGTGCGCCCTGACATGAGCGCGCGGCTCGCCGACAGTTTCGAGACGGCGTTGGATTTATCGGGCGGGCTCGCCGTCGTCGAATTCGCTGATCGGCAGTCGACAGTCGGCAGTGGTCAGTCCGCGAATGACGGCCGACTGCTGATTGCCGATCCGCCGACTGCCGTCGCCAATGTCTCCACCCATTACGCTCCCGGCCACATCGTCTTCTCTTCGAAATTCGCCTGTCCGGTCTCGGGCTTCACGATTCCAGAGATCGAGCCGCGGCTTTTTTCCTTCAACAATCCTTTCGGCGCCTGTCCGGTCTGCGGCGGCATCGGCCATGAGCAGAAGGTCGACGCCGATCTCGTGGTGCCTAACCCGAAGCTGACGTTGCGCAAGGGCGCGATCGCCCCTTGGGCGCGTTCGACATCGCCTTACTACCAGCAGACGCTCGAAGCGCTCGGCAAGCATTACAAGTTTAGGCTCGACGCCGCGTGGGAGACGCTCTCCGACAAGGCGAAGAACGTCATTCTCTACGGGTCGGGCGATGAGGAGGTGCGCTTCTCCTACGACGACGGCTTTCGCGCCTATGACGTGAAGAAGCCGTTTGAAGGCGTCGTCATCAATCTCGAACGGCGCTACCTCGAAACCGACAGCGAATGGGCGCGCGAAGAGATCGGCCGCTACATGTCGGCGACGCCCTGTCTCGCCTGCGAAGGCTTTCGCTTAAAGCCGGAAGCGCTCGCCGTCAAAGTCGCCGGCAAGCATATCGGCGAAGTGTCGGAGCTTTCCGTGCGCGCGGCGCTCGACTGGTTTCGCGCCCTGCCTGACGCGCTCGACAAGAAGCGCAATGAAATCGCCTTCCGCATCCTCAAGGAAATCCGCGATCGACTGAACTTCCTCGTCGACGTCGGCCTCGACTATCTGACGCTCTCGCGAAATTCCGGCTCGCTGTCGGGCGGCGAAAGCCAGCGCATCCGCCTTGCGTCGCAGATCGGCTCTGGGCTGACCGGCGTTCTCTATGTGCTCGACGAACCGTCGATCGGCCTGCATCAGCGCGACAACGACCGGCTGCTCGACACGTTGCGGCGGCTGCGCAATCTCGGCAACAGCGTCATCGTTGTCGAACACGACGAGGACGCGATTCTCGCCGCTGACTATGTCGTCGATGTCGGACCCGGCGCCGGCATTCACGGCGGCAAGATCGTCGCGGAGGGAACGCCGCAGGAGATTATGGCCAATCCCGCTTCGCTCACCGGCCAGTATCTGACCGGCGAGAAGCAGGTGATCCTGCGCCATAAGTTGCGCAAGCCGACGCCGGGCCGCTGGCTCAAGCTCTTCGGCGCGCGCGGCAACAATCTGAAGGACGTCACTGCGGAAGTGCCGCTCGGCCTTTTCACCTGCGTCACCGGCGTCTCCGGCGGCGGCAAGTCGACGCTGATCATCGAGACGCTTTACAAGGCCGTGGCGCGGCGGCTCTCCGGCGCGCATGAGCATCCTGCGCCTTTCGATCGCCTCGAAGGCCTGGAGCAGATCGACAAGATCATCGACATCGATCAGTCGCCGATTGGGCGCACGCCGCGCTCCAATCCGGCCACTTATACGGGCGCCTTCACGCCGATTCGCGAATGGTTCGCCGGTCTTCCCGAGGCGAAGGCGCGCGGCTATGCGCCTGGACGCTTCTCCTTCAACGTCAAGGGCGGGCGCTGCGAAGCCTGCCAGGGCGACGGCGTCATCAAGATCGAGATGCATTTTCTGCCCGACGTCTACGTCACCTGCGACGTCTGCAAGGGCAAGCGTTACGATCGCGAGACGCTCGAAGTGAAATATCGGGAGAAATCCATCGCCGACGTGCTCGACATGACGGTCGAGGAGGCGTCGAATCTGTTCAAGGCGGTGCCGTCGATACGCGACAAGATGGAGACGCTGAAACGCGTCGGCCTCGATTATATCCATGTCGGCCAGCAGGCGACGACGCTTTCGGGCGGCGAGGCCCAGCGCGTGAAGCTCTCGAAGGAGCTGTCGCGCCGTTCGACCGGCCGCACGCTCTATATTCTCGACGAGCCGACGACGGGCCTGCATTTCCACGACGTCGCCAAGCTGCTCGAAGTGCTGCATGAACTCGTCGAACAGGGCAACACGGTCCTCGTGATCGAGCACAATCTCGAAGTCATCAAGACGGCGGATTGGATCATCGACATGGGGCCGGAGGGCGGCGACGGCGGCGGCGAAATCGTCGCGACCGGACCGCCGTCTCAGATCATCAAGGAAACGCGCAGCCACACCGGGCGCTATCTCGCCGAAGCGATGGCGCGCAAACCATCCGTGGCGGCGCCGGCGAAACCCAAGAAAGCGCGAACGGTTTAAAGTCTCTCACGGGCCGCTGCGGCAAGCCTCGCCTCAAAAAAAGGCCGCCTCGCAGCGCATGCGAAGCGGCCCCTGTTTGTTGTGCGGCGCGCGCCGTCAGGCGTTTAACTCTTCAGCGGCGCCGGACGTTCGTCGCGTTCCACATCGGCGCCGCGAATCGGCGCGTCATCTCCGGATGCGGCTTCCTCCGCCGCGCGCTTCTTGCCGGCCTCGAAGATATCGCGCTCTGGCCGCGGCAACACCGGACCCTCCGGGAAGACGAAGCCCAGCGACTTCGTTCCGTTATCGTCGCCCACGACGACGACGCGCACCGCGCCGCCGTTCTTCAGACGGCCGAACAGCACCTCGTCGGCGAGAGGCGTCTTGATGTGCTGGTGAATGACCCGCGACATCGGCCGGGCGCCCATGGCTTCGTCATAGCCGTGCTCGACGAGCCAGCTGCGCGCTTCGTCTGTGAGCTCGATCGTGACGTTGCGGTCGGCAAGCTGCGCTTCGAGCTGCATGATGAATTTGTCGACGACGCGCTTAATGACGTCGACCGGCAGATGGCCGAAAGGCACGATCGCGTCGAGACGATTGCGGAACTCCGGCGCGAACAGCCGATTGATCGCCTCGCTGTCGTCGAGATCGCGCCGGCTGCGGGTGAAGCCGATCGGCGTGCGCGCAAGATCCTGCGCGCCGGCGTTCGTCGTCATGATGAGAATGACGTTGCGGAAGTCGATCGTCTTGCCGTTATGGTCGGTCAGCTTCCCGTGATCCATCACCTGCAGCAGGATGTTGTAGAGATCGGGATGCGCCTTCTCGATTTCGTCGAGCAGCAGCACGCAGTGCGGATGCTGGTCGATCGCGTCGGTCAGGAGCCCGCCCTGATCGAAGCCGACATAGCCGGGAGGCGCGCCGATCAGCCGGCTCACCGTGTGGCGCTCCATATATTCCGACATGTCGAAGCGCACGAGTTCGATGCCGAGCGAGGTCGCGAGCTGGCGCGCGGCTTCCGTCTTGCCGACGCCGGTCGGTCCCGAGAAGAGATAGCAGCCGATCGGCTTCTCCTGGTCGCGCAGTCCCGCCCGCGCGAGCTTGATCGCCGAAGTGAGCGCCGAGATCGCCTTGTCCTGCCCGTAGACGACGCGCCGCAGCGTCTCGTCGAGATGCGCGAGAACTTCGGCGTCGTCCTTGGAGACCGTCTTCGGCGGCACGCGCGCCATGGTGGCGATCGTGGTTTCGATCTCCTTGAGGCCGATCGTCTTCTTGCGCTTGTTCTCCGCGATCAGCATCTGCGCCGCGCCGGTTTCGTCGATCACGTCGATCGCCTTGTCCGGAAGCTTGCGGTCGTGGATGTAGCGCGCCGAAAGCTCCACCGCCGCCTTCAATGCGTCATTCGTGTAGCGGATCTTGTGGAACTCCTCGAAATAGGGCTTGAGGCCCTTCATGATTTCGATGGTGTCCGGGATCGACGGCTCGTTGACGTCGATCTTCTGGAAGCGGCGGACGAGCGCGCGGTCCTTCTCGAAATACTGGCGGTATTCCTTGTAGGTCGTCGAGCCGATGCAACGCAGAACGCCCTGCGCGAGCGCCGGCTTCAGCAGGTTAGAGGCGTCCATGGCGCCGCCCGAGGTTGCGCCGGCGCCGATCACGGTGTGGATCTCGTCGATGAAGAGAATCGCGTTCTTGTGATTCTCGATTTCCTTGACGACCTGCTTCAGGCGCTCTTCGAAATCGCCGCGATAGCGCGTGCCGGCGAGCAGCGCGCCCATATCCAGCGCGAAGACGGTCGCGCCGGAGAGAACGTCAGGCACTTCGCCGGAAACGATCTTGCGGGCCAGGCCTTCGGCGATGGCGGTCTTGCCGACGCCGGGATCGCCGACGAGCAGCGGATTGTTCTTCTGTCGGCGGCACAGCACCTGAATCGTGCGCAGCACTTCCGGCTCGCGGCCGATCAGCGGGTCGATGCGGCCGTCGCGGGCCTTCTTGTTGAGGTTGACGCAATAGGCTTCGAGCGCGCCTTCCTTCTTGCGGCTCTCGCCGTCGCGCCCTTCACGGCCCTCGCTGCGCTCGCCGTCGTCCTCGACGCCGCGCGGCGTTCGACTGGCGTCCGAGAGGCCCGGACGCTTGGCGATGCCATGGCTGATGAAATTGACGGCGTCGTAGCGCGTCATGTCCTGCTCCTGCAGGAAATAGACGGCGTGGCTTTCGCGCTCGGCGAACAGCGCGACGAGGACATTGGCGCCGCTGACGTCTTCGCGGCCAGACGACTGGACGCTGATGATCGCCCGCTGCACGACGCGCTGGAAGCCGGCCGTGGGCTTGCACTCATCGGCGTCTTCATTAACGAGATTGTCGAGCTCGCGATCGATGTAATCGCGCAGGTTCTTGGTCAGAACGTCGAGGTCCACTGAGCACGCGCGCAGCACGGCCGAAGCGTCGACGTCCTCGACGAGGCTGAGCAGCAGGTGCTCGAGCGTTGCATATTCATGGTGCCGCTCGCGGGCTGACGCGAGAGCGCGGTCGAGGGTCTGCTTCAGATTGCGCGAGAAGGTCGGCATGCGCTCGTCCTATTTCTTTTCCATGATGCATTGCAGAGGATGCTGGTGCTTCCTTGCAAAATCCATGACCTGGGTGACTTTGGTCTCTGCGACCTCGTAGGTGTAGACGCCGCATTCGCCGACGCCGTGATTATGTACGTGGAGCATGATGCGCGTGGCTTCCTCCACCGACTTGTTAAAATATTTGCGCAGCACGATGACCACGAACTCCTGCGTCGTGTAGTCGTCGTTCAGCAGCAGCACCCGATACATGTTGGGCTTGCGCGTCTGAGGGCGCGTTCTTGTGACGAGCGCGGTGCCGGAGCCGGGACCGACGTCCCCTCCCTTGCGCGGCTCCTTGGCCGCATGCGGCGCACGCCGGAGGCTCGCCGTCAAAAGAGTCAAATCCTCCGCCGCCACGTCCTTACCCTTTCGGTCCTTTCCATGTAGGTCGGCTCAATGGTTCTTTTAGGGTCGCCACGCAGAATCTGGGCCACTTCCATGGTGAGGGAAATCAAGAAGATCGACAGTTTTGAGCTTTCGCCGCGGCTTGGCAAGGGGTCGTACGGCGCGCCGGCGCGGGGCTTTGTCCGGGCGCGGCGTCAACGAAAAGTTTACCTTCGCGCGACTAGCATCCGCGCCGCTAACCTTCAGGCTGCTGAGTGCGTCCAACCCACGAGCATCGCCGTTCAACCCAACCGCGCGTCGGGCTGCCGGCGGGCGTGTGGAGTCTTGCGGCGCTGTCGGTCGCCGCTTGTTTGTGCAGCGTGCTCGGCGCAAAGCTGCTCTCAAATATGTTCGAGCCTCCCGGGGCGCTAGCGCCGGAAGGGCGCGCGGAGGCGGCCGCGCGCAACCTCGGCAGGTCGGCGCCGCAAGTCGAGGCGCCGGCGCCCACGCTACAACCCGGCGTCGATCGTCTGCCGACCGGAACGATCCCGAACCGGTTGAAAAACGGGAAGCCGCTGACGCCCTGCGGCGACGCCGCCGAAATCGCAGACCATTAGCATTTTTTCGGCCGAGCCCTCGCAGTCGAGGCGATGCGCGCACATATAGTCATTGACAATCTGGGATTTGCCCGTAAAGCATTCCCGTGGCTATCGCCCGCGCTTCTTTGCGGCGGACCGTCGGCGGGCCGGATAGTCGTCGCGAAGACGACGGCGCTTCTCTCACATCCTCGCGCGCTTCTTTACGGCTGGCGCGCAAGCGGGTTTTCCGCATATGCGAGCCGTAATTCAGGATAATTGATGACATTCGAGGAACTGGGCCTTTCCCAAAAGGTTCTCGCAGCTGTCCAAGCCTCTGGCTATACGACCCCCACGCCAATTCAGGCGCAGGCCATACCACCCGCCCTTCAGGGGCGCGATATCTTAGGAATCGCGCAGACGGGCACGGGCAAAACCGCCGCCTTCACCCTGCCGATGCTGAGCCGCCTCGAGAGCGGCCGAGCCCGCGCAAGAGTGCCGCGAACGCTCATTCTCGAGCCCACGCGCGAACTTGCCGCGCAGGTCGAAGAGAGCTTCGCCAAATATGGCAAGAACCATCGCCTCAATGTCGCGCTGCTGATTGGCGGCGTCTCCTTCGGCGACCAGGAAGCCAAGATCATGCGCGGGGCCGACGTGCTGATCGCGACGCCGGGCCGCCTGCTCGACTTCTTCGACCGCGGCAAGCTGCTGCTCACAGGCATCGAGATTCTCGTCATCGACGAAGCCGACCGCATGCTCGACATGGGCTTCATTCCCGACATCGAGCGCGTCTGCAAACTGGTCCCGTTCACGCGGCAGACGCTCTTCTTCTCCGCGACGATGCCGCCCGAAATCACCCGTCTGACCGAAGCCTTTCTGCACAACCCGATTCGCTGCGAAGTCTCCCGCGCCGCGACGACGGCCACGACGATCAGACAGGCGCTTGTCGCGTCCCGCGGGCATGCCGACAAGCGCGAGACGTTGCGCAATCTCATCCGCGGCGCCGAAAGCTTCAAGAACGCGATCATCTTCTGCAACCGCAAGCGCGACGTAGCGATCTTGCACCGCTCGCTCGTCAAGCACGGCTTTTCAGCCGGCGCGCTGCATGGCGACATGGATCAGCTCGCGCGGATGGCCTCGCTCGACGCATTCAAGAATGGGAATGTATCGCTTCTCGTGTGTTCGGACGTCGCGGCGCGGGGGCTCGACATTCCTGACGTGAGCCATGTGCTCAATTTCGACGTCCCGACGCACAGCGAGGATTACGTGCACCGGATCGGCCGCACCGGCCGCGCCGGGCGCTCCGGCGTGGCGCTGACGATCGTCACCGAAGACGACATGAAATACGTCGACCAGATCCAAAGTCTCATCGGCAAGGCGATCGACTGGGAAGGCCCGGGCTTCGACGCGCTGCCGCCGCCGATGGAGACGAGTCGTCCCCAGGAGCGGCGCGGAGAGCGCGCCGAACGCGGATCGCGTCGCGAACGCGGCCGCAGACCAACCGGCGAGCGCGAAGCGTCCGTCAGCCGCAGACCAGCGGCCGAGCGCGAAGCGCCCGTCAGCCGCCGGCCAGCCGCCGAGCGGGAAGCGCCCGTCAGCCGCCGGCCAGCCGCGTCCGATCGCGAAGCGCCGGTCAGCATGGGCCGGCCGCGCGGCGGCCGCGCCAAGGCCGAGGGGGAAGCCCGCCAAATGGCGCCGGCCTATGCCGCCGCGCCCGGCGCAGAGCGCCGCGAACGCCGGCCGCGCCGTCATGAGGACGATGGGCCGCCGGTCATCGGACTGGGCGACCACGTGCCGTCCTTCCTGCTGCGCCCAGTGGCGCTGAGGCCGGCGAAGGTGGCGGAAGACTAGGCCGTTCGGCCGGGGCCCCTCGGGGCCCGCACGGCTTGATATCGGACCTTTAACGTCAGACCGTTAAAGGCTCCATCGCGTTGCGGATCTTTTCCGCCTGTTCGGCGAGCTTGGCGTCCTCGGCCATTGTCCCCGGAGGGCGCAAGGCGACGCCGTCCCAGCGCGGCAGCAGGTGGAAGTGCAGGTGGTAGATCACCTGTCCTCCAGCGCTTTCATTGAACTGATGCAGGGTCAAGCCGTCGGCGACGAAAGCCTTCTCGATCGCCTTGGCGACGTGCTGCACGCGCTTCATCAATTCGCCGAGGGTTTCCGGCGAGACATCGAGCAGTCCGCGCGCGCCTTCCTTGGGAATTACCAGGACATGGCCTTCGGCGCGCGGCATGATGTCCATGAACGCCAGCGCGATGTCATCCTCATAGACCTTATGCGCGGGAATTTCGCCGCGCAGAATTTTGCCGAAAATATTGTTGGGATCGTACGCGACGGCCATTGCTGTTCCCTTCGAGCGCTTGCTCCTGAATATCGTTTTGGCCGTTTCGACGGGCGCTTGCGTCGCAAAGGACGGCGCCGCGAGCGGATCATCGCCGGGCGGCGACACTCCCGTTCGCACTGAAGCAGGCCGGCAAGGAAAGCAATTGCCTCTACGGCCTGTCAATCCCCAAAAGCGAAGGCGCGGATGTTGGTGATGCGGAAATCGCTCGCCGGATAAACCCCGAGAATTTCCACTTCCTTGGAAAAGAACTGAAGTTCTTCCAGGGCGCGCGCCATCGCCGGCTGCTCGGGATGTCCGTCGGCGTCGGCGAGAAAGCGCGTCGCGGCGAACTCGCCGTCAACCATGTAGCTTTCCAGTTTCGTCATGTTGACGCCATTGGTGGCGAACCCGCCGAGCGCCTTGTAAAGGGCGGCGGGCACGTTGCGCACGCGAAAGATGAAGGTGGTGATGGTCG